>NZ_JBPWGY010000007.1:0-348767 GCF_051780025.1 Bacillus cereus group sp. BceL062 | reverse complement strand
TTCCGTTTCCGTTAGTTTCGCTTGTAACTCATCTACTTTTTCTTGTAAAAGAGCAGCCTCACTTTTTTCTTCTACAGTTTTTTCACTGTTTTCTGGCGTGACAGCTTCTTCAACTTGCGCTTCTTTTACTTCTTCTACCACTTGTTCGTTACGCTCTTCCACAATTTTCACCTCCTTAAAAGGTATTAGGTATCATGCTTAGCATGATTACCTAAGCATTATATATTACACACAGCAATGAAAATTTCATCACTTGCGCGAATGTATTACTCTCATTTACTTTTTAAGTCCGTCTGTAAACTGTCTTGTAAATAACTGCAGTAAACTAATTACACGAGAGTATTGCATTCTCGTCGGACCTAAAATTGCAATTGTTCCAAGTTGCTCTTCTCCAATCGAATACGTTGCAGAAATCAAACTGCAATCCTCCATTGCCGTAGAAGAATTTTCTCTACCAATTTTCACTTGAATTCCGACTTGTTTATGACGCAAAATGTCATAAAACGCAGCCTCATTATCAATCATCGTCAGCAAAGATCTTACTTTATGAATGTCATGGAACTCCGGTTGCGAAAGCATATTCGCTTTCCCTCCAAAGTATATCTTTTCCGATAACGGAACTTGAAATGTACCATCTAACATTTTTATCGCACTATCGTAATTATGAACATACCCACGTAAAACTGTAACAATCTCTTTAAAGATTTTATTATGAAGTTCTGCCATCGGTACACCAGATAGCTTTTCATTTAAAATGTTAACCATTTTTTCTAAATCTGATAAATCAACAGATTCCGGAACGGTAATCGTTTTACTTTGTACATGCCCTGTATCCGTTACAATAATAGCGACTGCTGTTTGACGATCAAGCGGCACAATTTGTACGTTTTTAAGTTTATTTGTGCTTAACTTAGGCCCTAGAACAATCGCCGTATAGCTCGTAAGCTCTGATAAAATTTGAGCAGATTGCTGTGCAACTTTTTCTGCTTCAAAAATTCTTTCAGCAAATAAATCTTTAATTTGTACAATTTCATCGTTCGGTAAGTTTTGCGGCGCTAAAAGATGGTCTACATAAAATCGGTATCCTTTCTCAGAAGGAACCCGTCCAGAAGAACTATGTGTTTTTTCAATAAAACCTAATTCTTCTAAATCAGCCATTTCATTTCGAATAGTAGCTGAACTAAATGTGATTTCTTCTTTTTTAGCCAACGTTCTAGACCCAACGGGCTGCGCTGATCCAATAAAGTCATCAATAATTGTTTGTAAAATTAAGAGCTGACGTTCCGTAAGCATCTCATCATCACCTCTGTTAGCACTCTTTGTCTTCGAGTGCTAAATCTATTAATAACTTACCAAAATTGACATTCAATTGTCAACGGAAACGTCACGAAATAATGAATTTTTTTCACGTTTATGAAACATTTAATTAGTCAATCAAAAATGACTGGAACACTTCATTCCCTAATAATTTCCCTTTTCGTGTTAAACGCACATATCCATCTCTTTCTTCAAGCAACCCTTGTTCTTGATTGCCTTGTAACTGCTTCGCGAAAACTTGATCCATCTCCATATTGAATTTCTTTTGGAATGCTATTTTAGAAACACCTTTTGTTTTTCGAAGTCCTAAAAACAACTCTTCTTCCATTTTTTCCTTCTCAGTCACTTCATGAACATCTAAATAAGGAAATCCTGTTTCATCAATTTTATTAAAATATTGCTTCAGCGGACCTACATTTTGAATACGTTCCCCATTTACATAACTATGAGCTCCAGCTCCAAAACCATAATACTCTTCATTATTCCAGTATGTGAGATTATGTCTACTTTTATTGTCACCTTTTGAGAAATTACTAATTTCATACTGGCTATAACCGTGTTTCTCCATTTCATCCATTACCATTTCATACATTTTCGCTTCATGGTCTTCACCCGGAAGACGCAATTTCCCTTTATTCATTAAGTTATAAAACACTGTTTTGGGTTCCACAATTAATGAATATGCCGAGAAATGTTGTACACCAAGCGTAAAAGCAATGTCTAATGTTTCCTTCACATCTTCTATCGTTTGTCCTGGCAAAGCATAAATAATATCTACATTAATATTTTTAAAGCCTACTTCTTGAGCTTCTCGAATCGCTAGGAATGCATCTTCCCTCGTATGCTTGCGCCCGATTTTCTCCAGCAGTTCATCACGGAACGTTTGCACACCAAAACTAATTCGATTCACTCCACCTTCTAGCAGTACATTCAACTTCTCTTTCGGCAGATCTCCTGGATTCGCTTCAAATGTCAATTCACAATTCGGAGCAAACGGACGCAAATGACGATTAATAATCTCGAGTAATTTTTTTGTCTGTTCCATATTTAATGCTGTCGGCGTTCCTCCACCAACAAAAATCGTTTTCATACTATCAAACGGTACTTTTTGAACCGTATTTATTATTTCTTTCTCTAAGTACTCTAAATATTGATCTACCGGTTGGCGTTCAATAAACACTTTATTAAAATCACAATAGTGACAAATATGCTGACAAAACGGAATATGAATATATGCTGCTTGTACCAAATATAACTCCTACCTTTCTAAAAAGAAAACCTCCGCACTCCGGAGGGTTCTCTACTTCTCTAACGTATTACGGATTTGTTCCATTCGCATTTTTCCCCAATCATACATCATTTCAACGATTGGTAAAAGTGACATGCCTAGTTCCGTCATATAATACTCAACACGAGGAGGAATTTCGGGATATACTGTTCGATCAACAATCCCATCTTCCATTAACTCTTTTAATTGGTTCGACAAAACTTTATGAGAAATGCTTGGGAATAACCGTTGTAATTCGCTAAAACGATGAGGCCCTTCCACACCAAGATGCCACAGTATCACAACTTTCCACTTTCCACTAATAATAGAAAGCGTCAATTCCTTTTCACAATTAAAATTACCATTTTGTAGTTTCTCTTGAATATCTTTTCGAATATTTTCGGACATTAATAATCTCCTAACTCTGTATAAACTAAAAAGCTCTCTCACTATTGTAAATGAGAGATACTAAGATGTCTAAAAAGTAATGATACAGAAAAAAAGAAGCCGCATAAACGACTCCTTCTTTTTTTATATTAGTTGTCATCCATTTTCAGTACAGCCATGAATGCCTCTTGCGGTACTTCTACAGAACCAACAGACTTCATACGTTTTTTACCTTCTTTTTGCTTATCAAGAAGTTTACGCTTACGAGAAATGTCACCACCGTAACATTTTGCAAGTACGTTTTTACGCATCGCCTTAATTGTAGAACGTGCTACAACCTTGTTTCCAATAGTAGCTTGAATTGGCACTTCGAACTGTTGTCTTGGAATCAATTCTTTTAATTTCTCTACGATTACTTTACCACGGTCATACGCTGAATCACGGTGCACAATGAATGATAAAGCATCCACTTGTTCATTATTTAAAAGAATATCCATTTTCACAAGTTTAGACGGTTTATAACCAATTAACTCGTAGTCAAATGATGCATATCCTTTCGTATTTGATTTCAATTGATCGAAGAAGTCATATACGATTTCTGATAACGGGATTTCATATGTTAATGTAACACGCGTTTCATCTAAATATTGCATATCAATAAACGTTCCACGTTTACCTTGGCAAATTTCCATTACAGCTCCAACATAGTCATTCGGAACCATAATTGAAGCTTTAACAAACGGCTCTTCTACACGATCGATAGACTGTGGATCTGGCATATTAGATGGATTATCAACAATAACATCTTCACCGTTTGTTAAATAAACTTTATAAATAACGCTTGGCGCTGTTGTAATTAAGTCAATCTTAAATTCACGTTCAATACGTTCTTGAATGATTTCCATGTGAAGTAATCCTAAGAATCCACAACGGAAACCAAATCCTAGCGCTTGAGATGTTTCTGGTTCAAACTCAAGAGCAGAATCGTTTAACTCTAATTTTTCTAACGCATCACGTAAATCGTTATAACGAGCAGAATCAATTGGATACAGCCCACAGAATACCATCGGGTTTAATTTACGGTAACCTGGTAACGCCTCTGCAGCCGGACGTTTCGCATGTGTAATCGTATCACCAACACGTGTATCACCTACGTTTTTAATAGATGCTGCTAAGAAACCTACATCACCTACAGTTAACTCATCACGCTGCGTTGTTTTCGGTGTAAATACACCTACTTCTGTTACTTCAAACTCTTTACCAGTTGCCATCATACGTACTTTATCGCCAACTTTTACCGTTCCGTTTACAACACGGATATATGCAATTACACCACGATATGGATCATATAAGGAATCGAAAATCATACATTGTAACGGCTCTTCTGAATCACCCGTCGGAGCTGGTACTTTTTCAACGATTTGTTCTAAAATGTCCTCAATACCAATGCCTGCTTTTGCCGAAGCAAGTACAGCTTCCGATGCATCTAAACCAATTACATCTTCTACCTCTTGACGTACGCGTTCTGGATCCGCACTTGGTAAATCGATTTTATTAATAACTGGTAAGATTTCTAAATTATTATCAAGCGCTAAATATACGTTTGCTAATGTTTGCGCCTCAATCCCTTGCGCTGCATCAACAACAAGAATTGCACCTTCACAAGCCGCTAAACTACGAGATACTTCGTACGTAAAATCGACGTGTCCTGGCGTATCGATCAAGTGAAGAATATACTCTTCACCGTCTTTCGCTTTATACGTTAATTGTACTGCATTTAATTTAATTGTAATACCGCGCTCACGCTCTAAATCCATAGAGTCAAGCAACTGAGCTTTCATTTCGCGCTGTGTTAACGCGTTTGTTTTCTCCAAAATACGGTCTGCCAACGTTGATTTCCCGTGGTCAATGTGAGCAATGATGGAGAAGTTACGAATTTTGGACTGTCTTTTTGCTCTTTCTTCTTTATTCATCTATGTTCTCAACTCCTAATAGTCTCGCCAATATACACTAGCACTGATTATATCAATAGAGCAGCAAAGATTCAATGAAAACTCGTGCTGCTTACAAGACAAATCATTCTATCTATATCTTATGCGAACAAACCATAAGAGACAAACCTTTTTCAAATTAAAAAACGGCTGTCGTACAAAACGATAAGACAACCGTTCTTCCTGCTACTCTTAGCTAAAAATCTCTTTCACTTTCCCAACAACTATATCCGTTCCAAACTTTGTTATTTCATAAGCAACACTTGCTATCGCCATACCAATTCCTTCTACGACATTAAAACTTCTTAAACTTTCTAATTGTTTTTGTTTCTCAATAGTTGAAAACGAACTTCCCAAAATTTCTGATTCAGCACTCGCACCCTCTGTCCCTGTCATATGAGCTATTTGTTCATACGACAGCTGCTGATAACCTTTCATACTTTTCAAACCATGATTAGCAAGCGCAACTCCTGCTATCATCATAAGTAAACATAAAACTGTACTACATATACACAGAAGTGCAAAACGACTTAAACTATCATCGTCTCTCCCCCTCAATGTGTATATGCTCCTGTATTATCTTGGTCAATTTGATGATGCAGCGCTGCATTTAACCCACTCGCTATTACATTTGCCATATCCTCTATAAAAGCATCTACTTCTTTTGGGGTCACCATTAAATTATGACCGAGAGGAGACAGTACTTCATAGATCAATTTTCTTTTTTCTTCTTCTTCCAACGTACCAATAGCACCTAAAAACATATTCCGACTTTTTTCATCCGGCATATCTTCTTCTGTTAATTTTTTCTTTTCTCCGAATGAAAATCCCGCTGGTAATAAAGACCGTGACGGCTTATGTCCCTCTTTCATCTCTCTTCCAAAGTGCTTCAAAATAAAATCGATCGTATCACTCGTAATAGAAACTGCGTCTACTACAGTTGGAACACCAATCGCAATAACAGGGATTCCTAATGTTTCTTTACTTAGCTCCTTACGTTTATTCCCAACACCAGATCCAGGATGAATCCCTGTATCCGAAATTTGTATCGTACTATTTACACGTTCAATAGAGCGTGCAGCTAACGCATCAATTGCAATTACAAAGTCTGGCTTCGTCTTCTCAATGATTCCATAAATAACATCGCTCGTTTCAATTCCTGTAATTCCCATTACTCCCGGACGAATTGCACTAACAGGCCTAAAACCTTCTTCTATACTTTCAGGCTGCAATTGAAACAAATGTCTCGTTACCAATACGTTTTCTACAACTATCGGTCCAAGTGCATCCGGTGTTACATTCCAATTCCCAAGACCAACAATTAAACAGCTCGCTTCTTTTGTAACGCCAACCTCTTCTAAGAAATAAGAAAATTCTTTCGCAAAAATACGCTCTACCTTTTGTTGCAGTTCCGTATCTTGTTGACGTATACCTTGCACTTCAAGCGTTAAATAATTTCCAGGTTTTTTACCCATCGATTCAGATGCAACTTCATCAATTGTGACTTTTGTAATTGTAATACCCTCTTCTTCCCTCTCTTTTACAATAACTCCTTGTACCCCTTTTTGTTCTTCTTGGCGTTCTTGCAACATTTGATGCGCTTCTACAGCAAGGTCAGTTCTAACACTATATTTACTTAAATCTAATGGTTCTTTCATCGTATCTCCTCCGTAATTCATAGTAAATATCGTTAGATTTCCCAAAGTTATATAAGGTCATTCTTTCCTTTACGTGAAATTTCATTGATATACTATTGCAATTCTCTTCACCGTTTGATAGAATATCACTTGTTCTATGTTAAGAATCGAGTCATTCGATTGCACCAGGGAGGTGAAAAGTATGGCAAACATCAAATCTGCTATCAAACGCGCTAAACTTAGCGAAGAGCGTCGTGCACATAACGCTTCTATCAAGTCTGACATGCGTTCTGCTGTTAAAACTGTAGAAGCTTTAGTTACTAATAACGATCTTGAAAATGCTAAAGAAGCTTTCAAAACTGCTTCTAAAAAACTTGACAAAGCAGCTCGTAAAGGTCTTATCCACCAAAACGCTGCAGCTCGTCAAAAATCTCGCTTAGCGAAACAAGTAAACGCGTAAGGCGTTTAAAAAACGATCCATTTGGATCGTTTTTTTATATACAAAAAAGTTCACGTAACAAGTACATGA
The DNA here is from genome assembly GCF_051780025.1 of Bacillus cereus group sp. BceL062. Classification (NCBI taxonomy): domain Bacteria; kingdom Bacillati; phylum Bacillota; class Bacilli; order Caryophanales; family Bacillaceae; genus Bacillus; species Bacillus cereus group sp. BceL062. The sequence continues at coordinate 341,639 of NZ_JBPWGY010000007.1, read as the reverse complement.
ACTTTTTTGTATCACTACATATGATTTAGCCGCAGCAGGAAAAACTCAAGCACAAGTTTCTTATCCATTTTCCCCGTCTTCATACTATAATCAGCTTCCGCTAATTCTATAATAACTTTTTTTAATTCTTCAAAAGAGAAAAACTTCGTTTGATTCATCGCCAACTTTACACGATACGGATGTACACCAATATGAGACGCGATTTGATTTTGTCCGTAACCACGTTGTTGCAACTCTTTCACTTGATGCAGCAAGCGGAATTGACTCACTAATAACGCAAGCAATTTAATCGGTTCTTCCTGCTGCGTAAATAATCCATCTAAAATTTGCATTGCACCCGCAATATCCTTTTTCACTACTTTTTCTGTCAAAGCAAATACATTTTGCTCCACAGACTTCGGCACAAGCTCTGTAACAAGTTTTGGTGTAATCTCTCCGCCCATACCAACGTATAACGTTAACTTGTCCATTTCCTTCGCCAACATCGTTACATTACTTCCCACAAGCTCTAATAACAAACTAACAGCTGCATTATCAATATGCACATGTACTTCATCAGCACGAGCACCAATCCATTTCTGAACATCTTGCACTTGCATCGCATTCGCTTCTACTACATCCGCTGTTTTCTTTAATAGTTTTGTAATTTTTTTTCGTTCATCGAGTTTTTCGTAAGGCGCAACAAAAACAAGAATAGAAAATGGAGAAGGTTCACCAATATATTCTTCTAAAATTTTTATATTTTGTTCTAACTTTTCTTTTTGTGAAGTTAAAAAAAGTGGTGATTTCATTAATAGTACTTTCCGTTCCCCAAAAAAAGGAAGTGTACGCGCATCCTCAACCACATCTTCTAAATACGATTCTTCCAAATCGTATGTCACAACATTAAATTCTCGATCTTCCTCTTCAAGTGCTTCTGTTGTAATAAGCTTTATCGTTTCATTTATAAAAAACGCTTCCGTTCCATACAGTAAATATAACGGAGCAAACTGCTTCTTTTTAATTTTTTTATGTATATCACTCATACTTTTTTCCTACTCCCTAACTTGGCAATATATATTTATACTAATGCCCTAGCTTTTGTTTTACAAGTACAAAGGAACAGGCTTTACAACCCGCCCCTTTATTTATATTAAACGCCACGCAATAAGTCCCGGGTTTCTTATTGGTGTGCGGTAATCACCTTCCCTTTATTATTCACAATAAAAATCCGAGTATAAGTGCCAACTCTTAACATGCTTGGAAACGAAAAACTCATGTCACTTAACGAACTAGAAAGTAGTAAAAATACTCGGTTCCTCTTCATATGGAAATTGTAGATTTTTTTCTGACAATATTTTATACTAAAGTGGAATGTTGGGGAGGGATTCTAAATGAATGATTTTGAACAAAATGTTCAAAGTAAACGCAATGACGCTATTGATTCAGGGGTAGGATTTATCGTCTCATTTGGTTTTTTCGCAACACTTTTCATTATTGCAACTGTTATTAAATTCATCGGTTCTTAAAGGCTGCCATTTCATGGCAGTCTTCTCTTTTTCATCTATTATGTATTTCATCATATGTGATTTTACTTTTAAAGGTTCCGGTTTCCCCTTTAAAAACATAGGAAATAGCACCTTGTTTATCCGTTCGCCATATTTCAGTACCCATCTTCTCAAAACGCTCTATCACCTCCTTATCCGGATGTCCATACCTATTTCGTTCTCCCACAGAAACAATCGCTATACTAGGCTGTATAAGCCTCAAAAAAGGTGCTGTAGATGACGTTTTACTCCCATGATGCGCAACTTTTAAAACATCCGCCCGTAAATATGGATATGTCGATGCTAAAAGTTCCTCTCCCTCTTCTTCTAAATCACCTGTAAACAGCCATGTTAATCCTCCTAATTTGGCCCACATTACAATTGAAGAGTTATTTTCACTTTTTTCTTTCCCTTTCGGAGCTAGTATAAAAAATTCTGCTCCATTCATACTCCAATACTCCCCTTCTTCCACTATACTTATTTTCACTTCTTTTTCTAATGCCTTTTTCTTTAACACCTTTTCTAATACTGTCTCTTGTTTCTTTTGACCAAATACAACTTCTTTTACAGTTATATACGATAATAAATCCGATGCGGCACCTATATGATCCGCATCTCCATGCGTTATGATTAATTTATCAATTGTTTTCACACCTTCCTTTTGCAAAAAAGGAACAAGAATATCGTGACCAACAGAAAATTCATGCTTTTTCCGTTGCCATTCTTCTTTATTTATCCGAAGTGTTCCACCTGTATCAATAAGATAAACCCCTTTATCATATGGAAGTCGAATTAATATTGCATCACCTTGTCCAACATCAATAAATGTCACACTCCCACTCTCGCGAAAATACGGGTATACATAATGACACGTGCTAATAAAAAGAAAGCCACTCATGACTATGAACACAATTTTTTTCGGCATCCCTCTTTCCAAGACGATCAATATACTAATAATTATCACACAGTATACAACTATAAGAAGTATGGGTGTTTGCCCGAAAACTAGGCGGGTAAACGGTAAGCTTTCACAGTAACTTAGTAAATTATTAGAAATATTTAAACCTACTGACAGTACATTCGCAAGTCCTTTTGCGAGAAATGGGATAATTGGTATAAATACCAGAATAATAATACTACATGGTAATACAATTATAGATAAAAATGGAACGTATATGAAGTTGAGGAAAATACTATATGGAGAAAAATAACCAAAATGATATAACAAAATCGGGGTACTAACGAGCTGCGAGATAATAGAAATATAAATAGCATTTCGAATTACTCCATTACTATGCCTTAGTAGTATCGGAGCAGATAAAATTAAAGCGAAACTACCTACAAATGAAAATTGAAATCCTATATTAAAAACAAGATATGGGTCGTATATAAGCATACATATAGCCGTTATACTTAAGGCATCTAAACTAGATAAGCGAACAGAACAAATGAAAGCAACCAACAATAAAACACCTGTTATAGAAGCTCTTATAACAGACGGTGATGCGCCTGCTATAATCATGTACACTGGAATACAAACAATTAGAAATACTGTCGCCATCTCCTTCGTCACACCACTTCTCAGTAAAACAAAGTAAACTATCACCATTAACAGAACAATATGTGACCCTGAAATCGCCAATAAATGCACAAGACCAAATTGCTGATACTGTTCTTCAACTTCAAACGTCATTTGTTGTCGGTCACCAAATAATAATGCATTCATAAAAGCACCTGATTGCTCTGGAAACATTTCTGTAACTTTAAAGATTATGTGCTGCCTATAAAAAAGAATCCATTGCACAAATGATAATGATGTTTTTTGGCACTCAGAAATATATGTAGCATGGAATATAAAATGAATATTTTGTTTATATAAATAATCTCGGTAATCAAAACTATGAAAATTCCGAGCAGTTTGCGGTTCTTTCCTCTCACCTTTGAATACACAGGATACTCCCGCATATAATTGTTGTAATTGTTTCTTTTCCAAGGCTGATTTCATTTTGTAACTTAACTGCACTGTATTTTTATTCTGATCTTCAAATTGAAAAGATAGGCGATCCCCATTAATAAGAGGTGTATTTTGTATCACCCCTCTTGTAGCTTCATAGGGGTCTCCTAGAGGCTTATTTTGTCCTTGAACATACGAAGTGTACATAGCACCACTAAAACACGCTATCATACAAAAAATGAAGGTTTTACGCGAAGTACGATATAAACAGAAGAAAACATATAAAACGAAACAACAAGCAATCCATAAAAATGACAAGGAAAAGGCGATTGCAATCCCCATTATAAAAGAGATTGCAATATAGCCCCATTGTTCATGCAACTTATACTCACTCCTTATAGCATCATTTTTGCTTTCGTGAATACATGCTGTAATTCTTCCATTGATAAATTATCTTTTTCGAAAGACGCAAATAATTCTTTTAACTCCGTATAACGTTTTTGCTCCTCTAATGCAGCAATATCATATTCTAGTGGAACGTGCTTCACTGTTACATTCGCTTGTTCAAATAACTCTATGGCGTATGGATGATTTTTATAATCCTGCGCATAATAAACCGCTGTAATACCACTTTGAATAATTGCCTTACAACATTGTAAACAAGGGAAATGCGTAACGTAAATTTCTGCTTCCTCTGTTTTCGCACCAAACTTGGCACATTGTAATAAAGCATTCATTTCTGCATGAATTGTACGAACACAATGATTATCAATGACATAGCATCCATCATCGATACAATGCACCCCACCTTTAATTGAACCATTATAGCCGCCAGCAATAATCCGCTTGTCACGAACGATTGTTGCCCCTACTGCAAGTCTTGTACATGTACTACGTAAAGATAACAAATGACTTTGCGTCATAAAATATTGATCCCACGAAATTCGTTCCATATTTTTCACCTTCTTTTTTGTCTACTTGTAGTGTAGCGAATGAAGAAAAACTTCGTCAATCTTTTACGGAATAATAATTTGATCTTTTATTTTTTCCAAAGACTTCACACCAATCCCATCAATCTCTAATAAATCTTCTATTTTCTGAAACGGACCATGTTCCTCTCGATATTTCAAAATACTTTCCGCTTTTCGAGAGCCAATGCCTGTGATTTTTTCAAGTTGCTCTTTAGAAGCTGCATTTATTTGAACTTTCCCTTCCCCCTTTGAAGAGGTAGCCACATCTTGCACTTGCTCATTTTTATTGGGTACATAAAGAATCATTTGGTCTTGTACAATTTGTGCTAAATTCACCTTCTTTATATCTGCCTCGGGCAAAAAACCACCCGCCTTTTCAACGGCATCCTTGAACCGATCCCCTTCTTTCATTTCATACACCCCCTCTTTAACAACGGCCCCTTTCATATCAATTAGTATTTTTTTCTGTTCCTTTGCATCTAATATTTTCGGTTTACTTTTTTTCTCTACATCTTTCGCCTGAACATCCGTTGCAATGACCGATCGCTCTGTATGCTGGTTTGTTTTCCAGAAAAAAAGAAAAAGTACAGTTACAATAATAGCTACTAACCCCAACCATTTTTTCGGAAAATCCCACATCATTTTACACCTCTAATCATAAATTTATAACATCATTCATATTGTTTAGGAGAAAGCTGTTACGAAGGAGGGATGAAACATTGAACATAGGAATTATAGGGACAGGAAACATGGGGAATATACTAATCGATGCATTTTTAGAGACCCGTGCTGTCAAACCTTCGTGCCTTACAATCATTAATCGGACGCCTGCCAAAGCATATCATATAAAGGAAAAATACCCTTCTATTCATATAGCCAAAACAATCCCAGAAGTACTCGAACAATCACAACTTATTTTTATTTGCGTTAAACCGAAAGATATATACCCTATCCTACAAAAATATGCTGAATATTTTTCTGATGAAAAGTGCTTAGTTTCTATCACAAGTCCAATATCTCCATCACAATTAGAGACACTTGTACCTTGCCACGTCGCACGTATCATTCCGAGCATTACAAACCGCGCCCTATCTGGCGCATCATTATTTACATTTGGAAGTAAATGCTCTGAAGAGTGGCAACAAAAACTACTTCGGCTATTCAAAAAAATTTCTACTCCACTTGTAATAGAAGAAGATATAACGCGCGTTTCATCTGATATAGCAAGCTGCGGCCCTGCATTCTTTAGTTATTTATTACAATGTTTCATTAACGCTGCTGTAGATAAAACAAATATTACACATGAAGAAGCTACTACTTTAGTAAGTGAAATGGTCGTTGGAATGGGGAAATTACTTGAAAAAGAGATTTTCACATTACCTACCTTACAAGAAAAGGTATGTGTCAAAGGCGGCGTTACAGGAGAAGGTATTCTAGTTTTAGAAGAACATGTTGGAGATATGTTTCATAAATTAATCGAACGGACACACGAGAAGTTTGATGAAGATCTAAAATGCGTTAATCAGCAATTCAATAAACACACATAATAAATACGCCATCGCCATTCCAAATCCTTTTTATTAATACGTATCTTTTTTATGCTACATTTTCACTAAAACTAGCATTTTTGTACTTTACATGTATCATCTTTTTAATATTCTAGAAATAAAATCAAATCTTTTCTAAAAAACAAAAGCAACCTTATCGGTTGCTTTTGTTTTATCCATTCTTCTTCGCCATAAAAAAGATGCGCTCTGTTTGTTCTGTCACTTCAATTCGTTCAAAGTCTCCTGTGACGCGAAGCACTGTAAATCCAGCCTCTTCAAGCCATTTCGTTAATTCTTCAACCGAATATGCTCGTTGCACGTGACATTCATCAAAACGATGATATACATCTTCTTCTGGATCTTGTACAAAGAATGTCAAATCATGTTCCACACTATTGGATTCTTCTCCAGGGAAACAGTTCCAAATAAGTGATATTTCCTCGCCATTCACTGTATATGTTTCATTTTGAAATACGTGATGTATTTTATATAAAGAGTGTACGTCGAATAAAAACAAGCCATCTTGACGTAAATGATGGAAGACTCTTCTAAACGTTTCTTGCACTCCATCTTCTTGCAATACATAGTTTAACGAATCACAAAAGATTGTTACACAATCAAATTCACCAGGAACATCAAGTTCTCTCATATCTTGTTGGTAAAAAGGAAGAAAATAACCTTCTCCTCCTAATTTCTGCTGTGCGACAGTTAACATTTCTTCTGAAAGATCGACACCAGTTAAATCATAACCTTTTCGCATAAGCGGTAGTGTTACGTTACCAGTTCCACATGCTACATCAAGAATTTTTGCCTCTTTCATGCCCGCATGCTGCAAACTTTCCTCTGTGAACTCTACCCATTTATCATACGGGACATCATTCATCAGTTCGTCATACAGTAATGCAAATTGTTCGTATTTCATTGATCTAACTCTTCAGTAATATCTTCACGTGGTACATCGCCCCATAGACGCTCTAAATTGTAGTGATCACGCTCATCTTTATGGAATACATGAGCAACCACATCACCAAGGTCTACTAATACCCAACGAGCCTCATCAAAACCTTCCATACGTTGTACATTAATTTCGAATTCATGCGCCTTCGCTTTAATTTCACGCGCAATTGCTTGCACCTGTTTATCAGAGTTTCCGTGACAAATAATGAAATAGTCTGCAATTGGTGAAATCCCTTGCATATTTAGTACAACCATATCTTCTGCTCTCTTATCATCAGCTGCTTTTGCTGCTAATACTAATAAATCTTTATCTTTCATTTAATAATTTCCTCCTTGATAACTGCATTGTATGTTTGGAATGTTAATGGATAAATCGTTTGATCTTTTTCCATTAAAAATTGAATTGTTCGCTTTAAAGCAAACAGTAACGCTTGATTTATATCTTTATATGCGAGTTTTCTCGCTTCTTCTACACCAGGAAACTTACGCCCCGGCTCAATGTAATCTGCTACATAAATCACTTTATCTAACATCGTCATTTTCTCATGACCACTTGTATGGTATGTAATAGCTTGCAAAATTTCAGGATCCGTAATGCCTACTTCTTTTTCTACTAAGTATGCCCCAACAGGTGCATGCCATAACTCTTTGTTATAGTGAAGTAGATCCTTCGGCAAACCTTCCCCCTTAATAATCTCTTCCATTTCTGAAATCGCTCTACATTTTGCATAATCATGAAAGATAGCAGCTGTTTCTGCCTTTTTCTCATCTACATCATATAAACGAGCCAGTTCAATCGCTGTTTCCATTACACCTATTGTGTGTACATAACGCTTTTCATGCATTTGTTGTTTGACAATATGAAGTGCTTCCTCACGATTCATACAACCCATTCCTCTCGATATATACCTGTACTTTTTCCGGAAGTAAATATTTGCACGTTTTCTTCTCCATATACCTCTCACGTAACAAAGAAGAAGAAACTGCAAACTCTGGAATTTCCACTTTTACAATATTATAAGGCGTATGCAATGTATAACCTGGTCTCGTAACTCCAACGAAAGTTACAAGTGTAAGTAACTTTTCAATGTTATACCACTTTGGCAAATACTCAACCATATCTCCACCAATAATAAAGTGGAACTGCACATCCGGATACTTTTCCGTTAATTGTAACATAGTGTCATACGTATAAGATGGGCCTTCTCTGTTTAGCTCTTCTAAACAAATTGAAAAGTATGCTTCTTCCTCAGTCGCACGCTCTAACATCTTTAAACGACTTTCTACACTTGTAATATTCCGCCCTTGTTTATGTGGCGGAATTTGATTTGGCAGGAACCATACTTCTTCCAAGTCCAAAGCGTGATATACTTCATTTGCAATTAGCAAATGCCCATAATGAGGCGGATCAAATGTACCGCCAATGATGCCAATTTTTCTCAAAAGAAACGCCCCTTCCTTTTACATACAGCAACTCTCTTCCTATCAATTCGAAGAGAGTTCACTGTTAATAAAAGTTCAATTGGTTTCGCTCTCTACATCATTAAGCACTAGCAATAAAAGTACCGCATGCTAATCTTTTTATCGAGGAAGCTTAATTTGTTTATTTTCTCTTGATTCTTTATATAAAACAATTGTGCTTCCAATTACTTGAACGATTTCAGCACGTGCACCTTGTGCAAGTTCTTCTGCAACTTCACGACGATCGAATTCACAATTTTGTAGCACGCTCACTTTAAATAATTCACGAACCTCTAATGCTTCTCCAATTTGTTTCACCATATTTTCATTTACGCCGCCTTTTCCAACCTGAAAAATTGGTGTTAAATGATGTGCCTGTGCACGTAAAAATCTTTTTTGTTTTCCTGTTAACATATAATTAGCCTCCAAGCTTTCTCATTACTAATTGTTTCATTCTATCAATATTTGGCACGCGTCCTGTCCACATTTCAAATGCAAGTGCTCCTTGATAAACAAACATATCAATACCATTTTGAATGATTGCACCTTGCTCTTTTGCCTCACATAAAATTTTCGTTTCAAATGGATTATAAATTATATCTGATACAATTGTTCCTTCTTTTAAAGAACAAATTTGTAATGGCGTATGTTCGACATGCGGATGCATACCTCTTGTTGTCGTCTGAATGATAATATCATAATTCCCTTGTTCTTCTGTCGCTTTTTCTAACGATAAAGCAACAGAATGAACATCAGCCGCACATGCAGCAATAAGTTCTTTCGCCTTATCGACTGTACGATTTGCTACATCAATTTCTTTCACACCTACATCAGCAAGAGAAAAATAAATAGCTCGGCTAGCACCACCAGCGCCAAGTAATAAAATACGTTTCTCTTGAAGTGGTTCACTACTAATTGACTGTAAGGCTCGGAAAAAACCGATTCCATCTGTATTGTAGCCAATTAATTTTCCATCCTTATGAACCACTGTATTTACTGCACCAATTTGCCTTGCTAGTGGGTCAATCTCATCCAAATAATCCATAATAGCAACTTTGTGCGGAGTTGTTACATTAAATCCTGAAATACCTAACGCTTTTAAACCTCTTACTGCTTCCCCTAGCCCTTCTTCTACAAGAAACGCATGATAATGGGCATCCATATTCAAGTGTTCAAATGCATCGTTATGCATAACGGGCGATAATGAATGTCCAATTGGATTTCCGATTACACCATATAATTGTTTCATAAATCCCTCTCCATATTAAATTAAAGATTTACGCAATGAAACACTTACTCCTTTTGGTACGTGAGCAACAATTTTTGCTCCTGATTCGTTTACAGTAACCCATCCTAATCCAGAGAATACAACGTCCGTTTTCGGTTCACGAATATTAAACTCGTATTTCACCAGCTCAGGCATATTTTCTAATTCTTCTGGTGTTGGCGGGCTTAGTAAATCTCCGGCATGATTTTTATACAATTCATCTGCTTTCTCAAGCTTTGTACGATGAATTGTTAAACGATTTGAGAAGTGACAAGTAAACGCACGACGACCACCACTTACATAATCAAAGCGTGCCAATCCACTAAAGAATAATGTTTGTTCCTCATTTAATTGGAATACCATCGGCTTAATTTCTTTTGTTGGTGTAATAAGCTTTAAGCTTTCCTTTCCAACATAATGAGCCATTTGATGGTGGTTAATAATACCTGGCGTATCATATAAAGAAGATTCTTCGTCTAATGGAATATCAATTAAGTCAAGTGTTGTTCCTGGGAAATGAGATGTTGTAATTACATTTTCAGTCTCATCACTAAATTCTTTAATCATACGATTAATAAATGTAGATTTTCCTACATTCGTACATCCAACAACGTAAACATCTTTGCCGTCGCGATAATACTCAATAGCATCCGCTAATTCAGCAATCCCTTGTCCCTTCGCTGCACTAATTAAAAAGACATCCTCTGGCTTTAATCCTAACTGCTTTGCACTATAGCGCATCCAATGCTTTACTTTATCATGTTTTACTGACTTAGGAATTAAATCCGCCTTATTTCCTACAAGTAATACTTTATTATTTCCTACGAAACGATGTAAGCCAGGTAACCAGCTACCATTAAAATCAAAAATATCTACAATCTTGACTACTAATGCATCTGACCTTCCAATTCCATTTAGAATGCGTAGGAAGTCATCATCTGTTAGCGATACATCTTGAATTTCATTGTAATGTTTCAAGCGAAAACAGCGTTGACAAATCACTTGCTCTTTTTCTAAAGATGAGGCAGGCGCATACCCAACTTCATTTTTATTTTCTGTTTGAATTTCTACACCGCAACCAATACATTTAATTGTTTCAGTCAAACTTTATTCCTCCCAGTTAATTAAACCTTTTTTCTTCATATTTTTCATAATTCTTCGTTCAATTTTTCGATTAAAGCGAGTCACCAATCCATCCGTTTGCGCTACTGGCACAACTAAGATTGTATGAAGTCCTACACGATTTCCACCAAGCACATCTGTAAGCAACTGATCCCCAATTACTACAACTTCATCCGGCTGCAGGTGCATCTCTTGTATCGCACGCTTAAATGCACGAACAAATGGTTTACGTGCACTATGAATAAATGGAATATTTAATGGATCAGCAAAGTCTTTCACACGTTGCTCATTATTATTCGAAACGACCGTTACTTGAATGCCTTGCTCTTTCATTTTTAAAAACCACTCTTCAAGTTGCGGCGTTGCATTTGGACGATCCCATTCAATTAACGTGTTATCTAAATCAGTAATAACTCCTTTAATTCCACGTTTTTTCAAATCTTCTGGTTGAACATGATATACATTTTTCACATATTCATTTGGTAAAAATAATTTCAATTTCTTTCACCTCTTTGAGGATTTTTCGTAAAATTTTTCGACAACATTTTTCGATATACAACCTGTGGATAAAATTGTACACACTTTCCACATTAATTTTTCAGTCAATTTGGAATTTACTAACAATCTATACACAATTTATCCACTGTGGTATGTGGATAACCACTTGTTTGTGACTGTCATATTTTTTTGGTACATTAAATGCAACAACGAATCAATCCTTATATTATTAGGAGGTGACTCACCTTGAAAACAAAACATATGGAACAGTTATCTACTGAGTTACTCACTGAGTCTTATTATAAAGCAAAAGAACTAAAATTAAATCCCGACTTCATTTTACTTATAAAACAAGAAATTATTAGACGCTCATTAGAGGACAAGCTTGCCAAATCTTCTTGAGTACATATAGATTACTAATAACCTGTAAAAAGAGCCATCCTACGATGGCTCTCGAATAAACAAGTACTCCCATCTAGGGGATTTCATCATTAAGCATCTTTGTCCATAACTCTTATTTACGATTATAAAATCTTCTCTTTACTTGTGAGTTAATCGAGTAGCAATTTTTTCACCGAGACGAATTTCTTGTCCGCTCTTCAAATTCTGCACTACTTCTATCATATCTTTTTCAAACAATAATACAACTGTTGAACCAAATGTAAAGTATGCCATTTCTTCACCTTTTTGAACAGTACTTCTTTCATGCAAAAGCTCAATACTATTAACAAACATAGCCCCTACTTTTACAAGTGCCATATGTTCGCCGTTACTATTCACTTCTGTAACAGAACGATAATTTTTTGACAGTGGTTCTTTACCGTATTCCATACCAGCTGCATTTACCGGATATGATTTTCTACCGAGTACAAATCTTTCAGTCACAGCCCCAGAAAGTGGACTATGAATGCGATGATAATGACTTGGACTCAAATAAATGACCATGTATGTACCGCCTGCATATCGCTTTGCACGTTCTTCATTACCTAGCATATCCACAATTGAATAACGCTTACCTTTAATATCAAATGTTTTTGTATCCTCAATAGGACCGTGGTCAGCAAAAACACCATCAACAGGGCTAACGATACTCGATGTATCTGTATCAATACTACGCTTTCCTTCTTTTAGCCTACGCGTAAATAAGTCATGCAATGTTCTATATTCCTTCAAACCCTTTTCCATCTCATCTTGATTAATTTGAAAAACTTTCGCATATGATGGAATTATGATGGAGCTCAAACGAGATTGTGCAAATTTACGTAATATATAAGAAGTAAAGCGACCATTTGTAAGTTCTATCATAAGTCGATATAATGTACGTCGCAAATTGCGAAACCTCCTAACCAGTCTATAACTTTAGTTTTCCCTTATTTTCTTTCTATATCATATGTAAAACTGGTTCTTATTCCCACATATCATATAGAACTGTTCATTATGCAAATCGAAAACTAAGTTAAGTATGGTATTATTCTTAAATTGTTTAGCACCCTCTAATATTACAGATAGAATCCGTCATTTTCAACAGTGAACATGTATTTCTTCTTAATACAACTCGTTTTCTTTCCTTATTTACAAAAAGAAAAGCAGCCCATTTTAAAATTTGGCTGCTTGCAATGCACATTATTCTTTCGCTTTTTTCTCTTTCTCTGCTCTTACAAATTCATGGAACATTTTCATTAACGCACGCTTTTCAATTCTTGATACGTAGCTCCTTGAAATACCAAGTGCCTTCGCAATCTCCCGCTGCGTTTTCTCCTTATCAAGCCCAAGTCCAAAACGCTTTACGATAACTTCTTTCTCTCGTTCGTCTAAAATATCGATATACTCTTTAATCTTTTCTAACTCCATACTAAGCTGAATCATATCAATTACATCTTCAGACTCAGATTTTAATATATCAATAAGCGATATTTCATTCCCCTCTTTATCTTGCCCGATCGGATCATGAAGTGAAACGTCTTTTTTCGTTTTCTTTAGTACACGTAAATGCATCAAAATTTCGTTTTCAATACAGCGTGCTGCATACGTCGCAAGCTTTGTTCCTTTCCCTGCTGAATAACTCTCAATTGCTTTAATGAGCCCAATTGTACCAATTGAAATTAAATCTTCTGCATCTTCTCCTGTGTTTTCAAATTTTTTAACGATATGAGCTACAAGCCGTAAATTATGTTCAATTAAAAGATTTCTCGCTTGAGCATCACCTTGCTCCATTAACTCTAAGTACTTTCTCTCATCATCTGATGATAACGGCTGCGGGAACGCATTATTCTTCACATAAGAAACAAAGACAAACACTTCTCGAACCATATATCCAATTGCGGCGAATAGACTCAAACCTTTCACCTCCGCCAAAATAGTGGTCTTTATTATGTGTATGTGGGCGTGAGGTTGTTTGTGTCTGTACGATATCATTCCAATATGTTTTTACACATAATATTTGTCTCAAAAAGCTTTGCTACATATACTTAAACAAAAGATTGGAGAGTGGAATATGAAACATTTCATTACCCTCTTGTTCATAAGTAGCTTGTAAGAGATGAACTCCTTGTACGCTCTTGCAAGCTACTTGTACTACAAGGAGTAATTATACAAATATGAAATTTGAAAGAACACGTGCTTATACAAGGCACCAACGTCAGCGTACGATGCGCCGAAAGATGATTATCGTAAAACATGCATGAGGACATACACCTAAAACAGCTGTTATTTTTGCAAAAGGAAAAATTCACTGTTCCTGTGGAATGTGCACAACAAAGTGGAGAACAGAAGGACCACCTGCTAGTGTACAAAAGTGGTTATACAAAATCGATATATACGAAGAATAAATCGTTATTTCTAAAAAAAGGTCTTCTCTCGAAGACCTTTTCCTTATTCACTCCAAATTTTCTCCCCAGTATGCGCATCAATATAACGAATTTCTCGACTACAATCGAAGGATTCTTTATGATTTTCATCCGTTGTTTGTTTATACAGTAGTACGTAGTTCGTTTCCTCTACATCATTTTCTAAAAACCATTCTAAATTCACTCGCATGGCCCCTCTGTATATTTCTAGCGCTTTTTCTTTTGTTATTTTTATTGTTGTTTCATATGTAAGTAATTCTTTTATAAAGTTGCTAGACTCTCCGGAGTAGTGCATCACAGCACCATTTTCTGCATTGATATTGACCCTAAATTGGTTATACTCTGCTGGAATACCATTCACATATACGGAAAAGGTAAACCTTTCAATCCCATCTTCTGCTTCTTCACGTTCTTCCCAAAGACGTAGATATTGTGTGACATCTGGAATAACTTGTTCCAAAAATTGAAGTGCTTTTTGTATGCATTCCTCTCTAGACAGTATTTGCTTTACTTCATTATCGTCTGTCAGTTTTATAAAACCAGTTAATTCATTGGTAGATTTATCAATCATAATGCCAACAAAATTATTATATTTTAACATCGGTAAATGCTTTTTAAAAAATTCATTCATTAAATATGGATTCTTTTCTTCTTTCTGTTTCTGTAATTCCTCTTTCGGAACAAATTTCATCCTTATTTCATAATCATTTTCCTTCTCAGCTACTTTTGTAAAATTTTCTTTATCCCAATCAAACAAATCGAATATATCATCTTGTCGAATACCTTTTTTCGGGTTTTCAACAGCTACAGTTAGAGGCAATTTATAATGATCTGTTCCAAACAAATCTTTACCTGTACTTGCATCAATAAACGCATGACTAGGTTCTGGTTCATATACAAGATGATACCCTTTTACTTCCTCACCATTTTCATATTTACATGAAGAATGTGTTAAATCTACAAATACAAGTCTCATATCTTGTCTAGCTTTCAGATTTTCTAAAACGACGTTCTCCTCAACAATTTCACTTGGCCATAACGGTTTTTTCTCAATAGCTTTTTGTCCATTATAACGAAAATGTACAACATCGCCTGAAGGATGAACTCGCACAACACACCCTGCATTCGGTAATGGGTAGCCATTCACTTCTTGCATATAATTTACTTCTTTCCACCCACGCCTGTCATCCTTAACCGTTATATATGTATAAAACTCATATCCTTCTTTTGTATATTTTTTTAAGAATGCATTTGCAATCTCTCTTGCTTTATTCTCATCTATCGCTTCCTTACCACTCGAAAAATAAATTTCATCATCTATACTAAATTCAATTAAATTACCAGTATGTCTATTCAACGTAATTTGTATCGTTCTCTCCTCATCCTCTTTATGCTCCCACCATACTAGATGATATGGGTCATCCACACCTTCTTGATCATCTACAACAAGCCTATATTCATCTGGAATGTCAATCATATGAGCCACTTGCTCTTTTCTTTCTTTATCTTTTTGATTCATCATACCTCTCCTTGTATTACAATTTAAGGTAATTATAACAAACAAATCCAAAACTTATTAATAAAAAAGACTAGAGAAATCTCTAGTCTTTTACTTCGTTTCACGATGTAACGTTACTCGCTTTAATCGTGGACAATATTTTTTTAGTTCGATGCGCTCGGGATTGTTTCGTTTATTTTTTTTAGAAATGTAATTACGATCACCGCACTCCGTACAAGCTAATGTAATATTTACACGCATATGTAATTCTCCTCTCTTTCAAAGATCGCAACTAAAACGTAATGATTACGATTTATATATTATATAACTTCATTCTATTTGTCAATTACACAACAAAAGGATTCTAAATAGAACCCTTTTGTTTTTAGTAATCTATCATTTTGATTAAAACGATTCGTATGTAACGAACTCGCTAATTGGCTTTCGATATCCTCTAGGACGAATTTTAGTAGTATCACTTTTCCCTATCGTAACCATTAAAACAGGTACTATATGCCCTGGCATATTCAACTCATTTTGTACTGCTTTTTCATCAAAACCAATCATTGGACACGTATCATAGCCGTAATATTTAGCAGCGTACATAAAAGTCATTGCGCTTAACGAAGCATTTCTAATCGCTTCCTCTTCCATGAACCGCTCTCCTTTTCTTTCATATAACCCTTTCGTTTGCCTAATTGTATCTTCATATTCACATTCATCAATCATTTTTAAAACCTTCATACCAAAATAAATATTTTCAACATTTTGATACGCTCTCTTATCACCACAAACAAGCACTACAGCAGATGCACTCGCTACTTTATATTGTCCGAAAGCTAATTCTTTTAATTTTTCTTTTCGCTCTTGATCACGAATTACGACATAACGTGCATGTTGCAAATTATAACAAGAGGGGGAAAGCTTTGTTAACTCAAATATTTTTTTAAAATCCTCATCAGGGATTTCTATGCCTTGTATAAATTTCATTGCGGAACGCCTAGCAGTTGCCAATTCTTCAAAGTTCACCATATATCCTCCTTAATAACTATAAATTTAAATATACATTAATTTATACAAATGAATAAATCAAATTAAAACACTTTAAATTACAGATAATAATTATGATTTACAAAAAAAAAGACAAAAAGCTGAAACAATTAGTTCATACGAAATTCACATGAATCTATTACTATAGAAGTTGTACATAGTGAATTTATTAACAATCACGTTTACTCATATAGAATCTCACTCGAAAGGAGTTGAAAGTATGAAAACTAAATATCGTTTTATGATCTCATCATTTGCTGCTTGCGCTTATATGATTTGGTATTTAGTATAAATAACAACCTCACTTGTAAATAGGAAAAGGTGTGTATATAAATGGAATATAATCAATCAACAGTTAACTACTGGAAAGCTTTTGTATTACCGTATACATTTGCTTTAGAAGAGTTAAAAACAAAATTTGAAATTATGAACCGGGAAGCTCAATTTTTAGAGGATTACAACCCGTTTGAACATATAAAAACTAGACTAAAACAACCTGAAAGTATTATAAAAAAGCTAGAGCGAAAAAACTTATTGCCAACAATTGAAAATGCTCAAACAAATTTGCAAGATATCATTGGTATTCGTATTACATGTTGCTTCGTAGAAGACATCTATCATTTAAAAGAAGTAATTCAAAAGCGTGAGGATATGGAAGTCATAGAAGTAAAAGATTATATCGCTAACCCAAAAGGAAACGGATATAAAAGTTTACACATGATTATTAAGTATCCCTTATCACTAAATTCTGGTACAAAAGATGTATTTGCAGAAATTCAGTTACGTACACTTGCAATGGACTTTTGGGCAAGTTTAGAACATAAACTTTATTATAAATATGAAGGAAATATACCTGAATATTTAAAAGATGAACTACATGATGCAGCAATGAAAGCTGAAGATCTTGATAATAAAATGGCAACAATTCGTCAAGATATTGATGACATTGAAGCATGCTCAAATCAAATTCTGTTACCACTATAAAAAAGGTTCTCTTCAAGGAGAACCTTTTTTATTTCTTCTCTATCGTGCGGACCTCTTCGATCTTCCAGGTCTCATCTTCTTTTCCAAGCGCATACTGTACTTTCTTTTGAATAGCAATTTCCCCATCTAATTCTTTTTCCTTTGTTTCAACAATGATATACCCTGCTTTACTAGCTTTCATATCTATATGTTCCAATTCAATTTTTTTATTTCCCTTTTGAAAAGCTGCTTCTTTTTGTGTTTTTAAGTCTTCGGCACTAGGTAGCTTCTTTGAAAATAACTCCATATGTTCAGCAAATTTTCGTTCATTCGTCGTCCGTACAAATGCCTCAATAACGTCTTGAATAGACTGTTCTTCCTCTTTCGTTATCTGTACTTTTTCTTCAGTTTTTTTCGTAGTAGGTTTTTGTTCTATATTATTCTCTTGAGGTTGACATCCAACTAGCAATAATACAAAGAATAGAAGAAAACTTAAATTCCGTAAAAAAAATCTCATCTGTCCATCTCCTAAAAAGAAAAGTGAGGCATTTTGCCTCACTTTCGTTCATAATTAGCGTCTTCCTTTATTCGGGTCGCCACCGCCAACAATATCAAAGAAACGTTTCGCTATATTTGTATTCTCTTGAACACCGGAGAATAAGTATTTACCTGGTCCAAATGCATATACGTTTACATCTTCACCTGTATGTCCACCTGTTGTCCACCCTGTAACCGAACGCTTATTGAAGATATCTTCAATCGCATTATCAATCTTCGTTACATCTTTTGATGGAGCTATATCATTTACAGCTTTAATTTCTTCTGGTGTTAATTGTAAATCGATATATTTTTTCAATGTTTCTTCTACATTTGCACCTTTTGCAATCTCATTTGCCATAAAGTCTGGTGTACGTTTTGCAGCTTTAATTGGATCTACTTTAAAGTTGTACTCACCATTCGCACCTAGAGATAATCCACCTGTAGCGTGGTCTGCGGTTGCAACGACTAACGTATTTTTATCTTTTTTCGCAAACTCAATCGCTGCTTTAAATGCTTTTTCAAAGTCCTCCATTTCACTCATTGCACCGACAATATCATTATCATGCCCAGCCCAGTCGATTTGACTTCCTTCAACCATTAAGAAGAAACCATCTTTGTTTTTGTTTAAACGTTCAATTGCTGCATTCGTCATTTCTTCTAGTGAAGGTGTTTTCTCATTGCGATCAATCATTTTATCTAAACCGCCTGGTGCAAATAAACCAAGGATTTGATCATTTTTATCATTTAACAATTGATCTCGGTCTGTTACGTAGCTATAACCAGATTTCTTAAACTCTTCTGTAAGATTACGATCTTTTCTAACAAAGTTCTTTACACCGCCGCCAAGCATAACATCAACTTTATGCTTCCCTTTAATTTTTTCATCAAAATAATCATTTGCAATTGCGTCCATATTTTTACGGCTAATATCATGAGCACCGAAAGCAGCTGGTGTTGCATGTGTAATTTCAGAAGTCGCAACAAGTCCCGTTGATTTCCCTTTTTCTTTCGCTTGTTCAAGAACAGTTTTCACTTCTGCTTTATCATTATCAACCGCAATTGCCGCATTATATGTTTTAATCCCTGCTGACATAGCTGTTGCCGCTGATGCAGAGTCTGTAATATTTTCATGTTCATCTTCCGGATATGTTTTTTGTGTTCCTACAAGATGCTTATCAAATTCTGTAGATTCCATCTCGAATGTTTTTGGATTATCCTTCATATAACGATGAGCCGTCATATATGAAGGACCCATGCCATCTCCAATTAACACAATAACATTTTTAATCTTTGCATTGTTTCCGCTCTCATCTGCATTAACCTCACTAGAACGTGTAAAATTCCATGTTGCTACCGAAGTAACTGCTAACGACGCCACAACTGCAAATGGCCATGCTTTTTTTACAAACTTTTTCACTGTCTTGTCCCCCTAATTAGGTTATTCATTTCCCACTATCAAATTTAATAGAAGACTGTTAAGGGAAAATTAGTTATATGTAAATTTTTTGTTAACTTATGTAAATATAAGTTATAATTTGTATAAGTTTGTCTTTTCATATCAAGCATCGTTCCCTTTACAATCTAAATATAAACAAGTTGGATTTCCTTTAACGTAAACCTCTTATTTTACATTTCGAATCTATTTTTATGAAAACAAATAGAAATGTGGTGTACTTTTATGAAAATAGTAAAGCTAAATGAATCTTTCATTTTTGAATTACTCAATCTTTGCAAATCTGTTGGATGGTTACAAGATGAAATCTTTATGAAAAAACAATTCAAAATGTACCTCTCTATTGGCACACTTGTAGGTTATATTCATGAAAATAAACTCATTGCAACTGGAGGTGTATTTCCCTTTACAAGTAGCTTTTCTTCCATTGGCATGTTAATCGTTCATCCTCATTTTCAAGGACGAGGAATTGGACGTATGTTACTAGATAGCTGTTTGAAACACGCTCACTCAAAACAACCAATTGCACTTATTGCAACAAAAGCTGGCGAGCCCTTATACACATCTTGCGGATTTCAAACAGTAACGACGATACATCGTTTTGAAAAACAAACTACTAAGACGAATACCGTTCAAACACAACAAGTGAAAGAAAAAGACCTTATCTCTATTACCTCTCTCGATGAAATTGTAACTGGTGCCAATCGCTCTCTACTCTACTCATTATTATTACCAAGAGCTGTACACTCTTTTAAAATTGAGAGAAATAACTGTATAGAAGCTTTTTCCTTCTGTATACAGAAAGGGAATATTTTATGTATCAATCCACTTATCGCAAAACAAGAGGAAGATGCTATTCGATTATTAAAAAAGATTTGTGAGTGTTGGCATGGTATCGTACGAATTGATGTCCCGCATTCACAATTTACATTTCGTAACTTTCTTCAAACAGACAATTTCCAAGAAACGCTCCTTTCACCTCTTATGATAAAAAATGGTAGCCAACTTCCTGGAAATCGTAATATGCTATTTGCTGTGATAGATACAGCATTATGTTAGAAAGGAGACAACTAATTGAAGCAGTTTAGCTATTTTATGGTAGGTTGTCTTACTCTTACACTATTAGTAGGATGTAGTGCAGCAGAAAAGCCAGTAGAACAAGTAAAACAAGTTAAAAATACAATTACAGCAAAACTAGCTACCGAGGAAAAAATGGTAGAAATAGACGGTCAAACGATTTACTTTAAAAAAATCGGTAATGAAAAACCACCTTTACTTATGATCCATGGATTTGGAGGATCATCAGATGGTTTCCAAAAGATTTATTCCGATTTAGCAAAAGATCATACGATTATTTCTGTAGATGCTTTAGGATTCGGGCGTTCATCTAAGCCGATGGATTTTTATTATTCTTTCCCAACTCATGCAAATTTGTATTATAAGTTAATGAAAAAACTAGGGTATGATTCATTCGCAATATTAGGGCATTCGATGGGTGGAGAAATTTCTCTTAATTTAACATATTTATACCCTGAAGCGGTTACCCACCTCATTTTAACTGACGCTACAGGTGGCCCTCATACATTCGTTCATAAACAAGGATCACCAAAGCCACAGTTGTCGACTGATTTAAGTGCCGTTTCTTCAATTGCAGATTATGATGAGAGCAAAGTGAAATTCAAGCGTAATGATGAAGAGCATTATAATAAAATGAAGTTATGGCCTAGACGACTTAAAATCAATGCAAATGAAATGAAACAACCAACTTTAATTATATGGGGAAGAAATGATAGTAGCGTTTCTTGGAAAGAAGGAGAAACGTATCACCAATTCTTAACAAACAGCACTTTACATATTATTGAAAAAGGTTATCACGCACCATTTCGCCAAGAACCACAAGAATTTGTAGGGTATGTAAAAGACTTCTTTAACAATAATCCGATCCAATTTGAAAAATAACATAAACGGGTATCTCATTTTGAGATACCCGTTTTCATATATTAAGCAGCTTGCTTTTGACGTTTTTGAGTTTTTGATCCCAATACTTTCGGGATAATGAAACCATCCATTCCAAATTTCCCAGCGTTCATACCGGAAACAAGAACAAACATAGATAAGATAACCATCTCAGGGTTCATACCGATTGACCCACTAAACATATAGGAAAAGTTCATTACAAGGCCAAAAAAGACCGCTGTTTTTGTTAAACAGCCTACAATTAAACCAATTCCAACTAAAATTTCTCCCCATGTTACAAGTGTATTAAACAAATCTACATTTGGAATTGCAAATTCTTGTAAAAATGATGCCCACCAAGATTGAACAGCCGGTTGTGCTCCTTTAGATTTTTCAATTGCACCTTGTAAATAACCCGTTGCATCGAATCCTTTTCCTTGTAGTTTACCAATTCCAGCCATTAACCATGTGTAACCAAGATATACTCGAATTACTGCTAATACAAAAGAAACTGCTTTGTTTTCTCTTAAAAATTGAATAACCATATCTTCCTCCTAAAGGTGTAATTAAGTCAGTTACAGATAATATAATAACATTAGTTACTTATTTTTCAAACGTTAATTATGAATAATTTGTGTCATACATATTAAACATTAAAAACTAACGTTTATATAGTAACTTTTATTACCTATAAAAACTTGAACATATCATACCACAGCTGATAATCATTTTCATTGAAAAAATTGTAAAAAAAATGTGTGCTAAATGTGAAACGTGTTTATTCTATATTTAAATAAACACGTCTCGCACTACTTATATAATCGAAAAGTATCGGTCTCTTCATCAATTAATCTCGCTTCTTGAAAGGCTTCTTCTAACGTTTTGTCATGGTTAATAACACTGTAAAATAAGCGTATTGTAAACATAAGCGCTGCATTCCCATCTACGTAATCTATCGACCCAATATACGATTTCGCGCCACTATATAAAAATGATTCTGCTAATTTCCCCTCCCCTAACGTGCACCCACTATTTACAATATGTGTATTATGCAATTTTGCATATTTATAAATTTCTTTCGCTCCAAAGTTCCCTCTCGGTTCATCTTGTTCGTAAATATCTTCACCTAACTCTTCCATGACAAACTTTCCTTCCTCACCATGAAAGCAAAAAACAACATAATTGATATCGTTATATAAGTTCTTTCCAGAAAGAATTTCCACGAAATCATTCGGCCTACCAATCCAATATGTCACAACTCTTGCCCCAAAATATTCGAGCGATGCTCGGATTGATTGTGCCTCTAAATCAGAATTAAAGCCAACTACTAGTGCAACATTCAACATACACCCTCCATCCTATAATTAGATCTACTCAATCAAACTTTTAAGGGATACATCCATTTTATATATACCCGTTTCTTTCAAAAAATCAGATCTAGTTAAAACGACTTTCTGTAAATATTGCCGATACGCTGTAATTGTCCCGTCGTGAGATACAATGCAAATTCTTTCCGCCCCCAGCTCATAACACCAAAGAAGAAATTCATCTACTATTTGCTGAAAACGATTCTCTGAAATAGTATTTATACCTTCCGTCCATAACTGCTTATTTGTACTTTTCGCAATCGAAAAATGTGGAAATAAATTTGTTATTATTCCTTGATCTACTATGTGATCACATGGTAATGTTTTCGCTCCTTCTCGATAAGGAAAAATACGTGGGGATGCATATGGATGAACGATTTTTTGACAAGCTACTTTCTCACTCCATATCGCCGCCGTTTGTAAAGTTCTAAGTGTAGGGCTAGCGATTAATATATCTGTTTTCTGTAATGGTACATTGAATTGAATGAATCCAGCCTGATTCCTTCCCTCATCCGTTAATGATGGATTCAACATTTGTAAACTTGCCGGCAAATCCTTTGTATGTTCTCCTTCACCGTGCCGAACAAAGACGAGTTTCATACCCATCCTCCTCTCTCCATGAAATCCTTCAACATAATTTCTTCCCTATCTCATTCATTATTCCTGCTATAAAAAAACAATATGTAAAAAATATTTGACATAAATAACAGGAAAATATTACAATTTCATCTGTAAAATACTTTTTACAAGGGAGAGGGGAATTATAAATATGCAATGGATAACCATCTTAATTGGAATAATTATATGGGGATATATAAACGGATTTTTTAGTAGTGATAAAACTGCTAATCCTTGGATTACAGGTGATGAACGAGAAACAAAAATTAAACAGAAAGCAATTATTGCAAGCTGGTCCGGTGTTTTTATGTTTTGTACCATTAACCTCTTAAACAAATGGTTAGGTGTAGAAACAAACAATACATCACCTTACTTACCATCTTCTATCGCAGCTATTTTAAAAGAAAATATAGAGTTACAAATTTTACTTATGCTATTTATTACGTATGGCATCTTTTACATATACTACCGAAGAAAATTAAGCGCTTAACTTTTTATCTCATGATTATCCTCCTAAATGGTTATAGTAATTAGGACGAAATGAAAGGAGCGATAGCAAAATGAGTAACTCGAATGATTTTTTAGATACACTGCATGAAAAACAAGCAAAAGATGAACAAAATAGAAAACGTCAGGGGAACGGAAACCCAGCGAAAAAGAAGCCAAATAAAACACATAAATAACAATAAAAAACCTGCCTAAAATTATCTTTTAGGCAGGTTTTTTATTCTTCTTTCACCGAGATAACATTTTCCCAATTCCATTTCTCGTAATACCACTCTGGTACATCTATATTTTCAATCCACTTCATTTCATGCTTTCCATCTTTATGAGCAAGCCATACATCCGCTTTCTTACGGTCTGAACGTATCCATATTAATTGATTACTCTTATTCATGAAGAGCGGATGATAATCTCCTTGCCTATGAGGTGGCTTTGTGATTCGATGTTGTTCGTCGCTTGTACTATCGATTTCATATAAAGATGGTAGTG
Organism: Bacillus cereus group sp. BceL062; assembly: GCF_051780025.1. Lineage (NCBI taxonomy): Bacteria > Bacillati > Bacillota > Bacilli > Caryophanales > Bacillaceae > Bacillus > Bacillus cereus group sp. BceL062. Next base: position 317,052 of record NZ_JBPWGY010000007.1, on the reverse strand, counting down.
GTCTTTTTTCTGGTGGAGTTTCTATCCCCGCCTCTTTTGCTCGTGAAACGATAATTACGTTATCATTCTTCCATGTAAAATCCCAATCGACATATCCTTTCGGTGTAAATGTGTTCTGTTGAAGTGCTGGCAATTCTTTTACTTTTAAATGTTTATTCTCTAACGCAACTCTCCCGCTTCCTTCAATATAGGCCAATATATTGTTGGCTGGCGCCCATTTGAACCATTGTGTGTTTAATAACATTTGATCTACCTTTTCAAAACGACTACCATCTGCACGAACTAAGCAAAGCGTATTGCTATCAGCTGACCATGAAGCTGTCGGTACTGCTAAAAATGAAATCCACTTTTGATCTGGCGACCACTGAAAGCCACTTGCAACTAATGCTAGGAAATCATCATGTTCATTTGGTAATGCATACAAATGCTTCATTTTGTGAGGATTCATATGTGCATCTTTTTGTACTTCATATAGCTGGGCTCCTGTCCACCCTGTTGGAAGTAAATGTGCTTCAGAGGATACAAAAAACTTCTTTCCATCAGGATACCATGCATAATCTCCTACACCTGCCGATACATTTTCAAAATCTGTATTCTTTTTTTCTACATCAAATGTATTTAATGTACCTGTAAATATAAATGCAATTATATTTTCTGTTGGTGACCATTGATAATTCGATGCTTCTGAGTGAAACGGCGTAACTTTCTTTCCATCTTTCAGCCGATATAACTCAAGACTACCTTCTTTCTTTCCTTTTACATATGCCAGCCACTCTCCATCATGAGACCACTTTGGCCCTGTTATATACTCTCCTTTTGTAAGTTGTTTCTCTTTCCCCTCAACTTTAATCCAGAGGTCATGATGACGAATAAAAGCAATTTTCGCTTCATTATTTTCTGCGCTACTATTAATGATTGAACATAAAAATAAGACTAACATTGTACCAACGCTTACTATGAACCGTTTCATAATACCCCTCCATTTCCCTCATAGCATTCCTCAATGTCCACCTACAATATGTAAAAAATACCTATTCGACATAATCAGAAAAAATTTCCCAAGAAATTTTAAATTCATAGAGGATTGGTATGAATTATGTCGAAAATATAGTTTATCTAACATCCGATTATGTAATTCGAGATAAATTTGTAAGATTAATTTCCGGAATATTGACACTTTTTACCAGGGGGAGTTTCTATGAAAAAAACTACATCTACACTACTGAGTATGGCGCTCGTCTTTTCCAGTTTTGGAGCTTTAAGCGCCCATGCTGAATCACTACAAAAAGAGAAGCAATTTAGTCCACAGTTAAAAGCAAACATTACACAATGGGGAGAAAATAAAATTGCGCAAAATGTTGAAACAAAAACATCAAAAGAAATATCTGTCATTGTAGAATTGCAACATGCTCCACTCGCTTCACAAAGTAACATTCAACATGCTCCAGATTTACAAAATAATAATGCCCAGTCTTATCATGCGCAACTAAAAAAAGCACAAGAAGATACTACTAAGAAAATAAAAGAAAAAGCACCGAAAGCAACGATAAAAGAAACGTATAGTACCTTATATTCTGGGTTTTCTATCTCTATCCCAGGGGATCAAATTACCGCTCTAGCTTCTTTACCTGAAGTAAAAGCAATTTATCCAAACTTAACATACAAATTACATGAAACGTCAAAAAGTCCGGCTAATCAAGAAACACCAAATATTGGAGGACCGACAGTTGGTGCGCCTGAAGCTTGGAATTTAAAAGATTCGACTGGCAAACCACTTGATGGAAAAGGAATGAAAGTCGCTATTATCGATTCAGGTGTAGACTATACACACCCTGATTTAAAAGCAAATTATATCGGCGGCTATGATACAGTCGATGAAGATAATGATCCGATGGACGGAAACGTACACGGTACTCATGTTGCTGGAATTATCGCTGGTAATGGAAAAATAAAAGGGATTGCTCCAAATGCCTCTATACTTGCTTACCGTGTCATGAATGATGGGGGTACTGGTACAACCGAAGATATTATTCAAGGTATTGAGCATGCTATTCAAGATGGTGCCGATGTTTTAAATCTATCTCTTGGTCAAGATTTAAATGTACCCGATCAACCTGTAACAATGACGCTAGAACGTGCGGCGAAACTTGGTGTTACTGCGGTCGTATCAAATGGAAATGATGGACCCAAACCTTGGTCTGTAGATGCACCTGGGAATGCAAGTAGTGTCATCTCTGTTGGAGCATCTACAGTTTCTATTCCATTTCCAACATTTCAAGTAGCTGGTTCCAATAAATCTTACCAAGGATTACCGTTATCAAAATCGGATTTCCAAGTAGGAAACGATGCCCAGCTTGTATATGTTGGATACGGTAATCCAAGTGATTACGCTAAACAAGATGTAAAAGGTAAGTTCGCGCTTGTCTTACAAGGGACTTCGAGCACGTTAGTAAAAGCAGAACAAGCAAAACAAGCTGGCGCTCTCGGCGTGCTACTAATTTCTAACGAAAAAGAAATTAATATTATGCCAGAATATTTTGGTCGTGAAGAAGTAGCTCTTCCTGTTATGCAGCTATCCAATACGAATGGCGAAGAGTTGAAAAATTTAATTACAAAACGAAAGAAAAATATAAAAATTGGACAACCAAAACAAACAGAACTTATTGGTAATTTTAGTTCAAGGGGACCATCACAAGGAAGTTGGCTTATAAAGCCTGATGTTGTTGCACCTGGCGTACAAATTACAAGTACAGTACCAAGAGGTGGCTATGAATCTCACAATGGGACAAGTATGGCTGCGCCGCAAGTAGCTGGAGCCGTTGCTCTATTACGTCAAATGCATCCTGATTGGACGACAGAACAATTAAAATCATCTCTTGCCAATACAGCCGAAACATTAAAAGACGTAAATGAAAACACATATCCTGTTATGACACAAGGATCGGGCTTAATTAATATTCCAAAAGCAGTAAAAGCGGACGCATTAGTTACACCAAACAATGTAAGTTTCGGTCTAATTAAACCAAATAGCGGAAAAGTAAAATTAACACAAAATATTACATTACAAAATCTTTCTAGCAAAAAGAAAAACTTTTCAACTCGCATTGAACTATTAGATACAAAAACGAAAGTTCAAACTTCTTTCGCTTCTTCTGTGAGCGTAAAACCGAATAGTAACATAGAAAAACCTTTTACCATTACTGTGGATAGTTCTTTGCCACAAGGTGTATATACAGGGAATGTATATGTAAAAGAACAAGGTAAGACAGAAGAAATACGTATTCCATTTACATTTAGCATTGATCCAAAAGAATACAAACGTATTGATGGCCTTGAAATTGTTAATTCTACTTTCAGTCCAAATAATGACCAAATACTAGATGACAACCTTATCAATTACTATTTAGTTACACCCGTTGAGGATGTAACGTTTCACGCTAATTTAATTACGAAAGACCGAGTAACCTATCAAGGTATCGTTTATCAAGGTAAAAATGAAACACCAGGTTATAAATCTTTCAAATGGAATGGTACAAAAGTTGGTGGATCCCCTCTGCCTGACGGCTTATACCAAATTGAAGCTGTTGCTTCTAATTCTGGTGGAGAAACGAAACAAATAGGGGCTGTGTTTGTCGACCGCACTGCACCTAAATTAACACACGAAGTTGATCAAGAAAATCTCATAATTAGAGGGAAAGTAACTGATATACTGTTAGATTGGATGACAGAATCCGGATGGATTGCTCCAGGGCATCCTGTCACGATACAGTATGAAATTAACGGGAATGGCACATGGGAAAATGCATTCCTGAACCATTGGGAGAAAAACTACGAAATTTATTTCGATCGTAGTCAATTACAGCAAGGAAAGAATACAATTCACATTGTAGCAACTGATGCCGCTGGAAATACATCTAATTTGAATGTTGATTTAGAAGTGAAATAATTAAATTATTGTTGACAATCTTTTAAAAATAGTTTTATAATACGAAACATAGTTTAGTTGAACGAATTATATATCGGCTTTGAAGGAATACTAGTAGCGACTTATATCCCTGTCTCAGAGAACTGATGGTTGGTGTAAATCAGTACATATACAAGCGTGAATTACAATTCTGGAGCTTCTTTCCCGTAGTGCACATAGTGCATGAAGAGGAAGACGGATCTTTCCGTTATCTTAAAGTGAGTGGTAAACAATTTTTATGTTTACAATTAGGGTGGTACCGCGATTTTTATCGTCCCTATCGGATTTTCCGATAGGGGCTTTTTTGCGTCCTTCCCTTTTATACAACTTCATATATACGCATTGAAAGAATCGCAGTAGTATATTATATCCCTGTTACAGAGAGCTAGTGGTCGGTGGAAATTAGCACATATATAAGTACGAATTACAATTCTGGAGCTTCTTTTTCGTAGTGCTTTTATGCATGAAGGAAAAGACGGAGTTTTTCCGTTATCATGAATTGAGATGTAAGTGTATTTTCACTTACAAATAGGGTGGTACCGCGATTCTTTCGCCCCTATCGGATGTTCCGATAGGGGATTTTTCTATTTCTCAAAGAAACAAATGTTAAATAATTCCGAATCTTATGATAAAATTTTATAAGCGCTTACAATTTGAAAGGGGGTGATATAAGCTATACGAAACTCATATTCAATTTTATAGAAAACAAGGAGGATGTCTAAATGACAAAGAAAACAGAAATCCCATCGCATTTAAAACCATTCGTATCCACACAACATTATGATCAATACACACCGGTGAATCACGCTGTGTGGCGTTACATTATGAGACAAAATCATAGCTTCTTAAAAGACGTTGCCCATCCAGCCTATGTGAATGGACTACAATCATCTGGTATTAATATAGATGCAATTCCAAAGGTAGAAGAAATGAATGAATGCTTAGCACCAAGCGGCTGGGGAGCTGTAACAATTGATGGCCTTATTCCTGGCGTCGCATTTTTCGATTTTCAGGGGCACGGATTACTACCAATTGCAACAGATATTCGTAAAGTAGAAAATATCGAGTACACACCAGCTCCAGATATTGTACACGAAGCGGCAGGACACGCACCGATTTTACTTGATCCTACATATGCAAAATATGTGAAACGTTTTGGGCAAATTGGTGCAAAAGCTTTCTCTACAAAAGAAGAACATGATGCATTTGAAGCTGTTCGTACATTAACGATTGTCAAAGAAAGCCCTACTTCTACTCCTGATGAAGTTAAGGCTGCTGAAAATGCTGTAATTGAAAAACAAAACTTAGTTTCTGGTTTATCAGAAGCTGAACAAATTTCACGTCTTTTCTGGTGGACAGTGGAGTACGGATTAATTGGAAATATTGACGATCCAAAAATTTACGGTGCTGGTCTTCTTTCCTCTGTCGGTGAAAGCAAACATTGCTTAACAGATGCTGTAGAAAAAGTTCCTTTCTCAATTGAAGCTTGCACAGGGACAACTTATGATGTGACAAAAATGCAACCACAGCTATTTGTTTGTCAATCATTTGAAGAGTTAACTGAGGCGCTTGAGACGTTCTCTGAAACGATGGCATTCAAAACAGGTGGTACAGAAGGATTAGAAAAAGCAATTCACTCTGAAAATCATGCCACAACTGAGTTAAGTAGCGGATTACAAATTACAGGTACATTTACAGAAACAATTAAAAATGATGCTGACGAAGTCATTTACATGCGAACAAGCTCTCCAACTGCATTAGCAATTCATAATAAGCAGTTGGCAAATCATTCTACATCTGTACACAGTGATGGATTCGGGACACCGATCGGATTACTAAATGGTAATATCGCACTAGAAGATTGTACAGAAGAAAAGTTACATTCATTAGGCATTACAATTGGAAACGGTGCAGATTTTACTTTTGCAAGTGACATTCATGTAAAAGGAACAGTAACTGATATTGTAAAGAATGGTAATAAAATTGCCCTTATCTCGTTTATAGATTGTACAGTTACTTATAAAGATCGTTTACTATTTGATGCTTCATGGGGCGCATTTGATATGGCTGTTGGTTCAACAATTACTTCCGTATTCCCAGGTGCCGCAGATGCCGCAACATTTTTCCCAATGGATGAAGAAGTACAAGAAATTCCTGCTCCACTTGTACTGAATGAACTTGAACGTATGTATCAAACAGTTCGAGATATTCGAAACGAAGGTATTTTACACGACGTCCATATCGATCAATTAGTAGCAATTCAAGAAGTATTAAATACATTTTATGCGAAAGAATGGTTGCTGCGCCTTGAAGTATTAGAGTTACTTTTAGAGCATAACAAAGGGCATGAAACATCTGCAGCATTACTACATCAACTTTCTACTTTCACAACTGACGAAGCTGTAACACGCCTTATTAACAATGGTCTTGCATTACTGCAGGTAAAGGATGTGAAAAATGATGCTAAGATTAACTGAAGAAGAAGTTCGCGAGGAGTTATTGAAGGTAGATAAATGGATGGTAAAAGATGAGAAATGGATTGAACGAAAATATATGTTTTCCGACTACTTAAAAGGAGTCGAATTTGTCTCTGAAGCCGCCAAACTATCAGAAGAACATAATCACCATCCATTTATCCTTATCCAGTATAAAGCAGTTATTATTACTTTGTCATCTTGGAATGCAAAAGGTTTAACGAAACTAGATTTTGAGCTTGCAAAACAATTTGATGAACTATTTTTACAAAACGAAAATGCAATTATAAGAAAATAAAAAAAGAGAAGCCTTTTTAGGCTTCTCTTTTTATTCTGAAATGGATACAATGTCCAAATGGATCCTCGACTTGTAATATTCCATCTTTGTACGTAGCAATTTTGCCAATATTTTTTAAGCTTTCACATACTTGCTCTTTTTGTTTTTCATCCGCTAGTACAATTGTGAAATATTTCAAACCAACAGAACCTGGCATTTGCGGTGGTACCCCTTCACCTTGCCACGTATTTAAACCGATATGATGATGATAACCACCTGCTGATACGAACAACGCTCCATTACGAGCTGGGATCGTTATTTCAAAACCAAGACCATCAACATAGAAACGTTTCGCTTCCTCTAAATCAGCTACATGGAAATGAATATGCCCCATCACAGTACCAGCTGGAAATCCATTCCATGTACTTCCTTGCTGTAATAATTCTTCACCAGCTAACGGGTTACTAACAAATGGGAGTTCTCCATTCTCATCACGCCAAACTTCTTTTTGTCGATCATGATAAATTTCAATCCCGTTTCCATCTGGATCAGCTAAATAAAGAGCTTCACTAAAGTAATGATCGGCTCCACCATGTAGTGGATATACCATCTCTACAAGATGACGAAGAACATTCGCTAAATCCTGCCTACTTGGTAATAAAATTGCGTAATGATATAACCCTGTTCTCGCTCTTTGCTTCGGAAAAGCTTCTTTCTTTTCTTCAATGATAAGAAGTGGTTCATCATTTTCATTCCCAAATGTAACGACTGCTTCTTCTTCTTTTAGCACCTTCATACTTAGTACTTCCGTATAAAACTCTAGTGATTTCTTTACATTAGATACGTATAAATGAACTACATCAAGTGTTGTATCGGGATGAAGTTGAAAACTCATCTTGTTAGCCCCCCATTTAAATTAGTTCTTCTTTGACATTTTTTCTTTTAAGAAATTATCTACAAAACCATCAGCTTTTGCAACAAATAAGTATGCACCCATTGCTAATAATGCAAGTTCTAATTCGAAACCAGGATTTTTTCCATCTCCCAATAAACCAGCTGACCATTTCACTTTTACGATTGCCCCAACCATAACAAGTGCAAATAATAATCCAATATATCTTACACCTAAACCTAGAATTAATAATAGGCCTCCAACTAATTCAAATGTTGCTACACCGTATGCCAGTCCTCCTGGTAAACCAATGCTTGTAAACCACCCTGCAATATTGTCAATTCCTGATTGGAATTTTGTTAAACCGTGCATAAAGAACGTTACCCCTAACACGATACGAATAATTAAGTTACCAATATGTTGATTCATTTCTTTCTCTCCTTTATAGTTTTCTTATATAAAACTTTTATTTACATTACAAAACATACACTAATTTTTTTTATTCGTCAATTCATTTTCATTGGGAAAAAATATATTTTTTTTGCTATGATACAAATAGTTGTTTACAAAAAGGAGCTTGATTTTATGAATATTGGTTCTGCAATACGTGAAATTCGTCAACGTAGAGGCATAACAATTGCACAAATTTGTGAAGGAACAGGTCTTTCTAAAGGCTTTATGAGTCAGGTTGAAAATAATAAAACATCACCATCTATCTCAACGTTAGAAACGATCTCAAATTTTTTAAACGTTCCCCTTCCCTATTTATTGTTAGAACAAAAAGATCGATTGAAAATTGTCAAAAAAGAAGAACGAAAATACAGTGTATACGGCAAAGATGAGCAAAGAATTGAACATGTTGCGGAGCAAGGTGGCCTTCGCCTGAATCTCGTAGAAATTCCTGCCGGGTTTCCGAAAGAAAACTCACCAAATGCCCATGAAGGTGAAGAGTGTCATCTTGTATTACGCGGAAAGCTAGAAGTTCAACATGGTGAAGATATTGCAATTGTAGAAGAAGGTGATTCTTTCTCTTGGAATGCATGCGTTCCACATATTGTTCGTAATGTAGGAAAAGAATCCGCACTATTACTTATCTCTAGTCATGCGGAGAATCGAAAACGCGTTTACTAATCAATAAAAAAGAAGCCTGCTTCAAACAGGCTTCTTTTTTATTCTCGTATAATCCCGTAACTTGTCCCAACTAGCACCGTCTTTTCATGTTGATTGCGATAAACTGATTCGATTGAAACTTTTTTATACCCTTCCATTTGCTCTATATTTGTTAAAGTTAATTCACAAGTAATCGTATCCCCTGTAAAAACTGGTCTAATAAACTCACTTACTAATTCTCTTGCTATGTAATGTAACTCTTCGCCTACTTTCGTTCCAATGCTAGCAGTCAATAAACCATGAACCATTAATCGGCCATTCTCATCATATTCCATATGATGTCTCCCTTTATCACCTGTAATATTTGCAAATTCGAAAACTTCTTCCTCAGTAAATCTTCTTTCATATTTAAATACTTCCCCAACTTTTATACTCATTTTTATCCCCCTAATAATAAACTGAATTTTCTTTCATTTTATCATGAAATGAGTCTTAATTCATTTTCTATTACAAAAAATAATTAGAAATACTTATAACTGTATTTCTTTACTTTTCACCCATTTACCGATGACCATCTCTTTTTGCGACTTGGTATCCATAATACGCACATGTACCATTTCTGGATAACTCTCTAACTTCAAATCCACAACTTCTATAAAAATCAAAATTGTTCGCAGATGTATGTGCAAACCAATCACCATGGGGAAGCTTTTGTAAACAAAGAGCTACAAGTTTCTTACCCAATCCTTTCCCCCTATACTCACACTTCACAACCAAATTTACTATGTTAGCAACCATCATTTGATCAGAAATCACTCTAACCATCGCAACCATTTCTTCTTCATCCCAAATTGTGAAAGCCCATGTTGAATTTTCAAATGCAAGCGTAAACTTTTCAATTTGCCAAGAAGGGATATTATCATTACTCCAACCGGCATCTTCAAATAAAGTTTTAATTGCATATGCTGGTACTCCATTCGTTCCTTCACGGATAATAAGCCCATTATGGTAAATATACATGTAATCCCCCCTTTATTTTTATATACCATTCTTCAAAAGATGCAATTTACCTTTTTTCATCCAACTCGCTTAATCGAATAAACAAGAACATCCATCCCCTGAAATGAAGTTGTTTTCTCATAACTAAGCCCTGTTTTTCTAGCAACAAATATTGAGGCGGGATGGTTCGGATTAATAAGAGAAATTAATTTATTCATTTGTAATGCTTGGAAACCGTAGTCTCGAAATGCCGCAGCTGCTTCTTTCGCATACCCTTTTCCCCAATACTGAGGAAGTAACCAATAACCAATTTCAATTTCCTCTTTTCCATCTATCTTCTGCTTTACTAGTCCCGCATGACCAATTCGTATTCCCGTTTCCTTTTCAATCATTACAAATAAACCGAGACCATTTTTATAATTAGGAATTACCCACTCCTCCAAGCTATTTTTGCATTGCATATATGTTTTTAACGTCCCATTTCCAATATAGCGCATTACCTTCTCGTTTCCCCATAGTGAAGCGTAGAACTGTAAATCATCCATTGTATATTTGCGAACTTGTAAACGATCTGTATGAAACATTTCTGCACTCCTTCCCACTAATGTGTTCTTTATTTCACGACCATATTTTACATGTATAATAAGTATTACTATCTATTATAAATGAACGAAACAAAAAATGCAGAATGTTCATTCTTTTACCCGATAAAAAAAGCAGTAGACAAATATTGTCTACTGCATCCATATCATAACTAGCACAAAGAAAACTACAATTGAGGGGGGTGTAGGATTTTCAAATATACTAGATACTTATCCCGTTCTAACGGGCGGTAAACTTTTCAATTATTTGAAAGTGAAAAGTTTACCGCACATAAGAACTTTTGCGGTCATTAAGACAGCACTGTTAAGTAATCAAACACACGCTGTGCTTTTTCTCCACCCATTCGCGCATGTTGAAGAAGGGAAATACCATGTGGGCCAGATGCACGTAATGCTTCTGGTTGTGCTACTAAAATAGCTTGTACAACTTCTAACTCTCCAAGCATAGCTGCAGCAAAAATATCCATGCGAGCACCCTTTTCCAGTAAATAAAGAGCAATATCTTTACGACCTACATGCGCAGCTGCTCCTAAGGCACTTTCCCAATCTGATCCGCCCCAATTGTAAGAGGCATGAAGTAAGCTTGGCGATTCAACCAACAGTTCCTGTACTTTTTCTAAATTTCCGTGAGCTGCCATAACAAATTCTCTTACTAACTCAGTGGTAATACGCTCTTCTGTATGCATCGCTCTTCTCCTTTTTTTGAAATTCGTTTCGGTGTAAAAAATGGTTTGTCACTTCCTTGAAAAATATCCACTTCTATACCAAATACATATTGAAACATTTCATGACATAATACTTCTTCTGGTACACCGTCATACTGAATCTTCCCTCGCTTTAATACGAGTAAACGATCACTATATTGAGTAGCTTGGTTAATGTCATGTAAAACCATTACAATTGTCATACCAAACTCCTCATTTAATCGTTTCACAAGTTCCATTACTTCCAACTGATGAACGATATCTAAAAAAGTTGTTGGCTCATCTAATAATAAAACATTCGTGCGTTGTGCTAGCGTCATTGCAATCCAAGCACGCTGCCTTTCTCCTCCTGATAAAGATTGTAAAAGACGATATTCATACCCTTCAAGATTTGTAACAGACAATGCCCAATTAACAATTTCTTCATCTTCTTTATTTAAGCGAACACTCCATGATTTATGGGGGCCTCTTCCAAATTCAATTAATTCTTTCACTGTTAAATCTAATTGATGATCATGCATTTGTGGTAACATCGCTAATTGCTTCGCTACATCGGCACTCTTCATCGTATGAATATTTTTCCCATCTAAAATGATTTCCCCTTCGCTTTGTTTAAGTAGCCTTGCCATTAAACGAAGCAAAGTAGATTTCCCCGATCCATTCGGTCCAATTAAACTAACAACTTCTCCAGCTTTAATATGTACATTCATATTTTGCATTTGAAATCTTTCAGAATGTGCGTAAAACACTTTTTCAACGGAAATCACGTTGTTTTCCTCCTCTATGAATTAAATATAAGAAGAACGGACCACCTAAGAAGGATAATAAAATACCAACAGGCAATTCGATTGGATCGAACCAACTTCGAGCTATCGCATCCGCAAAAACAAGTAATACCCCGCCGCCAAGACATGATAGAGGCAGCAAATATTTATAATCATTTCCAACTAATAAACGTAGCATATGCGGTACAACAAGACCGACAAACCCAATAAGTCCAGAAACACTAACTGCTATTCCAGCTAATAATGTACTTACTACGATTAAATAAAAACGACTTTTTTCCACGTTATGTCCTAATAACTTTGCCATTTCATCTCCAAGCATTAATACTCGAATATGCTTAATACCAAAGAAGGCTAATATAATAGCAAATATCGCATAATAAATAATCATATTTAAATGTGCCCAGCTTACACCACCAATGCCACCAGCTAACCACGGTAAAACAGATTGTACTTTGTCACTATGTAATAACATTAATGCTGACGTTGCTGCACCAATCAATGCATTAATCGACACACCTACTAAGACAATTCTTGAAGGTGGTGCCCCTTTTTGCCATGATAAAGCATAGATGACCATTGCTGTGATGAAAGCTCCTAAAAACGCCCCTAGCGGTAAAAAAGCCATGTGCTGAGGAAATAAAATCATAATTATAATTGCTACAAGACCCGCTCCAGATGAAACCCCGATAATACCAGGGTCTGCAAGAGGGTTTCTCATAACCCCTTGCAATAATGCACCTGATGCCGCTAAACACGTTCCTACTATAAATCCAACGAGCACCCTTGGTATACGAAGATCCCATACAATTCGATGAACTATCGAACCTTCATCTTGCATCCCTGTTAGGATGTCTCGTAAAGAAAAGGATAAACTTCCCGCGAAAAGACCGTAAAAAAGACCTAGAATCGTTAATACGACTAAAATAACTGCTATTCCCCATCTTTTTTTCGCAAAAGGATGTTCCTTTTCTCTTACTACTTCATTACTCTCCATACTTATCATTTCCTTACATCTTGTATACTTTTATACATAAAGTCCATAGCTTCTGTTACTTTTGTTCCAGGATTTGATCCAAATAAGTCTGGTGGTAAAATAACTACACGATTTTGTTTTACTGCATCTAAATTTTTCCACGCTTCATTTTTCATCATTTCGCCTTCAAATGCTTTTTTCACGCTATTCGGGTCTCCGTGTGTAATTAAATAAATTACATCTGGATTCGCCTCAATAATACGTTCTACACTTAGCTGTGCATATTGCGGATATTCTTTCATTTCTGGAAAACCAGCTGCAATATTTTTTCCGCCCGTTTTCTCTAAAATGTCACCTGACAGAGATGTTGGTAATGCTGCTAAATAAGTTCCTGGTGCTCCATACACTAGCAATGCTTTCACATCACTCTTTTTCTCATATTTCTTCATTTGATCATTCATTTTTTGATTCAGTTCTTTTGCTTTATCTTCTTTCTTCATTACTGCTCCGTATATTTCAATATTCTTTTGAATATCTTGTACAGAATTTGCAGTAGAAATGACTACTTTCGTCCCTTGACCTTCAACCGTTGGAACATTCTTTTGGAATCCATTGTTAGCAACAAGTACATCTGGCTTTAAGCTAGCAATTTGCTCAAAATTCGGCTGATGTGCATTCCCAATTACTTGCGCTTTCTTTAACTCCTCCGGAAGAGTTAATTTCGTATCTGGACGACCTATAATCTTTCCGCCTAAAGCATGAATAATATCCATATCACCCATACTTAATGTTGCAAAGCTCTCTGGTGTTTTATCGAATGTTACCTTTCTTCCCGAAAGGTCGGTAATTTCGATTTTTTCTTTTCCTTTTTCTGTTTTGGTTGCAGATGCTTTGTCGTTTCCCTTTGCATTGCAACCTATTAATAAGAAAAAAACAGATAAAATCGCTGTAAATAGCGTAATAGACTTTTTCATTCTTCCACCTCTAATTGATAATGATAATCATTAACTACTATTCTACTTTAATTGATAAGGATTATCATTGTCAACAAAAACGCATACATTTTCTTCAAAAAAAACAAAAAGCGCTACAAAAAAATCCTTTCTTTTTGTAGCGCTTTATTTAATACTATTACTCACATTCATTTTCCTCCAACTGGTCACGCATCACTTTTACACGCTGAAAGAAAAAGAACGATAGACTTAAAAATATAACGATGCTCCCCATCATAACAACAAATTGTATCGTTTCTTTTGCTCCATTCGGAATCGATAAGCCAACCATTAACAATGTGCTTACAGCGAGAAGGATCTGTCCGAACCGAGTATAATCTTCTATTTTCCCTTGTAATTCTTTCATCATATTCTCACTCCTCCATTTCACTGTATCATATTCTATGAAACTGAAAGACAAGTAAATGCAGCCATTAGGGGAGATGTTTTCCAAAAGAAAAAGAGCCGCTTAATTGCGACTCTTTCCTATCTATTCCACACCTTTATATGCTTCCATATAAATTTCTTTCAACTCTGAAATGAGCGGTAATTTCGGATTAGCTGTTGTACATTGGTCTTCAAAAGCCCGTTCTGCTAATACTCCAACAACCTCTTCAAATTTCTCTTTATCGACTCCTTGCCCCATAATACTCATATTAATATTCAAGCTTTTTCCAAGCTCAATAATTGCTTGGACAAGTGATTCCACCCCTTCTGCTGCCGAACTTGCTGGAAGCCCGAGCATTCTCGCTATATGTGCATATCTTTCATCTGCCACAAAGTACTCATATTTTGGGAACAATGCGTGTTTTCTTGGCTTAATAGCGTTATAGCGGACTACGTGCGGGATTAGAATGGCATTTGCGCGTCCGTGCGGAATATGGAATTCTGGTCCAATCTTATGTGCTAAGCTGTGATTAATACCGAGGAAAGCATTTGCAAATGCCATCCCTGCAATTGCAGAAGCGTTATGCATTTTTTCTCTTGCTTCTTCATCATTTCCATCTTTATATGCTCTCGGTAAATATTTGAATACGAGATCAATAGCTTTTAATGCTAATCCATCTGTATAGTCATTTGCCATAACAGACACATACGCCTCAATTGCATGTGTTAAAACATCCATACCAGTATCTGCTGTTACATGTGGTGGTACTGTCATTACAAATTGCGGATCAACAATCGCTACATCTGGTGTTAATTCATAATCTGCAAGCGGATACTTTATATTATTTTTCTTATCTGTAATAACCGCAAATGGTGTCACTTCTGACCCTGTTCCTGATGTTGTTGGAATGGCAACAAACTGCGCTTTATTTCCTAATTCCGGATATTTACATGTACGTTTTCTTATATCTAAAAATTTCTGTTTAATGCCATAGAATGATGTTTCTGGATGCTCATAGAATAACCACATCCCTTTTGCCGCATCCATAGCTGAACCGCCACCAAGTGCAATAATTACATCAGGCTTAAAGCTTCTCATCATTTCCGCACCTTTAAAAACAGTTTCATCTGACGGATCTGGCTCGACCTCAAAGAACACTTCAACTTTCACATCATTTGCATGCTTACGTAAATAGTGCGTAACTGTGTCTACATAGCCGTGCTCAACCATTCCTGGATCCGTTACAATAAATGCGCGTGAAATATTAGGCATATTTGCTAAATACGCCGTAGCATGTTTTTCAAAATAAATTTTTGGTGGCAACTTGAACCACTGCATATTCTTTTTTCTATTTGCCAGCCTTTTTATATTTAATAAATGAGTCGCTGTTACGTTTTGAGAAACTGAGTTTTTCCCATATGAACCACAACCCAGTGTAAGCGATGGAATAAACCCATTATATATGTCACCTATTCCGCCTTGTGATGAAGGTGCATTTACAATAAGACGGCAAGCTTTCATACGTAAACCAAATTGTTTTTGTACTTCTTTATTTGTAGAATGAATGACTGCTGAATGCCCTAAACCTCCAAGATTCAACATTTCTTCGCAATATGTAAATCCTTCTTCTAATGAATTCGCTTTTACACAAGCTAATACTGGGCTCAGTTTCTCACGAGATAGTGGATACGCTGCCCCAACTCCTTTAATTTCAGCTACAAGTATTTTTGTATGTTCAGGCACAGTAATCCCAACTAATTCGGCAATATACTGTGCAGATTTCCCTACAATATCACTATTTACTGCACATGTATTTTCATTTATAACGAGCTTTTCTAATTTCTTTCTCTCCTCCTCTGTTACAAAGTAACAATTATTTGCAATCATTTCTGTTTTGACATCATCATAAACTTCTTTATCGATAATGATTGCCTGTTCCGATGCACAAATCATACCGTTATCAAATGTTTTCGATAAAATTAAATCATTAGCAGCTCGTTTTACATGTGCTGATTTCTCTATATAACACGGTACATTACCAGGACCTACACCTAGTGCTGGTTTACCAGTAGAATAAGCCGATTTCACCATACCAGCGCCTCCAGTTGCTAGAACGAGTGCGACACCATCATGGTTCATTAATTGTTTCGTTGCTTCGACAGATGGTCTTTCAATCCATTGAATACAATGCTTTGGCGCACCCGCCTTCACCGCTGCATCATATACTGTTTTGGCGGCTGCAACGGAACAATTTTGTGCAGAAGGATGAAATGCGAAAATAATTGGATTTCTCGTTTTTATCGCGATTAATGCTTTAAACATTGTTGTTGACGTTGGATTCGTTACTGGCGTTACTCCAGCTACTACACCGACTGGTTCCGCAATTTCTATTATTTCTTCATGAGGATCTTCATGAATAACTCCTACCGTTTTATCTTGCTTTATACTATGCCAAATATATTCAGTGGCAAAAATATTTTTTATGCATTTGTCTTCATAGACACCACGGCCTGTTTCTTCAACAGCCAATTTTGCAAGCGACATATGTTGATCAACACCTGCTAGTGCCATTTCATGAACAATGTTGTCAATCTGTTCTTGTGTAAAACTTTCTAATGCTTGTAAAGCTTCTTGACCGTTATTTACTAACGTATCAATCATCTCTTTTACCTCTTGCATTTCATTTACAACTTTCTCTTTGACTACCATGTAAATTTCCTCCTATTCTGTTATCACGGTCTTTATAAGTCCCTATAGGTCATAAGAAGTCCCGATTAGCGAAAAAAAATAGAGTTACCGTCCTACATGAATCCCATTGTTTGTGAAATATTTCACAAGTTTATTCGTGAATAACATTTCATGAATTCAATATACATGAAATCATTTCATTTGTGTATGTCTAATTTGTGAAATATTTCACAAATAAACATAATAAAAATGCACTGCTCCACATTAGCAGTGCATTTTTATTATGCTAGCGCTTGTGCTAAATCTTCAATTAAATCTTCACCATCTTCAATTCCGACAGAGATACGAATTAATGTATCTGTAATTCCTAATTCTTTACGACGATCTGCTGGGATTGATGCATGTGTCATTTGAGATGGGATAGAAATTAAACTTTCGACTGCTCCTAGGCTTTCAGCAAGTGTAAAGTATTGCAGTTTCTCAAGTACTTTATTTAATGTTTCCTCACTATCTACATCAAATGAGATGATAGCACCAAATCCGTTTGCTTGTTCTGTTGCTAATTCATGGTTTTGATGTGATTCAAGGCCTGGATAATATACTTTATTTACTTTTGGATGATTATTTAAGAATTCAGCAATTGCGCGTGAATTCGTTTCATGTTCTTCCATACGAATTCCTAATGTTTTTAAACCGCGAAGTAGTAAGAAGCTATCTTGTGGTCCAAGAATACCTCCCGTTGAGTTTTGTACAAAGTGAAGGTCTTCTGCTAGTTGTGGGCTATTTACCACTACTAGACCTGCAACTACGTCACTATGACCTCCTAAATATTTCGTTGCACTATGAAGTACAATGTCTGCTCCTAAAGAAATCGGCGACTGCCAATATGGCGTCATGAATGTATTATCAATAATTGTTAATAAATCTTTCTCTTTAGCAAGAGTAGATATTTTCTTAATATCAGTAATTTTTAGTAGTGGATTCGTTGGTGTTTCCACATAGATCGCTTTCGTATTTGGACGAATTGCTTCTACAACTTCCTCTAAGTTTGTTGTATCTACAAATGTATGCTCAATACCGAAGCGGTTTAATACTTTCGTAATAACACGATACGTTCCCCCATAAACATCATCTGTTAAAATAACGTGATCACCTTTTGAGAACAACATAATTGTTGCTGTAATAGCAGCCATTCCCGAACCAAATGCAAATCCAGCATGACCGTTTTCTAATACGGCAATCATTTCTTCTAAAGCTGCTCGTGTTGGGTTGCCTGTACGTGAATATTCATATCCTTGATGCTTACCAACTGCTTCTTGTTTATACGTACTTGTTTGATAAATCGGTACGTTTACAGATCCAGTTGAAGGTTCTCCTATGCGAATACCATGAATTAACTTTGTCTTTGCTCTCATTTTTTATTCCCATCCTTTGTATATGTCTTTACTTAAATAGCGCTCACTACTATCAGGAAAAATCGTTACAATATTTGTACCTGGTGTTGCTTTCTCTGCCTCCAGTAAACTTGCATGAAATGCTGCTCCTGAAGAGCTCCCAACTAAAAGTCCTTCTTTTTGCGCTAATTCTTTTACTCGTAAAAATGCATTTCGATCAGAAATCGTATGAATTTCATCAAAATAAGATGTTTTCAAAAATGGTGGAATAAATTCAAGACCAATTCCTTCTGTTTCATGTGAACCAGCTTTACCACCATTTAAAATAGATCCTTCTGGTTCTACAATAACTGTTTTAATATCTATATTTTTTTCTTTCAAATAAGATGCAGTTCCCATGAATGTACCGCCGGTTCCTGCTCCAGCAACAAATATGTTAATCTCTCCATTCAATGCATTCCAAAGTTCAGGACCTAATGTTTTGAAATAAGCACGTGGGTTTGCTTCATTCGCAAACTGACTTGGAGAGTATGAATTCGGTATTTCATTTACTAACTCTTTTGCTTTTGCAATTGCTCCGGTCATTCCTTGCTCAGTCGGTGTATGCACGACTGTTGCGCCTAGCGCTTTCATTAATTCTTGTTTCTCAATACTAAATTTCTCTGGTACACAAACAATAACGCGTAAATCATGTTCTAACGCTGCAAGTGCCAGTCCAATACCAGTATTTCCAGCAGTCGGTTCAATAATTGTTCCACCCTGCGTGACAAGCCCTTTTTCTAGCGCGTCTTCGATTAATTCTCTTCCTAAACGATCCTTAACGCTTCCGCCTGGGTTATAAAATTCAAGCTTCGCAAATAAACGGACCCCTTCTGGAAGTGAAAACCGAGTAATTTCTACAATTGGTGTATGACCAATTAACTCATGAACTCCACGATATACATTCATCGTGTTCTCCCCCTTATTTGCCAATAAAGAAAAGGCAACTGTATGTATTTTCTTTATATGAGACAGTTGCCTTTTTGTTACATTACTTTAACTCTTCTAGTACTTTTACGATAAAGTTTGTAGAATGAAGGGCTGCTTGATCTAAAAATTGATCAAATGAAACATTTGATTCTTTACCAGCAATATCGGAAAGTGCGCGGATGATAACAAACGGAACTTCGTATTGATGGCACACTTGTGCAACAGCTGCCGCTTCCATTTCTACTGCATAAAGATTTTCAAATTTATCACGAATTGCTGCAACGCGGTTCGGATCACTCATAAATGAATCACCTGTTGCAATCATACCTTTTACAACTTGAATATTCTCTTCAGCTTGCATACATTTCTCAGCTAATGCAACTAATGCCTCATCAGCTTTAAATCCAGGTGGCATTCCTGGTACTTGACCATATTCATAGTTAAATGCTGTTACATCTACGTCATGGTGACGAACTTCTGTTGAAATAACTACATCTCCAACATTTAGAGAATGATGGAATCCACCAGCTGAACCAGTATTAATTACTTTTTCAGGCTTATATTTTTCTAATAAAATTGTCGTTGACATCGCTGCATTTACTTTACCAATACCAGACTTTAACAAGATTACTTCATGTCCTGCTAATAGTCCTTTCGTAAATTCACAACCCGCAACCGTTTCTGTTTTTGCTTGTTCTAATTTGTCACGTAAAATACGTACTTCTTCTTCCATTGCTCCAATTACAGCAATTCTCAATCTAATCCCTCTTTCTATTGCTTAGTTGCCTCCATTACCCAAACGAAATGATTTAATCTCGTAAACGTTACATGGAAGCCATTGTTTTCAAATATAGTCTGCATGATTGGAATACGTGTATAGTATTCCGTTTGCAAATCGTTTGCTAACTGGTGAAAACCTCTTTGTTTTGCTGTTTCAACAGTTTTATCATATGCATCTTGATCTGCAAATATCGTATCAGCAAACACTATTTTACCACCTTTGTTTAGCAATTGACTATACTTCGCAACAGCTACATTTTTTTCATCATCTGTTAAATGATGAAATGCATAGGTGCTTACAATGGTATCAACTGAATTCGGAACTTCAAACGAAAGAAAATCACCTTCTGTAATAGAAAATTCCTTTGGCAATTTCTCTTTTGCAATCATGCGCATTTCACGCGACGGTTCTATACCGTAAACTGTACGACCGGCAAGTAATAATTTATTTGTTAAATTGCCAGTACCAACACCAAATTCTAATACGTTACCAAATGACTTGTTAACTACATCCTCTAAAATGTCCTCATAATGGGCGAAAACTTCTTTATATTGTATATCTTCGCCTTGTACGAATGAGTCGTACGTATGAGCCCACTCATCAAATAAACCATTAAATTCTGTGCCCATAAAAATTCCCCTTTTTCTTATCGGTTTTATCAGTATGATATTCCCTCTTTCTAAAAATGTCAATTGAAATGCACATGGTATTTCCTTCTTTTCTTTGTTACACTGTAGTTGATTACATAGGAGAGGGGGCATCTTCATGTCATTTACCTTTGAAATGTTAGAAGATAAAATAGAATTTTTTGAAGCGGGAGACTTAGCTTCCTTAGAAAGAAAAATTAGTGAACAAATTGATAATAATAAAGCACTTATGCTTGAAGTTCATCACATCTCGCATCAAATGGTTATGGATCCCGAAAGCAAAAGACCGTATTACAGCGCGGTTGTTCATTTTAAATTAAAGAAATTACGCTAACTAAAAAAGAGAAGCTCCTAGGAGCTTCTCTTTTTTAGTTTAGAGTTTGAACAAGCACTGGTTTCCAGCCCTCATTTTCTACCCAATCAATATTTACATAATATTTTTTACCTGATTGCTTATCTTGTACGTTGCCGTAAGCTTTATTCTTACCGTTATTTCCGATTCTATGAATAACTAATTGCTCTACCGGAACGTCAATTGCAGCGGAAATCGCTTGATTCATCTCATTCCAATCTGCTGTACCTTTGTTAAACGTCATCGCAGGTGTTGCACCTTGCTCTGTACCTACTGGCTTCCAAGAAGGTTTCGTATAAGCATCTGTTGCCTTTGGCTGTGTTTTTTCAGCTGCCACTTTCTCATTAGCTTTCGCTTCTTCTTCAGCTTTTTGCTTTTCTTCTTCAGCCTTTTGCTTCTCTTCTTCTTCCTTCTTCTTAGCCTCTGCCTTCTCTTGTTCGTCCTTCTTCGTCTCTTCTTTACCTTTAGCTTTCTCAGCTTTATTTTCTTTTGTTGTTTGCTGAGCTACCTTTTTATCATTAGAAGACGCTTGCTCTTTTGTGTCAGGAACGAACAATTGATATGCTACAATAGCTACTGCCACTAATACAATAGCGATTGCAATATTTAAAACACCGTTTTGACGACGTTTTTGTTGTTTCTGTTGGAATCTAGATCCTCCTGCCATTCTTCAAACCTCCATGCAGTTTTTCATACTTGCTATTGTAACATTAAATCTAGAAAGGTTGAACATTTACAATAATATTTTCATGAAATGAAAACATTTCACTATGAATTGCAAGATTACTTTTCATTCTCTAATCGATGGATTTCTTCTACGATATCTTTGAAAATGGATGTGACTTTATTTACACTGCTGTCCGTTTCTATATCAACGACAACTAAAGCATATCTTGGATTTTCATATGGAAAATAACCTGCAAACCAGCGATTGACCTTCATCCCTTTTCCTGTTTGTGCTGTCCCAGATTTTCCAGCGACACTTAGTGGCAACGACCTGAATACTGCTCCTGTTCCTTTCCCTGTTGTTACAACGCCTCTTAATAACTCTTGTAATGTTTTTACTGTTTCATAAGAAAGCTGTTTTCCATTTAATTTATGGTTTTCAAATGTAAAAAAGTCACTTCCATTTTTATACACTATTTTTTTAACAGCTTTCACTTCCATTTTTTCTCCATTCCTAGCAATCGTCGCCATCATATTAGCGATTGCTAGAGGTGATATACGTACATCTTTCTGTCCAATTGCTGTTTGCGCTACCGCTTTCTTACTAGTCTTATTTTCCTCACTCCCCCAGATAATAGCACTCTTCTCCTCTGGCATTTGCTCGAAACGCGATGTATGAAATACCGAACCGTTCCAACCAACCTTTCCAACTGCTCCTAAAGCCGCTACGTACGTTTCTAACACCATCTTATCCTTTTGTATTAGCTCGTTACCTAACTGTGAGAATGCCCTGTTACAGCTTCTAGCAAAGCTCCCTTTAAAACTAAGTGTTCCCATCAAAACTTGTGGGTCGTTTTCACCATATAAATCTTTATTACAATTAAATGTGCGATTCAATACATTTATATTTTGATCAATCGCTGCCGCTGCAACTACTGTTTTAAAGACAGAACCAGGAAAATGCGGTGTTAACATTTGATTTTCAAGTGTAGCTTTATATAATCTTTCGTTTTTAACCTGTAAAGATGGTTTGCTAACCATCGCTAGTATTTCATTTGTTTTTACATCAAGTAATACTAATCCCCCCTTCTTTATTTCACTTTTTTCAATTGTCTCTTCTGCTTCTTGCTGCAACTCTTTATGTAAAGTAGTTTGAATTGTAACTGGATAAAATGGATTTCCTGGCGAAGTGTATTTCGCCTGTTTTCCAAAAATCGGTTCTCCTTGCCGGTCCACTTGATACAATACTTTTGCCTCTCCATCAGTTAATAAAAATTCATCAAAAGATTGCTGTAATCCCGAAATACCAATTGGCGTTTGTTTTGAAATTTTTTCTACTTCTCCATATCGCTTTTGGAATTCTCGTTCATTCTCCCCCACTTCACCCACTAAATGATTTGTCCCTCCAGTTTGTTTTAATCGAACTTCAGCCGCTACAATGCCCAATACATTTAATTGATTAATCTTCTCCATCTGCTCTCGTACTAAAGGAAATGGCTCATTTCCTCTTTGGAGTATAAATGCATTTTTTTTATCTTTCATTTGTATTTTGATCTCTTGTCTCGACACACCAATGATATGCGCAATTTTCTTTAACATGTCATTTTTTATTTGTAAAAAAGGAAAAATAATTAAAACTGGGTATTTCTCTTCACCAATTTCTTTATCATTCCGATCTGTAAAATGTCCTCTTCCATTATCTACTGTAAGTGATTGTGTTCGTTGCGTAACGCTTCTTTCGATTAAATTGATATTTCGATCAGTAAAAGATTCAGTATCTATAATCTGTATTTGGAGTAAACGACAAAGTAATAAAAACATCACACATATAAAACAAATTAAAACAACTGTAATTCTCCGTCTTATTTTCATAAAAAAACACCTCGTCTATTATAGTTTGGACGAGGTGTTTAACCTTTTATACAAATAAAAAAACCACTCGTTTTTACACGAGTGATTTTTATTATTTAACAGAGATAATCTCTACTTGCATTTCTCCGCCTGGCGTTTGAATTGCTACCTTCTCACCAATTTGCTTACCTAATAAGCTCTTTGCGATTGGAGAATCGTTAGAAATTCTTCCTTCGAATGGGTCAGCTTCCGCGCTACCTACGATTGTGTAAGCTTCTTCATCTCCATTTGGTAATTCTTTAAATGTTACTGTTTTACCTAATGTAACGACAGTAGATTCTTCGCCATTATCTTCGATGATAACTGCGTTACGAATCATGTTTTCTAATTGTGTAATACGTCCTTCTACGAACGCTTGCTCATCTTTCGCTGCATCGTACTCAGAGTTCTCAGAAAGATCGCCGAAGCTACGCGCGATTTTAATACGCTCTACTACTTCTTTACGTCTTACTGTTTTTAATTGCTCAACTTCGTTCTCTAATTTTTGCTTACCCTCTTGCGTCATAGGGTATGTTTTTTCTGTTGACATATTTTCCACTCCTTTTATATACCAATCCCCCGAAAAAAGAGGAGTTCCATATGAAAACTCCTCCGCTTCCATTGTTAGCGGAGGTTTCTAGTACCCTTGCACTAGCGGAGTTGTCACATACAACCCCGTGTTTCCAATTCTTCTTTTAAAGAAGATATGTATGGAAAGTTGATATAAATATGCCCTCACCTATATATAGATGAGGTTGCATGCTTCATTGTATTCGATAGGAAGGGAAAAAATCCCTTCCTATCGTATATCTTTTACTATGCTATTACAAATTTACTTTTTGTTCAAGAATTGTTGCAATTTTTGTCACCATAATATCAATTGCAACATGGTTTTGTCCACCTTCAGGGATAATAATATCCGCAAATTTCTTAGAAGGCTCAATAAATTGATTGTGCATTGGACGCACAACAGTTACGTATTGATCAATAACTGAATCCATCGTACGACCGCGCTCTTTAATATCACGCTGCATGCGGCGCAGGATACGAAGATCTGCATCTGTATCAACGAATAACTTAATGTCCATCAACTCACAAAGACGTGGGTCTTCTAAAATAAGAATTCCTTCTAAAATGATTACATCTTTCGGCTCAACTGGAATAATTTCTTCTGAACGCGTATGCAATGTATAGTCATATACAGGCTTATCAATTTGCTCATATGCAAGCAACTGCTGCAAATGTTCAATTAACAGATCATTATCAAACGCAAGCGGATGATCATAATTTGTTTTTAAACGCTCTTCCATCGGTAAATGGCTTTGATCTTTGTAATAATAATCTTGCTCCAAGATTAAAATGGAATGACCTTTAAAATGGTCAAAAATCGCTTTCGTTACACTTGTTTTTCCTGATCCTGAACCACCAGCGATTCCAATTACAACAGGCTTATTCGTCCCCATTCGACTACCACTCTTTCTTATTGAAGTATGTTTTTGCGCATCATATTATTCACATACACTGGTTGATCCACTTTGAATTTCACGATTTGCAACGGATGTCTCGCTGCATCTAATTCGTTTCCATCCTCATCCCAAATTTTCTCCACCGTCTGCGTAAAGTTTTCTATTTCTGGTCCAAAGAACTCCACTTCATGTCCTGGTTTGAAGTGATTACGTTGCTCAAGCGTTACGATGCCCGTTTCTTCATTATAATCTAACACTAAACCAGCAAAATCATACGTTGTTTTCTTACTATGATTTCCAAACATTTGCTCTTGATGTCCTGGAACCCCTTCAAAGAATGCAGGAGCTGTATCACGATTTGCACATTTATCAAGCTCATCTAACCATTCTTGTTTAAACTCAAAGTTATCCGGATCCGCACAATACGCATCAATTACTTTGCGATATACAGTTGCTACAGTCGCTACGTAATGGATAGATTTCATACGTCCTTCAACTTTTAAGCTATCAATTCCAATTTCAATCATTTTCGGAATTGACAAGATTAAATTTAAATCTTTTGGACTCATCGCAAAGTGAGCATCTTCTTCTTGGAATAAAGGAAGCTCTTTTGCATCTTTATGTTGTGATACCGTTTGAACTAAGTCATAGTCCCAGCGACAAGATTGACAACAACCACCACGGTTAGAGTCACGCGCTGTCATATGGTTACTTAATGTACATCTTCCTGAATATGCGATACACATTGCACCATGGACGAATGCTTCAATTTCAATGTCCACTTTGTCTTTAATTTCTTTCATTTCTTCATAGCTTGCTTCACGAGCTAATACAAGACGATGTAAACCTTCTTCTTTCCAATACTGTGCTGCCTTCCAGTTGGATAGCGATTGTTGTGTACTTAAATGCACCTCAACAGAAGGCGCTACACGTTTACACGTCTCAATAATAAGCGGATCTGCAACGATAATTCCCGTTACACCAGCTTTTTCAATCCCTTTTAAATATTCCTCTAGCCCGTCCATATTTTCATTATGTGCGAAAATATTTGTTGTTACGTATATTTTCGCTCCATATTTCTTTGCAAATTCAACGCCTTCTGCCATATCTTCTAGCGTAAAGTTACCTGCATTAGAACGAAGACCAAATTCTTGTCCACCTAAATATACAGCATCTGCCCCATAATGGATAGCTACTTTTAATTTTTCTAAGTTACCCGCAGGGATTAACAGTTCAGGTTTCTTCACAATAACGCGCTTGCCATCGATCACTCGTGAAATTTCTTGTACAGTCATTTCCTACACCCTCCTCGTTTAGTAAACCGTTTCTTTAAAGAAGAATCCTGTATCTAATGGACGATTTACTGGTTGCATCTCTTCTATTTCTTTATATAGATCATCTTTCACGTCATAATACGCATCACGATCTTCCACACACAAATCAATCGCTTGACGATATTTCTTCGTTACTTCAATAATGTATTCAGAGCTTTTTAGTACACCATCGATTTTTAAACTATCAACTTCAGCCTCGATTAGTTCCTCTAATTCATCGATGAAACAAATATCATTCGGACTCATAATGTGAGTACCATTTTCATCTTCATAAATTGGATATTTATTGTTACGCTCTGGGTCATACAAGAACATATTCTCTTCATATTTTTTCTTTTCAATGTCAAGATTACGTCCTTGATACTCAAAGTAGTTTCCTACTAACGAACGCTTTGATTGGAACATACAAGTCATACCGTGAATTTGCACTTCAAGTTCCACTTCAGCATTTTCTTTTAAATCAACAATTTCATCTAAGCTAAGCTCACGAGCTAATACAGCACGCTTCGCTCCTCTTTGACCCCAGTAGTTACAAGTGAACCAATTTGTTGCTGTCGTTTCTGTATTCCAGTGCAGTTGCATATTTGGTGCTACTTCGCGAACAGCCATTAATACCGCTGGATCTCCGAAGACAATTGCATCTACATGTACTTCGTTTAAAAATGCAACGTAATCTGTTAATTCTTCTACTTTATCATTATGGAACATAGCATTCATTGCTACGTATACTTTCACACCATTTTCATGTGCAATTTTAACAGATTTTTTTACATCTTCACGTGAAAATTCCCCTGCTAAACGTAAACCAAACTTTTGTTCACCGATCATTACTGCATCTGCTCCTGCTTTCGCAAGAGGTTCGATATCCGCCACCGCTCTTGGCGTTACTAACAATTCAGGTTTCTTCATACCTTGGTCACCCTCTCTTTTTACTAACAGCTACTCCATCTCCAATTGGGAAAATCGTTGTATCATATCCTTCATGGTTCATAAGCCATTCATTGTACGTCTTAATACGACGGATTAAACCACGTGTACGTCTATTTTCAATTTTCTCTTTTGTCGTTACAAGACCATGGTACATAACATTATCTGAAATAATTACGCCACCAGGGTTTAATAACGGTTCATATAAGTCAAAAAAGCGACGATATTGTCCTTTTGCTGCATCAATAAAAATAACGTCAAATGTTCCGTGTTCTTTTACTTGTTCACCCGTCTCTAACGCATCACCGTATATAACTGAAATACGTTCTTTTACTGGGGAACGTTCTATATATTCAAGTGCTTTTTCATATCGTTCACGATTGCGCTCAACTGTCACAATACGTGAATTTGGAATAGCTTGCATCATACGAATACTAGAATAGCCAATTGCTGTACCAAGCTCTAAAATGCTTTTCGGTCCAATTAAACGTAAAAATTGCAGCATAAATTCCATTCCAAGTCGATCCATAATCGGCACATGATTTTCTGTTGCATATTCTTCCATTTCAAGAATTAATTTATCTTTTGGATCAATAAATGATAATAGGTACTCGTTAACTGCATCCTCCATAAATGGTCCTCCTTATTTACATGGAGAAGTGCCTCTATGACGTCTTTTCACACATAGAATGCAATAAAAATACAAGCCAGCTTTACCCTTAGCTTGTACGTCCCGTTTTGATATTAAAAACGATTCTTCTGCCAGTTTTTAACCCGATATATTTTACCACAAAAAAGAGGGATGTGCGACCTTTTTCGCTATCCCTCCCCATTTCACTGTTTTTTCGTAATATATTTTTGCTTTAATGCATTATGCTCTTCTAATGTTTTCGCATAGTACACTTCACCACTTGGTGCAGCTAAGAAATAATAATAATCTGTTTGCGCAGGTTCTAACGCAGCTTCCACTGAATGTTTACCAGAGTTCGCAATCGGTCCAACTGGTAATCCTTTTACAACATACGTATTATACGGTGAATTCACCTTTAAATCCTCGTATAATACACGTTGCTTATGCTTTCCAAGCGCATATAATACCGTTGGATCTGTTTGAAGCGGCATACCTTTTGCTAAACGATTATAAAAGACACTAGAGATCTTTTGACGATCTGTAAAACCAGTTGCCTCTTCTTCAATAAGTGAAGATAGTGTTAAAAGCTGATGAACATCCCAATTCTTCGCTTTCATTTTCGCCTCATTTTGAACAATGATTGCATTTGTTTTCTCAAGCATTGGAATTACAATTTCTTCTAACGTCGTATCTTTCTTATAAAACGAATACGTTGCAGGATATAAATAACCTTCTAATGGGTATTTAATATTACTATCAAAGATTTTATCCGTTAATAACTTCGGATACTTTTGCTGCATTTTTTGAATAAATGCTTTATCGTTTAATTGACGCGTAACATCATCTTTATTCCACTTTAATTCACTCGCAACCGTTTCTGCAATTTCAGTTACTTGCGCTCCTTCTTTTATCGTCACTTTATACAGAGCTGGACGATGTACATTACCAGATGACATTTGTTCAATGACATCTGAGGCACTCATTGAAGGATTTAATAAATATGTACCAGCTTGTAAGTTTTTTGATTTAGCCTTTGTATAAAAGCTAAAAACTGTACCGTTTTTCACAGCACCCTTTTCTTCTAAAATTTCACCAATCTTACTAGTAGATGATCCTTTCGGAATTTCTACTTCAATCTCTTTTTTATTCCCGCTATCAACTGGTCCTAATGCCGATGAAATATACGCATAGACTGAACCACAAACTAAAAGCAGTGCAATAATCGAAAATAAAAAAATGCGTCTACGCTTCTTTTTCACTTGATTCTCTATCAAAACTCTTCCTCCTTATTCAATTGTAGGCCATATGTACGTCTTTCTATACAACACGATGAAAAATCACAATAAACTTACCTATCATTTTTTGACAGATATTTTATTTTTCTACAATCCGTCTCATTATACTACAAAGGATTACACAGTTTCGACAAAAAATCTTTCATTTTACATATAAAAAAAGATGGACTATATATCGTCCATCTTCTCAGTACTTATTATTCAGCTTCTTGCTCATCAGCTAGAGTGTTGAACATTTCTTGTACCATTTCCCACTCTTCTTCAGATTCGATTGGAAGTAAAGTTCCGCCCTCTTCTTCATTTTGCTCATAAGCCATTGCATCATAAATTTGGTCTCCATCTTCGTCTACTTCACCGATTGGAGAGAAGACTACATATGATTTTTTGCCAAATTTTTCAGCATCAAAAGTGAAAACAATCTCACATAAATGTTCGTTACCTTTTTCGTCTACAATTGTAATTTGATTTTCTTCCATTTTGGTCACCTCTTATTTACTATCTAAAAATCCTTGTAAGATTACGACTGCAGCCATCTTATCGATTACTTGCTTTCGCTTCTTACGGCTTACATCAGCTGAAATGAGTAGACGCTCCGCCGCCATCGTCGACAAACGCTCGTCCCACATTACAACGTCTAATTGTAACAGCTCTCGTAGGTTTTCTGCAAATTGCTGGCACGCTTCACCACGTGGGCCAATTGTACCATTCATATTTTTAGGTAAACCTACTACTATTTTGTCCACATTGTACTGCTTTACTAACTCAGAAATACGGTCAAAACCAAAGTGACCTCGTTCTTCGTTAATCTTGATTGTTTCCAATCCTTGTGCTGTCCAGCCCATTTCGTCGCTCATTGCAACTCCGACTGTTTTTGTACCTACATCTAAACCTAATATCCGCATAAACTACTCCTCACGATGATGTTTCAAGTAAGACTTCACAAGCTCTTCAATTATCTCATCACGTTCAAGTTTGCGAACGATGCTTCGTGCATCTTTATGGCGAGGTATGTATGCTGGATCTCCACTTAATAAATAACCGACGATTTGGTTAATCGGATTATAGCCTTTTTCTTGAAGTGCATCATACACAGTTAAAAGTACATCATTTACATGGACACTCTGTTTTTCATCTTGAATGCTAAACTTCATTGTTTTATCAAAACCGTCCATTTCAAGCACCTCACTTATATAGTAAGTATAGGGAGAAGAACTTCTCCTCTCCCTACCATTGTACACTACTATCTCTTTATTTTGAAACAGATTTAACGTACTCTTGTACAAATGCTAAAGCTTCTTCAACTTGTGCTGGGTTTTTACCGCCCGCTTGAGCCATATCAGGACGGCCACCACCGCCACCGCCACAACGAGAAGCTACTTCTTTCACAAGTTTACCAGCATGGTAACCTTGGCTAATTAAATCTTTCGTTACGCCAGCTAAAATGTTTACTTTATCGTCATTTACAGACACTAATACAACAACTGCAGACTCTAATTTATTTTTAAGGTCATCCATCATCGTACGTAAGTTGTTCATATCTGCAACATTTACTTTCGCTGCTAATACGTTTACGCCATCAACTGTCATTACTGAATCAGTTAAGTTTCCAGCTTCGATATTGCTTAATTTTGCAGCAAGAGATTCATTTTCTTTTTGAAGTTGTTTCACTTCAGCAAATAAGCCATCAACTCTCGTTAAAATATCTTTCGGATTTGTTTTCATTTTTCCTGCTGCTTCTTTTAATAAACCTACTTGATCGTTCATTAATTCGTATGCAGACTTACCAGTTACCGCCTCAATACGACGAGTTCCTGCACCGATACCAGACTCAGCAACGATTTTGAAAATACCGATAGAAGCTGTGTTATCAACGTGACAACCACCGCAAAGCTCTAAGCTGTAATCGCCTACTTGTACAACGCGTACAACATCACCGTATTTTTCACCGAATAATGCCATTGCACCCATTTCTTTCGCTTCTTCGATTGATTTTTGAGAAATCTCAACGTTAATACTTTCCCAAATTTTCTCGTTTACGATACGCTCAATTTTTTCTAATTCGTCAGCTTGTACTTGACCGAAGTGAGAGAAGTCAAAGCGTAAACGTTCAGAAGTTACAAGAGAACCTGCTTGGTTAACATGGGTTCCAAGTACATCTTTTAACGCTTGGTGTAGTAAGTGAGTTGCTGTATGGTTTTTCACAACGCTACTACGGTTTTTCGTATCGATAACAGCTTTTACAGCCGCACCTTTCGTTAATGTACCTTCTTCCACAACTACTTTGTGTAAGTTTTGACCATTTGGTGCTTTTTGTACATCTTTTACAACAACTTTCACGCCATCAGCAAGAAGGTAACCACGGTCTGCAATTTGTCCGCCGCTTTCAGCATAGAATGGTGTTACATCAAGCATTAACTGTCCTTCTTCACCTGCTTGTAAGCTATCTGTATACTCACCGTTTTTCACAAGTGCAACAATGTTACTTTCTGTTGCAACTGTACCGTAACCAACGAATTCGCTCGCTACTTTAACTTCACCAAGTACACCGCCTTGAACTTGCATAGAATCAACGTCTTGACGAGCAGCACGTGCACGCTCACGTTGTTTTTCCATTTCAGCTTCAAAACCTTTATCGTCAACTGTCATACCAGCTTCTTCTGCATATTCTTCTGTTAATTCAATTGGGAAACCGTACGTGTCGTATAAACGGAACGCATCTACGCCAGAAATAACAGTTGTTTTTTCTTCTTTCGCTTTTGCAATAACTTCAGCTAAAATTGCTTCACCATCATGAAGTGTTTCGTGGAAGCGTTCTTCTTCATTTTTCACAACTTTTGCGATGAAATCTTTCTTTTCCAGTACTTCTGGATAGAAGTCTTTCATTACTTCTCCAACAACCGGTACTAATTCAAACATGAATGGACGGTTGATGTTTAATTTCTTAGAATAACGAACAGCACGGCGTAATAAACGACGTAATACATAACCACGGCCTTCGTTAGATGGAAGAGCACCGTCACCAACAGCGAATGTTACTGTACGAATATGGTCAGCAATGACTTTAAACGCCATATCTTTTTCTAAGTCTCCATTACGATACTTCTCACCAGAAATTGATTCTGTTGCACCAATCATTGGCATGAATAGATCCGTATCAAAGTTCGTAGGTACATCTTGAACGATAGATGTCATACGCTCTAGACCCATCCCTGTATCAATGTTCTTCTTAGGAAGTGGTGTATATGAACCGTCTGGATTATGGTTAAATTGAGAGAATACAAGGTTCCATACTTCTAAGTAACGCTCGTTTTCTCCGCCCGGATATAATTCTGGGTCACTAAAGTCATTACCGTAAGCTTCCCCGCGATCATAGAAAATCTCTGTATTCGGTCCACTTGGTCCTTCACCGATATCCCAGAAGTTTTCTTCTAAGCGGATGATGCGCTCTTTTGGAACACCCATTTTCTCATTCCAAATTGTAAATGCTTCTTCATCTTCCGGATGGATTGTAACTGATAGTAATTCTTTATCGAATCCAATCCACTTGTCGCTCGTTAAAAATTCCCAAGCCCAAGTAATTGCTTCTTCTTTGAAGTAATCACCGATCGAGAAGTTCCCTAACATTTCAAAGAATGTATGGTGACGAGCTGTTTTCCCTACGTTTTCAATATCGTTTGTACGAATTGATTTTTGAGCATTTGTAATACGTGGATTTTGCGGGATTACGCGTCCATCAAAATATTTTTTTAATGTTGCTACACCACTGTTAATCCATAGAAGAGATGGATCTTCATGTGGAACTAGTGATGCACTAGGTTCTACTGCATGTCCTTTTTCTTGGAAAAAGTCTAAAAACATTTGACGAATTTGTGCGCCTGTTAGTTGTTTCATTGTATTTTCCTCCTTAAATATAAAAAACTCCCGCCCCTATAAAAGGGACGAGAGTTAACTCGCGATACCACCCTAATTATGAATTGATTATTATAACAATCAATTCATCACCTCATGGTGCCGTAACGTGGCAAGACGGCAGTGATTAGCTGCTCTCAGGATTAGCTTTCTGTTACCCTTCATTTAAAGCTCCTTTCAGCCAGTGGAAGCTTCTCTCTACAAATGGACTGTAACGTACTTGTTCCGTCATTGATTTAATGTATTATATGACTAAATATAATAGAATTCTCTTAAGTTTGTCAATGTAGATAATCATTTATATTGTATCAATTGTTTATTACTCATAGTTATTCTACTATTCATTCTTAACAGCCTTTCAATATATTATGCATTTATTACTAAATAGGAATCTTCTCACAAAAAATACTTTATACAAATTTCTAAATATTATATTATTCTTTATAATTAAATTATTAACAATAAAGGAGCGATTACAATGACAACTTTATTGAATCAAGCTAGAGAAATGTTAACAACTGATGAAAAAATCCTTCTTTATGCAGCATGCTCATTAAATATATTTATATATCATTCCGTCGCAAGGCCAGGACTGTTAATCTTAACGAACAAAAGGCTCTTCTTTTATGGTCCTGGCGTAAGCAAAAAACCAATATTTGAAGAGTACTCTTTCGCAAAAATTTCTAATCTAAAGGAACAGAAGCGCCTTTTCAGCAATCAAATTGTATTTATGTATGATACGGAATGGAAAAGAATAAAACATATTCAAACAACTGATGTGAGCTCTTTTGTTCAAAAAATAAAAAATCAACTCCCTAAATAATCATATGATTAGCCCTCTATTTTTTAAATAGAGGGCTTCATTTTAAACATCTTCTCTTTTCCAAAGAGGCCTCACATGAACAATCACTGTACGAATAACTGCTAAAATCGGAACCGATATTAGCAATCCTACAATCCCGGCTACCTCTCCTCCAACTAGTAATGCAAGCATAATAATAACGGGGTGCATACGAAGCGACTTACCAACGATGTAAGGCGATAAAATGTTACTTTCCAAAAATTGCAAAATAGCAATTGTAATCCCCGCCTTAATGAGTAAACTCGTTGATACCGTTGCCGCAATCATCAACGTGGGAATCGCCCCTAAAATAGGACCAAAGTATGGGATTATATCCGTTACCCCAATAATAATGCCGAGCAGCAATGGAAATTTCATACCGATAAACCAAAAAGAAAGAACAGATACTCCCCCTAATACTAAGCAAACAAATAACTGTCCTCGAATATAACTTCCGAGTGATTTATCAATTTCTTTCGCAAGCATTTGACCCGTACTACGCCACTTACTCGGAACTAGTTTCCAAAAGATATGATAAAACTCACCGTAATCTTTTAATATGTAAAATACAATGAACGGAATCAAGAAAATAATGAGCAATGAATCCAGTACACCACGGGCTGTGCTCATAACTTTATTTAAAAGCGTTTGTATCTTCATTTCTACACCAACGAAAATTTGCTTTACCTTTTCATGAATAAATGATGGAAAATTCGCTGTTTGTTCTGTAACGCCATCCATCCAAGAATCATACATTTTTGTAAACTGCGGAAATTGTTCATTAATTTCTTGTAACTGTTTAATAACAACTGGCGTTCCTTTATAAATCCCATAGCCAATCCCGCCAAAGAACAGGATGTAAATGAGCAAAATAGCGAGTGTGCGCGGCATCCCTTCCTTATGAATTTTTTCAATTAAAGGATGCAATAAATACGCAATAAAACAAGCGATAAGAAACGGTGTAATCGCCACTTTACATACAAAAATAATCGGCGCCCATAGTGGCTTGATCTTTAAGAAGACAAGCAAACAAAGAAATACAAGTAACAATAATCCTAAACGGTATATCCAAATGATTTTAAGATTCTTCACACGAAAAACCTCCTCCACCTTTATTTTGAAAATAAATAGGGTAGGTTATGTGCAAAACTTTTAAAATCTTTTCATACAGACCATACTGTTTTGTAAAGACTTACATATACATAACATAACAAGGACAACCATCCCTGAGAATGCAGCATGAAACAATATAATCAGGAGGACTCATAATGGTTTTATTTATGCTCGTATTATCAGCACTTTTTATGATTCTTGAATGGGTTTGTATCGGATTTGGTATTTGGAAAGGTTTCTTTATTCGTTCCTCACGAAAAGAGAGGGCAAAGCAATTATTTCATTACGGAATGCTTGGTGTTGGGTGTTACGGCCTATCTTATCTCTTCTCTGAAATTGGACTTTTATATTTGCATACGAGCGCATAAAAAAACTCCCTTATCATGAAGGGAGTTTTTTACGTTTATAAATAAGATTTAATCATCTTACGTGCTTTTTTCATATTGCGTTTTGAAAATACATCTTGCTTGCGAGCATATTGATATGCTGCAGCTCCAACACCCAATGCGATTAATGAATTGCGTAGATTCAAAGTAAATCCCCCTTTTCGTTATCCGATCGTTCTTTCGTTCTCATCAAATAAATCATCAAGAGAGCTTAATGAACCATCTTCCTCTACTTGATGCGTATGGATTTTCCCCTTTGAAACCGATAATTCGATATAACAATTCCAGCAATAAAATTGGTTGACACCTATTTTTCCGATGTCTTTCCCTTTGCAATTTGGACAAATAAACATATGGCTTTCATCTCCTTACAGTCTCCCAGATTCTATTCGCCATTATGTCCAAACCGCATTCATTTATACATTGCTGGAGCCTTTCAACGTTATACGTTTGAAAGTTTCACTATATAATTTCACCTCGTTACATGAAATCATACGGTGAAATGTTTTCCACGTCCATTTCCTCGCCATTAACCGTTACCATCTGCACCTCTCCTTGTGATTCTTGCAAACGACCAGCTAAAGTCGTTTGACGCATTGCATCGTCAAGGCGATTTACACCGGATTGAAAAGCCGCTTCCTCCCCACAAATAATAAGGAATTTCTTACTTCTTGTAATGCCCGTGTAAATTAAATTACGACGTAACATACGGTAGTAGCTCTTTACAATCGGCATAATAACTATTGGAAATTCACTACCTTGTGATTTATGAATCGAGCAGCAATATGCATGGGTAATTTGATTTAAATCCGGCTTTGTATACGTTACTTCGATTCCATCAAATGAAACGATAATCATGTCCTGTTGCTCAACATTTTCTTTTGCATAAAACACCGAAACAATTTCTCCAATATCACCATTAAATACTTGGCTTTCCGGCTGATTGACTAATTGAAGTACTTTATCACCTCTTCGATACACAACGTCACCGTAGGCAATTTCTTTACTTTTTTCTTTTTTCGGATTAAACACTTCTTGAAGAGCTTCATTTAACACATTAATACCTGCTGGTCCGCGGTACATAGGTGCCAACACTTGGACATCTCTTGCGCTAAACCCTTTCGTCTTCGCGTTTTCACATACTTTTTTTACAACTTCAACAATTTGAGCCCCTGCACAGCTGATAAATGAACGATCTTTTTTATTTTGCGCTAAATCCGGTGGAAGTGTTCCGTCTTTTATCGCATGGGCAAGCTGAATAACAGACGAACCTTCCGCCTGACGATAAATTTCTGTAAGTTTTACCGTTGGAATGGCTCCTGCATTTAATAAATCTTTTAACACTTGTCCAGGTCCTACAGATGGCAACTGATCTTCATCACCTACAACGATAACTTGAATATTTGTCGGAAGTGACTTGAATAGCTGATTTGCAAGCCAAATATCTACCATCGAAAACTCATCAATAATGAGTAACTTCCCTTGAACTGGATCGGTTTCATTACGCTGGAAAGACCCTTCTGGCGTCCAACCAAGCAGACGATGAATTGTACAAGCAGGGAGCCCGGTAGATTCACTCATTCGCTTCGCTGCTCTTCCTGTTGGAGCCGTTAATAATATTGGAAATGGATTATCATCACTGTATTCATTCAGATTTAATGATACCCCATGCAAGGACGCGTACATTTCAACAATTCCTTTAATAACTGTTGTTTTCCCCGTTCCTGGTCCACCTGTCAATAACATCATCGGCTTATGAAGTGCCGTTTGAATTGCTTCTTGCTGAAACGGTGCATACTGCACCTTCAGCTGTTCTTCAATTTCACCTAATGTTTTTAACATTTCTGCTTCAGGAAATGAAGGGGTTTCCTCTTGATTCATAAGCCTACGAATAGACTTTACAACACCTTTTTCAGAGTAAAATAACGATGCTAAGTACACTCGTTCTTCTTCAATGATGACTTTCCCTTCACTTTGCATCATTTCAACACAGCCTATAATGTCTTCCTCAGTCACTCTACCTTCTTGATTATTTAAAAGTGACATCGTTTCTCTTACAAGTTGATCTTTCCCCATATAAACGTGGCCGAGCTGCAGTGAAACATTCTCTAACGTATAAAAACATCCCGCACGTACACGGTCATCATGATTACCCGATATACCTAACGCACGTCCTATATCATCTGCTCGTCCAAAACCAATCCCGTCCACTTCTTCAATAAGTTGATATGGATTATTACGAATCACTTCTAATGTCATTTCTTTATATTGCTGATAAATTTTAATAGAAAGCTTCGTTCCAAAACCGTAACCATTTAAAAAGCTCATTACTTTCTCTAACCCTTGATGCTCCACAATTGTCTCATATATTTCCTGTGCTTTTTGTTTGTTAACAACACCATTTAACGCATCAGGATCATCCATAATTTTAGAAATGGCATGCTCACCAAGGTGATCTACGATTTTTTCAGCCGTACGCTTTCCAATCCCTTTAAATAAATCGCTCGCTAAATATTGCACCATACCTGCTTTTGTTTGCGGCAATTCTTTCTTAAACGTTTCAACTAAATATTGTTTCCCATACTTCGGGTGGTCTTTAAAATGACCTGTTAATGTAAACACTTCATCTTCATGCATACGGGGAAAATGACCGTTTATCATTACTTTTTTTTCGTCGTATGTTTCATTCGTTTCAATGATTTTCATACTGACAACGGAATAGAGGTTTTCTTCGTTGTGGAAAATGGTATGAAGAACTTGCGCTTTTATAAATTTTTTCTCTTCCTCAAACAAATCCATGGCATGTTGATTTCCCATCTTTCCTCTCCTTCCCGAGTTCTTTTCACCTTAATGAGCAGTACATCCCCCACCTCTTTCACAATCTTTAGATGAGGGGTAACTGCGCATTAAACTATCATTTCACTTTATTCAGCTTCTTGCTCTAATAAACGAATACCATTACCAGCTAAAAAGTGGTCTGGCTGAATTTCAGTTGCTTTCTTAAATAAAGTAAGAGCTTTCTCGTTATTTTCTTCAAATACGTACGCAACACCTAAATTATAATACGCATCTGCATGCTCTTCATCCATTTCTAATACCTTTTCAAAATAAGGTTTTGCCTCTTGAATATGTTCTAGTCGCGCGAAGCAAAGTCCGCATTGGAAAACAGCTTCTACATCGTCTTCATCTAATTCCGTCGCTCTTTGTAAAAACGGTAATGCAAGACGATCATTTCCAAGTTGCACATGTGTAATACCTAACATAAATGTGACATCAGCTGACTGTAAGCCCGATTGCATTGCTTGTTCAAATACAGATTTTGCCTCTGCAAATTGCTCTTGACCGTAATATACGTTTCCTAAGCCATAATAAGCAGCCGCAGATTTATCATCTAACTCTAATGCACGCTTATAAAATAAAATTGCTCGTTCACTATCACCTAATACATCTAATAAATTCGCAAAGTTAATATATCCAAGCGCATCTTTCGGATTTTCTTCGATTGCTTCTGTAAAATTTTTAGCTGCTTCTTCCCAGTTTCCTTCTTGCATATATTGAATACCTGTTTCAAGTTTGTTTGACATGTCCTTCACCTCTACAACAAATTATAACAAAGAATGTATTTTCCAAGCGAACGAAAATTCGCTTTATGTAAAAGAAACCTCTAACCGCTAATCGGCAGAGGCTTCTCGTTTTATCCTAAATAATCTAATTTCTTACCACTATGATATACTTCATCAATTGTAGCGCCGCCTAAGCACTCATCTCCATCATAGAAAACAACTGCTTGGCCTGGCGTAATCGCACGAATTGGCTCATCACAAAGAATACGAACTGTATTTTCATCAACAATTTGAACCGTTACTTTATTATCTGCTTGACGATAGCGGAATTTTGCTGTGCATTTAAATTCTGTTTCTTTTGCTTTGTTACTTACCCATCCTACATTCGTAGCGATAACTTCATCACCATATAGAAGTTCATTATGGAATCCTTGATCAACATATAAAATGTTGTCTTTTAAGTTTTTCCCAACAGCGAACCATGGATCACCGTTACCACCAATACCAAGGCCATGACGTTGTCCAATTGTATAGTACATTAAACCGTCATGTTTTCCTTTCACTTCACCAGATAACGTTTGCATCACACCTGGTTGCGCTGGTAAATAGTTACTTAAGAAATCTTTAAAGTTACGCTCGCCAATGAAGCAAATACCAGTACTATCTTTCTTCGCCGCTGTCGCTAAACCAGCTTCTGTCGCCATTTCGCGAATTTGCGGTTTCTTTAATTCACCTAATGGGAACATTGTTTTTGATAATTGCTCTTGGCTTAATTGATTTAAGAAATACGTTTGGTCTTTATTGTCATCAACGCCGCGAAGCATTTTATATTCGCCGTCCATATAAGCAACACGTGCATAATGGCCTGTCGCTACATAATCAGCACCAAGCGCAATTGCATGCTCTAAAAATGCTTTAAATTTAATTTCTTTGTTACACATTACATCTGGGTTTGGTGTACGACCAGCTCGGTACTCATCTAAGAAGTACGTAAATACTTTGTCCCAGTATTGTTTTTCAAAGTTTACTGCATAATACGGAATACCGATTTGGTTACACACTTCAATTACATCATTGTAATCTTCTGTTGCTGTGCAGACACCATTCTCATCTGTATCATCCCAGTTTTTCATAAAAATTCCGATCACATCATAACCTTGCTCTTTTAATAAAAGAGCTGCTACAGATGAATCGACGCCACCGGACATCCCGATGACAACGCGTGTTTCGTGAGGTAGTTTGTTCATCATGTCACCTCCCATGCTAATTTTGTGTTAATCGCTTCACGATTTTCACTGTTTCGTACGCCGCTTTTTCAATTTGCTCTTTCGTATTTCCAAGACCGAAACTAAAGCGTACGGATGAACGTATTTGATCGGAGTCTTTTCCGAACATCGCCACTAATACATGTGATGGATCAATCGAACCAGCTGTACAAGCAGAACCACTTGATACTGCAATGCCAGCTAAGTCTAAGTTCACAAGAAATGGTTCAATGTTCATTCCTGTAAAACTAATATTAAGCACATGTGGTAATCGATATTCTAAGTTTCCGTTTACCTCGAAAGTAATGTCTTCATTTTTGAAGACAGATACCATTATATCTTTAAACTCTTCATATTGGGCATTTTTTTGCTCACGAGTTTTTTCAGCTAACAAAATTGCTTGCTGTAACCCAACAATACTTGGTACATTTTCAGTACCAGCACGGCGTTTTCTTTCCTGCTCTCCGCCTATTAATAACGGTTCAAATTTCAAATTTGCACTAGCGTATAAGAACCCTACGCCTTTTGGCCCGTTAATTTTGTGCGCTGAAATTGATAATAAATCAATCCCAAACTCTTTCACATTTATTTCTACTAAACCGTAAGCTTGTACCGCATCTGTATGAAAATAAGCTTGATGCTCTTTTAGCAGTTTTCCTATTTCCGCAATCGATTGCATCGTCCCTACTTCATTATTCCCAAACATAATAGATACAAGAATTGTCTCTTCTGTTAATGCCTTTTGTATGTCAGAAAGTTGAACACGCCCCGTTTCATCGACAGGTAAATATGTCACTTCAAACCCTTCACGCTCAAGCAATTCACACGTATGCAAAATCGCATGATGTTCAATTTCCGTCGTTATAATGTGGTTACCTTTATGACGGTTTGCGCGTGCTACACCTATAAGCGCTAAATTATCAGCTTCTGTACCACCGCTCGTGAATATAATTTCATTCGGGTTCGCATGGATGCTTTTTGCACACACGCGTCTCGCCTCATCTACTGCATGGCGCGCTTGACGTCCATAAAAGTGAATACTAGACGGGTTTCCGAATGTTTCTGTCATATATGGAATCATCTTTTCGACCACTTCTGGGTGAGTCGGAGATGTCGCAGCATGATCTAAGTAAATGCGTTCCATTAAATCTCCTTCTTTCCAAATCGTTTCACAAGGAATTAAATGTAAAACATATAGCCCCCGTGATTTTCTTCCTCATAACGCACTAAATCTTCTAAAGTTGTACTATCTAACACTTCTTGCACCGCATCTCGAACACGCATCCATAATTGGCGCTGTGCTGGTTCTTCTTCTTCTATCATTTCTACAACACTAATTGGACCCTCTAGTACACGGATTACATCCCCAGCTGTAATGTTAGCCGGTTGATCAGATAATACATATCCGCCATATGCACCACGCGTACTCTTTACAAGACGAGCGTTACGAAGTGGTGAAATTAATTGTTCTAAGTAATGTTCCGATAAGTCATGTGCCTGTGCGATTGATTTTAATGAAATCGGACCTTCACCAAACTTTTTTGCAAGATCGATCATAATTGTTAAGCCGTAGCGGCCTTTTGTTGAAATCTTCATCTATTTTGCACCTCTTTTCAAATTTTCACTTCTATTGGTTATATCTTATTTATCCCGCTATTTGCGGGCAGTAAAACTCCCACCTCAAAATTCGGCTGGAGCAAAGAAGTTAGGTAGGGGATAAACAAAACCCCCACTGATTAAAGTTTCACTTTATAAAAGAACACAATTTAAAATCCTATGAAATTATAGCATAATATAGTATTATAAGAAATTTCAACTTGTGTATCAAAATGATAACATAAAATCGCATTGAAAAACTCGGAAATTATTAAAATTGAAAGAAAAATGGAAATATTCATCTTCATCTTTCCCATAAAACAGCATCCTATTTCAAATTCCACTAAAAAAAATGATACGATAGAATGAGATTATATAGTAAGGGAGACGGTAAAAATGAAACAACCACTCGCACATCGAATGCGCCCTACAAATATTCAAGAAATTATTGGACAACAGCATTTAGTTGGTGAAGGAAAGATTTTATGGCGAATGGTCCAAGCAAATCATTTTCAATCTATGATTTTATACGGTC
This sequence comes from Bacillus cereus group sp. BceL062, assembly GCF_051780025.1. Classification (NCBI taxonomy): domain Bacteria; kingdom Bacillati; phylum Bacillota; class Bacilli; order Caryophanales; family Bacillaceae; genus Bacillus; species Bacillus cereus group sp. BceL062. The sequence goes on along the minus strand of NZ_JBPWGY010000007.1, from coordinate 274,641 downwards.
CTCCAGGTACAGGAAAAACATCAATAGCTAGCGCAATTGCGGGAAGTACTGGAACACCGTTTCGCCTATTAAATGCTGTTACTCACAATAAAAAAGATATGGAAGTTGTCGTACAAGAAGCGAAGATGCATCGACACCTCGTTTTAATTTTAGATGAAGTTCACAGGTTAGATAAGGCGAAACAAGACTTTCTATTACCTCATTTAGAAAGTGGACTCCTTACTTTAATCGGTGCAACGACGAGTAATCCATTCCATGCGATAAACTCTGCTATCCGAAGCAGATGTCAAATCTTCGAGTTACACGCACTAACAGAAGATGATATTTTAATTGGTTTAAAACGAGCTCTTGAAGATAAAGAAAAAGGGCTTGGGGAATATGATGTAACTGTTACGGATGAAGCATTACATCACTTTGCAAATGCATCAGGCGGAGATATGCGTTCAGCTTATAATGCACTTGAATTAGCTGTTTTATCTAGCTTTACAACTGACGACAAAGCTGCGGAAATCACGCTAGAAATCGCAGAAGAATGCTTACAAAAAAAGAGTTTCGTTCATGACAAAGGTGGAGATGCTCATTATGACGTATTATCGGCATTTCAAAAATCAGTGCGCGGAAGTGATGTAAATGCAGCACTTCATTATTTAGCACGCCTTATTGAAGCAGGTGATTTACAAAGTATCGGTAGACGCCTTCTTATTATGGCATATGAAGATATCGGACTTGCTAGCCCGCAAGCTGGACCGCGCACACTTGCAGCGATCGAGTCAGCGGAACGAGTTGGATTCCCAGAGGCACGCATACCACTTGCAAATGCCGTTATCGAGCTATGCCTATCACCAAAATCAAATTCAGCTTATAAAGCACTTGATGCTGCATTGCACGATTTACGTAACGGTCAAACAGGTGACATTCCAGATCATTTAAAAGACAGTCACTATAAAGGCGCTGAATCGTTAGGTCGAGGCATTGGATACTTATATCCACATGACCATCCAAATGGCTGGGTACACCAACAATACTTACCTGATAAAATAAAAAACAAGCAATATTATAAACCGAAAACAACAGGGAAATTTGAGCAAGCACTTTCTACTGTTTATGAAAGATTACAAAGTTCGAATAAAACGAAAAATAAAGGGTAACATAAACGAAAACGTCACCATTACGGAGGCTTCGCTTATGAAAACACGTCAAGATGCATGGACAAGAGAAGACGATCTCCTTTTAGCAGAAACTGTTTTACGACATATTCGTAGCGGCAGTACACAAATCAAAGCATTCGATGAAGTTGGCGATGCTTTGAACCGCACTTCAGCAGCTTGCGGTTTTAGATGGAATGCTGAAGTACGAGCGAATTACGAAGATGCGATACAGATTGCAAAAAAACAACGTAAAGAATTAAAACGTTCTGAAGCTAAAATAGAAAAAGAGCAGTTTACACAAACTCGGCAGCTCGTAATCGATGCCGAGTTTTCAGAAAATATCACGCCAAGTCAACAGGAACTTACAATGCAAAATGTCATCTCATTTTTGCAAAACATGGAACATAATAACCCTTCAACCGCAAAGTTGCAAACTGAAAATGAGGTATTACAAGATCAGCTTACTTCCTTGCAAAAAACGAATCATGAACTTGAAGCAAAATTAGCGGTACTCACAAAAAAACAACAAGCAATTGAAGAAGATTATGCAATGCTTGTTAGAATTATGGATCGTGCTCGAAAACTTGTTTCAGTTGAAGAACAAGAAGAACAGATTGCTCCCATTTTCAAAACCGATCAAAACGGGAATTTAGATATTATTTATTCTGCAGAGAATTAAAAACAGGGATGTCACTTTTTTGATTAAGTGACATCCCTGTTTGTTTTCGGTGAACCGTATATAGATATATCGGTAAATGAAATTATATCAACGATTTTTCGAATATATCTATCGTAACTTGCAATATATCAACGATTTTTCAAATATATCTATCACAACTTGCAATATATCAACGATTCGAAAAAAATATCGATTTAACGACAAAAATTGACAATAACATTTCTCCCTGTCATACAAGGAAACTCCCAAAATATATTAGATAATTTTTACTGTAATGTCATTATAACCATACCCCTTTAAAGGGATATGGTTGCTATTTCATTAATAATTTTCAAAATAACCCTTGGCCTTCTCGTCCTGACTTTAGCTCTCTTCACCATTAACAGTCTAAAAAAGACATCCGCCTATAAATCAGATAAATATGATCATTACTTACTAACCTTACTTACATTTGAACTAGTAATGATGCAAATATCAACAATTCTTTAAAACATAGAAAAAGCATATATCCGAAATGGATATATGCTTTCCTTTTATTCTTGCCCTACACGCTTCACTTCTACGTTTTTAATACGCTCACGTACAACGTGACTTGCCATAATTAAGCCTGCCACAGATGGTACGAATGCATTTGAAGAAGGTGGTAATTTCGCCTTACGAATTTTTGCATTTTCGTCTGGTACGATTTCTTTACGTACTTCTTCACGAATTACGATTGGGTTTTCGTCAGAGAAGACAACTTTTACACCTTTTTTAATACCCTCTTTACGAAGCTTCGTACGAATTACTTTCGCAATCGGATCTGTATGTGTTTTAGAAATGTCCGCAATACGGAAACGAGTTGGGTCCATTTTATTTGCTGCACCCATACATGAGATAATTTTAATTTTACGACGTAAACATTGTTTAATTAAATGGATTTTGAACGTAATCGTATCAGATGCATCCACTACGAAATCTAAACCGTGTTTAAAGAACTCTTCATATGTTTCATCTGTATAAAACATTTCTAATCCAATTACTTCACATTCCGGATTAATGTCTGCAATACGCTCTTTCATTAATTCTACTTTTGAACGTCCTACAGTAGATACTAATGCGTGAATTTGACGGTTTACGTTTGTAATATCTACAACGTCTTTATCAACTAATACGAGACGCCCTACGCCAGAACGTGCTAACGCTTCAGCTGAAAATGATCCTACGCCGCCAATTCCTAAAATACCGACTGTACTATTTTTTAATATTTCAAGTCCTTCTTTACCGAAGGCTAATTCATTACGTGAAAATTGATGTAACATTCAGCTCTACACTCCTATTACAAAAATGGTCTACCATGTATTCTAGCGTTTTTCCGACTATTTGTATAGAAAAAGTTATAGAATTCCTAAAAATACATATTTCAAACAAAAACATAATATAAACCGGACTTTTATTTCTTCCTACATACACGTTTTAAAAGGAAGATTTAGATGACCGAGCAGGTCGAGGCGCTGATGCTAGGAGGAGCGCAGTGTAGCTTTACTACTCGAGCACCGGACTGGCGAAGCAACGACGAAATGCGACAGTTATCTAAACCGGACTTTTTAAACTTCCTCTCAAAAAAAGTCTAGACGGCTATAGTATAACCATCTAGACCCTATTCTTACTTCTCTTCTTTCAAGCTTAATTTTAAGTTCAGTTCTTCAAGCTGAGCTTCTGCAACTGGGCTTGGAGCTTCTGTTAATAAGCAGCTTGCGCTTGCTGTTTTCGGGAATGCAATTGTATCACGAAGGTTCGTACGACCTGCAAGTAACATAACAAGACGGTCTAAACCTAATGCAATTCCGCCGTGTGGTGGTGTACCGTATTCGAATGCTTCTAATAAGAATCCGAATTGTTCTTGCGCTTCTTCTTGTGAGAATCCAAGTGCTTTAAACATTTTTTCTTGTACGTCACGCTCGTAAATACGAAGTGATCCGCCACCAAGCTCATAACCGTTTAATACAAGGTCATATGCTTGTGCACGTGCTTTTTCTGGTGCTGTTTCTAATAGCTCAACGTCTTCACGGAATGGCATTGTGAATGGGTGGTGAGCTGCGAAGTAACGATCTGCATCTTCATCGTACTCAAGAAGTGGCCAATCAGTTACCCATAGGAAGTTAAATTTACTTTCATCTATTAACTCAAGCTCTTTACCTAAACGTAAACGAAGTGCACCTAAGCTATCTGCAACAACGCTTTTCTTATCTGCTACGAATAGTAATAAATCGCCAGCAGTAGCTTCTAATGTACTCATTAACGCTTTTGCATCTTCTTCGCCGAAGAATTTCGCAATCGGTCCTTTTAAGCCGTCTTCTTCCACTTTAAGCCAAGCTAGACCTTTTGCACCGTATACTTTTACGAATTCAGTTAATGCATCAATGTCTTTACGAGAGTATTTGCTTGCGGCACCTTTTGCATTAATTGCTTTTACTTGTCCGCCGCTTTCTACAGCACTTGTAAATACTTTAAATCCACAATCTGCTGCAAATTCAGATAGGTCTGTTAGTTCCATTTCAAAGCGTGTATCTGGCTTATCAGAACCGTAGCGAGCCATTGCATCAGCATATTTCATACGAGGGAATGGTGCACTAACTTCTACACCTTTTGCATCCTTCATGACTTTCGCCATCATACGCTCCATCATATCTAAAATTTCATCTTGCGTTAAGAACGAAGCTTCGATATCGATTTGCGTGAATTCTGGTTGACGATCCGCACGTAAATCTTCGTCACGGAAACAACGTGCTACTTGATAGTAACGCTCAAATCCGCCGACCATAAGAAGTTGTTTAAATAATTGTGGTGACTGTGGTAATGCATAGAATTCACCGTCGTGTACACGGCTTGGTACTAAATAGTCACGAGCTCCTTCTGGTGTGCTCTTCGTTAAAATTGGAGTTTCAACTTCTAAGAAGTCTTCTGTATCTAGGAAGTTACGAATTGTTTTCGTTACGTCGTGACGCATTTTGAATGTGTTAAACATTACAGGACGACGTAAGTCTAAGTAACGATATTTTAAACGCACATCTTCTGATGCATCTGTATCATCAGCGATAATGATTGGTGTTGTTTTCGCTGCGTTTAATACGTTTACTCTCGTTGCTTGTACTTCAATACGACCAGTTGCCATATTGTCATTAATTGCGCCTTCACCACGTTCAACAACTGTACCTTCTACGTGCAATACGTATTCACTACGAATCGTTTCTGCTACTTCTAGTGCTTCTTTTGATGTTTCTGGGTTAAATACGACTTGCACGATACCTGTACGGTCACGTAAATCGATGAAGATTAATCCACCTAAGTCACGACGTTTTTGTACCCAACCTTTTAATTGAACTGTTTGTCCAACAGCTTCTACTGTTACTTTTCCACATGCATGTGTTCTTTCAGCCACTGTAAGTTCCCCCTATATTAATTTCTCTGCTACGTATGAAGCAAATACATCTAATGCTACTTCTTCTTGTCCGCCTGTTGCCATATCTTTTAAGTTAATGATGCCTTTATCTAGCTCATCTTCCCCTAATACAGCTACAAATTTCGCATTTAAACGATCTGCTGATTTAAATTGTGCTTTCATTTTGCGATCTAAATAATCTTTTTCGACTGATAATCCAGCTTTACGAAGATCAAACGCAACTTTCGCAGCATGGTCTTTCGCTTTTTCACCAAGAGCTACAACGTAACAATCAATACTATGTTCAATTGGTAACTCAATGTTCTCAGCTTTTAGCGCCATAATTAGACGTTCAATACTCATCGCAAAACCGATACCTGGCATTTCTGGTCCACCGATTTCTTGTACAAGTCCATTATAACGGCCACCACCGCTTAATGTAGTGATAGCACCGAAACCTTCTGCCTCACTCATAATTTCAAAAACAGTGTGTTGATAGTAGTCTAAACCACGCACTAAGTTTGGATCTTTTTCAAATGGAACATCCATCATCGTTAATAGTTCTTGAACTTTATCGTAGTATACTGCTGAATCTTCGTTTAAGTATTCTGTAATAGATGGTGCTGTACCCATTAATTCATGGTTACGGTCCTTCTTACAGTCTAAAATACGAAGTGGATTCTTTTCTAAGCGAGATTGGCAATCAGAGCAGAACTCGCCGATGCGTGGCTCAAAATGAGCGATTAATGCATCGCGGTGCGCTTGACGGCTCGCTGCATCACCTAAGCTGTTTAATACAACTTTAATATTTTTTAAGCCCATGCCGCGGTAAAACTCTACAGCAAGTGCAATTACTTCTGCATCAATTGCAGGGTCGTTACTACCGATTGCTTCAATACCGAATTGTACGAATTGACGATAGCGACCTGCTTGTGGTCTTTCGTAACGGAACATTTGACCGATATAGTATAACTTTGTTGGTTGCGTTGCGTCACCGAACATTTTGTTTTCAACGTAAGAACGTACAACAGGTGCAGTACCTTCTGGACGTAATGTTAAACTGCGCTCACCACGATCTTGGAATGAATACATTTCTTTTTGTACGATATCTGTCGTATCACCAACACCACGTAAAAATAACTCAGTGTGTTCAAAAATTGGTGTGCGAATTTCTTTATAATTGTAACGACGGCAAATTTCGCGTGCTTGCCCTTCGATATACTGCCATAACTCAACAGTGCCTGGAAGAATATCTTGCGTTCCGCGTGGGATTTGAATAGACATATTCAGTTCCTCCTCAAATTGTTTTAATCTTAATAAAAATAAAAAAACTCCCGCCTCTACTGTTTGAACAGTAGGGACGAGAGTATTGTACCCGTGGTGCCACCCTAATTGAAGCACGTATGCTTCCACTTTTTTAATAACGCTTAAATGTGCGTTCATCCCTACTAAGCATATATGCCGTTCAAGTTGAAACCTCTAGAGTGTCATTCAATTAGTCATCATGTAGAAATGTTTTCAGCCTAAGACATCTCTTCTCTTTCCATGTGTATCTCATTTACTCTTCTCTATCAACGGTTATATTCATATGTAAATATAAAATTACTATACGTTTGTTGAGTACGATTGTCAAGTGTTCTAAGAGCGTTCAATCTGCTTCTTAAGACGCTTTACATCTTGAAGAGAAATTCCAAACTCAGAAGCAAGCTCCATCGAAGTATTGTTTTGTTCTTTTGAAATAAAATCATGAAAATTCACGTTAAACAGTTGATTTGCACCGTTTGTAACAGAATGCCCTTTTTCATTCATACGCATACGTATATCCCTCACATTCAATATGGATGTTTTACTTTTTATTGTTCCATATTGATGAGGTAGTTATACGTATAAACGAATAACGTTATTCCATACCACTTTTATATAAATAATCCGCTCTTTGAATCATAAAGGTTGTTACAACCATTGCTGCTATTACAAATACTGCCCAAGTACTGTAACTTAGCACTGCGAAAGTAACTCCTAATGCATGTAAAAAAATAGCTAAGCTAAATCGCAATGAAAATTTCAAATCTTTAAAGATTGACCAATTCATATACTATCTCCCCTTTTCACACATACATCCGAATGTTTTTACCATTTTTTACATTATACTATATAATGGATAACCCAAGCTATTGATTCCAAATCAACATCAGCATTCGATTTATAACAATAATAGTTACCAATCCACTCGCCAGCATAGGATGCTTCAAATGATACAACGCTGCAACATCCGCTTCAAACATGATAATCTCTAACAATACATGCAATATACCTTGTACTTCTCATTCTGCATGCGGAGCTCCAAATAGCTCCCAAATGACTGCAACAACAATCGAAAAAATAATAGCAAGTGTAATTTTTATAGCCGTTATTGTTCCTACCCGAAATCCCCCGTATCCAACAATCCCAAGAACACATAACTCTAGCATAAAACGTAAAGTTATATTGAATTCTTGAAGCATGCTACACCTTCTTTTCCTTTTATTCCCCTTCGAATTAATCCTATGATAAAGTGAAACTTTAATCAATGGGGGTTTTGTTCATCCCCCACTGATTATCAGCCCTCACCAATCGGGCTTTTACGGGCTGCCCGCCCCCCTAACTTCTTTGCTTCCGCTGAATTTTGAGGTGGGGTTCTTACTGCCCACAAATAGCGGGATAAATGAACAAAACATACAACAAAGTATAAAAAAGAGAGGATTATATAATCCTCTCTTCTTGGGCCATACTATTTACTTTCTACAATTAAGGTCACCGGACCATCATTGATTAAAGAAACATCCATCATTGCACCGAACTTCCCTGTTTCTACATGCAATCCTTGTTTACGAACTTCTTCATTAAAGAAATCGTATAAATGCTCTGCATAGTCAGGTTTCGCAGCATCCATAAAGTTTGGACGTCTTCCCTTGCGGCAATCGCCATATAATGTGAATTGCGAAATTGATAGGACTTGTCCTTCTACATCGAGTACAGAATGGTTCATCTTTCCGCTCTCATCTTCAAAGATGCGTAAGTTCGCGATTTTTTCCGCAATGTACGTTGCATCTTTTTCAGTATCTTCATGCGTAATGCCAACTAGTAATGTTAAACCGAATGGAATTTGTCCTACAATCTCACCATCTACTGTGACAGACGCCTCTTTTGATCGTTGTAAAACAACTCTCATCTTTTCTACACTCCCTATTAATGCATCATGCGTCGTACTGCATAAATTTCAGGAACACGTTTAATGCGTTCTACTACTTTTTTCAAGTGTTGTAAGTTACGAATCGAGATCGACATATTAATCGTTGCCATCTTATTACGATCACTTCTACCAGAAACAGCTGAAATGTATGTTTTCGTCTCTGTAACAGCTTGCAATACTTCATTTAATAAACCACGGCGATCATAGCCTGAAATTTCGATATCAACGTTGTATTCAATTTCTTTTTCAGGGCTACCTTCCCACTCTACTTCTAATAAGCGCTCTACAGCTTCTTCTGTATGAATATTTACACAATCACGACGGTGAATCGATACGCCCCGACCTTTCGTAATATACCCAACGATATCATCACCTGGAACTGGGTTACAGCATTTTGACAAACGAATTAATAAATTGTCAGCACCACTTACCTTTACACCAGAATCCCATTTTCGAATTTTCATCGGTTTACGAACTTCTTTAACTTCAACAATTTCTTCTTCTTCACGCTGCTTACGGAACTTGTCCGTTAGTCGCGTAACAATTTGCGACGCTGTAATTCCGCTATATCCAACTGCTGCAAACATATCTTCTTCATTTGCAAAATTAAACTTCTCAGCAACACGTTTTAAATTGTCAGGAGCTAACACTTCTTTCATCTCATACTCTAGACCACGTACTTCTTTTTCAACAAGTTCACGGCCTTTTTCAATATTTTCGTCTCTACGCTGTTTCTTAAAGAATTGACGTATTTTATTTTTCGCATGAGATGTTTGAGCAAGTTTCACCCAATCTTGGCTTGGGCCATACGAATGTTTCGATGTTAAAATTTCAATGATGTCACCCGTTTTTAATTTATAATCAAGGGTCACCATTTTCCCATTTACTTTTGCACCAATTGTTTTATTCCCGATTTCTGAATGGACACGATAAGAAAAGTCAATTGGAACAGATCCAAGTGGTAATTCCATTACATCGCCTTTCGGTGTGAAGACGAATACCATGTCAGAGAATAAATCAATTTTTAATGACTCCATAAATTCTTCTGCATTAGAAGCTTCATTTTGCCATTCTAATATTTGACGGAACCAAGTTAGTTTCTTCTCTAATGTACCTGTTGTTTCTGCGGTCTTTCCTTCTTTATACGCCCAATGTGCCGCGATACCGAATTCTGCAATTTCGTGCATTTCTTTCGTACGAATTTGCACTTCTAGCGGATCACCTTTCGGTCCAATTACCGTCGTATGAAGAGATTGGTATAGATTTGCTTTCGGCATTGCAATATAATCTTTGAAACGACCTGGCATTGGCTTCCAGCAAGTATGAATAATTCCAAGCACCGCGTAACAATCTTTAATACTATTTACAACGACACGTACAGCTAGTAAATCGTAAATTTCATTAAACTGTTTATTTTGCAATGCCATTTTACGATAAATACTGTAAATATGTTTTGGTCTTCCAGAAATCTCAGGTTGAATGGAAACTTCTTTTAATTTCTCACGAATACCAGTCATTACTTCATCTAAATATTCTTCACGCTCTGCACGTTTACGCTTCATTAAATTTACAATACGATAATATTGTTGCGGATTTAAGTAGCGAAGTGACGTATCCTCTAACTCCCATTTAATAGTACTAATTCCGAGTCTATGTGCTAAAGGTGCAAAGATTTCTAACGTTTCATTCGCAATGCGACGCTGCTTCTCTTGAGGCAAATGTTTCAATGTACGCATGTTATGAAGACGATCAGCTAGTTTAATTAAAATAACTCTAATATCTTGAGCCATTGCGATAAACATTTTGCGATGGTTTTCTGCTTGTTGCTGCTCATGAGATTTATATTTAATCTTTCCGAGCTTTGTAACACCATCGACAAGCATAGCGATTTCTTTATTAAATTCTCGTTCAATATCTTCTAATGTAATCTCTGTATCTTCCACTACATCATGCAAGAAACCTGCCGATACTGTAGCTGGATCCATGTGTAAATCAACTAAAATACCTGCAACTTGAATTGGGTGAATAATATATGGTTCACCCGATTTTCTATATTGTTCGCTATGTGCATCGCGTGCATATTCATAAGCACGTGCCACTAGCTCAATATCTTCATCCGCTAAATATTGACTTGCTTTCTCGAGTACCTGTTCAGCTGTTAGTACTTGCTCATTTGCCATCGAATCACCTTTTATTGAAAATTGACTTTGTATTTATTAAATAGAATAAATTATATTCTATCATTATAACCCAATGATTGTGAATTGTGAAAAGGAAAAGATTTTACTGACATTTCACCTTATTTTTTTGTTCAATTATACAAAAGTACCCGCTCCTCTCCAAGAGATTCACGGGTACTTTTTATCACCGTAGTTTTACCTATATAGTGATTAGTATTTTTCTAATACTAATACATCGTAACCATCTAACATTTTACGACCATCTAAGTAAGTAAGCTCTACTAAGAATGCAATCCCTGCTACAACTCCGCCAAGTTCTTCAACTAGCTTAATTGTTGCTTCAATTGTTCCACCTGTAGCTAATAGATCATCAGTAATTAATACGCGTTGACCTGGTTTAATTGCATCTTTATGGATTGTTAAAACATCTGTACCATATTCTTTGCCGTAGTCAACTGTAATTACTTCACGTGGTAATTTTCCTAATTTACGAACTGGCGCAAATCCTACTTCTAATGCATAAGAAACTGGGCAACCGATAATAAAACCACGAGCTTCTGGTCCTACTACAACATCGATATCTCTTTCTTTTGCATACTCAACGATTGCATCTGTTGCTGCTTTGTATGCTTTACCGTCGTTCATTAAAGGTGTAATGTCTTTAAACACAATACCTTCTTTCGGATAATCCGGTACAATTGCGATATGTTGCTTGAAATCCATATTTCTGAATCCTCCTCAGATATAAAAGGTTTGTAAATACAAATCCTTTACCTTAACTGTTCTACTTATTTATGATTACGAATCGTTTCAAACCATGTATATAGTTGCTGATATGTGCTATAAACCAATTCTTTTTCTAATTGTAAGTGGTTCATTTTCTCACGATATGTGTTCGATTCAATTAAATCACGCTTTTGTTTTTGTTCGGCCATAAAAATGACACCGTCTTTTATTGTAACAAATTCTAACTCAAAAAACACCTGTGTCATGAAATTTACTGTATCTTTTGACCAACCTTTATGGCGACATAGTTGTTCCCCATATTGTCTTAAAGAAAATGGTGATTTTTGGTTTAAGAAAGAATAGTACCATTTAAAATGTTCCCTCGTTGGGACTGTACTAAATAGATGATTGTTCTCTTGATAAAATAACGTATAGATTCTAGATGGGAATCCTACTTTAAATAAATCACGCAATTCATCTGTTCCTTTTGGCAAATCGAGTAACACGATGTATTGATCATCTAAATGAGTTACCTCTGATGCATGCACAAGATGTTCTTTATAGTCTTCTAAAGAAAACTTATTCAATACCTCTTCAGAAAAATACACCATTGTTATTTTTTCTTTCGGAAGTTCTGCTAAATTTGCTTCCACATTACGCATACTACGCCAATCAAATAATTGCCATGCCTCTACAGCAATATCTTGTACCATTAATTGTGGCTTCTTAAAATTATTCCATTCATTAATGGATGCCTCTCCTATTACAGATACCTTAGCAACTGGAGAAATTTCTTTTGCATACGCACCAAATCCGAATCCAATTGTATCCAGTGTTGCCTGTCCGTCACGAAGTGCCATTTTTAAATGTGAACCATCTGATCCGATTGCACGAATACTTTCTAATTCAGCATTTTTCACTGCAAGACGTGGTTTCGGATTTCCAACACCAAATGGCGCTAACTTTTGCATATCCTCAATTGCTGCAAGCGTTACATCTTCCACTTTACAAAATGTATCAACTGCTGTGATTGGAATAAAATCCGCTTCTGTTAAAATTGCATCCGCTTGCGCATTTAAGCGGCGACGTAACTCATCTACATCATTCATATGTAGCGTCATTCCCGCGGCCATCGGATGCCCTCCGAAGTGCGGTAATAACTCTCTACAATCCGACAAGTTTGCAAACAAATCAAATCCCGCGATACTACGTGCTGAACCCTTTGCTGTTTCTTTGACAGGATCAATGCTTAATACAATTGTTGGACGATAAAAACGTTCAACTAATTTAGAAGCGACAATTCCAATTACACCTGGATTCCAGCCTTCTTTTGCAAGCACTAACACTTTATTTTCTTCTGGCGGGAATTTATTTTCCACTTCAGCGATAGCCTCTTCTGTAATTTGCTTTACAATATCTTTTCGAAGTTTGTTCAGCTCATCAATTTCTTCAGCCAGTTCTTTCGCTTCCTCTGGGTCATCTGATAATAATAGGTGTACAGCCGGCGTAGCATCTTCTAAACGCCCAACTGCATTAATACGCGGTGCGATTGAGAATCCAATGCTTTCTTCTGTAATTTCACTTTGCGAAACGTTAGCAACTTTAAACAATGCCTTTAAACCAATATTTTTCGTCATTCGCATATGTTTTAAACCGCGCTTCACTAGCAATCTATTTTCGCCATGAAGTGATACTAAATCGGCTACCGTACCGATTACTGCAATTTCTAATAAATGTTCTGGTACACGACCTAATAATGCATGTGCAACTTTAAACGCAACACCTACACCGGCTAAATAATGAAACGGATACACACCGCCATCTAGTTTTGGATGAATAATCGCGAGTGCTTCTGGTAATTCTGGCGGTGGCTCATGGTGATCCGTAATAATAAGATCTATTCCAAGTTCCTTCGCTACCTTCGCTTCATGTACCGCTGCGATACCAGTATCGACAGTAATAATAAGTGAGAACCCTGCACTATGCGCCCAACGAAACGCCTCTTCGTTCGGTCCATAACCTTCTGTAAAACGGTTTGGAATATAAAATTCTACCTCTGCACCTAATTCTTGCAGAGCAAGATATAAAACCGTTGTACTACTTACTCCGTCCGCATCATAATCACCAAATATTAATATTTGCTCTCCATTTTGAATCGCCTTATTTACACGTTCTACCGTTCTATCCATTCCTTCTAATAAAAACGGATCGTGAAATTCTTGATTTTCTGTATTTAAAAAATCTAAAATCTTATCTTCTGTATCTAATCCTCTACCGAGGAATAACGAAATGACAAGTGGTGATAGTTGTAACTTTTTTGCTAATTCACTCACTCGCTCTTCATTATATTCTTTTTCTTTCCAACGCGTCTTCGGTTGTAACACGAAATCACCCCTTAACCTGTTTATTATACAAGACAGATTAAGGGGTGACAATATAATGCAAACTACGATGCAATATCTATATACTAAAATGTTAATGATATTTAATTTGGAGAATACGGATTTATATGTACAAACACATTTTGTACATTATCTTGTTTCATAAGCATTTCTTTCACATGTTTTCCAATGCGGTGTCCTTCTTCTACAGTAATGTATGGATCTACAGAAACTTTAATATCGACAATAACATAGTGACCATGTTCTCTCGCATATAAAGAACCGATTTTTTTCACACCATTTACTTGCAGGACAGCTTCTCTAAGCGGAATAACATCTTCCTCATGAAGTACATGATCAAGCGTTGCATGAATCGCTTCCGCCCCAATACTCCACGCCATCTTTGCAACAAGGAGTGAAACAAATAACCCCGCAACCGGATCCGCATATACAAGCCAATCTAAACCTAGCTTACCACCGATAATAGCTGCACAAATACCGATTAAAGCTGCAATTGAAGAAAATACATCCGAACGGTGCTCATATGCATTTGCAATAATTGCATCACTATTTACCCTCTTCCCTAATCGGAATTTATATTGAAACATTCCTTCTTTCACGACAATCGAAAGAATAACAGCAAAAATCGTAATTCCTTTCGGTGGTTCTAGTTCTTGCGAAAAAGCTTTTATAGACGAAATCGCTATCTCGATGCCCACAATAAATAATAATACTGCAACAATAATTGCTGAAATCGATTCTGCTTTACCATGACCGTACGGGTGATCTTCATCTGGTGGTTGCTTTGCTGCTCGCAATCCAAAAAGTACAGCTAGCGAACCAATTACATCTGATGCAGAATGCACAGCATCCGCTAATAGTGCTTTACTGTTCCCGATATAACCAATTACCGCCTTTACAATCGCTAATATAATATTACCAACGATTCCGACAATAGCACCAAACTCGGCCTGTTTAAAACGTTCATCTTTTTCCATAATTAAAATCCCTTCTTTTCTTAACCTATCTTGTTATCCCGATTTATTGTATCAAAAACAACGATAACATCACCACTTTCTTCCATCTTTCTTCTGTAAAAAGTTGCTATCTTATTGTATCCACAAACGAAAAAAGAGATGCCTCCTAATGAGGCATCACCTTTTTATACTTGTGGTTCAGATACTTCTTTCTCAACCTTCTTCTTGTTTTTGCCCTTTTTCAAACGACGGTTTTCAAGCATTAACCAAATTTGAGAAGCAACGAAAATAGAAGAGTACGTACCTACAACTAATCCAATTAATAACGCAAGTGAGAAGTTACGCAGTGATTCACTACCGAAAATAAGTAGTGCAATTACTGGGAACAACACTGTTAAAACAGTATTAATTGAACGACCAATTGTTTGACGAATACTTGAGTTTACGATTTCTTCTAAATCTTTTAAATCACGAACTCGTTTTTTCTGTTTGTATAATTCACGGTTTCTATCAAACGTAACGATTGAGTCATTGATAGAGTAACCAATAATGGTTAATACCGCAGCGATAAACGTTAAGTCTACCTCTATTCGGAAAAGACTAAATACAACAATCATAACGAAGGCATCATGTAATAATGCGATTACTGCAGATACTGCGTACGTAAGACGGAAACGAATACTTACGTATAAAACGATTACTGCAGAAGCAATCAATACTGCGATAAATGCATTTCGTGCAATCTCTTTACCGATTGTCGGTGAAACTGTACTTACATTCGGATCTGTACCGTATTTATCGTGGAAGAATGTTTTCGTTTTCGCAATTTCATCTTTTGATAGAACACCTAATGTACGAACTGCGAAACCTTTATTGTCATCTCCAGTCGGTACAATATTTTCTTCCTTCACATCGATTTTCAATTCTTTAAAATCTTTATGAACATCAGCAACAGTAACTGCTTGTTTTGATTGCAAGTCGATACGTGTACCACTTGCAAAGTCAATACCAAGATTCATTTTGAAAATCGGTAATATAATTGCCCCAGCAATTACGACTACAATTGAGAATAAGAAGAATTTATGACCGATATTTACGAAGTTAATACGATCAAATCTCGTTGGCGGATGTACTACACCTTTTGTTAATGGAATAATATCCTTTTCCTTAACACCAAAATAAGATGGTTTTTTATCGAAGTAACGGCTCTTTACAAGTAAACCTAGTAAGAAACGAGTACCGAATACGTTCGTAATGAAACCGACTAAAATACTAACAATTAAACTTGTTGCGAAACCTTTTACAGAACTATTACCGTAAGCAAATAATACACCGGCTGCTGCAATTGTTGTAATGTTCGCATCTAAAATTGTCGCTAATGAACGATGGTTACCAGCACGAAATGCTGACATCATTGACTTACCAATTTTCAGCTCTTCCTTTAACCTCTCGTACGTAATGATATTCGCATCAACTGCGATACCTACCCCGAGCACTAATGCCGCAATACCTGGCAACGTAAGAACCGCATGCATCCAGTTAAAGACAAGTAATGTAACGAAAATGTATAAACCTAACATAATAACCGCTACAAGCCCTGGTAAACGGTAGAATACAAGCATAAATAAGAAGATAATAGCAATACCGATTGCACTAGCGAAAATCGTTTGCTCTAATGCTTGTTGACCAAATTTCGCTCCAACAGATGTTGAATACATTTCTTTTAAATCAACAGGAAGTGCACCTGCATTTAATAAAGATGAAAGTTCTTTCGCACTTTCAACTGTAAAGTTTCCACCTACGATAGATACTTCAGCTTGGTTAAACACTTGGCTTACTGTTGCTGCTGATAAAAACTTCGGATTCGGTTTTGCAGATTCTGCTTTATACGAATCTTTTCCTTCTTCAAAATCAAGCCATATTACCATTAAATTCGTTGGTGGTGGCATCTTTGAAATTTTTTCAGTTACTGCACGGAATTTTTCAGCGCTTTTTAATGTAAGACCTACGCTCGCACGGCCTTGCTCATCAAAAGTTTGCTTCGCTCCGCCGCCTTTTAAATCCGTACCATCCATAAGAAGATTGTCATCCACATCACGGAATGTTAATTTCGCTTGTGTTGATAACATTTCACGTGCTTTTTGCTGATCTTGTACACCAGCAAGCTGTACACGAATTCGATTTTCTCCTTCAATTTGGATGTTCGGCTCACTTACACCGAGAACATTGACACGATTTTCAAGAGCACCTACTGTACTTACAAGTGCCTCTCGGTCAATTTTATCGCCTTTTTTGGCTGGTTTTACTTCATACAGAACTTCAAAACCACCGCGAAGGTCTAGTCCTAGACTAATTCCTTTTGCTATGTCTTTTCCTGCCGCACCAATTACGCCACCGATTAATAAAACGATGAGGAAAAAGGCGGCAATTCTCGTACCACGCTTTGCCATATGTACCCTCTTTCTGCTACTAACACTTTCAATAAATCTCTTACGATTCACTGCTATACGTGTGCATACACCTAGTTAGTAGACTTCCTTTCTATAAAATACATTTGTTTTTTGCTAGTTCATTACTAGCTGTGTCGGTAAACCTTACGCAATACCTACACTTTCATTATTTATTTTTCTTCTTCACTACCTCCTTTACATATAATCTTAGACATCGTTATTTCCTCTTTATCAATACCTATCATTATACTGCAAAAGGAAGAACAAACCAATTGCAGTCAGTTATTTATTTTCATACTCATCAAATGACCAAAGTGGTGCTTGGTATGCTTCAACAGTTAAATATGTCATATATTCATTAGGTGTTATTCTTAATACATCGTTCACTAATTCATACAACCTAACATTACTGTCTATCTTTTTCCACTTTTTCACTTTAAGGAACTTCCAAATGTCATCATCTGTCACTCGGTCATAACCGAACATTTGAAACTCCTCTACTTTACTAACTAAAACGACTTGTAACTGTCCGCGGTATGATTCTACCAAATCTTCTTTTTCTAACATACGTAACATCTCCTTATAATTTCAGCACGAAAAGTCGCTTTTATTCCCGCTCTAATGGACAGCAATAACTACTTTCAAGAGCACTATCATACTTCACTCTCTTAAATGCTTGTCATTCTTGTCTCGTACGTGCATATAAATTATTGTAAATCATTCCACTGATTTTGAGAAGGTAGGAGAAGACCATGACGAGACAAAGCTTTTTAAAAGGCGCATTTATTTTAATGATTGCCGGCTTTATTACCAAAATTCTTGGATTTATTAACCGGATTGTAATGGCACGTATACTAGGAGAAGAAGGCGTTGGCCTTTATATGATGGCCGTTCCTACATTCATTTTAGCAATTACATTAACACAAATCGGTCTTCCTGTCGCAATCGCAAAATTTGTAGCAGAAGCGGAAGCGGTGAACGATAAACAAAAAATAAAAAAAATATTAACCGTATCACTAGCTGTCACTTCCTTTATTAGCATCATTTTAACAATTGGCATTATGCTCCTCACACCTATTTTAGCGAAAACATTATTAACCGATGAAAGAACGTACTATCCATTAATGGCCATTTTACCTGTCGTTCCTGTTATTGCTGTTTCTTCTGTTTTACGCGGTTATTTCCAAGGGAAACAAAATATGAAACCTAGCGCTTATGCTCAAGTAATCGAACAAGTTGTCCGCATTACAATTATCGCTGTATGTATTCAAATATTTTTACCTTATGGCGTAGAATATGCTGCAGCCGGCGCTATGTTATCAGCCGTTCTCGGCGAAGTTGCATCCTTATTATTCTTACTCACTTTATTCCAACGTGAAAAACACTTATCTATACGCTCTAGATTTTTCACTACCGTAAAGGAGAGCAAAGGTACATTTTATTCTCTTATGGATATCGCCCTTCCAACTACAGGAAGTCGTTTAATCGGTTCTGTTTCTTATTTTTTTGAACCTATCGTCGTTATGCAAAGTTTAGCGATTGCCGGAGTTGCCGCTTCTGTCGCAACCCAGCAATACGGTATATTAAACGGTTATGCATTCCCGCTCCTATCACTACCCGCCTTCATTACATACGCTCTTTCTACAGCGCTCGTTCCTTCAATTAGTGAAGCAATGGCAAAAAGGCAACATAAATTAGTGGAGCACCGTTTACAACAAGCACTTCGAATTTCATTAATTACTGGTGGGTGGTCTGTCGTTATATTATACGTATTCGCTTCCCCTGTTTTAACTCTTATGTACGGATCAGACAGCGCAACAGCATTCATTCAGCTACTTGCACCTTGCTTTTTATTTCATTATTTTCAAAGTCCACTTACATCTGTATTGCAAGCTTTAAATTTAGCACGCGCTGCTATGATGAACACATTTATTGGCGCCATCGTGAAATTAATCGTTATTTTTGTACTAGCTTCAAAGCCAGAATTTCAAATGATGGGGGTTGCTCTCGCTATTGCAGCAAATATAGTAACAGTAACATTCCTTCACTACGCTACCGTTTTAAAAAAGATTACATTTACCATTTACGCAAAAGACTATATTTTCGGCGGACTTGCCATCGGTATTGCAGGTGCCTTCGGTTTTTACCTTCATAAGTATATTATTTTCTCTCATTCTCTTGGTATACAAACATTATGGGAAATCACTTTAACAACAATGGTTTATGTCGTTCTCCTCTTCATCTTTAAACTAATTCGAAAAGAGGAGTTAAGTCGCCTCCCTATCATTCGTAAACTTTCATTTTTGAAATAAAGTAAAACTTTCATTAGCGAGACTTTTCCGGGCTTACTATTTAAAATGGTAAGCTTTTAGTTTTCTTTCAAATCAACAAAAAATTGTCCATTTTGAAAACTACAGTATAAAATTTGTGTTATATCGTTATAACCTAAGTTTTTTAGTTTTTCAATGAGCCATTCGTCTGTATGTTCAATCATTTGCAAATGATTAGATTGAATTTCTCCATCAATAATTAATGGCAGAGTAAAAATAGGCGTATCATTTTTACTCTTTTTACTTTTTTGTTTTTGAAAAACGGATAACTTCCCTGATGGTTCCAAAATAGCGTATTCCACATCCCGCACGTCTCCGACCCCTTGCTCCCTTAATTGCATCATTAAATCATCTATGTTATAGCGCTGTTTTCTCATCTTTTTTTCATCAATTTTTCCCGCATTTATAAGAATAGCAGGCTCCCCTTCTATTAAATGCCGAAATCGTTGAAACTTCAAAGAAATAACCGACAAAATGATTTGTATGCACATAAGGAAAGTCATCGGAACTAATTGATGCCAAAGTGATTTATCTGTATTTTCAATCGCTACTACAGCCATTTCACCAAGCATAATGAATACGACTAAATCTAATACACTTAGCTCTCCAATTTCACGTTTACCCATAAGACGGAAAATAATTAAGATAATGATATACAAAAGCATCGTCCGGCCAATTATCGATACCCATTCCATTTCTACATCTCCTTTTTTACTTATAGATTCCCCTATAGAAAAGAAAATAGTCTAACTTAAGCAAAAGAGAAATATGCTTGTATTAAAAAGGGGGAATGCATAAATGGATGGAACTAAAAAATTATCAACTGCAATTGGTTTCGGTATTATTACCCTACTAATTCTCGCATCTATTACTAGCATGGTTATGGCTCTATTATTAAAGTTTACGAACATGAATGAAAGTACATTAACCGTCACTATTTTGATACTAGCTCTTTTATCTATGCTTATGTCTGGGTTTATTGCTGGTAAAAAAGCACAAGGGAAAGGTTGGCTAGTAGGTTTTACAACAGGACTCACATTCGCCATACTCGTTTTTCTAGTTAACTATTTAGGCTTCTCTCAAACTTTATCGAACTCACAGTTACTTTACCAATTGGCATTAATGGGCGCGAGTACACTCGGTGGTATTTTCGGTGTAAATATGTCAAAGCAAAATAATTAAAAAAAGGCCCTGCACATTTCATGCAGGGCCTTCCTCATTAGTTTTTCACAACTTCACGAATCGCATTGCGATCGAAAGTTAAGTGTGCACCACCAGATTTAACAACGATTTTCGTTTCATCTACTGATTCGATTGTACCGTGTAAGCCACCAATTGTTATGATAGCATCACCTTTTGCTAATTCGTTTTGCATTTGAGCAACTGCTTTTTGACGCTTTTGTTGCGGGCGAATTAATAAGAAATAGAAAATCGCAAACATCGCAACGATCATAACGATATTCATCATACCTGCATTCATCTTTTGTTCCTCCTTTTAAATTATGTATTAGAAGTTTTTAGCATTCGGTTTATTAAAGCCATACTGTTCAAAGAACTCTTCGCGGAAATCACCAAGACGGTCTTCACGAATAGCTTGTCTCACCTGCTCCATTAAGTTTAACAGAAAATGAAGGTTGTGATAAGACGTTAAACGAATTCCGAACGTTTCATCACATTTCATTAAGTGACGAATGTACGCACGAGAGTAATTTTTACATGTGTAGCAATCACAATTAGGATCAAGTGGACCGAAGTCTCTTGCGAATTTCGCATTTTTTACAACTAGACGGCCTTCACTTGTCATACATGTACCATTTCGAGCGATACGAGTTGGAAGTACGCAGTCAAACATATCAACGCCGCGAATTGCCCCATCAATTAACGAGTCAGGAGAACCTACTCCCATTAAGTAACGTGGCTTATCATCTGGAAGAAGTGGTGTTGTAAACTCAAGCACACGATTCATAATATCCTTCGGTTCACCAACAGATAAACCACCTATAGCATAACCAGGGAAGTCCATTGAAACAAGGTCTTTTGCACTTTGGCGACGAAGCTCTTCAAACTCTCCGCCCTGTACGATACCGAATAAACCTTGATCTTGTGGACGTTCATGCGCTTTTAAGCAACGTTCTGCCCAGCGGCTTGTACGTTCTACAGATTTCTTCATATATTCAAAAGTAGCTGGGAACGGTGGACACTCATCAAATGCCATCATAATATCTGAACCTAATGCATTTTGGATTTCCATCGCTTTTTCTGGTGATAAGAATAATTTATCTCCATTTAAGTGGTTACGGAAGTGAACGCCTTCCTCTTCAATACGGCGGAAGTCACTTAAACTGAATACTTGGAAACCACCAGAATCCGTTAAGATCGCACGGTCCCAGTTCATAAATTTATGCAAACCACCTGCTTCACGAACAATTTCGTGACCTGGACGTAGCCATAAATGATACGTATTACTTAAAATAATGCCAGAATCCATTGCTTTTAATTCTTCTGGTGACATTGTCTTAACTGTTGCAAGTGTACCAACTGGCATGAATGTTGGTGTATCAAATGAACCGTGCGGCGTGTGTACACGACCTAAACGCGCACCCGTTTGTTTACAAGTTTTAATAAATTCATAACGAATTGCTGTCATAATTTACTCCTTTTATTTGTTTCTCATTTTAGCGTGAGATGCAACGAACATTGCGTCACCGAAGCTAAAGAAACGATATTTTTCTTTTACTGCTTCATTATAAGCATGAAGTACATTATCTCTATTTGAAAATGCACTTACAAGCATAATTAATGTTGATTTCGGCAAATGGAAGTTTGTAATTAAACCATCAATTGCTTTAAATTCATATCCTGGGTACATAAAAATATCTGTCCAACCAGAAGCTGCGCAAAGCTTACCACTATGATCGGTCGCAATCGTTTCTAACGTACGAGTTGATGTCGTACCTACAGTAATAATACGTCCACCATTCTCTTTCACACGATTTAATAATGCCGCTGTCTCTTCAGACATATGGTAATATTCTGCGTGCATATGATGCTCTTCAATCGTATCTGCAGAAACTGGTCTAAATGTTCCAAGCCCTACGTGAAGTGTAATAAATGCTAACTGAACGCCTTTTTTCTTTAACTTCTCAAGTAACTCTTCTGTAAAGTGAAGTCCCGCTGTCGGCGCTGCTGCTGAACCGATTTCTTTCGCATATACTGTTTGATAGCGATCGCGATCTTCCAGTGTCTCTTTAATATATGGAGGAAGTGGCATTTCCCCAAGTTCATCTAAAATTTCATAGAAGATGCCGTCATATGAAAATTCAAGCTGACGCCCACCTTGATCTGCAGTCCCTGTGCAAGTTGCTTTTAATTTCCCTTCACCAAAAGAAATTACAGTTCCTTCTTTTACACGTTTCGCTGGCTTAACAAGCGTTTCCCACTTATCGCCTTCCTCTTGTTTCAAAAGAAGCACTTCAATGTGCGCGCCTGTATCTTCTTTCTCACCGTGCAAGCGAGCAGGCATAACTTTCGTTTCATTTAAAACTAAGCAATCCCCCTCATGTAAGTAAGAAAGAATGTCCGTAAAATGTTTATGCTCAATATCACCAGTTTCACGGTCTAACACCATTAATCTTGATGTTTCACGATCCTCTAACGGGACTTGTGCAATAAGTTCTTCTGGTAAATGAAAATCAAACAGATTAATATCCATAACTGTATCCACCTATTTCTTATTTGAATCGATTTATTATATACATAATAAAAGATAATGCAATACTTAACACAATACATGTAATGATAGGAAAATAAAAGGTAACGTTACCTTTTTTCACAAAAATATCGCCTGGAAGCCTTCCAATGAACTTCCAAGCTAAGCCAACAACAATGAGTAAGATACCTGCTGTTATAAGCAATTTCGGTATCTCCGTCATACTTTTGGCATCTCCATTCCGAAATGTTCATACGCAAGTGGCGTTACGATTCGGCCTCTTGGCGTTCGTTGTAAAAAGCCAATTTGTAATAAATACGGCTCATACACATCTTCAATTGTATGAGATTCTTCTCCAATCGTTGCCGAAACTGTCTCTAACCCAACTGGGCCACCACGGAATTTCTCAATTATACCGAGCAATAATTTATGATCAATATGATCGAGTCCTAATTTATCTACCTGCAGTAGTTCTAATGCCATTTGTGTAATTTCCATTGCAATTGTTCCGTCGCTGCGAACTTGTGCGAAGTCACGTACACGTCGTAATAAACGATTCGCAATACGAGGTGTACCACGGGCACGTCTTGCAATTTCTAGTGCGGCTAACGAATCAATTTCCACTTCGAATACTTCCGCTGTACGTTCAACAATCGCAGAAAGCTGATCCACTGTATAATACTCTAATCTTGAAAGTACACCGAAACGGTCACGGAGCGGCGCTGATAATGCTCCGGCACGTGTTGTCGCTCCAACTAATGTAAATGGAGGTAAATCTAAACGTACAGACCGTGCTGACGGTCCTTTTCCAATTACGATATCAAGGCAAAAATCTTCCATCGCAGGATATAGTACTTCTTCAATTGATCTATGCAAACGATGAATTTCATCAATAAACAATACATCTCCAGGCTGAAGTGCTGTTAATACCGCTGCTAAATCTCCTGGTCTTTCAATTGCGGGACCTGACGTCGTTCGAATGTTAACACCCATTTCATTGGCAATAATATTCGCAAGCGTCGTTTTACCAAGTCCAGGTGGTCCATATAAAAGTACGTGATCTAACGTTTCTTCACGCATTTTCGCCGCTTCAATAAACACTTCTAAATTATGTTTCGCTTTATCTTGGCCAATATACTGACGGAGCGTCTGTGGCCGTAATGAATACTCTAAATCCGCATCTTCGTATCCAGATTCCCCTGAAAGGAGACGTTCGTCCATTATACTCACCTCTTACCATTTAGTAAAAGACTAAGTGCCTTTTTAATATATTGATCCGTCGTTAATGATTCTTTTAATAACTCTGGTACAACACGAGAAACTTCCCGTTCTGCATAACCAAGTGCACGCAGTGCTTCCAGTGCTTCATCAAGTTCAACTGAGGAACCTTTCTTCTCATCAAAACTTTCAACATCTGAGAACAAATCAACAAATGCATCTGGTACAACATCTGCTAGTTTTCCTTTTAAATCTAAAATCATTTGGCGCGCTGTTTTCTTTCCGACGCCCGGGAATTTCACTAAAAACTTCTCATCTTCATGTTCAATCGCTTGAACGACCTGTCCTGTTTGACCAGAAGCTAAAATCGCAAGAGCGCCTTTTGGCCCAATGCCAGACACACCTAACAATTTTGTAAATAATAAACGCTCTTCACGTGTTTTAAACCCGTAAAGTGCCATAATATCTTCTCTCACATAATGATATGTATAGACACGGATTTCTTGCTTACTTCTTTGAAATACATACGGATTTGGTGTGAAAATTTGGTACCCAATTCCATTATGGTCAATTACGACATATTCCGGTCCTACATACTCCACGTAACCTGTAACATATTCAAACAAAATACGATCTCTCCCTCTTAAATCATGTATTCCATTTTAACATATTTAATGATAGAAAAGCGAGACTACCCCAACAAATGTTCTCTGTTTAAAACTTCTGTTATTTTCCATTGACAGAAAGGATAAAGCACCTTAATATACAGGAGTCGATAATGATTATCAATACTAATTAAAGGGGTTACATCAGGATGAAACGTAAGTTATTTATTTTATTAACTATTATGCTAGTCGTTCTTTCTATCGTTGGCTGTTCTTCTCAAAAAGAAGCGTCAAAAGCAAAAGAACAACCGAAAACAAAAGTTGTGAAACACGCTAAAGGGGAAGCTACAATTCCAGTAAATCCAAAGAGAATTGTTGACTTATCTGGATCAACAGAAGAGTTATTACTTCTTGGACACAAACCTGTTGGTACAGCAAATACATATAAAGATAAAATCCAAAATCACTTAACAGACAAGCTAGATGGCGTAAAAGCAGTTGGCTGGTACTGGGCACCTAAAGTTGATTTAGAAGCTGTTACAGCTTTAAAACCGGACTTAATTATTTTAAATAATCGTCAATTAAAAATTTATGATCAATTAGAAAAGGTTGCACCGACTGTTGTTCTAGAAACAAACTTAGAAGACTGGCGCGGTAAGTTTAAAGAAGTAGGTAAACTATTTGATGAAGAAAAGAAAGCTGACAAATGGATTGCCGACTACGATAAAAAAGCAGACTCTTTATCTAAAAAAATTAAAGAAAAAACAAAAGACGAAAACTTTATGTTTGTCGCAGTTACACCACAAAACTTCCGTGTATACGGTAGCTTCGGATACGGTGACATCATCTTTAACGACTTAAAACTTCCAGCAACAAAAGGTACAGATTTAAAACAAACGATGGCGCAAGTATCATTAGAAGGGCTTGTTGCATTCCAACCTGATCAAATGTTTATTGTAAACTTCGGCGGCGAGGCTGATAAAGTGTACGAAGACTATAAAAATAGTGCTGTTTGGAAAGACAATAAAGCAGTAAAAAACAATCACGTATATGAAGTATCGAATGAAATCTTCAATACGAAAGCATTCAATCCAATCGGAAAAGATATGCTAATTGATGAAATCGCAAAAGAAATTTTAGCTAAAAACAAGTAAGAAAAAGCAGCTCACCATGAGCTGCTTTTTTTCTTATTTTGCACTGCATATTGCCTCATTTTTTCAATCGTCTTCACAAAACTTTCTTTTGATTTTATACGAATACCACGTTTCAATTTCGCACGCTCATAACTCTCAAGTTTTTTCATATCAATTTGAAAGAAAGAATGAATCGCATTATCGCTTTTTGGTACACCCTTGAAAATTTGTAATATCCCTTCCTCTGAAACACCAAAATAGCCGCTCGTCTTCAATAACGGAGAAATATCGTCCACTTTCTTTTGCAATACAATTTGTACATCATCACGATCAACGAGTTGCCATTCTTTATATTGCTGTAAAAACTTTTCTAAATCCGCTACTTTTTCTGTAAATATTTCTTCACTTACTTCTCCATCAACATACATACGCTCTAATAAAATTGTAACTTCAGGTTCTTTTTCTGTTACTTCTGGTACTGGTCCTTCCGCCCTCACACTCGTTTCATAGGCTAAACAAAACATCATCACGAAAGCTTGCACTGCAATCAGTATCCATTTCATTTCCGTTCACCTCTTTTAGGCAAAATCAAACTTTCATTAGTAGTTTTGCCGAAAGTGGAGGTTTTATCCATATAAACAACCACATTACATTTCTCTCAAAAATAAAAAATGCAGATAAGGTTTTATCCTTATCTGCATTAGCATTTGTTTTTATATAAAATGAAAGACGCCTGCAAGCAGGCGTCTTGATGCGTTTACGGCGAGAAACCAGGCGACCACATTCGCGTGTTTAGCACTTAAGCATATCTCTCGTCTTACGTAAATTAGCTCATCGCTTTGCTAATATAACATTAATAACGTATAAGTGCAACATGTTTATAAAAATATTTTATTTTCTCTTTCACCCAAACGAACTTTATGTAAATTATAAATTGATAAATGTAATTTATATGTTTCAATTGATGTGACAGCGAAATCATAATAAACAGGAGATGGATATTGTGAAAAAAATAAAGGATGAACGTCTCATTCTGAAAACATTAAAAAACATACGTATTGCCTTTCTTTTTCAATCGCTTGGTATAATTGGCATTTTAGGCTATATCGGATTCACTGAAGGAATGGATCAAATTACGAAATCTCCATTATGGTTATTATTTATCCTTACAAGTATCGTACTTAGTTATTTACAGTTAAGTGTTTCAATCGATGTAGAAGAAGGCGAAGAAGAAATAAAATTAACTCCTTATTACAAACTTGTCTTACGCTCTCTTATTGTAGCAACTATCATAGTTATTATTTATATCATTTTCAGTCCAGAAAGACCTCTGTTTGAAGCACTTCTAGCTGGTAGTATTTTCTTCATATGCTTTTTAGTTTCTTATTCCGTTAGTTATTTTATTAAAAAACGTCGTTTACAAGATAACGATGAATAAAGAGGAAGGGCAATCCCTTCCTCTTTTGTTTTGCTATCGCACTGTACCAGTTAAACCGTAACGAATGTCTCGGAACATATTCACTATGTCACGATTAAAATCGTTTGTAACTGTACCGTTACGTAGACGCGTACTCATTGCATCGACACGAGTAAACATATCATTTCTTACAGAAACATATACGTTTCTGTTTCCAACTTCATTTGAAACCGCTTGACGAATTTCGTTCGCCATCGCCGTTTCATTTGTCGCTGTGTTACGTGGTTTTACTGCAATCGCTACGTCGTTTCCATATACAACCGTAGACACGCGGTCTACGTTATTCATACGTTTCACACGATTTGTAATTCTTTCTGCAGTTTTACCATCATTGTTAATGTATGAATTGTTCATTGTAATATTACGAGTTGGATGCGGATTAGCAATTTGCCCGTTGTAATTTACATCACGGTAATAATTATTATATCCTGTATCGTTACGACCGTTTCTATATGTTACATAATCTGTATAACGATCGTTACGCGCTACATTATCACGATACTGATGTGTATCATTATAAGATGTACGCTCGTAATTGTAGTTACGTCCATCCATCGCATTGTTATCTTTTGGTGTACCACATGCAGCTAATGCACTGGTAACTAACAAAGAAGCAGCAATCACTTTTACTTTCGTATTCAATACAAAAACCCCCTCTGTTAGAATGAACTTCTCTTCTGAAAAGCTCCCTCTTATGATGAGTAACAGAGAAGGTTTTTACACTGTTAATATTTCACTGGGAATTTTCTAACACTTGATGTAAATCTTCCGTTTTCAAAACAATTCTACATACAAAAAAGGTGGGAATAATCCCACCTTTTTTTAAACTTCTTCATCCTCTTCTTCTGCGACTGGCTCTCCAAATACATTTGGTGGATCTGGTTGATAATACATCGTCCCTGGCTGTGGTGCATATGCAGACTGCGTTGGTTGATAATATAAAGGATTAGCGTATTGTGGTCCCCCAGGCTGCGGACTATATAACCTACTCTCTCCTCCGCATCCACAATCTTCCTCACCTTGTATGAGTGGCGGCATATTATTATCCATTGGCATCATATTTGGATTTGGCATAGACGTATACTGTGGTCCAAAAGGTGCCCCTTGCTGATATGGCATATTGTAATATGGGTTTTGTTGTTGATAATATGGATTCGGCGGCATCATCGGCTGTTGATACGGCATTTGATATGGCATCATATTCGGTGGTTGATTGTTATCCATTATTGGCATCATATTTGGCATTTGATTGTTATCCATGATCGGCATCATATTTGGCATTTGGTTATTATCCATGATCGGCATCATATTCGGCATTTGATTGTTATCCATAATCGGCATCATATTCGGCATTTGATTGTTATCCATAATCGGCATCATATTCGGCATTTGGTTATTATCCATAATCGGCATCATATTTGGCATTTGATTGTTATCCATAATCGGCATCATATTTGGCATTTGATTGTTATCCATAATCGGCATCATATTTGGCATTTGGTTATTATCCATAATCGGCATCATATTTGGCATTTGGTTATTATCCATAATCGGCATCATATTCGGCATTTGATTGTTATCCATAATCGGCATTATGTTTGGTGGTTGGTTGTTATCCATTATTGGCATTATGTTTGGTGGTTGGTTGTTATCCATTATTGGCATTATGTTTGGTGGTTGATTGTTATCCAACATTGGCATTATGTTTGGTGGTTGATTGTTATCCAACATTGGCATTATATTTGGTACTTGAATATTTGGCGGTATGACTTGTGGGATAACTACATTTTCTTTCGATACATTTGGTGATACTATGCTTCCTACATTTTCTTTCTTTACTTGCGGTGACACTATATTCCCTACATTTTCTTTCTTCACTTGCGGCGATACTATATTCCCTACATTTTCTTTCTTTACTTGCGGCGATACTATGTTTCCTACATTTTCTTTCTTCACTTGCGGTGACACTATGTTTCCTACATTTTCTTTCTTCACTTGCGGCGATACTATATTCCCTACATTTTCTTTCTTCACTTGCGGCGATACTATATTCCCTACATTTTCTTTCTTCACTTGCGGCGATACTATGTTTCCTACATTTTCTTTCTTTACTTGCGGTGATACTATATTATCCTTTTTCGTTTGCGGAGAAATGACGTTGTTAGGTTTCATTTTCGTAATTTGCGGAGCAATTAACTCGCTTCCTTTTTTAATTACATCTGAAATTTTATATTCTTTTTTCGTTTTTATTGGCGGTTGCGGCGGCTGTGGTAATACATTTATCGAAAACTTCGTATTTTCTTTTTCCGCCGGTTTTTGTTTTTCTATAACAGGTGGTTTTTGAATAACAGACGGTTTTTCAACTGGTTTTTCTTTTTGAATTGGCTGTTCTTTTTGCACTTCTTTTTGTGGTTTCACCTGTACTTCTTTTTGCGGCTTCACTTGCATTTCCTTTTGTGGTTTTATCTGTACTTCTTTTTGCGGTTTTACTTGCACTTCTTTTTGTGTTTGTTGCATAGCGGGCTGCTGGGTAATTGGTGCCGATTGATACGTAACTTCTTCCTCATCTTCTATTCCAAGCGGCGTTGGTGTTGCTGCAAATTCTTTTTGTTGCACTTCTTTTACGTATTGCTTTGGAGGTGCTGATCCTGCTCCAGCTTGCTGTTTCACGTTGACGCCGTTTGATGGTACTTTAATTTTCATACCTGGCATGATTAAATCTGGATTACTAAGCTGTGTATTTGTTTTTTTCAGCGTGTCAAAATCCACTCCGTACTTTTTCGCAATTTTCCAAAGGGTATCCCCTTTTTGCACGATATGAATTTTCAAATTTTCCCCCTCCTGTATAACTTATCTATAAGTAACAAATCTCATGAAGTAACCCTTTCTAAATAACATTAACTTCTTTTCACTTTTATCACTTCTTCTATTTTCAATATAGTTGGAAGTGGAATAGGCATAAAAACCACAATGATTTCTTCAAAACAATGTATGCCCATTTCGCTCTCGTTATGATTATATGTATGAAAAAAAGCAACGGTATTCCCGTTGCTTTAAACACGCTCTAACATACGATTTAATGCGAGAACTGCTTCTTTCGTTACTTGTTTGTCTACGCTAATAACGTTAATCTCTTCTCCGCCTTCTACCGTTTCAAGCACCCATAGTAAGTGAGGGAGGTCAATTCGATTCATCGTTAAGCACGGACACATAAATGGATTAAGTGAAACAATTTCTTTATCTGGATGTTGCTGAATAATTCGGTTCACTAAATTCATTTCTGTACCAATTGCCCATTTACTTCCAACTGGAGCTGATTCAATCATATCAATAATGTATTTCGTTGAACCTGCATAGTCGGAAGCGGCTACAACTTCATAGCAACATTCTGGATGTACAATAATATTCATATCCGGATGATTTTCCCGCACACTTTCAATATTTTTCACTGTAAAGTTTTGATGAACTGAACAATGTCCTTTCCATAAAATCACTTGGATTTCTTCTATGTTTCCATCGTATTCTAATGAATCTGTATGTGGATCCCATACCGCCATTTTATCTAACGGGATACCTAAATCGTACGCTGTATTTCTTCCTAAATGTTGGTCTGGTAAAAAGACAAGACGCTCTTTTTGTGTAAACGCCCAAGAAACCATTTGTTTTGCATTTGAAGAAGTTACTGTCGCTCCACCATTACGACCGCAAAATGCTTTAATTGCAGCTGTAGAATTTACATACGTTAACGGAATCATCGTATCTCCAAATAACTTCGTGAGCTCTTTCCACGCTCTTTCTGTTTGTTCAATATCTGCCATGTCCGCCATTGAACAACCTGCGCGCATATCTGGTAAGATGACAACTTGTTCATCTGTCGTTAACATATCTGCTGTTTCTGCCATAAAGTGCACACCACAAAACACAATGTATTTTGCTTCTTTATTACTCGCTGCAACTTGCGCAAGCTGAAGTGAGTCCCCTGCTGCATCAGAAAATTGTACAACTTCATCCTTTTGATAATGATGCCCTGGAATAAATAACGTTTTCCCCATTTTTTCTTTAATTTCACGAACACGCTTTTCCATATTTTCCGTTGACATTGTGTAATAACGCTCTGGTAACATCGTTTCAATTGGCTGTACTTTTTCTAAAATACTCATATACCTTTCTCCCCCTCTAAGCCACTTTCCTTACGCTTCAATATTGAAACTAATATCAAGTGCTTTCACTGAATGTGTTAACAATCCAAGTGAAATATAATCTACCCCTGTTTTTCCATATTTCGATAAATCTTCAACTGTAATGCCACCTGACGCTTCCGTAACAATGGCGCTTGGCACAATCTTTGAAAACTCTCGAATTTCATCTGGTGTACGGTTATCAAACATAATAATATCCGCACCGGCTGCTACTGCCTCTCTCACTTGCTCCTCCGTTTCTGTTTCCACTTCTACTTTCACCATATGTCCTAATTTTTCTTTCACCGATGTAACAGCTTT
Source organism: Bacillus cereus group sp. BceL062 (assembly GCF_051780025.1). NCBI lineage: Bacteria > Bacillati > Bacillota > Bacilli > Caryophanales > Bacillaceae > Bacillus > Bacillus cereus group sp. BceL062. The sequence goes on along the minus strand of NZ_JBPWGY010000007.1, from coordinate 242,476 downwards.
TGTAATAGAACCAGCAAACGCAATATGATTGTCTTTAATCATGACACCGTCATATAAACCGAAGCGGTGGTTAAACCCACCTCCGCACACGACTGCATATTTATCAAACATACGTAGCCCAGGCATCGTTTTTCGCGTATCACAAATGCGAGTATGACTACTATCTAACGCAAGAACCGCTTTACGTGTCATCGTGGCTATCCCACTCATACGCTGAATAACGTTTAATATAACGCGCTCTGCTGTTAATAACGAGGCAATCGGGCCTTGCACAGTTGCAATGATTTCGCCTTTTTCTACAAGATCTCCATCTTTTTTATGAAGCTCAACTTCAATTCTCTCATCAATTAATGTAAATCCTACCTCAATTACGAAACGTCCTACAAAGACCCCTGTATCTTTCGCAAGAAACGTTCCTTTCGAAAGCAAGTTATCTGGAAAAATAAGCTGAGATGTTACATCTCCTTCTCCTATATCTTCTAGAAAAAATCGATTTAATGCTTCTTTCACTTTTATCGTGTTCATAAAACCCCTCTTCCCCTCATCACACAAGTTGTAGTTTTCTTTTCACTCGAACAATCTCTTTCTTTACTTTATTTCTATCTGGATAGTCACTTCTGTAATGACCACCTATACTCTCTTCTCTTTGCAGAGCCGATACAACTATAAGCTCACAAACTGTTAACATATTAATAAGTGTTATCTCTTCATTTGTAAGAACATTATGTTGCAATATCATATTTTGAACACCGTACTTACTAAGCCATCTCTTCGCATAAGATAAACTTTGCTCTGTTCGCACAATTCCAACATAGTTCATCATGCATTCTTGTATCTCTTCTTTCGCCGGCAAATGCTTCAGAACGATAAATTTGTCTTCCTTCTCTGTTAGACCCTTCATTCTTTCTTTTGCAGTTCTAGATAAAATATGTTGTCCGATTCTTTTCCCAAACACAAGACCTTCTAATAATGAGTTACTCGCTAACCTATTTGCGCCGTGAACTCCATTACAAGCTACTTCACCAACTGCGTATAAGTTAGAAATAGATGTTTCTCCATCACAGTTCGTTTTCACACCGCCCATATGAAAATGAGCACCTGGCACGACTGGAATACGTTTTTTATTTATATCGACACCATTCGTTTTACATATTGATGACACGGTCGGAAAACGTTGTTCAAAGTTTTGAATCATTTCGATGTTTAAGTACACTTTTTCACCCGCAAGTAACTGTTCATAAATAGCCCTTGCCACTACATCACGCGGGGCTAGATCCTGTTCAGGATGTATCTCCATCATAAAACGCTGTCCTTTTCCATTTATAAGGACAGCTCCTTCACCACGAACAGCTTCAGAAACGAGGCCACAACATCGCCCGCCCGCGTATAACATCGTCGGATGAAATTGTATAAACTCTAAATCTACAAGTTCCCCACCTGCGCGGTACACCATTGCAAGTCCATCGCCTGTAATCGTCTCGTCATTAGAGGTGAAAGCGTATAAACCACCAATTCCTCCTGTTGCTAGCACCGTATAATCTGCATCGTAACGCTTCAGTTCCCCTTCATTATTTCGCGTTAAAACTCCAACACATTTATCTTTTTCTATAATAAAATCGAGCACCATTTCCTGTTCCACTACTGTAACGTACGGAGCTACTTCTTGAATGAGATGCTCTAATAAATTCTTTCCTGTTGCATCTCCGCCCGCATGTAAAATACGACGTTTTCGGTGTGCCCCTTCTTTTCCAAGATGAGGACCTGATTCGTCTCCATCAAATTTCATTCCACTTGCAATGATAGTGCGTATTTCTTTCGGCCCCTCATCAACTAAATAACGGACCGCTTCTTCATTGTTATAATGACATCCTGCCACCAATGTATCTTCAAAATGACCATTTGGATTGTCATATGTAGCAACAGCTGCTGCAATTCCACCTTGGGCTAAATGTGTATTATTATTACGTTCTGTCTTCTTTGTGATAATAATCACATTCTTTTCGTGACAAATCTCTTTTGCAACACGAAGTGCCGCAACACCACTTCCAATAATTAAGACATCTGCACTTGTCATAATTGTTGCCTCCTACTTTACACTTTCCAACTGTCTTGACACCTATATTTACATAGTTTTAAAATAATGACAAGAGTTTTTTTTAATTCTTATTTTCACTACCATTTAAAACTACAAGGAATGTAACTCTTACTAGAGAGAGGAACCTACATGATGATATATCTTGACTATGCAGCTACTACACCTATGAGCGTGGAAGCATTACAAACATATACGAAAGCAGCAATACAATACTTTGGAAATGAACAAAGTTTACATGATATTGGAGGAACAGCCTCTTCTTTATTACAATTGTGCAGAAAAACATTTGCAGAAATGATTGGAGGAAAAGAACAAGGAGTATTTTTTACAAGTGGCGGTTCAGAATCTAACTATCTTGCGATTCAATCACTTTTAAATGCTAGAAGTGGGAAACATATTATTACTACACCTATGGAACATGCATCCATTCGAAGTTATTTTCAATCTTTAAAATCGCAAGGCTATACGATTACTGAAATTCCTGTTAATAAAAGCGGACTCATACATTTAGTAGATTTAGAGGCAGCTATTACAGAAGATACTGTTTTAGCAAGTATACAGCATGGAAACTCTGAAATTGGGACTGTTCAAAACATAGCAGAAATTGGGGCCCTTTTAAAAAAATATAATATTTTATTTCATACGGATTGTGTGCAAACGTTTGGTAAACTGCCTATCCATGTTTTTGAGATGGGAATTGATAGTCTTTCTGTTTCAGCACACAAAATATACGGTCCAAAAGGTGTCGGCGCTTGCTATATAAATCCGCAAGTTCGCTGGGCACAAATATTCCCGGGAACTTCTCACGAAAAAGGATTTCGCCCAGGCACAGTGAACGTTCCTGGCATCGCATCTTTTTTAACAGCTGCTGAAAATATATTGAAAAATCAACAGGTAGAAAGTTTACGTTTTAAAGAGTTACGATCCTACTTTTTAGAGGAATTACAAACACTTCCGCTAGAAATTGAAGTAGAAGGTCATTCTACTTCTTGTTTACCACATATTATTGGGGTTACAATAAAAGGAATAGAAGGTCAATATACAATGCTAGAATGCAACCGCCGCGGTATTGCCATCTCGACCGGAAGTGCTTGCCAAGTTGGTAAACAAGAACCTTCGAAAACAATGCTTGCAATTGGAAGAACGTATGAAGAGGCTAAACAATATGTCCGCTTCTCTTTCGGACAACAAACAACGAAAGAACAAATTGATACTACTATTCATGCACTACACACAATTGGAAATCAATTTTATAGAGGTGTTAAATCATAATGAAACAAAATGAACAAAAAAAGATTTTAGGTGAAGAAAGACGACAACTTATCCTTCAGTGGCTGCTTGCTGCAAATGAACCGTTATCTGGAAACGAACTATCTAAGAAGACAAACGTAAGTAGACAAGTTATTGTGCAAGATATCTCCTTACTAAAAGCAAGAAACGAGCCAATTATTGCAACTGCTCAAGGCTATTTATATTTAAAACCACAGGAGAAGCAACAGGCTTTTGAACGCGTGATTGTATGCCAACATAAACCAGCAGAAGTACGTCAAGAACTTACAATGCTTGTTGATCATGGCGTTACGATTAAAGACGTAAAAGTTGAGCACCCTGTATACGGCGACTTAACAGCATCAATTATGGTAAGTAATCGATTTGATGTAGAGCAATATTTACAAAAAATCGAAAATACAAATGCTTCCTATCTTTCGCAACTAACAGATGGTATTCACTTACATACAATTGAAGCAGATTCTAAAGAAAAATTAGACGCTGCTTGCGAGGCTTTAGATAAAGCAGGATTTCTCGTTTATTAATGTAAAGCACAGAGTTTTTATAATTCTCTGTGCTTTTTTAATGCTATAATATTGTAATCAATCGTAAAGGAGATCGAATATGGGAATTGAACTCGTTCACTTTAGTACTGGTAAACCGAAACAAATGAAATATGGCGAAGATAAAGAAATGATAACAGGTATATGTAAAGATCCTACAGAAGAGGCCTTTCTCTCAAAAGACGGATTTCGTGGTGATGACGTAGCGGATTTAAAACATCACGGCGGTCCTGATCGCGCTGTTTGTGTGTACCCACACGAGCATTACGCACTATGGGAAGAGGAATTTCAAACTACGCTTCCAGCTTCCACATTTGGCGAAAACATTACCGTAACAAATATGTTAGAGCGTGATGTTTGCATCGGAGATACATATCAACTTGGTGAAGCAATCATTCAAGTGACACAAGCAAGAGTACCTTGTAGCACTATTTCAAAACGCCTCGGTATTCCTGGCATACTGCCGCGCATTGTAGCAACTGGATTTACTGGCTACCTATGCCGCGTTCTTCAAGAAGGTACTGTACGTAAAGATTCTAAAATCACATTGCTAAAACGTCCATCAAACAATGTATCTGTTTTGTTTTCTAACGAAATTTATTTTCATAATAGAAAAGATAAAGATGGCATTGAAAAGATTCTTGCTGTTCCTGAACTAGCCAATATTTGGCGTGGTCAGTTAGAGGATCGTCTTGCTAAGTTAAAGTAAAGAATCCCACCTATAAATGGTGGGATTTTATTTATCTATCAGACGGTATATTATCGACTGATATTATATCGATTTAACTACAAAATACGACAAATACTCTCCCTTACCCTTTACAACCAATAAGAAGAATAGCTCCCCAGCACAGTAACAGAAAAACCGAGCGCTTCAAGTTCCATCGTTACGCCTGGCAATAATACGTCATCGTATGCTTTATCGACATCGATTAAGAAAAAGTAATTTCCGAGTCCTGTTTTCATCGGGCGCGATTCGATTTTTGATAAATTTAATTTTCTCCATGCAAAAGCTGATAACACTTGATATAGCGCCCCTGCATAATCTGCAGGTAACGTTATCATAAGCGTCGTTTTCTCCCCGCGGTTTTCTCCGTTATTTGAGAGTATTGCTTTCTTTTTCTTATGGAGCACTAGGAAGCGTGTATGATTGTTTTTATGCGTATGAATGTCACGTCTTACAATTGTTAATCCGTATTTTTCTGCGGCTGCTTCATTTGCAATGGCAGCGATTTTTTCTTCAGGATGTTCTTTCACATATTGTGCAGCAGCACTTGTTGATGTCATGTCTCGAACAGTTACCCCTTTTAATTCTTCATTTAAAAACTTATGACATTGTGCGATAGCATGCGGATGTGAATGCACTGCATATACTTCTCCCCACACTTCTGCATACTGCGGATGTACGAGTAAATGTTGCTGAATTGGTACTGTAATTTCTCCTACAATAGAAAGTGGTCGCTCATGCACGAGGTAATCGACCGTTATATTTACTGAACCTTCTATTGCGTTTTCTAACGGTACGACTGCGAAATCTACACTTTCATTTGCGGCTGCATCTATACAATCCGGAATCGTTCGATACGGTACATGCTCTGCTTCCGGAAAAAAACGACTCACCGCCATATTTGTAAATGTTGCTTCTGGTCCTAAATATCCTACTCGAATCATCGTCTTTTCCCCTCTTTTTCGTTTTCTTACTGTTATACCATACTTTTTTATATTCTTCTATGTAAATTTCGAATATTAAAAAAAGACTAGCATTCGCTAGTCTAAATGTTTCTTATATTCTCTTTGAGCGAAGAAGAAATAAACGATGCATGCAGCGATATAATACAGAATAAACAAGCCTACTTTTTCTAATGATCCATCCATAAAGAAAGTATTATGAAACGTATATAACGCAACTGCACTATGCATACTCCCTACTATAATTGGCGCAAAAAATAGCATACATAATTGCCAGCGAGAAATTTCCCATACTTCTTCCTTCGTCATTCCAAGTTTAGAGAGTGCACCATAATGCTTTCGGTCCGATGCAATATTATGAAACCATTTAAAATATACGATACTACATGAAGTAAGAAAGAATAATATACTAATGAATGAGCCTACAAATAGAGTAATATCGCCGCCTTCTTTCATATTTACATATAACTCCATATTACTTCGAAACGCATTATTATTATCTTGTTTCATATGTTTCCGTAAATCTTCATTTAATTTCTTCGTCTTTTCGATATTTGGTAATGTGTAGCCTCTATATATCATTTTTTCAGAATCGAGAACCTGATTTGCTATACTGTCAAAATCTTCATCATTCATAACGAAGAACAGACCATTAATGTACGAAGGGTGATAGTTAAATTGAACCCCTTCTTTCTGACCGTTAAATACGAATGAATATGGTTGACTCATTACTTGCAATTGAATCTCTTTTTGATTATATACATTCGAATTATTGTATTTATTATAATAAACGAGTGTCACTGTACCTTTTTTAGGACGATACATTTTCTGTTTTTGTTTCCTTGCTTCTTGGTTATATTCACTTTCCTTTATAAGCGGTGCTATTGTTGTTTCTCCTTTATTAGACCGAAAGGATGCATACACTCCAACAAAACTCATATATTGAAAATCATCATACCCGTATTGATTCAGTAATTTTTCAACCGCACCTTCCTCAAAGACTTCATGAGTAGAAATACCTTTTTCTATGTATGAAAACGAGTGTACCCCTCCAGTTCGCCACATATCTTGCATGCTAGAAAAATATAAGAACACCGTACCTGTTGCCGTAACTACAAACGTCGTTGCCATAGACATCAGAAAGAAAAAGCGACCATTTTCTTTCATTCGATGTGACAATTGGTTTACTATAAATAAATACGGATATGTATACATAATCTTTTTATTTCGTTTTATTATTTCTAATATTTGAGCAGTTCCGTGTGTAAAAGAAAAATAAGTTCCGAAAAAGACAAGTATAGACACAGGAAAAAAATAGAATGCTATCGTTGGCATCGTCGCTTGTAACGCTAACGCATATCCTATACCTAAACAAATAAAACCGAATATACAAAGCCACATTGATGTTTTCTTCTCTTTTTTATCTGTTCGAAATTCTTTCAATAACCGAATGATTTTTATATTCCATATGCGTAAAGCACTTATAAAAGATAAGACAATAAAAACGACCATATATGTAACAAACGTTACCCCAATTGCTCTCACATCAAATATGACAGGGAGTTCTTTCGGAAGGCCCAGTAACATACTAAATACCATAAAAAAGAGTTTCAAAAAGATCATACCAAGCCCAACCCCGAAAATATTCGCGAAAATCCCGATTAATATTTGCTCGGTCATTATCACTCCTATTACGTTAGACTTCGTCGCTCCCATTAACATATATAACCCTAATTCTTTCTTACGTGCCTCTATGAAAATAGAAGTAGAGTACAAAATAAATATGACGAAAAAAGAAATGACTATAACATTACATATAATAAGTCCCCAGCGTACGTTTTGATACCACATTGTCTCCTGCATATACGGATGTACAATGACAGACATGTATGCAAAAGACGCAAATATCGCAAAACAACTGCTTAAGAAAAACACTTTATAATTACGCCAATTTCCTTTTATATTTTGCAGCGCTAGTTGCCGAATGTTCATCTATCGTCCCCCTATAACTTACTACATAAGCAAAAAGCTAGAGGTTTCTCTAGCTTTGCACGTGTTTCAAATATCCTCTTTGTGCAATCATAAAGTAAATCGCAGAAGCTATAACGTATGTTCCAATTACAATCGCACCTGATTTCCATAAATCAATATAAAGCATTTTCCCTAACGTATGAAGAGCAAACCCACTATGAATGGCACCGATTAAAATTGGGATAAAGAAGATAACGCCCATTTGACGAATTGCAATTTTACGAATTTCTTTATCTGTCATACCGATTCTCTTTAACGATTTAAATTGAATACGATCTTGTTCTTTATCGTTAAACCATTTAAAGTATGTCATACTACAAGCGAAGAAGAAGAATAGTACCGCTACGAAGAAACCGATGAACATTGTAATTGCTCCTGATTCCCTTATATTTTTATAAGCGAGCACCGAGTTATTTAACTCCTCTTGCTTATCTGATGCAATCTCCTTTTTCAAATCTAACACAAGGTCTTCCGTACTTTTCCAGTCCTCTATATAATAACCGTAATATTTCGTCTTTTCTTCATCTGGTACAAGCTTTGCGTATTTCTCAAAATCTTGATCGTTCACAATGAGATATTCACTATCATTAAAAACAGAAAATGAAGTTGGCTCATTTAATTGAACAGATTGCTTTTGTCCGTTAATTTTAATTTCATACGGTTTCGTACGATCTATCTTCATCATATCGTTCGCCATATCCATTATGACCATCGTTGCACTACCTGGTGCATTATGAACTTCTCTAACTTGCTCTCTCTTTTGTTTACGTACTTCAGCGTTATATTCTTTTTCTGAAACAATCGCCATTGGCATCTCATGTTCACTGTTAAACATTGTGATTTTTTGCGTTCCAGGAAGTTTTACGTACGTTACTTCTCGCGCTTCTTCAAATCCGTGTTTTTTTATTAATTCTTTTGTTTTTCCCTCTTTTATGACATTATGCGTATGGATTCCCTTTTCCTCATAAGAAATAGCATGCGGGGTACTAGTTACTGCCTTATAACTCATATCCTCAAAAAATACGTACAGCGTACCAACTGCTGAAGATACAACCGCCGTAATGATAGAAATTACAAATAGAAAACGGGCATTATCTTTCATTTTATAAATAAGATTGCTAAGTACGAACATATTTGGATATGTATAAAAAGATTTTTTTCGTTTTTGCAATGCCTTTAATACGACTGTACTACCTTGTGTAAATAGTAAATAAGTTCCGCCTATCGTCAGCCCTACAATCGGTAAAAACAGGATGACAAAATTCATAAATGTTACTTGGAAGCTAAGTACATATGCAACAATAATACATCCTATACCAACTACGCATAACCATGTAAACGCAAAAGGTTCTACTTTCTGTTTTCTTGCTTCTCTTAATAAATCAATAATTTGCAAGCGTCCTACTGTCCAAACGCTAAACAATGATAGAATTAAAAATAGAATAAAGTATACACCCGCTGTAATCAAAACCGCTTTACTATTCCATACGAGTGGAAGTGTTTTATCTATTTTCAATATTACGCTTAATGCTTGGAAGAATAATTTTGAACAAAGCATACCAAGTCCAATACCTACTACAATTGCAATACTACCTAACATAAGCTGTTCTAATATAATCATTCGGCCAAGTTGTGATTTTGTTCCGCCTATTAATGTTAATAGACCAAACTCTTTTTTCCTTGCTCTTAAAAATGTTGAATTTGCATATAAAATAAAAAGTGCTGAGAAGATGACTACAATATAATTCATCGATTCTAACCCTTTTGAAATCATCTCCCTCATACTAATATTACCGCTTACGACATCTGGATGATAAATGAAGGAAGCATACATGAAAAATACGACAATCGATAAACAACTGCTAATAAGAAACGCTTTATAATTACGCCAATTTCCTTTTACGTTATTAAGCGCGAGCTGGCGAAAGTTCATGATATTCTCCTCCTAGCATCGCAAGTACGTCCAAAATTTCTTGGAAAAAGGCTTGTTTCGTTCTTCCCTTATGTATTTCTGAGAAAATCTCTCCATCACGTATGAAAAGAATACGTTCGCAATAACTCGCCGCTACTGGATCATGCGTTACCATTGCAATTGTTACTTTCTTTTGTTCATGCAAATCTTGCAACGCGCTCATTAATGATTTTGCCGACTTAGAATCTAAGTTTCCAGTTGGCTCATCCGCTAAGATTAACGTCGGTTCATGAATAATCGCTCTCGCAGCTGCTGCACGTTGTTGTTGGCCGCCTGATACTTCATATACTTTTTTATTTAAAATGCCTTCGATATTTAAAAACTTTGCAATTTCAAGCACTTTTGCATCGATTTCATTTACAGATTTCTTCGCCATTACAAGTGGTAAAATGATATTTTCTTTAATCGATAGCGTATCAAGTAAGTTAAAATCTTGGAAAATGAATCCTAAATGTGTACGGCGAAACTCCGCTAATTTTGCAGCACGCATTTGATTAATTTCTTCGCCATTTACAAGCACATGACCTGAAGTTTGCTTATCAATTGTTGCTAATAAATTTAAAAGCGTTGTTTTTCCGCTTCCTGAAGGACCCATAATCCCTACAAATTCACCTTCTTCTATTTTAAAATTTATATCATTTAAAGCAGTCGTCGCTACTGAACCTTTTGATTGATACACCTTCGTTAATCCTTTTACTTCAAGAACACTCATTTCTAATCCCCCTATGTGTTTTCTTCTTACATTTACTATAAGAAAAATAAGAAAAAGAAACGAGTGATTTCCCTTACAAAACGTTTTGTTATCTTACAGTTTTGTCATTTTTCTCATTAATGTATGATATTCTTCATCTTTTGCAAATTGGAACGTAAATGTTGTCCCTTCCCCTTCAGCCGATTGCACATAAATACCGTGATGTAAATTATCACAAATTTCCTTCGTAATATATAAACCCATTCCAGTCGCTTCTCTCGTTTTACGGCCATTTATCCCCGTAAAGAACGGATCAAATATACGCTTTACATCTTGCTCCGGAATACCGATTCCATTGTCTTTAATATGTAATAACACCTTTTGATCTTTCTCTTCAATTTGAAATTGAATTTCCTTTTTCTCTGCTTCTGAAATTCTCGTATACTTAATTGCATTTACAACAATTTGCCCTATAGCAATACTAAGCCATTTTCTATCAGATGCAACCATACAAGTATCTTCTTCAAACATTACTTTCGGAAATACAGACGATTGAATGAAAGACTTTCGATTTTCATTAATAATACCTCGAATAATATCTATCACATTTACTACTTCTACTTTATAATCTTTCGCAAATTGCTCTAACCTTGCCATATGTAACGCTAAATCTAAACCATTTAGTATACGGTTATTTTCTTCACGAATACTTTCAACTGTTGCTCTCGCTTCACGATGCTCTTTACCAAACTTCTGTAATAGTAACTCAATAACAGATACTGGTGTCTTCATTTGATGAATCCATTGGTTCATAAATATCATTTGCTGTTGCTCTTTCGCATGCTGTTTATGAACTTCATTCATATATTGCTGTCTTAATAGCGTAAAAGATTCAACGATCATCTCTTGTTCTGTCGTATACGAAGTATCAATAAGTAAAGAATCATGTAATGTATTTCCATCAGCAACATATTTTTCGATTCTCTTTAAAAAAACACTTCTTTTTCGGTAATCGTAAATGAGGTATACAGTAAACACAACTGTCCCTAATAAAAGTCCGTATAACCACGTACTCCAATCAATTGATCTTTTTTCTAAAAGACTTTGCAACTGCAATACGAGTCCAAATAAACAAAGACTTACAACATAAGAAAGAAGTAAAGCAAAGCGGTCTATGAGGTAACTTTTAACCTGCATGCCCTTCACTCCACTCTGTAAGAAGCGCATAACCGTATCCACGTTTCGTTACAATCGCATTTTTAATACCTAGCTCCTCTAGTTTCTTCCTTACGCGCTTTACATTCACAGTCAGTGTATTATCATCAACAAAAGCTACTTCATCCCACAGAGCTTCTAACAATTCTTCACGCGTTACATATTGATTCGCTTGTTTCATTAAACACTCTAATAAGTAAAATTCATTTTTTGTCAGCTCTGTTTGTTGCCCTTGCCACTCAACAACGTGTTGGGACGGGAATAACAAAAGTCCATTCACACCTAAACAATCACTTTCTGCCGCAGAAGCATACTCACCATACCCACGTCGAAGTGCACTTTTCACCTTAGCCATGACAATATCTAAATGGAATGGCTTTGTAATGTAATCATCTCCGCCATTTTCAATTGCCATTACTTGATCCATTTCCCCTGTTCTTGCAGAAACAAAAATAATCGGCGCATTCGATACAGTGCGGATTTGACGACACCAATAGAAACCATCAAAATATGGTAAATTGATATCCAGTAATACGAGATGTGGATTCACTTTTACGAATTCATCTTTTATATGACGTAAATCAATTGCTCTAAATGATTGATAGCCATACCTTTCTAAATGCTCCTCTAATATTCCCGCAATTTTCTCATCGTCTTCTACAATTAATATTTTATACATGTTATCTTTCTCCCCATAAATATTCTTCTAAAATTACTTCTTTTTCTATTATAAATTGAAAATTTAATTAGTGGGGATTTTTTCCTATCTTCGTAATTTTTAACTAGCAGCCTGATTCACACCTAACTTCTTTGCTTCAGCTGAATTTTGAGGCGGGAATCTTACTACTTGCAAATAGCAGAATAAAAAAAAAGACCGCCATACTTTGGCAGTCTTAATCGATAAATTCAAATTCATATTCAAGAATTTTTACAATATCTCCGTCTTTTGCACCACGTGCACGAAGCGCTTCATCAATACCCATTCCGCGCATTTGGCGAGCGAAACGACGTATAGATTCATCACGTGAGAAGTCAGTCATTTTGAATGTCTTCTCGATATCATAACCAGAAATAACAAACGTGCCGTCACTTTCACGTGTAATTTCAAATTTAAGACTTTCAGCATCAAATTTATACATTACACTTGCTTCAGACTCTTCAACAACATCGTACATTGGGAATTCTGGTGTTGTTTCTAATAAGTTCGCTACTTCAAATAGTAAATCACGAACACCTTGTTTCGTTACAGCTGAGATTGGGAAGATTTTTACTTCGTCTCCCACTTTCTCTTTAAATGCTTGTAAGTTTTCTTCTGCATCCGGCATATCCATTTTGTTTGCTACAACAACTTGTGGACGCTCTGTTAAACGCATATTATATTCTTTTAATTCATTATTAATTGTGACATAATCTTCATATGGCTCACGGCCTTCTAAACCAGACATATCGATAACATGTACAATTACACGTGTACGTTCGATATGACGTAAGAATTGGTGTCCAAGTCCGACGCCAGCATGTGCGCCTTCAATTAGTCCAGGAAGGTCAGCCATAACGAAGCTGCGGTTATCACCAGTTTCAACAACACCAAGATTAGGAACGATTGTTGTAAAGTGATACTCTGCAATTTTCGGACGCGCTGATGATACAACAGATAATAATGTAGATTTACCTACACTTGGGAATCCAACAAGTCCAACGTCTGCTAGCACTTTAAGTTCTAGAATGACATCACGTTCTTGACCTGGTTCTCCGTTCTCAGCGATTTCAGGTGCTGGATTCGTAGCTGTTGCGAAACGCGAGTTACCACGGCCACCTCGGCCACCTCTTGCGATTACAGCTGTTTGTTCATGCGTTACTAAATCGGCAAGAATTTGACCTGTTTTTTCATCTTTTACTATTGTTCCTGGTGGAACCTTTACGATTAAATCTTCAGATTTACGTCCGTGCTGACCTTTACTCATTCCGTGCTGACCACGATCAGCTTTGAAATGACGTTGGTAGCGGAAGTCCATTAATGTACGTAAGCCTTCCTCAACAACGAAAACAACATCTGCGCCTTTACCACCGTCGCCACCTGCTGGGCCACCTTTTGGAACATACTTCTCGCGACGATACGCAACCATTCCGTTACCACCGTCGCCACCTTTTACATATATCTTGACCTGATCTACAAACATTATTTCACCACACTTTTTTCGATTGGTTGTAATATTACTGAGACTTCTTCGTCTCGTACTGTATAAGAAATGGAATACCATTTATTGTTTTGGTTCGCAAGCCAATTCTGTAGTTCTTCTACACTCGTTAGCTTACCACGAAAATCAAAAAAGAAACGAGCATTCTCCGCGTCACATTCAATTGTGATACAAACATAATTTTCAACATATACGTCTAAACTATGCTGAAGCATTGAGAAGAATTGATTCGCCCATATACATACAGTCTCATCTAAGTGAGATAAGTTATGTAATTCTCCTAATACTTCGTACTCCAATAAGCACGGCTGCTGTTTCCAATTATATGTTAAAATCCACTCTGAAAATAAAGGCATTGATAACCCCATCAGATTGGATTCTTGTCTCGCTTCTTGGACAAAACGATCGATGAGCCGATGAATCTCTTCCACTTTTCCAAGGGAAAGGTTTCCTTTAACCATCTGCATACGATTGAGCCAATCATGTCTTGAATGACGCAACGCATCTATAATTGTCCATTTTTCATTCATTTAGATACCCCTTAATATAGAAAAACTCTAACCTGCACTCAGGTTAGAGTTTTCCGTGAGTTCTTATGCTTCTTGAGCAACAGGATATACGCTCACTTGTTTGCGGTCACGGCCAAGACGCTCGAAGCGTACTACGCCGTCAACTTTCGCGTATAAAGTGTCATCGCCACCACGACCAACGTTAACACCTGGATAAATTTTTGTACCGCGTTGACGGTAAAGAATTGAACCACCTGAAACCGTTTGACCATCTGCGCGTTTAGCACCAAGACGTTTTGACTGAGAGTCACGACCGTTCTTTGTACTACCTACACCTTTCTTAGATGCGAAAAACTGAAGATCTAATCTTAACATACGTTACACCTCCTGCACTTTTTCTATTAAACGGATATACTTTCCGTAATCAAGTTCGATCGTCTTTAGCGAAACAACTAATCCTTCTAAAAGCGTTTGAGCTTTTTCTGCTGCATGAACGTCTAAATCATTAGGCAATTCATACGTTAAGAATCCACCATTACTTCCGAGTTCAATAGTTGCCTGCACATTACAAAGCTCTTCCACTGCATTTATAGAACCAAACACAACCGCTGTAGTTCCCGCACAGACAAGGTCTTGTCCATGTGGCGCATAATCGGCATGTCCAGTCATTTTAAATGATTGGATACTTCCTAATTTCGTGCGACTTATCGTAATTTTAATCATGTTAACCTGAATTAAGCGTTGATAGCTTCAACAACTAGCTTAGTGTAAGGTTGACGATGACCTTGTTTCTTACGATTGTTCTTTTTCGCTTTGTATTTGAAAACGATGATTTTCTTAGCGCGACCTTGTTTTTCAACTTTAGCAGTCACTGTTGCGCCTTCTACAACTGGGCTACCAACTTTAACGTTTTCGCCACCAACGAAAAGAACTTTGTCAAAAGTAACAGTTTCACCAGCTTCAACATCTAATTTTTCAATGTAGATTGCTTGACCAGCTTCAACTTTAATTTGTTTTCCACCTGTTTCGATAATTGCGTACATACTTGCACCTCCTCTTAATTACTAAGACTCGCCAAAAACGAGGTAGACATAAATGCCTTTAGGGAACCTGTCTTGTGCGGTTGTAGCATATAGCCGTTTAGGTGCTATAAACTATAACATAAAGATGTTATCATGAATCATAGACGGTTGTCAATAAATGTTCTGCTAACTATTTTTTCCGTTCTACAATTTCTTTTTTACTTCCAAATCTTATAATAGCGTACTTTTCGATAGTATCATCTTTGAAATAAATTTCAAATGGAATATTTTTTTGTAATTCTTTTTGTAAAAATTGTTTTTGCAGATCTTGAGGTGCAGCAATTAATACTGCTTCATCCTCTATATTGCCATATGTAATGAGTTCTCGCTCTAACTCATAAGCAATCGTTTCATACGACATTACATACCCCGTCGCCTTACACGGTACACACTCTTCTAGCAATACGTCACGTAAAGAATGTTTTTTACGTTTACGTGTCATCTCTAGAATCCCTAACTCAGTAAACCCAAGTACTCTTGTATAAGTGCGATCATTTTGCATAGCAGCTATGAGACGTTCTCTTACCTTTTCTTTATCTTCTCGTTTTTTCATATTAATAAAGTCGATTAATATCATTCCACCAATATCACGAAGTCTTAATTGGCGAGCGATTTCGTCAGCGGCCATTTCATTTGTACGAAGTACTGTATCTTGTAAATTTTGTTTTCCGGTAAACTTCCCCGTATTCACATCTATTACAGTCATCGTCTCCATTTGTTCCACAATTAAATAAGCACCGTTTTGGAGCCACACAATTTTTTGAAGTGCTTTTTCAATTTCTCGCTCTATTCCGAAATGATTAAACATCGAAGATTTTTCATTATAAAAAGATACTTTTTCTTTTCCGACCTTGTCTTCTAATTGTTTTACTACACTTCTTGTATCTACAACTATTTTTTCGATCGTTTCAATTGGATTCTCTTGAAATACACGATCTAAAAAAGTCGCTGGTCGATGAAGTAATAGCGGTGCCTTTCCTTGGCCTTCTTTTCTTTTTAACTCTTCATATAACTGCTGTAACCTTTGCATTTCAGTTTGTATTTCTTCAATTTCTCCTTTTTCAGAAGCGGAGCGGAAAATATACCCTCCTGTCCCTTCTACTTCAATTTCGAGTAACTGCTGTCTTCTTTTATTATTTTTTATTTTCCGAGAAACAGCGCGCATTTCATCATATGGCATATAAACGACATATTTCCCGGTAAATTCTATATTCGCTGTTAATTTCGGTCCTTTCGTATCAATTGCCTCTTTCACAACTTGTACGAGTACTGCTTGTCCTTCATGTATACGATAAGAAGACGGTACATCATCATATGAAAGGTACGCATGTTTTTCTAAACCGATGTTTACAAATGCTGCATTCATTCCAGCAATTGTTCTTACGATACGTCCAACGTAAATATGCCCAACAATCTCTTGTTCTTCATTACGTTTCCATAAAAATTCAACAATTTTGTTCTTCTCTTCAATTGCAACGCGCTTTTCCGATCCAGCATAGTTCATGTATAAGGTTTTCAAATTTCTTTCCTCACTTTATAATCTTCTTTGTTTTTACAATAATAAAAGGTTAGTGCTATCGTCAACACTAACCGATTAATTCTTCAACAGATGAAGTTGTTCGTTTTTCAGTAAAATACGCATAGAGTAATTCATTTTCATCCAATGTGTAATGCTCTTTATATTCTCCATGGACGATAATAGAATGCTTATATCCTCTACGAAATTTGGTGAAAATCGTATATAAACGATCTTCTGATTGCACCTCTATAGGTGCAATCTTTTCAATCCCTCTTTTATTTCCGTAATAACGCTCTAATAAAAAGCGCATAAACGCATAACGTCTTTGCTTCCATTCTTGATATAACGATATTGCTAAAAATATGAGTAGTACCCACATCATAATATTGTTACTATTCCAAAGTAACTGCCACCCTAATATGACACTAAAAAAAACACATGACAATTGCATCATTTTTTCATGTGCTTGTAAATAAGGAAAACGATATGATAATACATTAAACAACACTTTCCCGCCATCAAGTGGCCAAATAGGGAGTAAATTAAAGGCTAAAATAATTATATTATTCCACATAAAAAAATAATATAATTCCGCATTCAGCCAGCCAATCTCAAACAATATATACCCTACTAGCATCATCCAAATATGTTGAATAGGTCCTGCAATTACGACAACAAGTTCCTCTTTCAATGATTTATTTCCATGTTCCTCAAGCTCAGCCACACCACCAAACGGTAACAGTTGAATTTTTTTAATACGCCAATTATAATGCGCTGCTGCAAAAGCGTGACCGAGTTCATGAATGAGTACGATACAAAACAACAATAGTAACTCTTTAAAACGCGCCGTAAAAATACCAATAACTATAATAACCCAAAACAACGGATGCACTGAAATTTTCGTTAAAACTTCCTTATATTTAATCAAATGAAATCACCTGAATCGGATCAACAAATTTTTCATTCTTTTTTATTGCGAAATAAAATTTCCCATTTTTATTATTTGCATCATTACTCACCGTTCCAATTTTTTGTTTCTTTGAAACGTAATCATATAACTTTACTGACATATCATTTAAATTTGCATACCACGACTCCGTGCCATCTGCATGTTGAATTTGAACTGTATTTCCAAGTTCTTCTTTCTTACCCGCAAAAACAACTAATCCTTCATTTACTGACTCAACTGTTGCATTTGTAGCCGTTTGGACAAATACACCTTGGCCATTTTTTTGAAATCCTTGCATTACCTTTCCTGAAGCAGGAATTGCATAGTCTTTTTGCTGAATAGTCCCTTCCTTTTTCTCGTTAGGCGAATAGAAGACGAGAGGTTTTCCAAACTGTTTTTCATACCATTTCGCTACAGTAGCAAACTGAAACTCCTCTTTCATCACTTTTTCTGTAACAGCTTTAGCACCATCGAAAGAAGAAGGCGCATTCTTATACAAAATAGCAATTGAAAGAACTAAGATTGCTGATAATAAAACTTTGAAGAAAAAGACTTCCTTTCGAAACAAAGGATGAATTTCCTTTTCTCCCTCTTCAATAAATACCCCTTCACTATCAAAATTCCCCCCGGCAAAATACTGCTCTTCCTCCATTCTTTCTTGCTCTGCCTTCCTTTTCGCAATCCGCTTTTTAATTTCTTCTACACTTCTATTCTTCATACTGTCTCCCTTCTTTCGCTAACCTTATTTAAATAGAAACAGTTGTATACAGTTTGTACATATGTATGAGCTAGGAAAGAAAGATATTCGTATGAAGAAAAAAAGAAAGCACTTCGCATATGTGCGAAGTGCTCTTAACGGATGCCAAAGAAGTTTTTCATCTTTGTAAATACCGATACCTTTTCTTGTTCAAATGCTTGTAATGGTACATTCTCACCCAACAAGCGTCTTGCAATATTACGATAAGCTAACGCTGCTTTTCCACTAGGTTGCAACGCTACAGGTTCACCTGTATTTGTAGCACGAATAACTTCATCATCGTCTTCAACAACACCAAGAAGCTCGATTGATAATGTACGTACGATTTCATCAACATCTAACATATCCTGTTCATGAAGCATATGACTACGCACACGGTTAATAACAAGTTTCGGTGGTTCAATATCCTCTTTTTCTAAAAGCCCAATAATACGATCTGCATCACGCATTGAGGATACTTCTGGCGTCGTAACAACGATTGCTTTATCCGCACCAGCTACCGCATTTTTAAATCCCTGCTCAATCCCCGCAGGACAATCAATTAATATGTAATCATAATCTTGACGTAATACTTGTATTAATTCATCCATTTGTTCAGGTGTTACCGCTGATTTATCACTCGTTTGTGCTGCAGGTAATAAATAAAGATCATCAAAACGTTTATCTTTAATAAGAGCCTGAGGTAAACGACAACGCCCTTCAACGACATCAACAAGATCAAATACAATACGATTTTCCAGCCCCATTACTACGTCTAAATTTCGAAGACCAATATCTGTGTCAATTAAGCACACTTTCTTTCCAGATAAGGCTAGGGCTGTACCAATGTTCGCAGACGTTGTAGTTTTACCTACTCCGCCCTTTCCAGATGTAATTACTATTGCCTCTCCCACAGCTATACAATTCCCCTTTCTAACTTTGTTAAATTAGGTCTAAGATGAGTGAGAAGTTGCAGGCGATCGACAACAATGTGATTGTCCTCATTAATATACGCACATTCTGCCGTCTCCGCTCCGTCTTCTTTCTCTTCCGGAGCCCGCATTGCCACATCACTAATTCGAAGTTGCATCGGGTTCATAACAGATGCAGCGATTACAGCCTCTGAATCCCCATAATACCCAGCATGTGCAATCCCTCTTAATGATCCTACGACAAAAATATTCCCCCCAGCGATAACCGTTCCGCCTGGATTAACATCTCCAATTAACAATAAATTTCCTTTTACATGTAAAACTTGTCCAGAGCGAACAATTTTGGAAATAGGGACAATCTCTGTTTCTTCTTTCCATGCTATTGCTTCCGATTTAGTTATAACATCACTTTCAATTGAATCCACAACAAGATTCTTTTTATTACGAATTAACGTACGAAGCTCTTCTTGGTGGACTTCTGTTAAATAACGATTTCCCACTTTCACATGCACTTCAATTAAAGAACGCCCATCGCCATCATAGTAATGTGTAGATAGTTTTTCGTCCAATTCTTTCAGTAATTCAGAGAATGAACAGCAGTCATCTAAATGAAGCGTTATCCCGTCTTTTGTCCCTTTTATCGTTACATTTTGTTGCTTTTTTTCTTCCACTAAAGTTCACCCCACCGATTCAATTCGACATAAAATTAGAAAATCCTTTTTTCTTTTTCTTCCATCGCTCTTGAAAGACGCACTAAATATCGTCTCAGTGGGAAACAAACTATTAATATGAAAATTCCATTCAGCAATAAAGTAGAAAGGAGACGATCCGTGAAAAAGACATACGCCGACATATGAGTACGTCCTAACAAAGTTAAAAATCCATACACATAATATTCTAATGCTACAATGCTAGCTAATACGATAGACACAACAATGAATAAATTCAATTGTAGTACCTTCATCACACTATAAACTAAATAAGCTAAAATTGGATAAGCAAATATATATATACCGACAAGTTCTGTGTATACGGTATCAAATAAGAAACCAAATAATAGCCCGTAATAAATCCCTTGGACCGGACCATAGTACACAGTAACAAAACATAACACAATGATAAAGAAATGCGGCGCTGCTATACTGTCTTTCCAAAAAACTTCTGTTGGAACAATAGTAGCAAACATATTTTCAAACAGAAAAACAAAAAGGAGCAAAAGAGGAAGAGCTGCTCTTTTTAAAATCTTCATCATCTCTTCTCCTCCTCCTATTCTAATGGCGCTGATTTCATATCACGTTTAGCTACTATAATATGCTCTACGTCATTTAAATCAGCGGCAGGTTTTACATAAGCTGTTTTTGTTAAACCGTATGCATCTGGTTGAACATCAACGATTTCCCCAATCTCAAGACCTTTCGGGAAAATCTCCCCACCAAGTCCAGACGTTACAACCATTTGACCTTTAGCTACTGGTGCATCAGAGCCAATCTTTGTGAAAAGTAACAATTTTTTTTCTTTGTCATAACCTTCGATTAAACCGAAGATATTTTCATTTCCATGTACAACAGCAGAAACACGATTTGTTCGACTCATAGAACTTAACAACTCTACTGATGCTGTAAATTGAGATACACTTTTCACGCGTCCAACTAAACCTTTTGAAGTCATAACAGCCATATCCTTTTTAATCCCTTGCTGTGCTCCTTTATCAATTCCAATTAAATCGTACCATTTATCTGGATTGCGAGAAACAACAGTAGCTGGAATTTCAGAAAAATCGCTCGGCAACTCTTTTTTTTCAGTTAGCTGTCTTAATTTATTGTTGTCTTCCTCTAATTGCTTCACTTTAACTGATAAACTCGCATAGTTATCTATTTTTGCTTTTAATTCTTTATTCTCTTCATACGTGCGCTTTACATCCTCTACATTTTCAAAGAATCCAGCTACATATTTCGCTGGCTTTTGGAATACACGTTCTACAACACCGACAGTGTCTTTAACAAACTGCTCTGGCCATGTTAAACTGTTCCGTTCTTTCAATGAGATTCCAATCAATGCCACGAGAAGAATAATACTAACTAACAAAACAATTAATCTTTTGTTTAAGAAAAACTGTGGCACGTTCACACCCTCTTAATTCCATTGATTTTTATTTTGCAATATTATCGAGCAGCCGTTTTGAAAAGATCGATATTATCTAATGCTTTTCCTGTTCCAATTGCTACGCAATCTAATGGATCTTCTGCAACAAGAACTGGCATATTTGTTTCTTCACTAATCACTTTATCTAAGTTACGTAGTAATGCACCACCGCCTGTTAATACAATACCGCGGTCCATAATATCTGCCGCTAATTCAGGTGGAGTTTTTTCCAACGTATTTTTAACTGATTCTACAATTGCATCTACTGTATCTTTTAATGCATCCGCAATTTCTTCTGGTTGAATTAGTACTGTTTTTGGTAAACCACTTACTAAATCACGACCACGAATTTCCATAGGCTCGATACCTTCTGGCTCGCCTGCAGAACCGATTTCTAATTTTAATGCCTCTGCTGTTCTTTCACCAATCATTAAGTTATAGCTTTTCTTAATGTACTGAATGATTGAATCATCCATATCATCACCAGCAACACGAACTGATTGACTTGTTACGATACCACCTAATGAGATGATTGCAACTTCTGTTGTACCACCACCGATATCAACAACCATACTACCAGTTGGTTCCCAAACAGGTAAGTTCGCACCAATTGCTGCTGCAAATGGTTCTTCGATTGGATATGCATCACGAGCACCCGCTTGACGAGTCGCATCAATTACTGCACGTCTTTCAACAGCTGTAATACCAGACGGTACACATACCATTACATACGGTTTACGTGAGAAGAAGCCGTTTGATTTTTGAGCTTGTTGAATGTAATATTTCATCATTGTTGCTGTTGTTTCGTAATCAGCAATTACACCGTCTTTCATCGGACGAAGTGCTACTACGTTTCCTGGTGTACGACCAATCATTTGTTTTGCATCACTACCTACAGCAACGATTTGTTTCGTATCAGTTTGTAATGCTACTACTGAAGGTTCACGTAAAACTACACCTTTTCCTTTTACATATACAAGCGTGTTCGCAGTTCCTAAATCTATTCCAAGATCGCGAGTAAAGCCACCAAATCCAAACATATTTTTTATCTTCCTTTCTTGTTTTCACGGACTCATTTTTTTCTTATTTTATATTATAAAAACAGTACGTTTTTTATATCTATATCCTTTTTGCAGATAATTTTCTACAAAAAACTCATAAATCACATTATAAAACAAAATAAGTAAAAAGCATAGTCTTAAATATGACCTTTTTCCTTTAAACTCACGAATTTATGGTCACCTATTATAATATGATCAAGCACTTCAATTCCGATAATCTGGCCGCATTCTACTAAACGTTTTGTTACTTCAATATCTTCTCGGCTCGGCGTAGGATCTCCTGAGGGATGGTTATGAAGACATATGATAGAGGCTGCTGCACGGCGGAACGCTTCTTTAAAGACTTCCCTTGGGTGTACAATTGACGTGTTTAAACTTCCAATGAATATCGTTTGCCTATGTATAACTTGATTTTTTGTATTTAAATATAAACAAACAAAATGCTCTTGTTGTAAAAAGCGCAGTTCTTCCATCATGTATTTCGCACAATCTTCTGGGCTTCGAATGCTATATCGATTTTGATACTCTAAACGTACCATTCTTCTACCTAGTTCAAAAGCAGCCATAAGCTGAGATGCCTTTGCAATCCCAACACCATGAATACTGATTAACTCTTCTAACGTTGCATCTTTCAACATACGTAAACCATCAAAGTGATGTAAAATTTTATCTGACAACTTTAAAACTGTCTCTTCTTTAGAACCTGTTCTGAGTAACACTGCAAGAAGCTCCCGATTTGATAAACTCCCTGTTCCTTCTAATAATAAACGCTCCCGTGGCTGTTCTTCTCTGACAACATCACGAATACCGTTCATCTCTCCACCCCTTTTACCTGTTCTCTCAAAGAAAACCCCATGCAATTTTACGCATGGGTTACATCAATATCAAATTGTTTTAATTCCCGAACAAGACGTGCAATTGGTAAGCCGACTACACTGTAGTAATCTCCTTGAATATGTTGAACAAAAATAGACCCTTTTCCTTGGATACCATAACTTCCTGCTTTATCAAGAGGTTCTTTCGATGCAACATATACGTCAATTTCCTCTTCTGTTAATTCCCAAAACGTAACTTCTGTACGCTCATAAAAAGTGACCGTTTTTTCTTTCGATATAATTGCCACACCTGTATACACTTCGTGTGTTTTTCCTGATAATAATTGTAACATTTCTTTCGCCTCAGCCTCATTAGAAGGCTTTCCAAGAATACGCGACTCATATGTAACGATTGTGTCTGCACCTAACACAATGTGATCACTATTATTTTCTGCTACCGCAGATGCTTTTTGCAGGGCAAGGGACATAACAATATCAGGAGGTGATGAATACGCACCAATCGTTTCTTCCACTTCACTTACAACGATTTCAAATGGTACGCCAGCTAACTCCAGCAATTCCTTCCTCCGAGGTGATCCTGAAGCTAAAATAATTTTTCTCATATTTTCTCCTTCCTTTCTCACATGAAGCAGAACAATTTACATCAATCGTATCAAAGGAATAGTTTATCCACAAATGAAAGAAATATTATTTTCTCTAAACAAAATAATATTTCTTTACTGCATACGATT
This sequence comes from Bacillus cereus group sp. BceL062, assembly GCF_051780025.1. Taxonomy (NCBI): domain Bacteria; kingdom Bacillati; phylum Bacillota; class Bacilli; order Caryophanales; family Bacillaceae; genus Bacillus; species Bacillus cereus group sp. BceL062. The sequence goes on along the minus strand of NZ_JBPWGY010000007.1, from coordinate 218,256 downwards.
ATATTCCAGCCATAGAGAAAGCACTTTGCTCTAAATTTAAAAGAAAAGAAAGAAGTATCTATACTTCTTTCTTCGTCATTTCATTATCTTATCATTTCACTTTTTGCGAAACAATTTTTTCATACGAAAGTATACCATCAATAACAACTTGATTTAATTTCGCCAAAGATTCTTTATCGCCCTTTCCGTCCTTCACTGTTTGCACAGCTATTGACGTATACATATACAGTTTTTTTACCTCCTCCTGCTTCATACTTTTCCCTACTTTTTCAATCGCTTTCCATTCTTTCTCAATTACTTCTATATCTTTTGCATTACTTTTCCCACCAGCTTGTACGCTAGAAGCATATTTTGCTAAATGAGTATATAATGGCTGTACTTTTGTTAAGAATGCTCCTATTTCTTTATCATCTTTAAGCAACGCTTTATCCGTAATATCCCAGTTCTTTTTTAAAACGGAGACACCATCATTTTTATACTGCGTCATTAATTGATTTATAGCCTGTTCATCGCTAGCAATACCAACAATTAGTGCATACTTATCACCGCTCGGTTTCAAAGCAGCAACCCCTCCGTTACCTTTCCATTCTTCAAGAGCGGCCTGTCCCGTTTCTTTGGAAGAATAAAGCCCACCTTGAACAAAAAATAATTTCATTGGCTCTAATGACGTTCCTGTCTGCGCTTTTTGTTTTTCCTCTTTTGATGCTGGTGTTTGTTCTGCCGTTCCATCCACTTTTGATTCTTCATTTCCAGTCTGCTTCGAAGCCGTTACCGTACTTTCCCCTGTTGTCCCTTGTCCTGTGAGTAACTGCAGCATTCCCATTCCAAACGCCGTACCAATTATAATTGCAGTTGTAACAATTACAATTAATGTATTACTCCACTTCTTTCTGTATTTTTCCATGGACGCTGATTTCTTTTTTTGAAACGGAACAACGTTTTTCGGTCTTTCACTTTCCACTACCATCCATTCAAACTCATCTTTCTTCTTTTCTTCATACTTCGCTTCTGTTCCATTTACTTTCACCGAGATCGTTCGTGATTGCTTGTCCATACACTCACACCTCACCTCTTGTCGTTGTCCGCATCATATCATATTCATTTCACAAAAAAACGAGATATTTGTCAGAGAAATTCGCCAAATAACCCTATATAATTATCTTATATGTATGAATTTGACTTCATTTGTAGAACAAAAAAACTAGATAGCAAAGGCTATCTAGTTTTTCTCGCGAATATATTTTCTAACTTCAGAAATGAAATATAGAGAACCCGTTATGATAAAGACATCATTTCCCCCTATCATTTCAACCTTTGTATCAATTGCCTCTTTCCAATTTTCAAAGACTAATTTTGTTTTTTTTTGCGAATGCGCTGCAAGTTTGTCAGCGGAAATGGCACGATCAAAGGCGAATGTTGTAAAAATAATTTCATCGGCAATTGTTTCTAATTGACCTACCATATTATGCAACTGTTTATCACCAAGCGCAGTAAATAAAACTATTATATTTTTATCTTTATAATGTGCCTCTACTGTTTTCACAAGACTCTCAATACCTTCTGGATTGTGAGCACCATCTATTATAATATCAGGATTATTTTTCAGCTTTTCAAATCGGCCAATCCAATACGCTTCATGTAATCCAGCTCTTATTTCCTCTTCCTCAATTAAAAATGATACATATGTTTTTAAATACATAATTGCCATAAGTGCTAGTGAGGCATTTCCTACTTGGTGAACACCTTTCATTGACATTCGAACATCTTCAAAAGATGCGAAAGGACAAGCAAAATCAAAACGTTCCCCATCTTCGTTAGACTGTTTATGTAACGCTGTAAAATGTTTGCCCAGTTCATATAAGTTTGCATGATTTTCCTTTGCAACCTTTTGAATGACCTGCAATGCTTCATCATCTTGCACGCCTGTAATAACCGGAACACCCGACTTAATAATTCCTGCCTTCTCATACGCAATTTCTCCTAGTGTATCCCCTAAAATATGCATATGATCGTGACCGATATTTGTAATAATTGTGAGAACAGGATGAATAACATTCGTAGAGTCAAAGCGCCCTCCAAGCCCTGTTTCAAATAAAACAACATCACAGAAATTGATTTTACCGAAATAACAAATTGCCATAACAGTAATAATCTCAAACTCAGTCGCTTCCCCTAAATCCGTCTCGTCTAGTTTTTCAACGACTGGCTTTACCATGTTTACAAGTTCCGCAATCTCTTCATCTGCAATTGGCGTTCCGTTCACACTAATACGCTCATTAAATGTTTCAATGTAAGGAGAGGTAAATGTTCCAACCTTATATTTTGCGCCTTCTAGCATGTAGCGCATATACGTTAAAGTTGAACCTTTTCCATTTGTACCAGCAAGATGAACACATTTTATATGACGCTCTGGATTTCCGAGTTCTTCTAGCATCCAGCTCATTCTTTCTAATCCTGGTTTAATACCAAACTTCAATCGACTATGAATCCACCCTATCGCTTCTTCGTATGTATGTATCACGTATGTTTTCCCCTTTCAAAAGACAACCTTCATCATTCTATTATACGCAAAGAAAAGAGACTCACCAATATAGTGAGTCTCTAAAATACACTTTATTTCTCAAGATCTGCTAGACGTTGGCGAACTGCTTCGCGTTTTTCTAGGTAATCTTGCTCTTTCGCACGCTCTCCGTCAATAACTGCCGCAGGAGCTTTCGCTACGAAGCCTTGGTTTGAAAGTTTCTTCTGTACACGTTCTACCTCTTTATCGAACTTCTCAAGTTCTTTTTCAAGACGTGCTCTCTCTTCGTCAAGGTTGATAAGATCAGCTAACGGTAAGAATAACTCTGCACCTGATACGATTGCAGTCATCGCTTTTTCTGGCGCTTGTAAATTCGTTTGAATTGTTAATTCACTTGGGTTACAGAAACGCTCAATGTAAGAGCTGTTTTTCGTAAGTTGAGCAAGGATAGCCTCATCTTTTGCTTTAATTTGCATTTGAACTTTTTTGCTCATTGGCGTATTTACTTCTGCACGGATGTTACGAACAGAGCGAATGATATCAACTAGAAGGTGCATTTCTGCTGCCGCTTCTTTATCTTGTAAATCTTCGCGAACTGTTGGCCAAGCCGCTACTGTAATAGACTCGCCTTCATGCGGTAAATGTTGCCAAATCTTCTCTGTTACGAACGGCATGAATGGGTGTAATAGACGCATCGTTTGGTCTAATACGTAAGCTAAAATAGAACGAGTTGTTTTCTTAGCTGCTTCATCTTCACCGTATAGTGGAAGTTTCGCCATCTCAATGTACCAGTCACAGAAATCATCCCAAATGAAGTTGTATAATGAACGACCAGCTTCACCGAACTCATATTTATCCATGTTACGTGTTACACTTTCAATCGTTTCGTTTAAGCGAGTTAAAATCCACTTATCTGCAACTGATTTTTCACCAGTTAAATCGATTTCTTCATACTTCATATCATCCATGTTCATTAATACGAAACGTGATGCGTTCCAAATTTTATTAATGAAGTTCCAAGTAGATTCTACTTTTTCCATGCTGAAACGTAAATCTTGGCCTGGTGCACTTCCTGTTGATAAGAAGTAACGCATTGCATCTGCACCGTACTTCTCGATAACATCCATCGGGTCGATACCGTTACCAAGAGATTTACTCATTTTACGTCCCTGTTCATCACGAACTAAACCATGAATTAATACATCTTTAAATGGACGCTCTCCTGTAAACTCTAAACCTTGGAAAATCATACGAGATACCCAGAAGAAGATGATGTCATAACCAGTTACTAAAGCATCTGTTGAATAGAACTTTTTAAAGTCTACTGCCTCTTCATTTGGCCAACCAAGTGTTGAGAACGGCCATAACGCTGAGCTAAACCATGTATCAAGTACGTCGTTATCTTGATTCCAGTTTTCAATATCCGCTGGCGCTTCAGTACCTACGTATACTTCACCAGTTTCTTTATGATACCAAGCTGGAATTCGGTGTCCCCACCATAATTGACGAGAAATACACCAGTCATGAATGTTTTCCATCCAGCGTAAGTATGTGTTTTCAAAACGCTCTGGTACGAACGTTACTTTTTCTTCTTCTTTTTGTTGAAGTGCTACTGCTTTTTCTGCAAGTGGAGCCATTTTTACGAACCATTGTGTTGATAAATAAGGCTCAACAACTGCACCGCTACGCTCACTATGACCTACTGAATGCATATGAGGCTCAATTTCTACTAATACGCCCGCTTCTTGTAAGTCTTTCACTAACGCTTTACGGCATTCGAAACGGTCCATACCGTTATACTTACCAGCTTTTTCGTTCATCGTTCCATCTTCGTTCATTACTAAGATGCGTGGTAAGTCATGACGGTTACCTACTTCAAAGTCATTCGGGTCATGAGCTGGTGTAATTTTTACAACGCCTGTTCCAAAGTCTTTTTCTACGTACTCATCGGCAATAATCGGAATCTCACGGCCTACGATCGGAAGGGTAACTGTTTTTCCGATTAAATGTTTGTAACGATCGTCTTCTGGATGAACTGCTACAGCTGTATCACCAAGCATCGTTTCTGGACGAGTAGTTGCAAGACGAATGTGACCAGAACCATCTGTTAACGGATAGTTCATATGGTAGAATGCACCTTGAACCTCTTTATGAATTACTTCGATATCAGAAAGAGCTGTACGTGTTGCTGGGTCCCAGTTGATAATATATTCACCGCGGTAAATTAAGCCTTTTTCGTATAATTGAACGAATACTTTATTAACTGCATCAGATAAACCTTCGTCTAATGTGAAACGTTCACGAGAATAGTCTAGTCCTAAACCAACTTTCCCCCATTGTTGACGAATGTGAGAAGCGTACTCTTCTTTCCACTCCCAAGCTTTTTCAAGGAATTTCTCACGGCCAAGATCGTAACGTGAAATACCTTCTTCACGAAGTTTTCCTTCTACTTTCGCTTGTGTTGCGATACCCGCATGGTCCATTCCTGGAAGCCATAATACATCGTATCCTTGCATACGCTTCGTACGAGTTAAAATATCTTGAAGAGTTGTATCCCAAGCATGACCTAAGTGTAACTTACCAGTTACGTTCGGAGGTGGAATTACAATTGTATACGGTTGTTTCTTCTCGTCTCCTGTTGCTTCGAAATATTTGCCTTCAAGCCACCATTGATAAAGGCCTTCTTCAACGGACATATGATCATATTTAGTTGGTAAATTCTTTTCCGTGTTTGACATTATTTTCCCTCCTTAAAATAAAAAATGCCCCTCATCCAAAAAAGGACGAGGGACATCGCGGTACCACCTTTATTTACAAACAAATTCAGAATTTGCTTATACTCTTAATTTGATAACGGACAAATCCGTCTTTTCCTAATGAGAACTATTCCGTTCAGAAAAGATGCTCCAGGGCTACCTTCTAACATAACTATCTAGAGAATCTCCCAGCTAATGATTCTCCTCTCTGAAGACGTTTCATGTTATACTCTTCCCCTTCAAGGCATTTATATGATTGTTAATTATTATATACAATAGTGTAAAAAACGAAACCTTATTCGTCAAGATAAATTTAAGACTATCACTTTCCGGGCGAATATAAAAAAGATAAGTAGCATCCTCCACTTATCTTTTTTACTCCTCTATTTACGGGCGGTAAGACCCCCACCACTGATTAAAGTTTCACTTTATCCGTTCCCTTGCTGGGCAGCTTGTAATTGTGACAGGAAATATTCTACATTGCTAACGAGCCAATGTGATTGTTGCAAGCTCTTTACTCCGCGAATCTCATTTTCCTTATTGCGACTCTGCCTTCTTTTTTTATAAGACTCAATTTGCCGAATAAATTGCGATGGATAGGTCATGTAAGCATACATAAGCAGTTGCTCTTCTTTCGTAAACGGGAAGTTTTTTTGGTACATTTGATACCATTCAAAACGATCACTTCGCGCAATTGGATATGTGTTTAAAGACCGCGAATAAAACCCTACAATATCTTGCACAGGCGTTGCAAATTTCGATTTTTCTAAACTAATAAAATAGCCATTCCGTTCATAGTCAAATAAAAAATGATTAAGTGACACGTTACCATGCACAAAAGTAATGCGTGTTTTATCTTTTTCTTTCATCGCATCGTTCCACTCATTTAATTGCTTCGTTGCAAATTCACGCGCCCTCATTACATGATGATAGTACGTACAATATTGTAATTCAAACGGAGACATATACCACTTCGCTTCAGATTCTACAAGAAACTCTTCTAACATCTCACCATCATTTTCCCAACGATCGGATATACTTGTGTAATGTTTTTCTAAATCCTCTTCTGTATATGTTTCTTCTTTCACCGTTTTTTGGTGCAACGTTCCAAGTGTTTGAAACATTTTATGGTATTGATCATTATCCTCGCCGTTTCCTTCCGCGCGTTCTAACCAAGGCATTAAATAATAATTATAAGTCCCGTCACTTAAAATATAATTCCCATCCGTCGCATGGTATATAGGTACATAATTTGAAAAACCTTTCTCCTTCAAATATTGAATATGATGTAGAAAGTTATTCCGCTCTAACTTTCTATCTTCTATTTTCTTTAGCGCATATGGACCTTGATTCGTGTAAATTTTCGTTACACTTCCGTGCTCTTCCATATGCTGCGTATCCAATCTATATTGCCTTACAATGGGTTCATAGCGATTTCGTAATTCAATATCCATACGAATAACCCTTTCTATTCAAAACATAGCCTCTAGGACAATAGGGGAGCGAAAGCACTCCCCCCCTTATTTCGCCTTTGCTTTTGAAACGGGAATATAAATAATTTGTCCCGTAGTTAAATATATATCTTCTGTTTGATTAACACGGTATAAGTTTTGTACAGACGTGTCATAACGTTCTGCAACAGATTCGATTGTATCCCCTTCTTGCACGAAATACATTCTTAACTTCGTAAATTCTTCTTCCGGTTCTTTCGTAAATAATTGTGTTAAATAAAGCGCATTTTCATCTCGCTGTGAGTATGCTTCTTCTTGCTCTTCCTGCTTTTTCGCCTTTTCTTTTTGATAATCTTTTCGTCCAAACAATTCAAATTGCAGCGTCGTTTCTTGCTCCTCTTCACGCTCCGCAAATTCATGTTCTGCCAATTCCTCTTCCGCTTCTTCTTGCTCTTTTCTTTCTTCTAGCTGGAACGGTTCAAATGCGTAATCTTCCCATTCATCCGATTCTTTATAGGTTGGTTCCGCTACATGCGGCGCGGGTCTATTTTCATCCTCTTCAGCTGAATCATCTTCTAACTCAGCATACGCCGTTTCTTCCTCTTCATCCTCGATTCTTTCCTCATCACATAAACCTGTAATAGATATATCCGCTAATAATTGTAAGCAACCATTTTCCTTCAATTCATAATCAAATTCCTCAATTGATACATATAATTCTTCAATTACTTTCACTCGATTTCTTGGAATTGATATTTCAAGTGGAAAGGAATGAACAAGTTCATTCACCCCATCTTCCCTTGTTTCTACATAATCAATTGACTTTGCTGGCGATAGTTCTCTTAATGAATAGGCCGAATCATCTTGCCTTGCAACATACTCCCCTGTTAAATCTAACTGCCCTCTCACGATAACTTCATGATCAAGCTCTTCTATCTCAACGTCTGGATCTAACGAAATTGACAAAAGTTCTTCGACTTCCTGTCCTTTTTGGAACCAAACAGATTCTTTTAATGAAAATCGTAACGAATGATCTGTTGTCACTTCTTTTCCCCCTCCCAAACTATATGTCATTACAGTTTTATGTATGTAAAGCCCACTTTATGAATAAAAAAAATCGCTCCCCTTATGGAGAGCAATTTTCTCTAATATATTATGCTTGTAACTTTGACATTGCAATTTCAGCCGCTGCAATCGTCGCTTCAATATCTGCATCACTATGCGCTGTCGATAAGAACAAACCTTCAAATTGAGATGGTGGCAAGAATACACCTTGTTCTACCATTTCACGATAGTAAGCCGCGAAGAATTCTAAGTTTGAAGATTTCGCTGTATCGTAATTAATAACCGGCTCATCTGTAAAGAAAATACCAATCATAGAGCCTGCACGGTTAATATGATGAGGAATACCATATTTTTCAGCCGCCTTACGTAGTCCCGCTTCTAACATTTCTGCTTTACGCTCAAACTCTACATATGATTCTGGCGTTAATTGTACTAACGTTTCATAACCTGCTGCCATTGCAAGTGGGTTACCTGATAAAGTACCAGCTTGATAAATCGGCCCGCTCGGCGCAACTTGACGCATAATTTCTGCTTTACCACCGTACGCCCCTACTGGTAAGCCACCACCGATTACTTTACCTAAACAAGTTAAATCAGGTGTTACACCGTAGTAACCTTGTCCACAGTTATAAGCAACACGGAATCCTGTCATTACTTCATCAAAAATAAGCAGTGCACCGTTTTGTTCTGTTACTTCACGAAGCCCTTCTAAAAATCCTGGTTGCGGAGGAACAACCCCCATATTCCCTGCTACTGGTTCTACAATTACACAAGCAATATCATCACCGAATTGTTCAAAAGCGTACTTCACACTTTCTAAATCATTATAAGCTACTGTAATCGTATTTTTCGCTACACCTTCTGGTACGCCAGGGCTATCTGGTAAACCTAGAGTCGCCACACCAGAACCAGCTTTAATTAATAACGAATCACCATGACCGTGGTAACAACCAATAAATTTTAAAATTTTGTTACGGCCTGTATAACCACGAGCTAAACGTAGTGCACTCATTGTCGCTTCTGTTCCAGAGTTAACCATGCGGACAATTTCAATCGATGGTACACGCTCAATAACAAGTTTCGCTAATTTATTTTCGATTTCTGTCGGCGCACCGAAGCTTGTACCTCTTTCAGCAACAGATTTTAACGCTTCAACAACACGATCATTTGCATGACCATGAATTAAAGGACCCCATGATAATACGTAATCGATGTATTCATTTCCATCAATATCATATACTTTAGAGCCTTTTCCACGCTCCATAAACAATGGATTCATACCAACAGATTTAAAGGCACGAACAGGGCTATTTACGCCACCAGGCATTAAGTCTTGTGCCTCTTCAAACGCCGCAATCGATTTATCAAACTTTTTCATTATTTAGCGCCTCCTTCTTGTAACCATTTTGCTGCATCTTTCGCATGATACGTAATAATTAAGTCTGCTCCTGCACGTTTCATGCTAATTAATTTTTCAAGCACAACTTCTTTTTCATTAATCCAACCATTTTGCGCTGCCGCTTTAATCATTGAATATTCACCACTTACGTTGTAAGCAACGATTGGTAAATTAAAGTTATTTTTCACATCACGAATGATATCTAAGTAAGAAAGAGCTGGCTTTACAATTAAGAAATCAGCACCTTCGACTACATCTGATTCTGCTTCACGGAATGCCTCCATACGGTTCGCTGGGTCCATTTGATATGTTTTACGGTCACCAAATTGCGGCGCGCCGTGTGCAGCATCACGGAACGGTCCATAAAATGCTGATGAATATTTCACAGCGTACGACATAACTGGTACGTGTCCAAAACCATTCTCATCTAACGCATGGCGAATTGCTGTTACGAATCCGTCCATCATGTTTGATGGCGCAATAATGTCCGCTCCTGCTTTCGCTTGGCTTACAGCTGTTTTCGCAAGTACTGCAAGAGACTCGTCATTTAAAATAATACCATCTTCAATTACACCGCAATGACCATGGCTTGTGAATTGACATAAACATGTATCTGCAACTACTACTAACTCAGGGAACTCATCTTTAATTTGCTTAATGGTACGCTGTACAATTCCATGATCACAATATGCTGATGATCCAACTTCATCCTTTTCAGCAGGTAAACCAAATACAATAACAGAACGAATACCTAAATCAACAACCTCTTGCATTTCAGCTTGCAATAAATCTAAAGAGATTTGATATACACCCGGCATAGAAGGAACTTCATTACGAACATTCTCTCCTTCTAATACAAAAATAGGGTAAATAAAATCTTCCGTATGTAAAAACGTTTCACGCACAAGCGCACGCATGCCCCCGCTTTGTCTTAAGCGACGATGACGATTAAATTGTAAAGAGTTCATAAATTTCTATCCCCATTCTTTTATTTTGTCCCGCGTTAACGGGCAGTAAGACTCCCATCTCAAAATTCGGCTAGAGCAAAGAAGTTAGATGGGAAATCAACTGCCCATAAACGCCCAATTGGTGAGGGCTAATAATTAGTGGGGAATGAACCTCCCACTAATTAAAGTTTCACTTTATAGATTCACAAATGCATTGTAGTAATGCTTCTACAGTGTACTCTTTCGGCACAATAACATGCGGAAAATAAAGGTTCGCTTCTTTTTCCGTAATAGGCCCTATACAAGCAATTGTACATTTTTTTGTCCATTCTCTCCAGTTTGTGCCCTCCAGTAAACGAACAAAACTATCAACAGTTGAAGGACTCGTAAATGTAATAACATTTACTTTCCTTACTTTCAATGCTGTTATAAGTTCTTGTTTTTTCTCTACATTTACTTTCGTACCGTATACGATTAGCTCATCTAGAGAAACACCAATTCCCCGAAGTTTAACTGGAATTACATCTCTCGCTAAATTCCCTTTCGGAAATAAAATACGCTCGTTTCCACTTAATTCTTTTAGAAACTCTTCGGCAAACACTTCTGCAACAAATGAGGTTGGAACAAAATGAACTTGATAGCCCCTTTTTTCTAACTCTAATTTTGTTTTCACGCCTACCGCAGCGATTTTAATAGTTAATGGTAGTTTCTTTTCTAAACCATCTAGAAAAAAAGTTACACCATTTTTACTCGTAAAAATAACCCAGTCATACGAATGTAGCTGCCTTGCTGTATGGTGAATTCGCCTATGAGATGTGCCTTCCATACGCAAAAGCGGAATTTCCAATGGAATTCCGCTCCGTTCTTTCACTGCTACACTCATTTGTTTCGCTTGATGCTGGGCACGTGTAATCAATACTGTTTTGCCAGCAAGAGCATTCATATTTATCGTTGTCCCTTATTTGCAGCAAGAATGAGTTCTTTTGCGCCTTGTTTAATTAAACGGTCCGCAGCCTCTAGCCCTACTTCCTTTGGTTCAACGCCTACCACTGTCTCTTTTAATAAAACAGAGCCGTCCATAGAACCGACAAGAGCTGTTAATTCGATTGCATCATCCTTTGTAAGAGTTGCATATCCAGCGATCGGAACTTGACATCCACCTTCAAGTTTATGAAGAAATACTCGCTCCGCTGCCACTGTTCTCTCTGTTACAGCATCATTCATATGCGATAACAACTGTAATAAATCGTTATCGTCCTCACGACATTCAATCGCTAATGCACCTTGTCCTACAGCTGGTACACATAACGTTTCATCTAAATGTTCTGTAATCACTTCATCATCCCAGCCCATTCTTTGTAATCCAGCTGTCGCCAAAATAATTGCATCATAATCTTCTTCTTTTAATTTACGTAAACGTGTATCGATATTTCCGCGAATCCATTTCACTTGTAAATCTGGTCTCGCAGCTAATAACTGTGCACTACGTCTTAAACTACTCGTTCCTAAAATCGCACCTTCTGCTAAATCTTTAAATAATTCTCCGCTTTTAGAAATAAAAGCATCACGAGGGTCAACACGCTTTGGTGTACAGCCAATCATTAATCCTTCTGGAAGTACGGCTGGCATATCTTTCATACTATGTACAGCCATATCAATTTCTTTCGTAAGTAACGCATGTTCAATTTCTTTAACGAACAAACCTTTTCCGCCTACTTTTGAAAGAGTAACATCTAAAATCACATCACCTTTAGTGACAATTTCTTTCACTTCAAATTCATATGGTAAACCAAGTGCTTTTAACTGATCAATAAACCAGTTTGTTTGCGTCAATGCTAGCTTACTCTTTCGTGAACCTACAATAATTTTGCGCATAATTCTCTCTCCTCATTATAAATACCAAAAGTGGAAATTAGATAAACTACTTAATAGAAAAATGTTAACTAGCATTACGAGAAAGGCCCCTACATTCCACAGTACAATTTTCTTCCCTTGCAACACATCTGCCGCTCGTAAATACAAGCCCGTACAATATACAAATAGAACGACAAACGAACCGATTACTTTCGTATCATACCAATGAAAATTGTCCAATTTTGTATATCCCCATATGCATCCTAATAAAATTGCTAGTAAGAAAAATGGAACAGAAAATAAATTTAACCCGTAAGACGTAGATTCAAGCTTCGGCAAATTCCCTAACCTTCTTAATCTCGCATTCCACTTTTTCTTTTTTAATAGGCGATATTGCAGTAAATACATAATAGAAAAAATAAACGATACCGTAAACGTTGCATAAGAAATAATCGCCATTCCAACATGCACGTATACAAGTTCTGAAACTAATTGCTCTGCAAGTACTGGCGACATCTTTCCGAGCGGTGTAAAAATAGAAAAGGCGCTTACGCCAAATGCTACAACATTTGTAAAGAAGACTAAAAAGTCAACGCGCATAAATCGATTTATGACTAACGACATCGTAATCAATAACCAAACATAAAAATAAATCCCTGATAATAAAGTTAAAATGGGATTCGTTTCTGAATCTGTCGCCCTAAGCAACATAAAAATAGACTGCAATACCCATACAATCGAAAGTAACCAAAAAGCAAATCGGTTCGCCTTTCGGTTACTTTGGAAATAATCTATAAAATATAAACTAATGCTACAAGCATATAAAATAATTGCAATATGATAAATAATACTGTTATTTAAAAAACTCATCCGATCATCCTTCCAAATTATAAAGATGGAACGGATGGTGTCCACACTCTTTTATGTTCTACTTCTTCCGCACGACTCTCTACTTCTTCCGTTTCTAAATCAAAAATCTTTGCAAATAACGCTAATTTTTCGCCCGCCCCCTCTTCAGCAGCTATTTCTTTTGCTACTAAAATTGGGTCTTTTAATAATTGGTTAATAATACTTTTCGTATGCTTACTAATTACTTTTTTCTCACGATCACTAAGATTTGGTATTTTTCGTTCAAGACTTTCCATCGTTTCGCTTTGAATTACAAGTGCCTTATCACGAAGAGCTGCTATTAACGGAACAACACCAAGTGTACTTAACCACGTTTTAAATAGAACAATTTCCTCTTCAATCATAAATTGAATTTTCTCTGCTTCTTTCAAACGCTCAGCACGATTTGCTTCCACTACTCCTTGCAGATCATCAATGTCATATAAGAAAGAACCTTCTAACTCATCAATTGCTGGATCAATATCACGTGGCACTGCAATATCAACCATAAATAAAGGACGACCAGAGCGCATTTTCTCTACCTTTGTCATCATCTCTTTCGTAATGACATACTCTGATGCACCAGTGGAACTAATTAAAATGTCCGCTTCTAATAATGCACATTGTAATTCACTTAAAGATTTTGCATGTCCCATATATTTCTCAGCCATTACTTCCGCTTTTGAAAGCGTTCTATTCATAACGGTTACTTTACGAGCACCGCTTCCGTATAAATTTTGTAATGCAAGTTCTCCCATTTTACCAGCACCAAGAATAAGTACATGACAATCTGTTAACTCACCAAATATTTTCTTTCCAAGTTCAACAGCAGCATAACTAACAGACATTGCACTCTCACCAATTGTTGTTTCTGAGTGAGCACGTTTTGCTAACGTAATGACTTGCTTAAACAATTCGTTAAAAATTGTACCTGTCGCTTTTACTTGTTGCGCTTCTAAAAAGCTATCTTTTATTTGACCTAAAATCTGCGTTTCTCCAACTACCATAGAATCTAAACCGCATGTTACGCGGAATAAATGATCTATTGCACCATCTTGTTCAAAAATAGTTAAATATGGTGCGACTTCTTCTATTTCAAGCTGAAACCAATCAGCTAAAAACTTCTTAATATAATACCGTCCCGTGTGTAATTGATCGACAACAGCATAAATCTCAGTGCGATTACAAGTTGATACAATGACATTTTCTAACACGCTCTTTTGACTTTGTAATGTAGTCATTGCTTGTTCTAGCTCTGCTGCCTGAAATGTGAGTTTCTCACGAAATTCTACAGGGGCTGTTCGATAATTTACACTAACAACAAGAATATGCACGCAGCATGTCCCCCTTCACCCGTTTTATCACTTTATCTACTATCATAATACAACTTTCCTCTTATGAATCTGACAATCGTGTGAACAACCGATTATTTTTTATATATTCTCCGTATGTAATAAAGGAGATTCAGTAAAACTAATAAAAAGCTCCCTACTTTATAATGATTATAAATTAATAACTCTATTTGTACGTTACCAAAAAAAGTCCTCATAATCAAGTGATGGAAACTATTCCATATAAATTATAACATCATCTTTCCTATCTTCTTTCATCATGAAGGAAAATATGTATGATTGTTCCAAAATGTAGCACACACTTTCTCAATACAATGTATTTGACATTGTATTTATTTTTCGTTATATTGGTTTTATAAAATTAAATTGTGCACAACTTAAAAAGAAAGGAGTTATTCATGATAGAAGATTCTTTGCATCTAGATAACCAACTTTGTTTTTCTATTTACGCCTGTTCTAGAGAGGTTACACGTTTTTATCGACCGTATTTAGACGAAATGGGTATTACGTACCCTCAGTACATTACTTTACTCGTACTATGGGAACAAGACGGACTAACAGTAAAAGAAATTGGAGAACGTCTATTTCTAGATTCCGGCACGTTAACACCTATGTTAAAACGGATGGAATCATTAAACCTTGTAAAACGTGTTCGTTCAAAAGAAGATGAGCGAAAAGTTTGTATTGAATTAACAGAACAAGGTAAAGATTTAAAAGAAAAGGCTTGTTCATTACCGAAAACGATGGCTACAAATTTAGGAATTACAGAGCAAGAGTATCGTTCTTTATTAATCCAATTAAATAAACTAATTGAAACAATGAAAACAATAAATGATAGAAAAGGGGAATAAACATGGATAAATTATATACTGCTTCAGTAACAGCAACAGGTGGAAGAAACGGGAAAGTAGTTTCAGATGATGGCATATTAAATCTTGATGTAAAAATGCCGAAAGCATTAGGTGGTGCTGGCGGGGAAGCAACAAACCCTGAGCAACTATTTGCCGCTGGTTATGCCGCTTGTTTTGATAGTGCATTGCAACTTGTCATTCGTACAAAACGAGTGAAAGTGGAAAGTACAGAAGTAACTGCTCACGTTTCTATCGGAAAAGATACAGATGGTGGTTTCGGACTATCTGCTGTACTTGACGTACATGTCGCTGGCGTTTCTCATGCCGAAGCACAAGAACTTGTAGAAGCCGCTCACGGTGTATGCCCGTACTCTAAAGCAACACGAGGGAATATTGAAGTAACATTAAACGTACGCTAAAAATTTATACAAACAAAAAACGCGCGACATTCGTCACGCGTTTTTTGTTTTTGTCATTTTATGAATTGCCTTCCACGCTTCTTCTTTTCCAAGTCCTGTTTCAGAAGAGAATAGAACGATTTCATCGCCAATTTCAACAGCAAGCGTTTCTTTTACAACTTTTAAATGCTTTTGCCATTTCCCTTTCGGAATTTTATCGGCTTTCGTCGCAATAATAATTGTTGGAATTTCATAATGCTTTAAGAAATCATACATCATCACATCATCGTTTGTTGGTTGGTGACGTAAATCTACTACTAATACAGCTGCATCTAATTGCTCACGTGTTGTAAAGTACGTTTCAATCATCTTGCCCCATGCTGCACGTTCCGTTTTAGATACTTTCGCATATCCATAACCTGGAACGTCAACAAAATGCATCATTTCATTGATTAAGAAAAAGTTCAGCGTTTGCGTTTTTCCTGGTTTAGAAGAAATACGTACTAACTTTTTACGATTTAAAATTTTATTAATAAAGGAAGACTTCCCGACATTTGAACGACCTGCTAATGCAATTTCTGGTAAATCACTGTCTGGATATTGTTCTGGTTTAACAGCACTAATTACAATATCTGCTTTTGTTACTTTCATTGTTTCACTCCTACTAATGCGTGCTCCAATACTTCGTCTAAATGAGATGCAAGCACAAACGTAAGATTTTCTTTTACGCTTTCTGGAATATCATCTAAATCTTTCTCGTTCTCTGCTGGCAAAATAATTTTTGTTAAGCCTGCGCGATGAGCACTTAATGTTTTTTCTTTCAATCCACCAATTGGTAATACACGGCCACGAAGTGTAATTTCACCTGTCATACCAACTTCTTTACTTACAGGAATACCTGTTAGTGCAGAAATAAGTGCCGTTGCCATCGTAATACCTGCTGACGGTCCATCTTTTGGAACTGCTCCTTCTGGAACGTGAATATGAATATCATTTTTCTCATGGAAATTTGGATCGATATGAAGCTCTTCGGCACGAGAACGAATATAGCTAAACGCAGCTTGTGCTGATTCTTTCATAACATCCCCAAGTTTCCCTGTTAAAATTAATTTCCCTTTACCTGGCGCTACGGACACTTCAATTGCAAGTGTATCGCCGCCCGCTGCTGTATAAGCTAACCCGGTTGCCATTCCGACTTGGTCTGTTTTCTCTGCTTGCCCATAACGGAATATGTGTTTACCAAGTAAATCTACAATATTTTTCTCTGTCACAACAATACGTTTACGTTCCGCTGTAACGATAATTTTCGCTGCTTTACGACAAACTTTTGCAATTTGGCGCTCTAGCGTACGAACACCAGCCTCACGTGTATAATAACGAATAATTTCAAGAAGCGCTTCATCACGTACTTGTAAATTACCTTTTCGTAAGCCATGCTCTTTTAATTGTTTCGGCAATAAATGCTCTCGAGCAATGTGCACCTTTTCCAGTTCTGTATACCCAGCAATCGAAATAATTTCCATACGGTCAAGTAATGGACCCGGAATACTTGAAAGTGTATTAGCGGTTGCTACAAACATAACTTTCGATAGATCATATGGTTCTTCAATGTAATGATCACTGAAGTTATGATTTTGTTCTGGATCTAACACTTCAAGTAATGCTGCTGATGGATCACCACGGAAATCGTTAGACATTTTATCAATCTCATCTAATAAGAAGACTGGATTAACTGTTTTCGCCTTTTTCATACCTTGAATAATGCGTCCCGGCATTGCTCCAACGTATGTACGACGGTGACCACGAATTTCAGATTCATCACGCACACCACCAAGGGATACACGGACAAAATTACGATTTAATGATGTCGCAATTGAACGAGCTAACGAAGTTTTCCCGACCCCTGGAGGGCCTACTAAACAAAGGATAGGTCCTTTTAATGAGTTCGTCAATTTTTGTACAGCTAAATATTCAAGCACTCGCTCTTTTACTTTTTCAAGACCGTAATGATCTTTGTTTAAAATCTCTTCAGAATGAACAAGATCAATCATATCCTCTGTCGCTTCTGTCCACGGAAGTGCTAATAACCAATCAATATAATTGCGAATAACACCGCTCTCCGCAGAACTTGCTGGTAGCTTTTCATAACGATCTAATTCTTTCAGTGCAGCCTTCGTTGTTTCTTCAGGCATTCCTGACTGTTCAATTTTCTCACGAAGTTCTTCTACTTCCCCGCCCTTACCTTCTTTATCGCCAAGTTCAGTTTGAATCGCCTTCATTTGCTCACGTAAGAAATATTCTTTTTGCGTGCGTTCCATTGAACGTTTCACTTTTTGTCCAATTTTCTTTTCTAAACTAAGTAACTCTTGTTCATCTTGAATAATTGAAATAAGTGTATGTAATCGTTCTTTCACAGATACAATCTCTAAAATTTCTTGTTTCTGTTTCGTTTTAATTGGCAAGTGAGAAGCAATTAAATCAGCTAGTCTTCCTGGTTCTTCTACATCAGCTACCGTTGCAAATGTTTCATTTGATACTTTTTTCGAAACTTTAATATATTGTTCGAAATGCTCCAGTAACGTACGCATAAGAGCTTTCTCTTCTAAATCATCTTCCACTTCTTCAGTTACCGTTTTAATAGAAACTTGTACTACATTTTCTTCCTCGATAAACTCTACTACTTCTGCTCTATGTAAACCTTCTACAAGGACACGAAGCGTACCGTTCGGCAATTTTAACATTTGCTTCACTTTCGCCACTGTACCTACACTATATATGTCATCTTCTTTCGGATCATCGATATTCATTTCTTTTTGCATCGCTAAAAAGATGATATTTTCATCCATTGCCGCCTGCTCTAGTGCCTGTATCGATTTATCACGTCCTACATCAAGATGCAGAACCATCGTTGGATATACGAGAACGCCTCTTAATGGTAGGAGGGGTACGATTCTTTCATTCGTATTCATACTAGACATAGCACCTCCATAATAAATTAAACTCCTGTTCAACTATTTTATATTACAATACATCTAGATGCAATTGCAGAGATTCTGAGCAATTATAAATCCCTTGTTTTTTCTCCCTTATGAAAAGAAAAAAAGACTCCGCTTAAGCATACAAACTTAAACGAAGTCTGGCAAATTTTATTATCATTCATTCTCACATGGATTGTGCATCTGTTTCGTCTACAGTAGTATGTACATCAAGCTCTCGATGCATATTTTCCTGCATAAATGTTAGCTCAAATACTTCTTTTAACTTACGAACAGGAATGATTTCAATTCCCTTTATTGTGTACAAAAACGGTTGCATGTTTTCAGCAGGAATAATGACTTTCTTAGCTCCTGCTTTTTTCGCAGCCTTTATTTTTGCGTACACACCACCAATAGGCTTCACTTCTCCATGTATACTTATTTCACCTGTCATCGCCACTTCATTATTCACATATGTACGATGCACGGCTGAGTAAACACCCGTTGCCATAGCAATCCCTGCAGAAGGACCATCGATTGGGATACCACCTGGAAAATTAATATGTATATCGTACCCTTCTGGCAACACATCTAAAGAACGAAGTACTGTTAATACATTATCTACAGAACCTTTCGCCATACTTTTACGACGAATTGATTTCGTTTGGCTACCAATACTTTCCTCTTCTACAATACCGGTAACATTTACCGACCCTTTATCTTTCGCCGTGATTGCTGTTACTTCTATTTCTAATAACGCTCCTGTATTCGGTCCGTATACAGCAAGTCCGTTTACAAGACCGATCCTCGGAATAGGGTAAATACGTTTTTCATATTTCGGTGCAAGCTGACTAGAATGAACAACCCACTCTATATCTTCATCTTTAATGAAAGAACGTTCTTCATTTATCGCCATACCAGCAGAGATTTGCACGAGATTAATTGCTTCTCGTCCATTCCTTGCATACATACCAATCATTTCAATACCGTTCTCACCGATTTGCATTTCCACTTTGTCGGCTGCATTCTTCGCTACTTTTTGAATCTCTTCTGTATCTAGCTCACGGAAAAATACCTCTAAGCAACGAGACCGAATAGCAGGTGGAATTTCCTCTGGTGAACGTGTTGTCGCTCCAACTAAGCGGAAATCCGCTGGTAAACCTTTTTGAAAAATATCATGTATATACGTTGGAATCATCGTATTCTCTTCACTATAGTACGCACTTTCTAAAAATACTTTTCGATCTTCTAACACCTTTAACATTTTGTTCATTTGAATCGGATGTAGTTCACCAATTTCATCAATAAACAAAATACCACCATGTGCATCTGTTACTGCGCCTTTTTTCGGTTGTGGAATACCTGCTTGCCCCATCGCACCAGCACCTTGATAAATCGGATCATGAACCGAGCCAATTAAAGGATCTGCAATACCACGTTCATCAAACCGAGCTGTCGTCGCATCAAGTTCGATAAATGTTGCATTCGTACGAAATGGAGATTTCGGATTTCGTTTCGCCTCTTCTAATACAAGACGCGCTGCCGCTGTCTTTCCGACACCTGGCGGGCCATATATGATTACATGTTGCGGATTCGGACCACAAAGAGCCGCTTTTAACGACTTAATCCCGTCTTCTTGCCCTACAATATCTAAAAAG
This sequence comes from Bacillus cereus group sp. BceL062, assembly GCF_051780025.1. Classification (NCBI taxonomy): domain Bacteria; kingdom Bacillati; phylum Bacillota; class Bacilli; order Caryophanales; family Bacillaceae; genus Bacillus; species Bacillus cereus group sp. BceL062. Next base: position 198,141 of record NZ_JBPWGY010000007.1, on the reverse strand, counting down.
GATGTAGGGCGCACCTTTTCCGCAAGCGGCTCTGTTAGAGAAATCTCACGCATTTTACGAAGCTGTTCTAATTCTTTTTTTGATTCTCGATCAATTGAAACTTTTTGTGTTCGCTGATTTCGAAGTAAGTGCCAAAAATATAATCCGACAATTACACCAAAAACAAGTTGAACAAGTAAAAATATATTTGTCCAGCTCATCATTTATTTCCTCCCGCAATGTTTTATCATTTAGTATTTCCGCGGAAGAACGTAGCTAAACATAAAGAAAAACAGCAATTATAAAAATTGCTGTTTCTCTTTCGCATTATGCAGATGTTTTTGTATCAAGTACAGTACCGTCTTGTAGCACCAATTTCGGTGGCTCATTATCAGCTACTGTTTCTTTCGTAAGAATACACTTCTCGATATCTTTGCGAGATGGAAGTTCAAACATTACATCAAGCATTAAGCCTTCAATAATAGAACGAAGTCCACGAGCACCTGTTTTACGTTCAATTGCTTTTTTCGCAATCTCAATCAGTGCGCCTTCTTCAAACTCTAACTCAACATCGTCAAGCTCCAACAGTTTTTGGAATTGCTTAACAAGTGCATTTTTCGGTTTCGTTAAAATATCAACAAGAGCATCTTCATCAAGTGGCTCTAGGTTCGCAATAACTGGAAGACGACCGATAAACTCTGGAATTAAACCAAATCTTAAAAGGTCCTCTGGTAATACGTGAGATAGAACATGCTTTTCATTTACATCAGCATTTTTCTTCTCTGAACCAAATCCAATTACTTTTTCACCAAGGCGACGTTTAATAATTGGCTCAATGCCATCAAACGCTCCACCACAAATGAATAGGATATTCGTTGTATCAATTTGAATGAATTCTTGATGCGGATGCTTACGACCACCTTGAGGTGGAACGCTTGCTACAGTACCTTCTAAAATTTTCAGAAGTGCCTGCTGTACACCTTCACCAGATACATCACGTGTAATTGATGGATTTTCGGACTTACGTGCCACTTTATCAATCTCATCAATATAAATAATTCCTTTTTCCGCTTTTTCTACATCATAATCAGCCGCTTGAATTAGTTTTAGTAAAATGTTTTCTACATCTTCCCCAACGTATCCAGCTTCTGTTAAAGATGTTGCGTCCGCGATTGCAAATGGAACATTTAAAATACGCGCTAATGTTTGTGCCAATAATGTTTTACCACTACCTGTTGGCCCAATAAGTGAAATATTACTCTTCGCTAATTCTACATCATCAATTTTGCTGTTAGAATTAATACGTTTGTAATGGTTATATACCGCTACCGCTAGTGCTTTTTTCGCGTTATCTTGTCCGATGACATACTCATCTAAGATTTCACGAATTTCTACCGGTTTCGGTACATCTTTGAATTCTACTTCTTCGTCCTTCGCAAGCTCCTCTTGTACAATTTCAGTACAAAGCTCGATACACTCGTCACAAATGTAAACACCTGGACCTGCAACTAACTTTCGAACTTGCGTTTGTGTTTTACCACAGAAAGAACATTTTAATTGCCCTTTTTCATCATTAAATTTAAACATATTTTCACACCCCTTACAAAGTGCTAACCTCTTGCCTTCGTATGTACACGATAAATGTATCGTATGTAAATACATATTATGTCACTACGTAGCGAGAAATACAAATAATATGACTAGTTATGTACAAATAAAAAGTTTTTAAAACTTTTGAAATATGTATATTCGACTTATAAAGGAACTTTTCCTTCTTCATCGAAAAGTTTTATAAATATATTTCTATATTTATAAAACAAGGCACGATTAAAATCGCGCCTTGTTATTTTATTATGCAGCGTTTTCTACTAAGAAGTCTACAGCTTTACGCACTTTAAGATCTTCAGATAAAGCGTCTGCGCTTCCAAGAGCTTGCTTGATAGCGTCTACTGGCATACCGTACATTTCAGCCATTTTTTCAACTTCTGCAGTTACTTCTTCTTCAGTAACTTCGATGTTTTCAGCTTCAATGATAGCTTCAAGAACAAGATTGATTCTTACACGTTTTTGTGCATCCTCTTTCATTTGCTCTTTTAATTTGTCAGCATCAGTACCTGTGAATTGGTAGTAAAGCTCAAGGTTCATACCTTGTTGGCTTAAACGTTGCTCGAATTCACGAACCATACGATCTAACTCAGTGTCGATCATAGCTTCTGGAATATCGATTTCAGCGTTAGCAGCAGCTAATTCTACTACTTCGTCACGTACTTTGTGCTCAGCTTCGTGCTTTTTGCCTTCTTCTAAGTTTGTACGAAGTTTTGTTTTTAATTCATCAAGAGTTGCAACTTCTTCGTCAGCCTCTTTAGCGAACTCGTCGTTTAACTCAGGAAGTTCTTTTGTTTTGATTTCGTGAATTGTTACTTTGAATGTTGCTGGTTTGCCAGCTAATTCAGCAGCATGGTACTCTTCTGGGAATGATACTTCAACGTCTTTAGACTCACCAGATTTAAGACCAATTACTTGCTCTTCGAAACCTGGGATGAAAGTACCAGAACCGATTGCAAGAGAATAGTTTTCGCCTTTTCCGCCTTCAAATGCTTCGCCATCAACGAAACCTTCGAAGTCGATTACAGCTGTATCACCATTTTCAATAGTTCCTTCTTCTTTAACAACTAGTTCAGCTTGACGCTCTTGTAAAGCTTTTACTTCATTCTCTACATCTTCGTCAGTTACAGTTGTTTCAACCTTTTCTACTGCTAAACCTTTGTACTCACCTAATTTAACTTCAGGTTTCACTGTAACTTTTGCAGTGAAGATAAGGTTAGCATTTTTTTCGAACTTCTCAATATCGATTTCAGGATGAGCAACTGGGAAGATACCAGCTTCATCGATTGCTTCACCGTATGCTTTTGGTAAGATGATATCTAAAGCATCTTGGTATAAAGATTCGATACCAAAGCGTTGTTCGAATAACGGACGAGGCATTTTTCCTTTACGGAAACCTGGTACGTTGATTGTTTTTACTACTTTTTTGAACGCAGCGTCGATAGAGTTGTTTACTTCTTTAGCATCAACTTCAATTGTTAAAACGCCTACGTTACCTTCTAATTTTTCCCATTTTGCAGCCATTTATTCTTTCCCTCCAACTATAATAATGTATGCACATACCTCTATAGATCAAAATATTCATTATCTCTCTTTCGAAATAATAAATGTACAAATAATCCTCTAGCAAATGCTTTCAGATATAATGTTCCAATCTACTAGTTGTCTAAAAGACAACTACGGTATATTTTGTTCGAGACTAATATGAAACATATTAAGTAAGAGAATTACACTTCTCTTCTCTTACAAACAGGCAGATTTCTGCCTTTTGCAACCCTTACATTATAACATAGAATATGCTCGTTTCAAGAACTGAACGATTCTTTTTCATAATTATACGGGCAAATATCCTTCTCTTTCAACACGCAATAACCATTGATAGGCAATATGAAACTCTTCTAATTCAATATTATATGCTGTCATAAGTTCTTCTTCATCAATAGCCAATCCGAAACGTTTTCTTCCAATTCTCTCTAAAACAGCAGCCCAAATCTCTACTTTATCCATTAATAGTGCAAATGGGAAAACGCTAATTTGTAATTCTTTCCAATATGCAACCATCGCACTAAATATATCGGGATAATTTTGCTCCAATCGGCTTGATAATGTATGTATAATGTTATCGGATTGCTCCTCATTATGACCTGTAAATGCTGGAATCACTTTAACCCTATTTCCAAACTTTTCTACTTCTATCTCTTCTTCTACTTGATTTTCTATCATTTTATACAAAATAGAAGTTTTCAAATAAGGATGTTGCTTTTCGTCTATTAAAAATTTCTTTAAAACAGGTAATGCGAGATCCAAGTCTTTTAACGAAATCTGTTGAATCGCTCTCAGCTTTTGCCCAAAGTTTTCTCCAAAAATCTCCTTAGTAAATTCATCTAATTCGAAATTTGAATCAATTAGCGACGTGTCTTCTTCATTTAGCATACCTTCTGCAAATAAAGCGAGTTGTGCTAATTTTTCCTTTTGCTCATTCATTATATCTTTCGTTCGCAAAACTTTTTCAACAGTTTCAATAACACCTTCATAATCATTTGTTTGAACTAAAATCGTCACATACGTTTCAAGAATATCACCAAATAAGACAGCTCCTGTTTCAAGCAGCTGTTCACATTTGTCTTTCGCTTCTTCCATACGTTTTAATTCCAGCAAACAAATAACGGAAGCTAATTCCGTTTGTTCCGTTTCTGCATTATACTGACGTAATATTTCAAAGCAGCGCAATGCATCTTCGAATTCCCGCTCTTTCAGTGCTAAAAAACCTTCATCAATATAGCGTTCTGATAGTTGCGGAAACAATACGACCGTATTTTCTTTTTTATCCATACGTCCGCCTCTTTTTCTAGATTTTAATGATCTTCAAAGTAAATATATCAAATGCGTAATAAGAACACAACAATCTAAAACCTTTTGTTTGAAATATAAAAATATTCTATTTTTATATTTCAATACAGCTAAATCTTTATTAAAAAATCAAAATTATACAAATAAAAATCCTCAGCAACAGACGCAGAGGATTCATCATTAATGGAAAGCTTTTATAATTGTGGGGTATATTACAAGGGTAATAATTTGGAGAACAATAATTGCCATAACAATCATGCTAAAATAGAAGATTGGCTTACTTCGCTTCATTAAAAACATAATAATAAGCATCGTGCAAGCAAACAAACTTAAGAAAAACAAACTCGTTGTCGAACTAAGTATACCACTCGGGACAAAGAACAATAACACTACACTACAAGTACCTATAATTCCAAATAACCATTCCATTCATTCACTCATTCCCTTTCCCTCTCATGGTAGTTTTTTTACTAAGCGATTAAATGTTTTACAACATCAACTACATACGTTAATTTCTCATACGCTACAAATCCAAAAGCAACTGTTAAGCCTGTTACAACTAATCCCTTCATCATTTCTTCCTCCTCGTTTTATCGTTGTTACCTTCATTATAAAAGATTAGCAATTTCTTACCATCGAACTACCTTACAGTTACCTTACAGAATTGTAAGATTTCAAAAGGGTTAGAAAAACACCTCCTATCGCTTGAGGTGCTTTCATGGAATTTCTCTATAATCACTTGCAATATTAACTTTTTCTCTTGATAATTTTTCGGAGAATCAACTCTCAAACTAATGGATTTATTAAGTAATTTAGGATCGAAATAATATTCGTTATTTTTCTTAACTTACCTTCAAATATTTTCGCCTTACAAGAAAACATTTTGTTAAAATCATGTTAATATATTTTTGTATAATTAAGAATTTAAAAGGGGGATTATATATGTTTAAAAAAATGGCTGCAGATGTATTAGGACTAAGCGATGTAGGGTCTGTCATTACACCGAAAGATTACGATAAGGTTGATGCTGATGATTACGTGATGCATGAAGATGGAGAGAAAATTTATTTTCTAATTAAATCAAAATCAGATGAATATTGTTTCACAAACAAAGGATTAATCCACCTAGATGGCACAAGCGCAACAAGTAAAAAACGTACACTACGCCGCTTTAGCTATAGTAAATATCAAATTAAAAACGTAGCACTTGAAACTGCCGGAACGATTGATTTAGATGTAGAAATTAAGTTTCAAATGGGAGATGAGCATTATTCAATTGATGTTCATAAAAAACACATTGAAGAATTAAAAGATTTATATAAGGCTTTACTTAAAATAGAAGAAATTTCATACGACAACGATATTACATTGCAGTATGCACATAAAAGTCTAGATATGGCATCTAACGCTTTTAGCCGTATCTCAAATGCACAAGTAAATTTAGCAGAGCAATTTAAAGAGATGAATGAAATCGCCTTTAACTGGCTCGTTGATACGAAAAAACAATATAATGTGAAAGATTATGGTTTTGTCTTTGAGAAGTTTATTAATAACTAAACAAAAAACCTTGTTATCAAAAAATAACAAGGTTTTCTTAGCGTCCCAGGAGAGATTCGAACTCTCGGTCCGCTCATTTCCGTACTATTTTATATATTTTGATCGCAGTCTTAATATATCTTCCTCTTCGCGAATGCCTGCCGATCCCTTCCTCACATTTTTTACGACAGTCCAATTCGGGTTAGTTTCATCACCGATGTTCTGTATTGTAAAGTTACCGTCACCATATTTCCGTTGACCTTCTGCCAATTTCTCCGTTAAATCATTCTCTTTTGCTCTCGCCATCTTTGCGCCATCTCCCTTTTTTATACAACCTTCTTAAACTGTCCAACCAATCATACGTCCAGTCAATTGGAGATTCTCGTTTTCCGCTTCTATTAATTGTAACACACTGTCGGGGATAAGTTTCGATAACGGGTGCTCAATCGTACTAGAATGATAAAAAGTTTTATAACACTCTAAGTGAACAATTGGGATAATATAGATATGGATTTAAGTTCCATCATAAGCCTATTGATTCTTTAAATTAAACAAGAGAAATAGAGCGCATAAATGGCGCTCTTTTCTTAATGCACTTTAATCTGTTGTATATAATAATTATTATATGTTACGTTATATTTTTTACACCTCTTGCACATACATCAATTTTTAGACAAACAAAAAACCTTATTATCAAAAGATAACAAGGTTTTCTTAGCGTCCCAGGAGAGATTCGAACTCCCGACCGTACGCTTAGAAGGCGTATGCTCTATCCGGCTGAGCTACTGGGACATGGAGCGGGTGAAGAGAATCGAACTCTCGACCAGAGCTTGGAAGGCTCTTGTTTTACCACTAAACTACACCCGCATATGTTATTTTATTTTTCTTCGTTAGCGCTGTTGCCCTATCGACAATATTTATTATATGTATATCCATACATAAAGTCAACACCTTTTTTAAAAGAGGATAATTTTTCTTATCCTCTTTTAAAAACTGCTTGTTCAACTAGTTGTCCGTCTAATGTTTCAAAGCGAACATCTATATGTTTTTCATTCATTTCTAATAAGGCAAATGTCTTTTCTACACGCTGACGTGGTAATAAAATACTTCCTGGATTGATAAATAAAACTCCATCAATAAATTCCGCACCTAATACGTGAGAATGTCCGAAGCATGCAACTTGTGCCCCCACTTCTTCTGCATAGTACGCTAACGTTTGTAAAGTCATTTTCACGTTATGACGATGTCCATGCACAACTAAGAAGCGAATGCCATCTACGTCAGTTACAATTTCATCTTGAAAGTTAGCATAATCACAATTTCCTTTTACAACATGGAAACCTTGCAGTTCTTCATGAGCAGGCGTTAACTCCGAATCACCACAATGGATCATGACATCTACTTTCCCTTCATATTTCTCTTTTAACTGCTGTAATTCCTTCACAGAGCTATGACTATCGCTTACGATTAAAGCTTTCATCAATCTCTCTCCCTCATTCTCCTAAAAACCATTCCGGAATTTTTTCTTCTAACTTACGAAGAGCACGTCCGCGGTGACTAATGGCATTTTTCTCATCTGAACTTAGTTCTGCCATCGCTTTTTTATATTCTTCTACATAAAAGATTGGATCATATCCAAAGCCGTTTTCCCCGCGGCGCTGTTCTAAAATGTACCCTTCACACGTTCCATTCACAATGACCGGTTCTTTATCCGCTTCTGGGAATGCAACTGCTAATGCACAGTAGAAACGCGCTTTACGTTTTTCAAAGTCAATTCCATTTAATTCTTGTAACACTTTATCCATGTTCGCTTGATCGTCTTTCGGCTCTCCTGCAAACCGGGCTGAATACACGCCTGGTTTTCCGTTTAGAGCATCTACGATCAGACCTGAATCATCCGCAATTACGATAGAATCCAACTGTCTACTCAAACTATCCGCTTTTAAGATTGCATTTTCTTCAAACGTTTCACCAGTTTCTTCGACTTCTTCAATATGAGGAAAATCGTGTAATGATTTCACTTCTAAATCAAAGCGCTCAAATAACTCAGCAAACTCACGCACTTTCCCCATATTTTTTGTCGCAACAACAACTTGTTTCATATTTTCCACCTCTACTCTATATGAGATACGATGTCACCTAACGCTTCTTTTTGCATGTCAATTAGTTGGAAAATGCCTTGTTCCGCAGCATCAAGTAGTTCATTTAACTGTGTTCTGCTAAACGTCGCTTCTTCTCCAGTTCCTTGCACTTCGACAAACTGACCTTTTCCAGTCATAATCACGTTCATATCAACGTCCGCTTTAGAATCTTCTGCATAGTTTAAATCTAAAACAACACCTTGCTCTTCCACAATTCCTACTGACGTTGCTGCTAAATAATCTTTTACTGGAATTTTAGATACTTTTTCTGCTTGTAATAACTTCTCAAACGCTAATACCATCGCTACATATGCACCTGTAATAGAAGCTGTTCTCGTTCCACCATCTGCTTGAATAACATCACAGTCAATCCAAACTGTTCTCTCGCCAAGTGCTTCTAAGTCAACTACCGCACGTAATGCTCGTCCAATTAAACGCTGGATTTCCATTGTACGTCCAGTTACTTTCCCTTTACTTGACTCCCTGATTGTACGTTGTTCTGTTGCACGCGGAATCATCGCGTATTCAGCTGTTACCCAGCCCTTTCCTTCCCCGCGCATAAACGGTGGGACACGCTCTTCAATTGTCGCTGAGCAAATTACCTTTGTATCCCCAACTTCAATTAATACTGATCCTTCTGGGTGTTTTAAATAATTCGTATGAATATGTATATGGCGTAATTCTGTTTTCTCTCTACCATCTACTCGCATAAAAATAACCTCCTCATAACTACTTGTTAGTATAGCCAAATTTAAATGTATGATATGTATACAATAAAAGAAGGGGAACCCAAAAAGCAATTCCCCTTTCTTACTTAAGTATATCAAATTATCCACGATTAAAAACTACCTGTATTCACGTTTTCTGGACGATCTACAGGTTTTATTAACTTTCCGCCCTTTTCATCTATAAGATTTGCTTTACCATTTACCTCAATAGAAACACTTTTTACGCCTTTCTTTTCTGTTAAAGATAAAACTAACGACTTCAATACGTAATTTGAAACCATATTTTTATCTGGGTTTACAAATATATTTTCATTAAAGTTTAATGTAAGATTTCCGTCTTGCAATTTCGGATTCGTAATAAGCTTAACTCCTGGGTTAAAATCATTCAGGAGCGATTGATGAATCGGTCCTTTTACAAGTTCATCTATAATGGTTGCATAATCATTTTCTTTTCCCTCTACAACGCGGCGTGTTACCGGTACATAATATTGCTGCTTATCATTATTTTGCGCCATAAAGTAAAGCGTAACTGGTTTTGTATTTGTTACATCTGCTACTTGTTCATCATCAAAGTTAATACCATTCGCACGACTCACCCCTTCTCCAAGCGGTGTACCCGCGACAGGCATCTTCACTAACTTTTCACCATTTATCTGAAACTGCACTTGTTTTATTTCTTTAAATTGAGTCAAAGTCCACGCTACTGACTCAACAATTTGACGCTCTTCTTCTTTTGCATAGTTTTTCATTTCTTTAGAGAAATCAATTACTGCTGTCCCATCTTTTTTCAAATCTAGAGTCATCGATGTATTTGCTGGAATGACTGCACGGAACCCATTCGGTAATAAATCAGTTACCGGCCCATCTTTCACAAGGTATTCTAGCGTTTGCTGTATTACTTCATTCGCTTTCGGAGTAGGCATTGCGATTGTTTGCGGTACAACATATCCATTTTTATCAACTAAGTATATTTCTCTATTTATCGTTTGCCCTTGTTTATTTTTAGCCGTCCCTTTCTTTTCACCATCTGTATACGTAACTTTTTTTGGTGGATCAATTTGTTCGGTCGCTTTCTCCTGATTTATGAAGCCGCACCCTGTTAATAAAACAGCACTTACCGTAGCACCAATAACCCATTTAAAAGTGGATTTAGGCATGCCTTTCCCCCCTAAAAACTAAGTTTGTACTATTATGTATACGAGCTATTTCACGTTTTAGAACAAGCTGTGCTTCTTATAAAGTGAAACTTTAATCAGTAGGGTCTTACTGCCCGGCAAATAGCGGGATAAACAAAAAACCCCTAATTTCTCAGGGGTTCACTTATATGAATTCTATTATTATTCTTCTAAATGAATATGCTTCACATTTTCAATCGGCTGACCGAACCATTTTGATGCAATTTCTTTAAATAGGCCTATTTTCCCTGTTGTTAAGAAGAGATGATCACTTTGTTCCTCTCCCTCATTCAACATTTTACTATGATATAAAATTGTACTTACTTCACGCGCTGTTTCATCACCAGAACTAATTAGTTGCACTTTATCTCCCATTACCTTTTTAATAACAGGACCTAAAATTGGATAATGTGTACAACCTAAAATAAGTGTATCAATATCGGTATTTTTCAGCGGTTGCAATGTTTCTCTTACAACTTCATACGCCATTTCACTTTCGAAATTCCCACTTTCTACAAGTTCGACGAAAGGCGGACATGCTAAACTTTCTACCATAACACGGTTATTAATAGACTTTAACGCTTCTTCGTATGCACCACTTTTCACCGTTCCAATCGTACCAATAATCCCAACATGATACGTATTTGTCACTTTTAAAGCTGTACGTGATCCTGGGTGAATAACTCCCACTACCGGAATTGGTAATTGTTTCTGCATTTCTTCTAATACAACCGCAGTTGCTGTATTACACGCAATAACTAACATCTTGATATTTAAATCTAGTAAATGCTCCGTCATTTCCCACGTAAATTGACGCACTTCTTCTCGAGAACGTGGACCATAAGGGCAACGCGCTGTATCCCCTAAATATATAATACGCTCTTTCGGCAACTGACGAATTAATTCCTTCGCTACAGTTAAACCACCAACTCCTGAATCGATAACACCGATTGCTCTATTCAACTTCATCACCCGTTTTCTCATTCATCATCTTATTTTATCATTATATTTTACACACTTTAAGTTCGCTCACTTAAACTGCTTCTGTATGAAAATTTTCATTTGTACCTGTATAGACTAGGACCTTTTTTATTTTGCTCCTTTTTTTCATAATTTGCAAGACAGAAAAATAACCGACCTTCTATACGAAAGTCGGTTTCTTCTATATAAATTGCATATTTACCTCGCTATTTGCCGGGCAGTAAGACCCCCACTAATTAAAGTTTCACTTTATTGCTCCATCTTTTTTTTGGAAAGAAGACATTCCTATTAATAAGAAGAAATGAGCAGAAATTAAAATGACGATTAAACTAAAATTCAAACGATAACTATTTGTAGACTCCATAATTTTGCTCGCTACAGCTGGTCCAAATGCCATACCGAAAAAGTTAATTAAATTATATAAACCAAGTCCCAATCCAACTTTAGCTGGATGTAATGTTTTCGGTATAAATGTGTTTAATGATACTTGAATAGCTGAATAACTCATAAATGTTAAAATAATCGCTACTAAAATAACAATAAAGCTCCCTTTCGGAATAAGCCCTAAAATTAAAAAACCAACGATCATAACTACAGACGCTACATTAATCAGTCTCACATTCCCAAACGAAGGAACAATCTTTCCGGTAACAAAACTAGATACAATACCAAAGAGAGATGCAACAAACAATACAATCCCGATAACGAACGGAGATAAACTATGCTCTCTCCCTAGCAGTAATGGTAATAATAACAAACTAGCACATAGCGCCACATTAATTATAAATCCAACCGCAATTAAACGCAGAAATGGTTTATTCGTAAATAACTCAATATCAATAAAGGGATTCTCCGCGTTCTTCATACGAACCGTGAATAAAAATAAGAAAGCAGCAGATAGCACAAATAGCCAACTATTCATATTTACACCTAATAAAACGGTCGTAATCAATACAAATAATAAAACTGCTCCAATGAAATCAAAGCGGAACACTTCATCGGTATGTTGCACCTCTTCTGGCATAAATTTTACAAGCAAGAAAATACCAATCATTGAAATAACCATAAATAAAAATAAATACGGCCATCCTAACGTATTCGTAATTGCTCCACCAACTAAAGGACCGATACCAACTGCTAATGCAATAGAAGAACTAATCATTGCTAGCACACCCGCTTTCTTAGCAGGATTAACTAATTTTTCCACCGCAATCATACTAAGCGCAATAAACGCCGCTCCCCCACTCGCCTGCACTAATCTTGCGAAAATGACAATCGCATAAGATTGATTTACAAATCCAATAATTGAACCAGCTACAAATATGATAATGGAAGTTATTAATAGTTTTTTTACACTGTAACGGTCCGCCAGTTTCCCATATATTATCGAACCAATACCGACAACTAAGGAATACCCTACTACAACCCAACTGACTTTCGATTGGCTAATCGACAAATCACTAGCAATATCTTCTAACGCTACATTAAATAAAACCGCGTTCATCGGTCCTAATAAAACGATAAAACATAATGTGAAAACAAACCATTTTGAATGGTTACTTATATCTTCCCCCATGTGTAACACCTCTCCTGATTGTAGTAACTGCAAATGAAAAAATACAGTTATTTAGCTCCTCTACCACCACTAAACAACTTCATTAAATGTATAAATTTATCGCGCGACAAATTGAATTCGAAACGAAACATGTATGTTGTTCGATATTCATGGAACTATCATAGTTTCAGCATTACAGTTTGTCAATGAAAAATATACAAAGTAAACTAATTTAGTGTTTTTAGTTTACTTTGTTCAAAAATTGTTATACACTAATTTCGAATCCGATATAAGGAGGACTGACATGGTTATTCAAATTTGCAATTTCTAACTTAATAAAATGAAGTAAATAAAGAACTTTTATATAGAAGAAACATTACAGGAGGATTATGATGAAGAAAAAAATGTTAGTTGTGTTGACGAGCGTAGAAAAATATCCAAATTTAAATCGAGCTACTGGGCTTTGGCTTGGTGAAGCCGTCCATTTCGTTAAAAAAGTTGAAGAAGCTGGTTACGAAGTAGATTATGTCAGCCCACAAGGTGGTTATACACCGATTGATCCGCACAGTTTAGCAATGGCGGAGAGCATCGATTGGGAATGGTATCAAAAGAAAGAGTTTATGAATCGTCTCGGTTCTACAATGAAACCGAGTGAAGTGAATCCAGAAGACTACGCTGTTATTTATTACGCAGGCGGTCACGGTGTGATTTGGGACTTCCCAGAAAATAAAGAACTTCAAATGATTAGCCGCAACATTTATGAAAATGGCGGAATTGTTTCCTCTGTTTGTCACGGAGCTGCTGGTTTATTTCATATCACATTAAGTAATGGGGAACGTTTAATTAGCGGTAAAAAAGTAACAGGATTCTCAAATGAAGAAGAAAAACTAGCTGGATTGGATCAATTTGTTCCATTTTTAACAGAAGATGAACTCATTAAAAATGGAGGGCTTTACGAAAAAGCTACGCAGCCTTGGGAAGCTTACGCTGTAGAAGATAATCGTGTTATCACTGGTCAAAATCCGGCTTCAGGTGGCCCAGTAGCTGAATTCGTATTACAACACGTAAAAAATAACATGTAATAAAAAAAGCAGGTTTTCCATTCGTATAGGAAAACCTGCTTTTTTACGAAATCATTTGCAAAATAGCAATAATTTCTTTTTCAATTTCAGAATCATCAATTGCTTCTATATACTCCGGCTTAAAAAGTTGATACTTCTTTAATTGATAAAAATCCAGTATCGCTTTCTTTAACGTAATATCGTATTGAATACAAAAAGAATGATCTATAATACGCCTTAACATCACATCATCTTGTACCATAAATAATTGCGCATTCATTTTATTAAAGTATCCTTGTCCCATACCCGACTCAAAAAACATTTGTAAATTACGATTACGATTTTGTTGTGCAGCGACTAACTGATCTGACAAATGCGGATACGCTTCTTTCAAATCTTGCAAAAAGATATCCGAAATATACGTCACACATTTTAAAGAATGGATAAACGTCTTTTGGAAACGTTCTGCAAAGGACAGACTTTCATCTTGATTATCCGCATCACCTTCAAGAAGATAGTTTATGAAATCCTCTACTACCGCTTCAATAATCTCACCTTTCGAAGAAAAACGTTTATATAAAGTAGCTTTACTAATATCCATATATTTCGCGATTTCATCTATTTTTAATTGGCTAAAACTCGTTTTTCGAATAATAGGCTTTATTTTATTAATATAAGTATTTGCACACGCAACTTTTCTCATTTAAAAGAGCCTCCCCTTTTGTTCATACAAAATAGTATAGCAAATTCATGAATGATTATAAATGAAGTTATTATACTCATTATGTCTTTTTAGTTTATTGTATTTTCAATCTACACTATACAAAAAATATTCCTTTCGCAATAAAATACCCACTCCCTTTATTAGTAGCGGGTATTTTTTCTATAATTTATTTACAGCTCTTCTTATAGCTTTACCTATTTCCACACTAGACTGCGGATTTTGCCCTGTAATTAAACGACCATCCACTACAACATGTAGCGTAAAATTAGGTGCTACATAAAACAAAGCCCCTTCTTCTTTCAATTTACTTTCTAGCAAAAATGGAACTCGCTTTTCTAAATGTACAGCTTTTTCTTCATCGTTTGTATAACCTGTTATACTCTTACCGGCAACAAAAAACGAACCATCTTTATTTTTCACACCAACTAAAGAACTTACCCCGTGACAAACAGCCGCTACAATCCGGTTATTGTTATACATATTCTCAATTAAATTTGCTACATATGGATTACCTGGAAAATCTACAATCGCCCCGTGTCCACCACCAAATAATACCGCATCATACTCTGAAGAATGGACAGTTGAAATCGCCCTCGTATTTTGCAATAAAGAAGCGACATGCTTAAATTCACGAGGTATGCCATTCGGAATAGATACTCTATCAATCGGCACTCTTCCGCCTTTTATAGAAACAATATCAACATCGAACTTAGCTTTTTTAAATAAAAGATAAGGAGCTGCGAGCTCTTCCAGCCACAAACCAGTCGGGTGTCCATTCATATCATGAGCACTTGTTGAAACTAACAGTATCCTTTTCAACATATCCCCTCCTTATTACCTATTTATGTATGAAACGTTTTTATCATTCATATAGCACGTGAAACAAACAGAAAAATAGCCGACCTTTCATATAAAAGTCGGCTGCTTTCTTATAGTTCGAGCTCTCCCATGCGAAGAAGCTCAACAACTGCTTGTGAACGTCCTTTAACCCCTAGCTTTTGCATTGCGTTAGAGATGTGGTTGCGAACTGTCTTTTCACTTATAAAAAGTTCACCTGCAATTTCTTTCGTTGTTTTATCTTGAACCAGTAATTCAAATACTTCTCTCTCTCTCTTTGTGAGTAAAGGTTTAGATTGATACGCTTTTTCCTTCAACTGGTATAACCCTCCTTGCTTAAGCCAGAGCTGTGTATGTGTAAGTTGGGTGTTTATTTAGTCAAGATATTGTATGAACGAAATGTGCAGGTGGTGAATAAAAATGGGCTTTATTTCCTATGTTATTTTAGACTTTTATACAGTGCGGACACTCTTTTTATCCACTTACTTTCCAGTACGCCATATTTGTTCTAGCAATATACTTACAACTGTACCTACAAATAAACCATTCCCGAATATATATTGCATAACAGACGGCAATGATTGGAGTGCTCCAGACGGTAAAAACATAACGCCGCTGCCAAATAATACTGCAACGCCTAAAATCGTTATATTCCTTTCACTCATCGGCACTTGTTTTATATTATTAAATCCAATTCCAATTAACTGTACGAACGAAGCCATTAAAACCGCAGATGCAACAGCAGATGGTAAAGATGCTAAGTAACGAATAATACTTGGAAAAAGTGACATTACGACTAGTAACGCACATGCCATTAAGAACGATCGTATATATTTTTGCTTTGTTAAGCGTATAAATCCTGCCGTTGCTGGTAATGGAACGACACCTACAGTTGAAAATACAGAAGAAATGATATGTGAAATCCCTCCAACCCATGTACCATCTTTCAACTGTTTTTGTTCAATAGTCGCTTTATGAATCGTAGCTTGATTAATCGCTATAATAGCTGCCACTGTATTTGAAACTAAAATACATACCATAACGAAACTCGATACAGCCATCCCTGTATTCCACTTTGGAAGACCCCAAGCAAATATATGTGGAAGTTGTACAAAATGAGTTACTTGAGATGGGATTGTCACTTTCCCTGCAATGAGAAAAATAATCCACCCACTAATTAATCCTATTAAAACGGCATAACTTTTAACGAAACCTTTTCCAAAATTAGATAGTATAATAACGAACAGAAATATACTAAACGCGATTATCGCTGTAAATCCATCAATTTGAGAAATAGTAGCTGTAATTCCTAGCATTCCTTTTAAAAATACACCACTTAATTGTAAACATAATAAAAGTAAAAATGTCCCTGTCACAACCGGCGTAAATAAAAATACAATACGTCCAATAAAACCAGTTACTCCTAATCCTATTAAAATAACACCGGAAATGATCATTCCTAATTCCAAAATTTGCAGTGTACTATGTAATTGATCCTGCCCGACGGTTGCATAAGCAAGTACGGTAAATACACCAACCCAAGATCCAGCTGGCCCATCCGCAATTGGTAGTCTATGTCCAATCCATCCTTGTAAAAAAGAAGATATACCAACTACAAAAAACGTACGCTGCATTAAATAAAATATTTCTTCCGTCGTAAGATGAAATAACCCTCCAACGACAATTGGTAGTGCGATTGAATTCGCTAATAAAAATATAAACCATTGCAAAGTTCCCATAATATGATTTTGGTTATGTTGATTGTCCAAATTTTTCATCCCTTCTAGCTTTCCTATACGAAATATATTGTAAGAATAAAAAAGAAGAGTTCTATATTCTCAATTAGAACCCTCCTCAAATTATTTAAACGATTCTTCTACACAAGATTATTTAATTCCACCTCATTTAAACTTCCAACAACAATATCCCCTTTAAACACGACTAAACGCTTTTCTGTTTGACGCGCTACCGCTTCAGCAGTACATGTTGCATTCGTTAAAACAAAGCTCGCTTCATCTCCTACATTTGGCCAAGCTCGTTTCCCTTCCTTGTTTAACGTTTCTTTTCCTCCCGTAATAAAGCGAAGTGCTTTTCCTAAAGACCTTTCGTCACTCCACCCAAAACGCTCTGCTAATCGATTTGCCTTTTGAAGCATATCGCCAGTTCCAAACGGCGACCAATGATCTGTAATACTATCATTTCCTAATGAAACTTTAACACCTTTTTTATCTAATAATGGAATTGGAATTACTTGTTTACCAATTGGCACCGTTGAAGTAATATCAATACTTAAAGCTGCTAGTCTTTCTGCCACTTCTTCAGCTTCTTTATCAGTAACACCACCAAGTCCAAGCGCATGACTAATTGTTACACGACCTTGCCACCCTGCTTCTTCTGTTAAGCTTGCCAACCTCTTCATCGTAAACGTTCCTAGATTATTCGCATCATGCAAATGAATATCAACATCTGCATTAAATTCTACTGCGATATCCATAATCGTATGTAATGATTTTTCGATATCATTATCCACTGTAGCTGGATCCACTCCACCGACTAGATTCGCACCCATACGCATCGCATCTTTCACAAGTTGTACAGAATTACTGCGCAATAATCCATGTTGCGGAAAAGCAACGATTCTACCAGACATCCGATTTTTATATGTTTCTAATGCAGCTAACGTCGCCTCCAAATTATGAAGTCCAATAATTGGATCAACATTACAATGCGTTCTAATATTCGTTGTACCATTTCGAAGTAGTAACTCTAGCATATTTTCCGCCCTGTCTTGAGCAGTTGTTAATTGCTTTGGCAAAATCTTCTCTTCCTCATTAAAACGTGTAAAAATACTGTCTGCTGGCATACAAGCTTTCCAAGGCCCACTATAATATGTTTTATCAATATGAATATGCATCTCTTCGAAAGACGGCAAAATTAATAAGCGATTCGCATCAAGAGTTACTATCCCTTCCTCTTGAACAATCCCTTCTATAATTTTTTTAATTCGTCCATCTTCAATGAGTAAACTACATAATTCTGTTTCTGTTCGTGAAATTGCCCCTTCTTCATATGTATACCTTGATTCAAGCATTACATTAGTCAACCAATATACTGTCATTTCTATTTCCCCACCCTTTATTAAAAATCGCCTCATACCTCTTACTATAAGTTTAATATCCGCTGAAAATTAAGACAATTAATATGATCGTTTCACTAAAAAAATGTAATACAACCTCATAGTCTTCTCATAAATTTCCATATAGAATAGAAGTATATAGCTTCATATAAAAAAGGAGTTGATCGTTATATGTCAAAAAAATTATGTAAATCCGAAACTGATAAAATGCTATTTGGTATATGTGGTGGTTTAGGAGAATATTTTGATATTAGTTCTACTCTCATTCGTATCCTTTGGGTCATTGCTATTTTATGTTTTGGAACGGGATTTTTAGTTTACTTTATTTGTTTATTACTTATGCCACGTTCGTACTAATGGCATCACTTCCTATACTTAAGAAGAGCATATAAAAAATCACCTATAGAATTCTATAGGTGATTTTTTCATGAAGAGTATTTCATCGTTAAATGTAATACAGCCACTTCATCTTCTTCATTTTTATAGCTATGTTTCTTATTCGCTTCAAATTGAATGGAGTCAAACTCGTTTAATTCGTATACATCATTCTCCACTTGAATGGATACTTTCCCTTTCATTACCGTTACAAGCTCAATAGCACCTTCATGATGAGCTTCCGGTTCATATATACTATTCGCTCTTAAACAAGCACGGTGCATTTCCATCCCTGTTTCTTTCGTGTAACGGAACATCGTTTCTAAATGCCATGCTTGTCCTACATCTACTGCAAATCCTTCTCCGCAGCGCGCAACAGCTACAGGTTCTCCCACAACCATTAATCTCGATAAAGGTATCGATAACCCTTTCGTTATTTTCCAAATGACAGCTAACGTTGGATTCGTTTCACCTCTCTCAATTTTCCCTAATGTTAATTTACTAACTCCTGTTTTTTGGGCTAATTCTTCTAAACTTAATTTTTGTTCATTTCGAATTTGTCTTAATAGCTGACCTACTTGCTGAATGACTTCTTTCGTTTGCATATCTTCATGTTCTTTCATCTATAAAACCACCTTAAAGTATAAAATAGTTTACTTTTATTATATTAAAGTATATTATACTATACATAATTATTTATTTCCAAAAGGAGTGTTATATTTCATGCGTGCAATATTATTAGGCCTCTTATCATCAGCCTTTTTTTCTGCAACTTTTATTATTAATAGAGCAATGAATGTATCTGGAACGAGCTGGGCTTGGACAGCTTCCTTCCGCTTTTTATTCGCTCTCCCTATTTTATTCCTTATCGTTTTATTTCGCAAAAACTTAGGTGGGTTATGGGCAGAGTTAAAAAAACATCCATTCGCATGGATCGGATGGGGTTCCGTTGCAGGGATTGGTTTCTATTCTTTATTAAGTTTCGCAGCTGTCTTCTCTCCGGCTTGGCTCGTTGCCGGAACTTGGCAAGTTACGATATTAGCAGGTTTACTTTTATCACCACTATTTTTCGTAAAAATAGAAACGAAGTCAGGTACAAAACTTGTACGCGGAAAAATTCCGCTTCGTAGTTTATATGTAGCATTATTTATTTTACTAGGTGTAATTTGTATGCAAACAACTGCAGCTGGACACATTACAATAACTCAGTTCATTTCAGGGTTTTTACCTGTCGTATTAGCTGCTTTTTTATATCCGTTCGGCAACCGAAAAATGATGGAACTTGTGGGGGGACGTCTTGATACATTCCAGCGTGTATTAGGAATGGCAATAGGCAGTCTTCCTATTACAATTTTACTTGGTATATACGGATTTTCTACTACTGGTATTCCAACATCTAGCCAAATGCTGCAAGGATTTTTGTTAGCTTTATGTTCCGGCGTTATTGCGACGATGACATTTTTCTTTGCCACTGACTTAGCAAAAGACAACCTCGCTTTACTTGGTGCCGTTGAAGCAACACAAGCTGGAACGATGGTCTTTACAGTACTTGGTGAAATTGTGTTCTTGAACGGTTCATTCCCTGGTGGCCTTTCCCTATTTGGAATGATTATTATTATGTTAGGAATGGTTGCAAATAGTATTTTAAACCGTTCTGTTCCAGTCATTAAACAGAAAAAGTCAGCATAAAAAAAGATATGGTTCTTCTTCATAGAACCATATCTTTTTTATTGTCCCCCTATTTCGCCTTATCAGAATAGTATTTCATTGGCTGTTTATACTAAAACCTATGTTATAATACGTTTCATGCGCATTAATAGGAGGTAAATTATGTTAAAAAAAGCAATAGCTGAATTTATTGGTACATTTGTACTTGTATTATTCGGAACTGGAGTAGCTGTCACTGGCGGCGGAATTGAAGGAATTGGAACATTAGGAATCGCTATGGCTTTCGGTCTATCTATTGTAGCTATGGCATATAGCATTGGAACAATTTCTGGATGTCACATTAACCCAGCAGTATCGGTAGCTATGTTCATTAACAAAAGAATGAACGCTATGGAACTTTGTTATTATGTATTAGCTCAAATTTTAGGTGGTTTATTAGGAACTGCAACGTTAGTAACGATTTTACGCTCTGCTAAAACACCTTTAGATAATTTAGGACAAAATGGTTTCGGAACTCTTGGTTTATCTGGAGCATTTTTAGTTGAGTTCGTTTTAACTTTCGTATTTATTTTAGTTATCATGGCTGTAACAGGTAAAAAAGGAAGTTCTTCTTTAGCGGGACTAGTAATTGGTTTCACATTAGTTTTAATTCACTTATTAGGAATTCCTTTAACTGGAACATCTGTTAACCCTGCTCGTAGTATCGCACCAGCTTTATTTGTTGGTGGAGAAGCACTTTCTCAACTATGGGTATTCATCGTAGCACCAATTCTTGGTGGTATCGTAGCAGCTATCGTAGGTAAATTCATTTTAAATACTGAAAAATAGAATTTTCAATATTTCTGAATAAAAAAAGGCGAGCCCTCATTATGAGGAAGCTCGCTTTTTTATTCTTTTATTTTAGACTTTAAATTTGTAACTAATTGCTCTACCGTTACATTTGCAAGTACGTTTTCCATCGCTTCTTGCGCTTGCATTAAAATAATTTCTAATACTGATTGAATATTAGCTCCTACTGGACATTCAATGTTGGGATTTTCATGGAAGGAAAATAGATGACCTTCTTCTACAACTTCCACTGCTTTATATACATCAAGTAATGTAATTTCTTCTAAATCGCGAGCAAGTGTCGTACCACCTTTACCGGCTTGTACATCAACAAGTCCTGCTCTCTTCAACATTCCTGTAATGCGACGAATCACAACTGGATTTGTATTCACACTACCAGCAATCCATTCAGAGGTACAGCGAGAGTTTCGATCTATCGCAAGTAAAGTCAACATATGAACACCTACTGTAAAACGACTACTAATTCCCATCTGCACACCCTCCTTTGTATTCATTCTATTAAAAGACAACTCTTACTATTATATACTATTTTTAATTTATACATAAAGAAAAAGCATGATTTCAATAGAAAATCATGCTTTTCTCTCATTATTGACGCTTAATAAATTTTGCTAAATCTTTAAATTTCACTTTGTCTGAGTAATTCATTACACCATTTACATAGATACGACTTGTAACAGCGTTTAATATACCAATCGTCGCCAATAAGACTACTAATGTTATCGTAATTTCTAACATGCCTGCTTCACCGGCTACAATACGTGAGAAGGTAACCATCGGTGTAAAGAACGGAACGTAAGAACTTACAACAACGATAGTACTATTCGGATCACTTAATGATTTAATACTAATGAAGAATGCAGCCATAATTAAAATCATTATCGGGAAAGATACAGCTTGTAAATCCTCCGTCTTAGAAACAACAGCGCCAGCTGCAGCGTACATCATCGCATAAAGTAAATATCCCGTAATGAAATAAACAAGGAACATACTTATAACTTTTGCATCTAATTTTGTAAAGTCAATTGGAATTCCAAATAATGAGGCGTTTTCTAAATCGACCCACCCTAACAAATAAGGGATAAGATAACCGCACGCTAATATGACCAGTTGTAATAAAGCTGTTGAAACAACTGCTAATATTTTCGCATACATCATCGTAAGCGGTTTTACTTTCGGCAGCATGACTTCCATTACACGTGACGCCTTTTCTGATGCAATATTCATTGCAATTGTATTTCCGAACGCGACAATAAACATATATAAAGCAAATGTAAAGAAATAGGCAATTCCGAAAGAAGAAGAGCGATCTTTTATTGCTTCTTGTTTCACTGAAATTTCAGTTTGCAATTGCTGTGCAATTTCTGGTGAAACATTATGCTTTGCAATTGTCACCATTGTATATTGTTGTTTGAAATAACTTGCCATGATTGCAGAAGTTGCTTGGCTAGGAAATCCATTATACATATACGTAACCTCTGGAGCTCCATTCTTTTCTATTACATGAAACAAACCATCCAGCTCACCGTCTTCTACTTGTTTATGCAGTTTATCAAAATCTGCTTTTGAACCAACCGTTATTTTTGCTGATGGTAATAGCTTAGTTAACCCTTCTTTTTGTACGTTGTATGTGGAACTTTCTGTTACAACTGCAATTTTATCTTTATCCTTACTTTTATCATTCCCTGAAGTAAAATGATTAAATGCAAAAATCCCAAATACAACTAAAAATAATATCGCACTCGTAATTAATGATTTTTTAGATAAAAACGCTTCTCTAAAATAAAATGAAAATACATGAGAAAATTTACGCATCGTTATTTCGCCCTCTCTACAAAGATTTCATTTAACGTCGGCTCTAACATTTTAAATTGGCGCAAGGTAACACCTTGTTCTTGCAATTGTTGTAAAATCTTTAGAGCTTCTGCATCGTCTTGTACTTTTATATAAAGAAGGCCTTGTTGTTTTTCATATGAAACATGTATAGCTTCTAATCCCTTTTCATTCTCTGCTGTATCTTCAATCGTTAAATTACGGAAACCATATTCTTTCTTAATATCACTTAACTGTCCTTTGACAACTGCTTCGCCTTTTTTCAAAATACATACATGTTGGCAAAAAGCTTCTACTTGTTCCATACGATGACTGGATAAAATAATTGTCTTCCCGCTCTGTACTTGTTCTTCAATAATGCTAGCTAACATCCCAGCATTGACTGGGTCAAGTCCGCTAAACGGTTCATCTAAGATGAGAAGTTCAGGATTATGAAGAAGAGCAGCAATTAATTGAATTTTTTGCTGATTCCCTTTTGAAAGCTCTCCTGCCGTTTTAAATTTGTATTCTGGAATTGCTAATCGCTCTAACCAGTGGTCAATGGCAAGATCTACTTCTTTTTTCGTCATTCCTTCTAATCTACCAAAATATCGCAGCTGGTCTATTACTCTACTTTTTGTATATAAACCTCTTTCTTCTGGTAAATAACCAATCGTTACCCCACTAGTCCCAAATGATTTTCCATCCCATGTAATAGAGCCTTCATTAGGCGTTAATAATCCGAGAAGCATTTTGATTGTAGTTGTTTTCCCTGCACCATTTCGTCCAAGTAATCCTAGCACTTCACCTTTTGGTAACGAAATTTGCAAACCGTTAACTGCTTTTGATTCCCCAAATAGTTTCGTTAAGTTTTGAATTTGTAAACTCAAAGTATAAAGCCTCCCCTTTATTATCATTCGTACTCTCTTTCAAAGATTATGTTTATTTAGGATAAAATATAGCACTACGCTTCATCCTCTTATATATAACATTACCTTTAATCCATCATTTGTTCTATTTAGTTAAAATTGTAAATAACAAAGGTTTATTTGTCAATTATAATTGTCATTACGACAATAAAACCTGTCAAAATGACTATCATTATTTTGCTCATCTTTCTAATATAGGACACACTACTATATATACAAAAGACAATATGCAAATGTTCATAAAAAATTTTTATATTTTAATATATAATATAAGATGATTTTCTAACATCAAGGAGGATACATATGAAGATGAAGAGGGGCATTACCACTTTATTATCTGTAGCGGTTCTATCTACATCGCTTGTAGCATGTTCAGGAACGACAGAGAAAACAGCGGCCAAAGAAGAAAAAGTAAAATTAACAGAACAGCAATTAATGGCTGATTTATGGTATCAAACAGCTGGTGAAACGAAAGCACTTTACTACCAAGGGTACAATATCGGTCAATTGAAGCTGGATGCAGCTCTTGCAAAAGGGACAGCAAAAAAACCTGCTATCGTACTTGATTTAGATGAAACTGTTTTAGACAACAGTCCTCATCAAGCAATGAGTGTAAAGACAGGAAAAGGCTATCCTTACAAATGGGATGATTGGATTAATAAGGCTGAAGCTGAGGCCCTTCCAGGCGCAATTGATTTCTTAAAATATACAGAGTCTAAAGGTGTAGATATTTACTACATCTCAAATCGTAAAACGAACCAACTAGATGCAACTATTAAAAATCTTGAGCGCGTAGGTGCTCCTCAAGCAACGAAAGAACATATATTATTACAAGATCCGAAAGAAAAAGGGAAAGAGAAACGCCGTGAACTCGTTTCTCAAACACATGATATTGTCTTATTCTTCGGTGATAACTTATCTGATTTCACTGGTTTTGATGGTAAATCGGTAAAAGATCGCAATCAAACAGTTGCAGATTCAAAAGCACAATTTGGTGAGAAATTCATCATTTTCCCTAATCCAATGTACGGCGATTGGGAAGGCGCTTTGTATGACTATGATTTCAAAAAATCAGATACGGAAAAAGATAAAGTCCGTCGTGACAACTTAAAATCATTTGAAGCAAAATAAAAGAGGATGGCATTTGCCATCCTCTTTCTTTATTGCATATTTCTCGTTAAAGGTAAAATAAACACTTCTACACGTCTATTTTTTGCTTTTCCTTCCGGTGTATCATTTGGTGCAATCGAACGGTATTCTCCGTAACCAATTGCACTAAATTTTCCTGGTTGCAAATCTTTATTTTGAAGTAATACCTGCATAAAATTAACGGCACGCTGTGTACTTAACTCCCAGTTTGATGCAAACTGAGCATTTGCGATAGGAACAGTATCTGTATGACCAGATACTGTAATCTCACGAGGTGATGCGGAAACAAGCAGGTTAGACATCTCTTTTGCAATCCCTAACGATTCTAATTTCACATCTGCTTTCCCCGAGTCGAATAGTACATTTTCTAATATTGTTACCATTAATCCTTTTTCAGTTAAATCGGTTTTAAAAGAAGACGATAATTGCTTTTCCTCAATATATTTATCAATACCTTTTTGTACCGCTTTTAATTCATTCATTTCTTGCTGCTTTACTTCAGCCTCAGCATTCTTTTTAATCTGCTCAGATTCTAAACTATTTGCTGACAACTCTTTCTCTTCATTCGGCTTCTGATCACTTAAAAACTCTTTATTTCCTGTTCCACCTGCTAGTTCACTCCGAAAAGCTACTGCCATCTGTTTAAACTTCGCAGCATCTATACTACTCATTGCGAATAATACGATGAATAATGCAAATAACAACGTTAACATATCAGAATACGGAATTAACCACGTTTCATCGATATGCTCATCATGTTTTTTCTTTTTACCTCTTCTATTTTTTTTACTCCGCATTTTTTTCTGCTCCTATTTCTAGCTTTTTACGCTCAGTTGCAGAAAGTGCACCTAAAATACGGTTCTTCATAATAAACGGATATGTACCTTCTTGTAACATTAATAAACAATCAATAATTAAACGTTTTTTCTCGATTTCAGCTGCAGATTTTTGCTTTAACTTATTTGCAAATGGATGCCATAGTACATAACCTGAAAAAATACCAAAAATCGTTGCAATAAACGCACCTGAAATAGCATGTCCTAACTTGTCAATATCAGTTAAATTACCAAGCGCAGCTACAAGACCAATAACAGCACCTAAAACCCCTAATGTCGGTGCATACGTACCAGCTTGTGAAAAAATCGCCGCTCCTTTTGCATGCCTTTCTTCAATTGCTTCTAATTCAGCTTCTAAAATCTGCTCTAAATCTTCTGCGGATACGCCATCAATCACAAATTTCATACCACGTAAAAGAAATTCATCTTGAATTTTGTCTAATTGTTGCTCTAAAGACAAAATACCGTATTTTCTACTTTCAGATGTCCAATGAACAAATAATTCTAGCAACTGTTCATAACTTAAATCCTTTTTATTTGAACCAAAAAGAACTTTAAATAATTTTGGAACCCTTTTTAGTTGATTCATCGGAAATGCAATACAAACTGCGGCAAATGTACCGATGAAAATAATTAATGCTGCGGCAGGATTCAATAAGGCTGTTACGTCAGCGCCCTTGACGACCATCCCTACTACTACCGCTACAAATCCTAAAATGAGTCCAATAATTGTTGCAAAATCCATTCCCATTCACTCCTAGTCTATACAAGAAGTTCTTTATTCTCGATAATCGCTACATCTTCTTATGTATATATATTACATAAAAAATTCAATTCATGAAAGATAAGAAATGAATTATATGAAAAAATACTACAATTTCACACATTTTCTGACATTTTCTTTGCATTTTCATTACGTTACGGCTCTTATATTTCTTTTTCAACAAACTAAACTTATAATAAAAACAATACATATTTTATTAAGAAAGGACTGTGATTACAAGGCATCATGAAAAAAATAATAATTATTTCTGCCGCTACTATTGTAATCGGTATCACATCTTTCGCTTATTTCAGTTCTGAATCACCATTACAAAATGGGGCGAAAGCTGTCGAAAGTCAAAAACATAGTAACCATCCAAAAGAAGAGATTCCTGCTTTTCCAAAAGCTGATCATAATGAAAAAAAACTAGATGATAATTTTTCCGTTGTAACAAATCCAGATTCTGCTCTTGTATTAGTCAATAAACATCGTAAATTACCAGATGGGTATATTCCAGAAGATTTAAAGAAACCGAACGTACCATTTACTAGTCCAAAAGATAAAGAGAAAACATTACTTCGTAAAGATGCTGCAGATGCGCTTGAGAAAATGTTCCAAGCAGCGAAAAACGAGGGGATAGAACTTACAGCAGTTTCAGGTTACCGTTCTTACAAACGTCAACAGTCATTACATAATACCTATATTAAGCGCCAAGGAAAAACTGAGGCTAATTCGGTAAGTGCAATTCCAGGAACAAGTGAGCATCAAACTGGTCTAGCAATGGATATTAGCTCAAAATCTGCTAAATTCCAATTAGAACCAATCTTTGGCGAGACAACAGAAGGGAAATGGGTTGCAAAACACGCCCATGAGTTTGGATTTGTCATTCGTTATTTAGAAGATAAAACAGAAACAACAGAGTACGCATACGAACCATGGCACATACGCTACGTTGGTAATCCATATGCCACATACATATATAAACACCATCTAACATTAGAAGAGGCAATGAAGGATAAAAAATAAGAGAGCGATTCGCTCTCTTATTTTTGTATTCTCTTCTATTATTTTAGTAATTTCATCTTCCATTCTTCAGGCCATGGCTCGCCTCTTCCTGTTTTTTTCGATGCTTGTACCATCATACCGCGTCCAACTAAACAAATTTCCCCTTCTGCATTTTTGACCATATAGTGCAAATCTAAAGAAGAATTCCCAACTGTTCCTGCCTTTACATATACTTTCAACTGCTCATCAAAATATATTTGTTTGATGAAATTACATTGTAAATCTGCAACAACGATCATCGTTTCTGATGATTCATTTGTCCATTCTTGCATAAATCCAAGTTCTTTAAACAATGCGATACGTGCTTCTTCAAAATATGTAAAAGCAATGACATTATTTACATGTCCAAACATATCTACTTCACCGAAACGAACTTTTACAGGATTGTAAAACGAAAAACCACTTTCCCATTGCTTAAAGTCTTCAATATAAGAAATTCTCTTCATCGTTTTCTCTCCTTTTCAATTACTAATATACAGAATAAACTGAAAAATAACCTTATAAATATTGCCCCTTCAAATGAAGAGGCATATTTATTAATAGTTATTATCGCTACCAAAGAAATCTTTGAACGATTGAATTGTTGTATCACGGTTTAATGCTGCGATTGAAGTTGTTAATGGAATACCTTTCGGACATGATTGCACACAGTTTTGAGAGTTACCACAGTTTGCAAGCCCTCCATCTCCCATAATTGCACGTAAGCGATCTGCTTTGTGCATTTCACCTGTTGGATGCGAGTTGAATAAACGAGCTTGTGATAACGGTGCTGGTCCAATAAAGTCAGATTTACTGTTTACGTTTGGACATGATTCTAAGCAAACACCACATGTCATACATTTTGAAAGCTCATAAGCCCATTGACGTTTCTTCTCCGGCATTCTTGGTCCTGGACCTAGGTCATACGTACCATCGATTGGAATCCAAGCCTTAACGCGTTTTAATGCGTTAAACATACGACTACGGTCAACTTGTAAATCACGTACAACCGGGAATGTCTTCATCGGTTTTAAGCGAATTGGCTGTTCTAATTGATCAATAAGCGCTGTACATGATTGACGTGGTTTTCCGTTAATAACCATCGAGCAAGCGCCACATACTTCCTCTAAACAGTTCATATCCCATGCAATCGGAGTTGTTTGGTTCCCTTTTGAATCAACAGGATTACGGCGAATTTCCATAAGTGCCGAAATAATATTCATATTTGGACGATATGGAATTTCAAACTCTTGGTCAAACTCTTGTGCATCTGGTCCATCTTGTCTCGTAATGATGAGGCGGATTGTTTTCTCAGACATGTTGCTTATCCCCCTTCTCTTCACCCTTAGCAGCTACATCATGTTTTGAAGAATAGTCACGTTTACGTGGTTTAATTAATGAAACATCCACTTCTTCGTAATGGAATGCTGGTGCATTTCCTTCTCCCTCAAATTTTGCCATTGTAGTTTTTAAGAAGTTTGCATCATCACGATTTGGGAATTCCGGTTTGTAATGCGCTCCGCGGCTTTCATTACGGTTATATGCCCCAATTGTAATAACACGAGCTAGCTCAAACATATTTGCAAGTTGACGTGTAAATGAAGCACCCTGGTTACTCCATCTTGCTGTATCATTAATGTTAATGCGTTTGTAACGCGCCATTAACTCTTCAATTTTTGCATCTGTTTCTAATAACTTTTTATTTTCACGAACTACTGTAACGTTATCTGTCATCCATTCTCCCAACTCTTTGTGAAGAACATATGCATTTTCGTTACCATCAAGCGTTAAAATATTGTTAAATTTCTCTGTTTCGATTAATTCATTTTGCTCATATACACTAGATGAAACAGCATCAGATGATTTAGAAAGACCTTTCATATACTCAATTGCGTTCGGTCCTGCTACCATACCACCGTAAATTGCTGATAATAGTGAATTCGCACCAAGGCGGTTACCACCGTGCATAGAATAATCGCACTCACCTGCTGCAAATAAACCTGGAATGCTTGTCATTTGCTTATAATCAACCCATAGCCCGCCCATTGAATAGTGAACCGCTGGGAAGATTTTCATTGGTAGTTTACGAGGATCATCTCCTGTAAACTTCTCATAGATTTCAATAATTCCACCAAGTTTAATATCTAGTTCTTTCGGATCTTTATGAGAAAGATCTAGGTACACCATGTTTTCACCGTTAATACCTAGTTTTTGCTCTACGCAAACATCAAAGATTTCACGCGTTGCAATATCACGAGGTACAAGGTTTCCGTAAGCAGGATATTTCTCTTCTAAGAAGTACCATGGCTTACCATCTTTATATGTCCAAACACGCCCACCTTCACCACGTGCAGATTCACTCATAAGACGTAACTTATCGTCTCCAGGAATTGCCGTTGGATGGATTTGAATAAACTCACCGTTCGCATAATATGCACCTTGTTGATATACAGCAGACGCTGCTGTACCTGTATTGATAATAGAGTTAGTTGATTTTCCAAAGATGATACCAGGGCCCCCTGTTGCCATAATCACGGCATCAGCTTGGAAACTTTTAATCTCCATAGTTTGTAAGTCTTGTGCAACGATTCCTCGGCACACACCTTCATCATCAACAACAGCTCGTAAGAAATCCCAACCTTCATATTTCGTTACAAGTCCTGCTACTTCGTGACGACGTACTTGCTCATCTAATGCGTATAGTAATTGCTGTCCAGTTGTTGCACCAGCAAATGCTGTACGGTGATGTTGTGTTCCACCAAAACGACGGAAATCAAGAAGTCCTTCTTCCGTACGGTTGAACATAACACCCATACGGTCCATTAAATGAATAATACCAGGTGCTGCTTCACACATTGCTTTAACTGGTGGTTGGTTCGCTAAGAAATCCCCACCATAAATTGTATCGTCAAAGTGGATCCATGGAGAATCCCCTTCACCTTTCGTATTTACGGCACCGTTAATTCCGCCCTGAGCACATACAGAATGTGAACGTTTTACTGGTACTAATGAAAACAGTTCAACATTTACTCCTGCTTCTGCCGCTTTAATCGTTGCCATTAAGCCAGCCAAGCCACCGCCGACTACTATAAGTTTCCCTTTCATGCTCTCCCACTCCTTACTGGTTTGCTAGCTGTGGATCGATGAACGCTAATAATGCACTCACACCTACATAAGATAGACCTAAGAAAATAGCTAATGTTACATAAGTAGAGATTCTTTGTGAACGTGGAGACACTGTAATTCCCCAGCTAATGCAGAATGTCCATAGTCCATTTGCAAAGTGGAAAATTGTTGAAACAACACCAACTAAATAGAATGCAAACATAGCTGGATTGTTTAAAATATCTGCCATCATATCGTAGTTTACCTCTTTACCTAACATTGCTTGAATACGAGTTTCCCAGACATGCCAAGAAATGAAGATCAGCGTAACGATACCTGAAATTCGTTGGAAGACGAACATCCAGTTACGGAAATAACCGTAAGATACCGCATTGTTCTTAGCTGTAAATGCAATATATAAGCCATATATAGCATGGTACAGTATAGGTAAAAAGATGATGAAAATTTCTAGCGCATACCGGAATGGAAGGAGCTCCATAAAGCCTGCAGCTTTGTTAAAAGCCTCTGCTCCTCTTGTTGCAAAGTTGTTTACAATTAGATGTTGCGTCAAAAAGACACCAACCGGGATGACCCCCATTAATGAGTGCCACTTACGAAACGTATACTCGCGGCCTTTCATGTCCCCATTACCCCCTTGAATGTTTGACTGCTGTTTTCAGATTAATTTACAACAATAATGTTTTTTCACTATTGGCATAAGAAAAACTGAAAAAATTATTCGAAATATTTCAGCATAATTTGATACCAAGTTCATTTTACTCCTATTTTTGTCGAAGCGTCAAGAAAACGTATACATAATTTGCATATAATTTGCCAATTCTTTTTTTCTTCTTATATATTCAAATTTTCCTAAAGAAAAATCTGTTTTTATAAATGAGAAATGTTATATAATAAGCCCTATAGAAAGAGGGGAATATTGTGAGCAAAAATACAATCGATATAACATCTTTAGAAGATGTTTCATTGAACGCCTTCGCTTATGAATTGCTACGTGAAGAATTACTACCTGATTTAATTGGTAACGATTTAGATGGTATTTTATACTGGTCCGGTAGAAACCTTGCAAGAAAATATCCGCTAGAAACAATTGAAGAAGTCATTCAGTTCTTTGAAAAAGCTGGTTGGGGCACTTTAAGTATTATTGAACATAAACGTCGTGAAATGCAGTTCCAACTTAAAGGCACTCTCATTGCTGAACGTCAAAAACAAAACAGACATTCTTCTTATCAATTAGAAGCTGGATTCATTGCTGAGCAAATTCAGAAGCAACGAAACGTCGTAGCAGAGTCATACGAAGAAAAGAAAAAACGTTCAGACTCTATTACATTTCTTGTGAAATGGGATATAAAAGATCTCATTGAAGTGTAGCCTTATCTACAGTCAACTAGACATATAAGTTTAGTTGACTTTTTTGTATTTTCATTCAGATGAGTTTATTTTAAATCTTCAGAAATTATACCAAAAAACAGAAGACGTTGTAAACTACAACGTCTTCTTATCTGTTAAGTACGTATAAATTGTTTCCGCGACATTTTTCGGCATACCCGCTTCGACAAATTCTGCTACAGAAGCTTCTTTCATCTTCTTTAATGAACCAAAATGTTTTAACAATACCTTTTTCCGTTTATCACCGATTCCTGGAATATCGTCCAGTGCTGATTGAATGACAGATTTCCCGTGTAATTGACGATGGAATGTAATCGCAAATCGATGCACTTCATCTTGAATGCGCTGCAATAAATAAAATTCTTGGCTATTCCTCTCAAGTATCACCGGTTCAGGTGGATCCCCAATAATTAAATGGGATGTTTTATGTTTGTCATCTTTTACAAGGCCTGCCATCGGAATATATAACCCAAGCTCATTTTCTAGAACATCACTTACAGCTGCCAGATGACCTTTTCCCCCGTCAATAATGATTAAATCTGGTAATGGTAAATTCTCTTTAAGTGCCCTTGTATAACGGCGCCTCACAACTTCTCTCATAGACTCATAATCATCTGGTCCTTGAACCGTTTTAATTTTATATTTCCTGTACTCTTTCTTCGCTGGTTTCCCATCGATAAAAGCAATCATTGCAGAAACGGGATTTGTTCCTTGAATATTTGAGTTATCAAACGCTTCAATACGATACGGTGTTTCAATCCCGAGCTGCTTTCCTAACTGATCTACAGCTTTAATCGTTCGCTCTTCATCACGTTCAATTAAGTAGAATTTCTCTTCAAGTGCAATTTTCGCATTTTTATTTGCTAATTCTACAAGATCTTTTTTCTTACCACGTTTCGGCTGCGTCGCTTCAACTTCTAAAAAGCGCTCTACTAATTCTGAGTCTATACTTCCTGGAACAACAATTTCTTTCGGTTTAAAATGACTGCTGTTTTCATAAAATTGACCGATAAACGTTAAAAATCCCTCTTCTGGTTCATCATAGATTGGAAACATAGAAACATCACGTTCAATTAGCTTTCCTTTTCGAACGAAGAAAACTTGAACGCACATCCATCCTTTATCAACTGCATATCCAAATACATCCCGGTCCACTAAGTCACTCATAATCATCTTTTGTTTTTCCATAATTGCATCTATATGAGCAATTTGATCTCGCAATTCTTTCGCACGTTCAAATTCTAGTTTCTCTGAAGCCTCATACATCTTTGTTTCTAATTCTGAACGAATTTCTTTATGTCCACCATTTAAAAACTTAATAATTTCATCCACAATTTCTTTATTTTGTTCTTCCGTCACTTCTTTCACACAAGGCGCTAAACATTGACCCATATGATAATATAAACACACTTTATCGGGCATGTTTGAGCATTTGCGAAGCGGATACATGCGATCTAATAGTTTTTTCGTTTCATGAGCTGATTGTGCATTCGGATAAGGGCCAAAATACTTTCCTTTATCCTTTTTTACGTTACGCGTAATGAGTAAGCGCGGCTGTTTTTCAGCGGTAATTTTAATAAAAGGATATGTTTTATCATCTTTTAATTGAATATTATATTTTGGATCATACTTTTTTATTAGATTTAACTCTAAAATAAGAGCCTCCAAATTTGAAGAGGTTACGATATATTCAAAATCTACAATTTCTCCTACAAGCCGAAGTGTTTTCCCATCATGCGAACCAGTAAAGTACGAGCGCACACGATTTTTTAACACTTTTGCCTTCCCGACATATATAACCGTTCCTTGCTTATCTTTCATTAAATAACAACCAGGTTGATCTGGTAAAATAGCCAATTTCTCTTTCAAATGTTCGTGCACTCGCCTACCTCCATTTCTACATGCTTATCATTGCAAATTCAAAATAAAAACATACAATGACAAAACACCCAACATACGTTCTTTTATTGTAACGGAAAGGTTTAAAAAAGGAAAATAAAAAAAGCTACCAAATGGTAGCTTCTTTCTTTTAGAAGTGTTTAGAAACTAATTCTACTAACGCTTCTTTCGGTTTGTAACCTAACGCTTGATCAACTACTTTACCGTCTTTTAATACGAAAAGAGCTGGAATGCTCATTACTTCAAATTGACGAGCAGTTTCTTGGTTTTCATCAACGTCTACTTTTACTACTTTTACTTTTTCACCTAGTTCTGAATCGATTTCCTCTAATACAGGAGCGATCATTTTACAAGGTCCACACCAAGGTGCCCAGAAATCTAATAATACAACACCTTCGCTAGTTTCAGCTGCGAAGCTTTGGTCATTTGCGTTTATAATTGCCATTTTATTTCCTCCTTCAAGTATATTCTACCAAGAGTATATCATTAACTTATATACGTGGCGAATAATATGTATCGTTATGTATTGTAACAAAAAAATGTTCCTTTATACTATATAAAAATATGGATGAAATACTAAAAAGATGAGGGACAGGGGATCCCTCACCTTTTTCTATATATTAGGGGTACTTCACTTGGAACTCAAGGGTACTCAAATCATGAATGTACTTTTAACTTTTTAAACTCTTCTGTTAAAAGAGGTAAAACTTCGAATAAGTCACCAACAATACCATAGTCAGCTACTTTGAAAATACTTGCTTCTGGATCTTTATTAATTGCAACGATTATTTTTGAGTTAGACATACCAGCTAAATGCTGAATCGCACCAGAAATACCGCATGCAATGTATAGATCTGGCGTAACGACTTTACCCGTTTGACCAATTTGTAATGAGTAATCGCAATACTCAGCGTCACAAGCACCACGAGATGCTCCAACAGCGCCGCCTAGTACATCAGCTAACTCTTTTAATGGCTTAAATCCATCTTCACTCTTCACACCACGTCCGCCAGCAATAATAACTTTCGCTTCTGAAAGATCAACGCCTTCTGCAGTTTTACGGACAACATCTTGAATAATTGTACGTAAATCTTTCACATCTACTGTAATAGAAGACACGTCACCTGTGCGAGACTCGTCTTTTTCAAGAGTTGCAATGTTATTTGGACGCACTGTCGCAAATAAGATACCATCTGTTACAATCTTCTTCTCAAACGCTTTACCAGAGTAAATCGGGCGAGTGAAGATAACATTTCCACCTTCAACTTCTAAAGCAGTTACGTCAGAAATTAGACCAGCTTCAAGCTTCGCTGCTAATTTTGGTGATAAATCTTTACCAAGTGCTGTATGTCCAAATACGATACCTTCTGGCTTTTCTTCAGCATATACAGCTAAAAACGCTTGTGCGTAACCATCAGATGTATATGATTTTAATTTATCATTTTCAACTGTCACAACGCGATCTGCACCGTAATGAATCAATTCATTTGCAAAAGAGGCAACGCTGTCTCCAACTAGAAGACCTACCACTTCACCGCCTTCTGCAATTGTTTTTGCTGCTGCTACCGCTTCAAACGAAACGTTACGTAGCGATCCGTCACGAACTTCACCCATTACTAATACTTTACGAGCCATAGATTTTCCCTCCTGCATATATAATTTCGTATTTTATTAGATTACTTTCGCTTCTGTATGGAGCAACGATACAAGTTCTTTTACTTGATCTTGCAGCTCGCCTTGTAACACTTTTCCTGCATCTTTCTTAGGAGGCAAATAGATTTCAATTGTTTTTGTCTTTGCTTCCACATCATCTTCTTCTAAATCTAAATCATCTAATTCTACTTCTTCCAGTGGCTTTTTCTTCGCTTTCATAATACCTGGAAGCGATGGATAACGCGGTTCGTTTAAACCTTGTTGTGCTGTTACTAAAACTGGTAATGACGTTTCAATAACTTCTGTATCACCTTCAACGTCACGCTCAATCTTCACGTTTGTACCATCAATCTCAAGTTTTGTAATTGTCGTTACGTACGGAATATTTAGCGCTTCAGCTACGCGTGGACCAACTTGTCCAGATGCACCGTCAATCGCAACGTTTCCGCCTAAAATTAAATCTGCATCTTTATCTTTTAAATATTCAGCAAGTACTTTTGCTGTTGTAAACTGATCGCCATTTTCAACATCATCTTCAATATTAATTAATACCGCTTTATCACAGCCCATCGCTAATGCTGTACGAAGTTCTTTCTCACTATCTTCGCCACCAACTGTTACGACAGTAACTTCTCCACCTTGTGCGTCTCTTACTTGAATTGCTTCTTCAATCGCATATTCATCGTAAGGGTTGATGATGAATTCCGCTTCGCCATCGTAAATTGCACCGTTTTTAATTACGATTTTTTCTTCTGTATCAAATGTTCGTTTCATGAGTACGTAGATGTTCATTCCATTTACCCCCTTATTTTTTCAGAAAGATTCTATCAATTTTAAAATTCTGTTAATTTATATTAAAAAAATAATTGAACTACCTACCACTAAACGAAGGCTTACGTTTTTCTAAAAACGCTGCTACACCTTCTCTTCCATCTTCACTCGTAAATACTTCACCGAAGATTTGAGCTTCGCGCTGTACACCTTCGTAATAATGAGACGATTTTGTCGTTTGCAATAACTCTAACACAGCACGAGTTGTTGCTAGACTTTTTCCAGCAATTTGTTTTGCAACTTTAAGTGTATCGTCTAAAAGTGTTTCTTCAGAGAACACTCCGTTAACAAGTCCCCATTTTAATGCTTCTGCACCAGTAATTGGTGTACTCGTTAACATCATTTCACAAGCTTTCGCTTTCCCAACATAACGTGGTAAGCGCTGTGTACCTGCAAAACCAGGAATTAATCCAAGTGTTAATTCAGGTAAACCAAGTTTTGCACTTTCAGTTACAAAGCGCATGTGGCAAGACATAGCAAACTCAAGGCCGCCGCCAAGTGCCGCTCCATGAATTGCCGCGATAACTGGTTTTGAACATTTTTCAACACGCTCAAATGTAACTTGTCCAAGCTGTGCTAATTCTGTCGCTTGCTTCGCTTCAGTAACAGATGTAAATTCTTTAATATCTGCTCCAGCTGAGAAGAAGCGCCCTTCACCGTGAATAACAACAACACGAATGTTATCATCCTTCTCCACTTGATCAATTAACTCAGTAACGTCATGCATAACTTGTGAAGACATCGCATTCGCTGGCCCGTGATTTAACGTCGCCACCGCAATATGGTCTTCAACTCTTACAGATAGGAATTTCAACATGATCCCTCCCATTATTGACGATAACCACAAGCCGCAATAAGTAGCCCATGTACCGTTTTTGAAAGTGCGACCAGATCATACTTATGATCGCTCATTACCCAATTGGTCACAACTTCATCTACTGTTCCAAAGATCATTTGTCTTGCCACACGAACATTTAAGTCCGCCTGAAACTCACCTTGCTTTATACCTGTCTCTAAAATTTCATCCATAACTTGTAAGTAGCCTTTTAATACTTCATTTATTTTAAGGCGCAAGTCTTGATTGGACTGTCTTAGCTCTAATTGCGTAACGATAGCAAGAGGATCATTTTGTGATAACAGCAAGAAGTGCGTTTCTACCAACATGAATAACTTCGCTACAGCGCTTTCAATTCCTGCTGTTTTTTGACGAATTGTTTCAACAAATTCTCCCATCTTCTCTTGGAATAAGGATATTAATATATCTTCTTTATTTTTAAAATATAAATAAATCGTGCCATCAGCTACCCCAGCTTGCTTTGCAATTTTAGAAACTTGCGCTTGATGGTATCCATTCTCTGCAATCACAATGACTGCCGCATCAATAATTTGATTGTATTTCGGTCTATTTTTCTTCACTTTACTGTCCCCTTCAAGAAGATGACTGAATGAATAGTCATTCATATTCTTATAATACTGACTATTTAGAAAAGTGTCAATCCTATTTTTTCAAAAAGAAAGGGCCTTAGCCCGTTTGCTCATCCTCATTCTTTCTCTTCTCTTCATCTATTAGGACGCGGCGCAAAATTTTCCCTACTGTCGTTTTCGGCAATTCATCTCTAAACTCGTATACTTTCGGTACTTTATAAGCCGCTAAATATTTACGTGCAAACTGATCTAATTCCTCTTCAGAACATTCAGCGCCTTCTTTCAAAACAACAAATGCTTTTACAGTTTCCCCTCTGTACGGATCAGGAACACCGATCGTCACTACTTCTTGCACCTTTTCGTGTTCATATAACACTTCTTCTACCTCACGAGGATATACGTTAAAACCGCTAGCAACAATCATATCTTTCTTACGATCTTTCACATAGAAAAAGCCATCCTCATCCATGTATCCTACATCACCTGTATGAAGCCAGCCATCTTGCAATACAGCCGCCGTTTCTTCTGGCTTATTCCAATACCCTTTCATAATTTGCGGGCCTTTAACAACTATTTCACCGATTTCACCTGGAGGTAATGCCTCTCCTGTTTCAAGTGACATGATGATTGACTCCGTATCTGGCCACGGTACCCCAATACTTCCTGGCACACGTTTTTCCCACAAGAAATTCCCATGTGTAACGGGTGATGACTCCGTTAATCCATAACCTTCTACCAGTTTACCACCTGTAACGCTCTCAAACTCCTCCTGTACTTCTACAGGAAGCGGTGCAGAGCCACTAATACAAGCCTGAATAGAAGAAATATCATATTCTTTTAAAAGAGGGCTATTTAATAGAGCAATATAAATGGTCGGCGCTCCTGGAAATAGTGTAACTTTATGTTTTTTAATTGCTTCAAAAACCATTTTCATATCAAACTTCGGAATAAGCACCATTTTATACCCTTGCATAATACTTAAATTCATTACAGCTGTCATTCCGTATACATGAAAAAACGGAAGGACACCAAGGATCACTTCTTCTCCCTCTTTACAATTATATAACCAATGTGCTCCCATTAAAGTGTTCGAAACGAGGTTTTTATGCGTCAGCATAACCCCTTTTGGAAATCCTGTCGTTCCCCCCGTATACTGCAAAAGAGCTAGATCATTTTCAGGATCACAGGGAACCTCAACATCAGCAGTACTTTCCCTTTCTACTGATTTCCATAGATGAATCGTTTCGCTTTCCGACACATTCACAACAAGATTCGCCTGCTTTTTTTGTACAAATGGATAAAGTAAATTTTTAGGGAATGGTAAGAAATCTGCAATACGAGTTACGATAATGTGCTCCAGCTTTGTGGCATTTTGAACATTAGTAACTCTCGGAAACACTAAATCAAGGCAAAGAATGACTTTTGCCCCAGAGTCATGAAGTTGGTACTCAAGCTCTCTTTCTGTATAAAGAGGATTCGTTTGTACGACAATCCCCCCGGCAAGCAAAGTACCATAATAACCGATTACAGATTGCGGACAATTCGGCAACATAATTGCAACTCTATCTCCCTTTTCAACACCAAGAATTTGCAGATAATTCGCAAACTTCTTTACCTTGTCATGGAAATCTGAAAATGTAACATCTTTACCTAAAAAATGAAGCGCTTTCTTTTCTGGATAACGAGAAGCTATTTTCTCTAAATATCCATGAAGTGGCTGAATATCATAAGAAATAGTACTAGGAATTTCCTCTGGATAACTTTTTAACCAAGGTTTTTCCACCTTCATTCCCCCTTCAAATATATAAAAAATAAATGAATGTTCATTCATGATAGTTGTTTTCATTATATTATAGTCATAACAACGTTACAATCATAATATTCTGACTTTTATATAACTATGCCTTACCTCATTAACTTCTTATTATATGTACAAACTCTCTTACTCTTAAAAGAGTAAGAGAGTTATTATTTAACTTAGTCTTATAATTGTTAATACCGCTCCTGGAGTAGTCGTTGATAACGTCGCAACAGCTAACAAGCCAAATAATTGCAAACTAATTGCACTCCCCGCCGCAAGAGTCGTAATAATTGTTGCACTAAACGATGTGGTTGCTACTGCAGGGGAATTGATCGTCCCAGCAAGCGGTGCACCATTAATTGTAATTCGCGAACTGACTAATAATGAAGCCGTTATATTAATCGAATATGAAATATAATAATTCCCTGCATTTGCAGCCGTAAATACTGTGTTCCCCCCAGACACTGTAATACCTGGACCGATATTCTGATTGTTTGGAAGCGGGACATTTGTTCCACCAAGTAGTACCGATATTGCTGTACCCGACGTATTATTTGCAAATGCGTATGTTGCCGTTATACTTGTGCCGGTTGCTCCTGTTGGGCCTGTATCACCGGTTGCCCCCGTTGGACCTGTTATTCCTGTCGCTCCTGTTGGACCTGTTGCTCCCGTTGCTCCTGTTGGACCTGTTGCTCCCGTTGCTCCTGTTGAACCTGTCGCTCCTGTTGGACCTGTTGCTCCTGTTGAACCTGTCGCTCCTGTTGGACCCGTTGCTCCTGTTATTCCTGTCGCTCCTGTTATTCCTGTCGCTCCTGTTGAACCGGTTGCCCCCGTTGGACCTGTTGCTCCTGTTATTCCTGTCGCTCCTGTTGCTCCCGTTGCTCCTGTTGAACCTGTTACTCCCGTCGGACCCGTTGCTCCTGTTGGGCCTGTATCACCGGTTGCTCCCGTCGGACCCGTTGCTCCTGTTGAACCTGTCGCTCCTGTTGGACCTGTTGCTCCTGTTATTCCTGTCGCTCCTGTTATTCCTGTCGCTCCTGTTGGACCTGTTGCTCCCGTCGAACCCGTTGCTCCTGTTGAACCTGTTGCTCCTGTTGAACCTGTTGGACCTGTTGGACCTGTTGGACCAAGCTTAGGTACTGTCCCATCGCAACTAAAACAACATGAATCAACATGTACACCATTTTGATTATTACACCCACAATATCCATTTGTATTATTGAGCCATGAAGACATGTTGATCCCTTCCTTCAAATTCAATCTTTTCAGTACAAACAACGAATTATAAAACAACTATCCAATAATAAAGAAATACTTTATTCCGTACATTCTAATAATTATTACATGCGACACCCTTCCCTTTTGCTTGTACATTCGCCTTCCTGCTTAAACGAAATTCCTTTTCTGCATTTTCATATACATATAGATTTCAACCTCACATATTGAAATCTGTATAATTCGTTATTTTTCGTCAAAATTTTAAAAATATATTGACACTTAAAATATCATCATAGTATGATTTGGATGTTGTAATTGATAACGATTTTCAATATCGTACATTGCAAATTAAATAATTTATTTGGGGGCAGAAGATGAAGAAAATTCTCAGTATTTTCATAGTAATTCTTCTATTCGCTGTTGGATGCGGACAGCAAAAAGAGGAGAAAAAGGAAACAAAAGCGGACAATAAAAATCAAGCTATAACAATTAAACACGCTGAAGGGGAAACGAAGTTAAATAAACCAGCGAAAAAAGTTGTTGTACTTGAGTGGGTATATTCAGAAGACTTATTAGCACTTGGTGTTCAGCCAGTAGGGATGGCAGACATTAAGAATTATAATAAATGGGTAAATACAAAAACAAAACCGAGTAAAGATGTTGTAGATGTAGGGACACGTCAACAACCAAACTTAGAAGAAATTAGCCGTCTAAAACCAGATTTAATTATCACAGCATCATTCCGTGGTAAAGCAATTAAAAACGAATTAGAGCAAATTGCTCCTACAGTTATGTTCGATCCATCAACTAGCAACAACGATCACTTTGCTGAAATGACAGAAACATTTAAACAAATTGCAAAAGCTGTTGGAAAAGAAGAAGAAGGTAAAAAAGTATTAGCTGATATGGATAAAACATTTGCTGATGCAAAAGCAAAAATTGACAAAGCAGGCTTAAAAGATAAAAACATCGCAATGGCACAAGCATTTACTGCTAAAAACGTGCCAACATTCCGCATCTTAACTGACAATTCTACAGCTTTACAAGTTACAAAAAAATTAGGTTTAACAAACACTTTTGAAGCGGGTAAATCAGAGGCAGATGGTTTCAAACAAACAACTGTAGAATCATTACAAAGTGTACAAGATTCAAACTTCATTTACATTGTAGCGGATGAAGATAACATTTTTGACACTCAACTAAAAGGCAATCCTGCTTGGGAAGAATTAAAGTTCAAAAAAGAAAACAAAATGTATAAATTAAAAGGCGACACTTGGATTTTCGGTGGTCCTGAGTCTGCAAAATCTTTAGCAACACAAGTAGCAGATGTAATGACAGCGAAGAAGTGATTACACGATGAATAGCTTACAACATACACTTCGAGCAAGTCTTGTATTCGGAGGAGGAGCAGCTCTCTTGCTCCTCCTTTTCTTTATTCATATCGGACAAGGTCAAGCAAATATTTCCTATAGTATGATTATCGATGCTCTTATCTCACCGAACCAATCACTAGAGCACCAAACTTTAATCATGCTTCGATTACCTAGAGCCGTAATTGCTATTTTAGCTGGAGGTGCTCTTGCTGCATCTGGGGTCATTTTGCAAACATTAACAAAAAACCCACTTGCTGAATCAAGTACAATGGGAATTCACTCTGGCGCATATTTCTTTCTAGTAGCGGCTACAATTTTCTTACCGAAAGGTCTGCAAATTAACTCACTTCTTTTCACATTT
This sequence comes from Bacillus cereus group sp. BceL062, assembly GCF_051780025.1. NCBI lineage: Bacteria > Bacillati > Bacillota > Bacilli > Caryophanales > Bacillaceae > Bacillus > Bacillus cereus group sp. BceL062. The sequence goes on along the minus strand of NZ_JBPWGY010000007.1, from coordinate 155,335 downwards.
ATCGGTGGTGCTATTACTGCTTTATTTGTATACCGTATTTCTGGTGGGAAAAAGGGAACCCCACTTAGAATGGCACTAGCTGGGATGGTCGTTACATTAATGCTTTCTGCTTTTACTGGAACGATGCAGCTTTTCTATGAAAATGAAACGGCTGGTTTATTTTTATGGGGAGCTGGCTCTCTTATCCAAAATAACTGGGATGGCGTTCAATTTGCTTTTCCATTTATCATTATTTCTTTCCTAGTTTTACTATTTATGTCTCGTAAACTCAACATCCTCTTACTTGGTGACGATGTTGCTGTTTCTCTTGGTGAAAAAACAGCAGTAACACGTCTTATCGCCTTCATTGCTGCAATCTTTTTAACAGCAGTAATTGTCACTGTCGTTGGACCGATTGGGTTTGTTGGCTTAGTTGCACCACACTTAATGCGCCTTATTGGTTACCGGCAACACTTTACTCTTCTTCTTTCCTCATTCTTATGGGGAGCAGTATTATTACTGGGGGCAGATGTCGTCGGTAGATTAATAGATCCAACTGGTGCAGAACTTCCTGTTGGAGCAGTCACAGCAATGATTGGGTCACCTTGGCTTATTTATTTAGTGTATCGTATGATGAAGTCGAAACAATATATGAATGATAACGGTGCGAATGCAGCTGGAGCTAGTTCCCGCTATTACTCTTATAAAAAGGTAATCATCATATCTATCACGCTTTGTATTGTGACGATTGCTCTTGGTGTTACAATCGGTAGTAATGCTTATATCGAAAGCATTACAAATGTTATAACAGGGCAATTAACGCAATTTGATAAAAATATGATGATGAACCTTCGTTTACCAAGAATGCTCGTTGCCGCTATTGCTGGCGCATGCCTTGCAATAAGTGGGCTTGTCTTCCAAGGAATATTACGAAACCCACTTGCCGACCCTTCGATTATTGGTATTTCGTCTGGAGCAGGTGTCGGTGCTTTAACTATTATGTATGTTTTCCCTGCACTTCCAGGTTTCTTCCTACCAATTGGTGCATTTATCGGCGGACTACTTGCAGTTGGAATTGTCCTCTTCTTCTCATGGAAAGCAGGATTTAGTCCAACAGCTCTTGCTTTAATAGGGATTGGTATTTCGGCTCTCGGCTCAGCAGTTATTCAAATCTTTATCGTTAGAGCGAATTTGAATGTTGCTGCTGCTTTAACATGGCTATCAGGCAGTACGTATGCAAGAGGATGGAATCACTTAGAAAATATCATTCTATATCCATCACTTATTCTTATACCAATTATCTTTTTCTTAATGAAACAACTTGATGTCCTTGTACTTGGAGACGATTTAGCAACTGGACTCGGACAGCCTGTAAATAAAACGCGTCTTGCTCTAATTGTACTAGCGACACTTCTTGCATCTATAAATATCGCGGCTGTCGGTACAATCGCCTTTTTAGGCCTTGTCGCTCCTCACTTAGCAAGAATTGTTGTTGGTATGAATCATCAAAGATTATTCGTTTGTTCCGCTCTGTTTGGAGCAATCCTTCTTTCTGTTGCTGACTTACTTGGACGTACAATCGCATATCCGAAAGAAATTCCCTCTGGCCTTGTCGTTGCTGTACTTGGGGCACCTTATTTCTTATGGTTGATGAGGAAGAGTGGGGAGAATGTTAATTAAAAGACGGCTTCATATATATGAAGCCGTCTTTTCCTATTATGGCATAAAATTAATATAAGCTTTGTACAGAATATATATAACAAGTGCATACAGGATTATATTGAATACACTTCGTTTTAAAGTTAACTTTCTCTTTAATTTCTTATCCTGTAATTTTAGTTCTATTCCATTTGCTACTTTCAGTCTACCTACTATTTGAAATAACTCTCTGTAATCATCAGCATTTCCCAATAATACGTACTCCTTATCATTTTTATACTTTATATGTAGAAATTCACTCCCACCTTTACGGTCTAATATTGTTCTCATAGAAGCTATTTCATTTAATACACATACTTTTATATCAACTTCATTATAATAACGATCCACAAAAAATACATACAACCGTTTATTTGTAACGATTAGCACATTATTAATACCGAAGTTCATCGCAAGAACGCCTACCCCTAATGTCATGGCTGTGCCTGTCTGCCAATTTTTCACACGAGAATTTTCGACAAGCATACTATATAAAATCTCTTCGCTTCCCTGTAACTCTTCTTGTACAACCTCATAACAACGTTTCATTAAAATTGTTTTTGTTACAACTTCTTTTGTACGATTTATTTTCTTTTTATCTATTTTCTCATCATTTCTATAATCATCTACAAAATTATCGCTATACTGCAAGTTATTTAATTCCTGAAGTAACTTTTCTTTATTCATTTCTTTCCCCCCCCAACAGCTTCTTCAATTTCTTTCTCCCTCTTGAAAGCCTGCTATATACCGTATCTCGTGTCATACCGAATTCAAGCGCTATTTCTTGTACGCTATATTCATCTAAATACCTTTTTATAAAAATTTCCTTATCTTCTTCATTCAATTCTTTAATTAAAACGTAAAAATTATAATCTCGCTCTTCTTTTGTTAAATTGACATTTTTTCTATCTTCATATATTTCTTGCTGAAGCTCTTGTAATTGATAAGCCTTATTACTTTTTCGTTTATAATCAATAGCTTTAAACTTAGCGACAGATATAAGCCAGTTTCTAAACTTCCCACGATTTTCATCATAACTACTAATGTTGTACCAAACGATTAATAAAATATCGTCAACACATTCGTCCACTAATACCTTGCTCTGTGCCGTATCTAAAACACTATGAACCACCTTATAAATTAAATCCCCATATCGATCAATTGCTGTATGTAATGCTAACATGTCTTGTTTTCGAAGACCTTCTACTATTTCTATATCCTTCACCCTTATCACCACTCTTTATCCCATTCTTTATTCATTATATATACGAATGAACACATTCGTTTCCTGACACTTTTACAAATATTTTCTAATTATTTTCATATTGTAGCAAATACTTAATTAATTATTTCTTGTGGAACAGGGATTATATTATCTCTCACGAATTTAATCTATGAACAAAAATAGGAGGGATAACAATGTACCAAACAATTGAAGGCTTCTTTCAATCATGGACATACGAAGCAGAGTCTACTCAGAAAATGCTTAATTCATTAACCGATGCATCTTTATCACAAGAAATTGCGCCTGGGCATTGGACATTAGGAAGAGTTGCTTGGCATATCGTAACGGCAATTCCTGTTATACTATCTGGCACAGGCCTAAAGTTTGAAGGAGAAACGAAAGATTATCCTGTTCCAACTTCTGCAAAAAAAATTGCAAATGAATACCATAAAGTGAATGCAGCTTTCGTTGAAGCACTTCAAAGCGAATGGAATGATAAAGATTTAGCAACTATTAATGATTTCTTTGGTCGTCCTATGCCGAATTCTATATTTTTAATGACACTTATTAATCATCAAAATCACCACCGCGGACAAATGACGGTTTTAATGAGGCAAGCTGGCTTAACAGTTCCTGGCGTATATGGTCCTGCAAAAGAAGAATGGGCTGCCGCTGGAATGGAAGTTCCTAAAATGTAAAAACAAAAAAAGACAAGGTGTTTACACATCTTGTCTTTTTCTGTAACTTGTTTCATGTGAAACTATTTTTTCTAAATGGTTGTTTTATGGAAAAGATAGATTAAAATGAATACATATTACGAAGAGGAGTAACCAAATTGAATACAAAAAATAAAAAAATAGCTATGGGAACTATTTTACTAACTTCTATTATTGGAGTGATTAGTGTATCTCTTTATTTCACCTATTATGGTACCCCTTGGGGAAAACAAGCAGCAATTACGGAATCAAAAGAATATATTACAAAATATTTTAATCTAGATGCAGAAGTCAAAAACACTTCTTACGATGCTAAAATGAATAGCTATGCAATCGCCTTTGAAACAAGTCGAGACGGAGAGTTTACTATCGAATATAAAAGTCCTAATAACTTTAACATTTCTCCAGGAGTTCAAGCGTATTTAAGCAAACACTCCAAATTTACAGAGTAGTAACGATGCATACATATACAAAAAAGAGTTGGTTTAACACCAACTCTTTTTTTATTTATTCTTGTCAGACTGTTATATCTTCCTTCTCTATATTTTTAATTCCGTAATATGCAATTGCAACTCCAATTGTTGCCAATGCTAGTTGAAGGGGAAGAAAAGTCGCTACAGAAAACGTAGTGCTATTCATTGCAATTGATACAACGATAAGGGATGAAACAATTGTAGTTGGCACTGAACGTTTACGCATTCCGAAATATAGTGGGATTAAACTTATTCCCGCAGTTGCAACGGCTAAAGGAACAAGGTTTATCCCTTCTTGCTTCAATTGATCTATTGTGAATGAATTAGGAAGAATTGAAAAATAGCTATCTATCCCAAAGAAAACTCCTACTACTAAAATGTTAGATACAATAACTGTTATAAATGTTAATATTGCTGTAATAACCAACTTACTAATCATCATTTTCTTCCGATTAATAGGATAAGAAAACATAAGTAGTATTGTTTTGTTTTTATATTCACCAATTATTAACCTTGCGATTAACACACTACCAAAAATAATAAATGTTGCTCTTACTAATGTACTAGCCATTAACAAAACCATCTGTGGATCTCTCATTTCTGGATCTCCTTCTATTTGAGAAACGATGCTCGTAAAAATCAGTAATGCCAGTATAGCGATATTTGCAATAATCGCTCTCCTTACATACCATCCAAGCTTAAACTTCTTCATTTCTAGCTTCATAAGACGTAGCATAATAGTCCTCCTTTCATTTATATTTTAATCGATATAAATTACCCCTGTCTTACTTAAAATCTCCACTTTGTTTTTTGCATCACCAATGGTTCCTACTTTTATTTTTTCTGTACTTTTATCTTTCTTAAATCCTTTTAAATCCACTATTACGTCAGCCGAATTACTTTTAGCCATAAGCTTCAATGATGCCGGGACACCTTTATACCGTACGCCAATATCCCCTGATTTTGTTTCTACAAATAATGATTTTCCTTCTGTCATATCTTTCAGTAATACTTCCCCAGATGTTGAAGTAATGTTCATATTTTCGTTTTTTACATTTTTTACATAATTATCACCAGTAGTGGAAGTTATATTTACTTCTTGTAATGAACTATCTTTTAACATTAAATCCCCGCTTTCGGATGTAAATTCACCCTTCTCTGCCGATAGTCCTGTAATCATTCCATCTCCAGATTTGCCTCTTGTCACGATGCTTTTTACTACTATATCGTTTATTTTCACATCACCCGATTTATTATTTAATACAATTTTATCTATTTCTTTCTTCGGAATAGCTATAGATATACTATTTTTCTTCCGAAACGTAAAACCATAAAAAAATCTGTTCACCTTTTGTTTTTGCTTAATCACAAGTTTATTTTCATCATTTTCTATTTTGACGGGATCTATCTCTTTATCTGCTTGTTCACCTTGAGCGGAAATTACTATTTTATTAGCGTCTGTACTTTTAAATTCAAGATTCCAGTTTTCAATGTCTACTTCTATTGCTTTTATATTATTTATCTCAAAAGACTTTTCTTTCTTAAAATCTTTCCCCTGAAATACCTTAATACCAAAAACTACACTAGCAATTGTAATGAATAATATTGCAATTACTATTATTTTTTTCACCATTCATACCCCAGTTCGTTTTTTGTTTTAAGCTTGCTTCACGCCACATCGATCTTGTCGATTTTACGAAACGATAGATAACTAATGAAAATCCCTAATAAACAGAGCACGATTGGGATAGCTATAAAATCAAACATACTTACTTGACCGTTTCCAGGACCAAAGTTACCACTAATCAGCATACCAATTATTACTGCCGAAGTAATCGTTGTCGGTGTCGATTTCTTTCTCATTCCAAAAAACAAAGGAATTAAACTTATACCAGATATCATAAATGCACTTATAATAGTACCTGGAACGATAGCTATTATTTCACCTATCGTAGCAGGTGTTTCAATCAGTCCCATCATTGGACTCACAAAATATACGAGCAAACTAATAATGAAAGTCGCGATAATGGTACTCACAAAACAAAAACAAAAAACAATTGTTAATTTCGCACTCATTAGCATTTTCCTTTGAAGCGGATACATAAATGATAGTTGTATCGTTTTATTCTTATACTCATCAATTACTAAACGTGATAAAATGACCGAACTAAAAATAATGAATGTTATCCTAATAAAAATATTTACTAAAGCCATATTCTGTGTGAAGTCAGAGAAGAGCATGTCTTCCTCGGCTTTCATTCCCAATGCCATAAGGCTTACTGCAGCGAAAATTGCTATAATACAAATTGCTACACTTTTAAAGTAACTAGATAATTTATGTTTCTTCCATTCGAGCTTCATTAATTTAAACATATAAATTACGCCTCCATTCTTTATATACCTGTCTCTACGCTGCTAACATTCTAATTCCAGCAGTAACGAAGCTTAACATTCCTATCACTAGTACAATGAACAACCATTTCCGCTCTGGTTTTCTATAATATAAAATTCCACTTATTAGCATTATGATAAATCCACTTACCAGGTTCAGCCACAGTCCATTAAGCATGAATACCCTCTCCATCCATTACATTTAAGAAATATTCTTCTAAGGAACTATGTTTCTTATTAATACTTTCAATTTCCACATCGTTCATAATAAGTGCTTTTGAAATGGCCTGCTGAGACGCTGACGTATCATACACACGAATCATGGTTCCACTCATTATTTTGTAGTTTTTTATACCAAGTTTATCTTCTAAAATATAAGCTGCACGTTTCACATCAGGAACAGTGATTTCAATGTACTCTGTTTGTTTTCCGTTAATACTCTTCATTGAAACTTCTTTTATTAGTTTTCCATTTTGAATCACACCAATTGTATCCGCCATTAGTTCCATCTCACCTAAAATATGACTAGAAACTAATAATGTAATACCGTATTCTTTGCAGAGCATTTTAAATAAGTCTCGTAACTCTTTAATACCAATTGGATCTAAACCGTTAATTGGTTCATCTAAAATGAGCAATTCTGGCTTTGTCACGATTGCCCTTGCAATACCGAGTCGTTGTTTCATCCCTAATGAAAAATCTTTTATTTTTTTATTGTCTATGCCGTGTAGTTTCACTAAATGTAAAGCATGATCAATGCCGTTTTTATCGTAATAGCCCATATATTCACAATGTAATTCTAGGTTTTCCTTCGCCGTTAATTTATCATAAAAGATTGGATATTCGATAATTGTTCCCATTCTTTTTAATACTTCATAAGATGTGTCTGTTAACTTCTCACCGAAAATTTCAATATCGCCGCTCGTCGGTTTTATTAAATTTGCAATCATTTTCATAATTGTTGTTTTACCAGCACCATTCGGTCCTAAGAAACCGTATATCTCTCCTTTTTTCACATGCATGTTAACGCTAGAAATAACTTCTTTTCCTTTAAACACTTTCGTTAACTGGTTCGTTTTTAATATATATGTCATGTCATTTTCCCCTTTCGCGCTGCTCTATATTTCTATAATAGACAACGGAAATCTCTTTTTTCTTACTCGTTCCTTACAAATTCCTTACGCTGAAAAAAAAGCTTGTAGAATTTACTTCTCTACAAGCTAAAACTTCATCTTTGTTAATACAACTGTAAAAATCGTTTTTTCATATGGCTTACTAGAAAGATGAATCTTTCCATCCATCGCTTCCACAAGCCTTTTCGTAATCGTTAATCCCAGGCCGCTTCCTTGGTACAATTTATTTCTTGAGTCTTCAAGTGTATACATACGCTCAAACACTTTATCAATATGAGATTCATCAATTCCTTTTCCTTTATCCCATACGTCTATATACACACTCGTTTCATCATCTCTTAACGTCATACCGAGTGTCTTTCCAGCCTCTCCATATGTAATTGCATTTGATATTAAATTATTTAACACTCTGCCTAATACTTCTGTATTTCCAAGTGCATATATATTTCTTTCAGGTATATCAATATGAACATGAAATCCTTTCGTCGTCACTAAATCATAAAAAGATAAAATCTTCTCGCGGCAAACTTCATTCATATTTACTTTTGTTATCTCTATTGCCTTGTCACCAGATTCTAATTTTGCTAAATCAAAGAACTTATGAATTAGTTCCATCACTTCCAGCGTTTTTATATGAACCTTTTCAAGTAATATTTTCTGTTCTTCTTCATTTATCGTTTTATCCTCATTTAACATTTCTGTATATCCAAGAATAACTGTTAGTGGTGTTTTCAAGTCATGCGAAATATTTGAAAGCATTTTTCTCATCGAAATTTCTACTTTTGCATGATCTGCATTCGTTTTCTGTTTTGCATCTAATAATTGATTAATTGCCACTAATAATTTTTGCAATTCTAGATCATCTGTCATAACGAGTAACGTCTCGCCTGTTTTTTCATTTACAATACTTTCTAATTTTTCATATGTGTATCGTAAGTTTTTGCTACTATTTTTTCTCATCTTATATTGTATGTAAATGATACATAACAATATAAAAATAATGCCCATTAACAGATTGGTCATATTACATCACTTCCAACTTATAGCCGATGCCCCATAACGTTTTAATATATTCTGGATTAGATGGATCACTTTCAATTTTCTCACGCAATCTTCTCATATGAACATTAATAACGTTATCATCACCGTAATACTCTTCATTCCAAACTAACGTATAGATTTGTGCTTTTGTAAATACACGATTTTGATTCTTTACGAACAGTTTTAAAATCTCAAATTCTTTTAAAGTAAGTTTGAGAGGGTTCCCGTTTTTTTCTACAGTAAAATTAATTGGATCGATTGTTAAATCACCAATCTGAATCATCTTTTCTGTTGTTTCCGTAGTCGAATATTTTGTAGACCTCCGAATACCCGCTTTTACACGTGCAGCTAATTCAATCATAGAAAATGGCTTACAAATGTAATCATCTGCCCCAAGTCCTAATCCAACAGCTTTATCAACATCTGTATCTTTTGCTGACATCATTAAAATTGGAACGGCACTTTTTTCTCGAATGATTCGTAAAACCTCTAAGCCATCTAGCTTTGGCATCATAATGTCGAGGATAATCAAATCAAATGAACCTTTTAAATATGTATTTACTCCCTCTTCTCCATCAGACGCGATTGTAACTTGAAAGCCCTCTTTTATTAAATACTTTTCCACCATCTCTTGAATTGAGATATCATCTTCAACTAATAAAATATGATGTGACATATGTCTATCCCCTTTTTACAAACGTTAACAATTCAATTGTATCGTAACTACTACAGACTGGAAACAATTATATGAATTTTCAAACCAACTTCCCTTCCTTCCTTAACAATGATATGATGAAATTCACTACGATTGTTCATAATTAACTTTATATAAAGGAGACTTATCATGTCAGAGAATAAAAAAGTAAGCTTAGCTGATTTAATGCGCGAACAACTTGCTAAGAAAAAGCAAGGAAATGGAAATGGCCAAAATGCAAAAAGTCAAAGCCAAGAAACGAAAAAATTACAAAACCAACAAACGAAAAAAACAAACAACCAACGTAGACGTACAGGTGTATAAATGAACGGACAAAAACGTTCTAATATCGCACCCGGTCTTGAAGTTGATATTGTATTAAAACAAGATCAACGAACAGGCAAATTAACACGTGGAATTGTAAAAGATATTTTAACAAACTCCCCTTCCCATCCGCATGGCATTAAAGTGCGATTGCAGGACGGGCAAGTCGGTAGAGTACAAAATATCGTTCAATAAGAAAAGGAGCTCAAGTAAACCCGAGCTCCTTTTTCTTTATTAGCCTTTAATTTTTTCGATGAAAACTACTTTTAAGTAGTCTCCCTCTTTAAATTGATCAATTGTACGAAAATCTTCTGGTAAAGAATGTTCTTCTAATATTTTGTATTTACCGTTCATTTCTTTAAATGCAGTATCGATAAAGCCTTTAAACTTTTTCATATCAAATGCGCTACAATTTGTAGAAGCAACGATAATACCGTTATTTTCTGTAATCGCGATCGTTTCTTTTAATAAGTTTTTATAATCTTTCGCTGCGCTAAATGTATACTTTTTAGAACGTGCAAAGCTTGGAGGATCTAATACAACCATATCGAACTTCATTTTTTTCTTCGCAGCATATTTAAAGTAAAGGAATACATCTTCTACAATAATATCTTGTGCTTCGTAATCAATTTCGTTGACACTAAATTGTTCAATCGTTTTACTTAAACTACGATTTGCAAGGTCCACACTCGTTGTTTTAGTCGCTCCACCAAGTGCTGCAAATACAGAGAAAGCACCTGTATAAGAGAACATATTTAACACAGTTCTTCCTTGTGCATATGTATCACGAATTTGTTTTCGAACGTTACGCTGATCTAAAAATACACCAACCATTGCTCCGTCATTTAAATAAACCGCAAAGTTCACACCATTCTCTTTTACGATAAGTGGGAACTCACCGCGCTCTCCTGCTACGAAATCATCGCCTTCAATGTATTTCCCTTTCGTATCAAAACGCTTTTTCTCATAAATACCTTTAAAGTTTGCTACTTTTTGAAGCGCCGCTATGATTTCATCTCTAAAAGTATAAATTCCTTCACTATACCAGCTCACTACGTAATAACCGTCATAATAATCGATGATTAAGCCGCCAAGACCATCACCTTCACCATTTAGGACACGGAATGCTGTCGTATCATTTGATTTGTAAAACTGTTTTCGTTTATGTAAGGCAGATTTGATTTTACTTTCAAAGAAAGATTGATTAATTTGTTCACTCTCTTTTCTCGTTAAAATCCAGCCGTATCCTTTATTTTGTTTTCCATAATAGCCTTTTCCGATAAATTGGTTCTTCTCATCTACTACTTTGATGATTGTCCCTTCTTCACGAATATCGTTTAAATTTTGAATTGCATCTTTTAAAATAAGCGGATATCCACTTTTAATTTCTTTTATAAATTTCGGTTTTATTTTTATAGTTACTTCAGATCGCATGTAATGTCTTCCTTTCCATTTGAATGCTTTCTATTAGTAGGAAGCATGTAAAAAACGAGGCCGAAAAACAGCCTCGTTTCACTATACCATATTATCGCTTTGCTAGTACAACCCGCTCAGCCTTACACCTAATCGCAATATATTTACTAACTTATGAAATAAACATCATACTTTCAAAAAAAATTTATATATTTCATTATTGCCATTGACAATGATAATGATTTTCATTATCATTTAATATACATGAGTTCTTGAAAATATAGCTACATTTATAGGAGGAATACACATGATTATTGTTACAAATACAGCTAAAATTACAAAGGGAAATGGACATAAATTAATTGAGCGTTTTAATAAAGTAGGTAAAGTTGAAACGATGCCAGGATTTTTAGGATTAGAAGTTCTTTTAACGCAAAATACAGTTGATTATGATGAAGTAACAATTAGCACTCGCTGGAATGCAAAAGAAGATTTCCAAGGTTGGACAAAGAGCTCAGCATTTAAAGATGCTCACTCACATCAAGGCGGAATGCCAGAATATATTCTTGATAATAAAATTGCTTACTATGATGTAAAAGTTGTACGTATGCCAATGGCTGCAGCACAGTAAAAACAGTTATTTTTTAAGTATAGAATATGAGGAGCGCTATCACTTCTCATATTCTATACTTTTTCTTTAATTTCTTTTCACTAATTTTGCATGTACAACTAGCCTTCCAGCCTCTGGATCAAGCGCATAGTCACATGTAGAAAGTGTTACAATTTCATCATTAGCCGTCAATTCCGTATCCGTTTTGTACAGTGATTTTTCTTGAATTTCCTTTAAGAACGATGTATATGCTGCATCATTTTCAAAATCCGTTTCAATGTAATAAAAGTCCGTTGTTGTCGTATATACTGAAAAAACTTCAACATCGTATCCTTCAAATAATGTATCGTAATATAATTTACGATGGGACATGAAGAATTCTTCATCCAACATTTTTTTTAAACTACCAAACATAGAACCGTCTTTCATACGATGGCCATATAAAATCGTATTTCGATTTTGAGATTTCACATCATTACGATGGTCCATAAAAATGCTTCCTGCTCTCATATCTTCACCTTTGTAATTACGAAATAAATAGTAATCATTATCCTTCGCTTGAACGATTGGATAATTAATTTGTGTATCATCCATCGTAATCCATCCAACTATCTCCGGATTAATTTTTTGGAGAGCTTGAAACTGCTTACGTACTTCCCCATCCTCTGATTTTTCTTCCATTGGACTTCTCTTATAAATATGTTGCGCTTCAGCCATTACTTTACGATTTTCATAATAATCCATGAAAATCCCACCCAATTCATACATTGAATAGAAAAAGATTCCTAAAAACACAATGGTAAGTATGCGTTGAAAAAATGAATTCTTTTTCCGTTCTTTCTTACTATTCAAATTATCACCTCAAAACGGATTATGCTCAGCCTTTAGATTCCCATTGGTACCATGTATAGTCCTGTATCTTCATCCTGCTTTACAACGACATCTACACCATATATTGCTTTAACCATTTCTTCTGTTATTACATCATTAGGATTACCTTTCGTAACAATCTCTCCATCTTTCATAACGATAATATGATCACTGTAACGAATGGCTTGATTAATATCATGTAGTACCATTACAATCGTTAGTCCATACACTTCATTTAACTCTTTCACTAACTCTAATATTTCTATCTGATAATAAATATCTAAATATGTTGTCGGCTCATCTAAGAAAAGCATTGGTGTATTTTGAGCTAATGTCATTGCAATCCAAACTCGCTGTCTCTCTCCGCCTGATAAAGCATAAATTGGCTTATCACGCTTACTTTGTAAATTCGTACATACTAGTGCACGCTCAATCGCTTCTCTATCTTCATCTGTTTGCGGAGAGAAAATATTTTTATATGGCATACGCCCAAAGCTTATTAGCTTTTCCACTGTAATATCTGCTGGAGCCTCATTTTGTTGATGGACAACCGCTAGCTTTCTAGCAAACTCTTTCGGTTTATATTCACTAATCGCTTTCCCATCAAGTATTACTTCTCCACTGCTAGGAGCGTGATTTCTAGACATGACACTAAGTAATGTTGATTTCCCACATCCATTTGGGCCAATAATTGTTGTAATTTTCCCAATTTCTATTTCACTACTAACAGACTTTAAACGATTTGTTACGTTATCGTATGAAAAGGTTACATTTTTAATTTCCATGAACTTTATCACTCTTTCTAAGCAAGAATATTAAGAATGGACCACCAATAACTGCCATAATTGTTGCTGCTGGAATTTCATTAGGTGGCACAATTAACCTTCCAATTGTATCTGCCGTCAAAATTAATAACGCCCCTGCAAGAGCAGAAAATGGAATTAATACTTTATGGTCTGAACCGACTAATTGTCTTGAAATATGAGGAACGAGTAATCCAACGAAAGCAATGACTCCTGCAATCGCTGTTGATACTGCCGCTAAAAGTACTGCAATGGCAGAAATAATAAGACGAACTCTCGTCACGTGCAAGCCTAAGTTTTTCGCAGTCTTATCTTGTAGCGATAATAAGTTACACCAAGCTCCTACGAACAGAGCAAGAATAAGACCAATCGTTCCATAAGTCACCATTATTTCTACATCGCCCCACGTCTTCATTGTTATGTTAGAAGTCGTCGTTTGCTTAATACTCTTAATAAAATATCCACAAATCGTAACGAATGATTCATTTAATCCAGTAAACATTGCATTAATAGCAATACCAATTAAAATAATGCGGAATGGACTTAATCCAGACTTCCATGAAAAAGAGTAAACGAGATAACACGCAAGCGCACCGCCTAAAAATGCGAATACTGGTGTCCAGAAAAAGAATTGCGGAAACAACGTAATAATAACGAGTGTCATAAAACTTGCTCCAGAAGATATCCCGATTACACCAGCATCAGCAAGTGGATTTTTCATAACAGCTTGAAAAAGCACACCTGAAACAGCCAGAGCTGCTCCAGTAAATAGTGCAATAATAATACGTGGGAAACGTAAATCTTTAATCACTTCAACATCTTCATTTCCCCCTGTAAATATCCCTTGTACAAGCTCAACAATACCTACTTCTAAACTCCCTTTCATCGCTGACAATGATGTCATAACAATAAGCAATGCAGTAACAATGAGGAAACTCCAAGTTTTTTTATTCATTCCACTCTTCCTTTATATTAAAATGCATCACGGATACATCATTTTTTTCAATTCATCTAACGCTTCAATTGCTGCTAAATTGCCTGTCGTTCCAAATAAACGCTCCTCTAAATCGTAAACACGGTTATTTTTAACTGCAGCGAAGTGCTTCCAAATGTCATTCGTTTTAAATTCTTTATCGAACATTTTTACAACTTCATCAGGCATACCATGAGCTGCTCGTAAAATAATATCTGGATCAGCTTTCTTTAAGTACTCTGTATTAGAAGCTAAATACTCTACTCGTTCATCTTGTACAATGTTTTTACCACCTAGTTGTTTCACTAAATCTCCAATATAAGAATGCTCTGTTGCTACTAAATAACTTCCTGGCACACCTAACAAAATAAGTACTGTCGGTTCTTTCTTTCCTTTTACTTTTTTTTGAATGCTAGCAACCTTTTTATCTAACTTAGTTACAACTTCTTCAGCCTGCTTTTCACGTCCATATTTCTTACCTAAATCGCTAATAGAATTTTGCATATTTTTCAAGCTTGTTAAATCTAAAAAGTTTGCTTTCATACCCACACCATCAAAAACTGGCTTTAATTCATATTCAAGTGTTGTCACAGATAATACTTCTGACGGCTTAAATGATTTTACCTTTTCCATATCTGGACTCATTGGATTCCCAACTTCAGGTAAACCTTTATATCGCTTTGGTAAAGTTTTAGAACTTGTTGGAACGCCGACTAAATCTACTTCTAACGCATCCATAATTTCAGTAACAGCCACTGTTGTTGCAACAATGCGCTCTTTACTCTCACTCTTTACCTGCTTTGCTGTTTCTTTTTTGGGTGATGAGCACCCGGCTATACTCATTAACAAAATGATAGCCATTAGTACACTTGCAATTTTCTTCACTCTCAATCACCACTCCTTTCCATACAATATGAAACAAGTCTTGATGCACGCGAACATGCATCAAGACTCCAAAAATTACAATCTACCCGCTCTATATTTACGAACTAGTAAAGCAAGTGAACCTAGCAGTAACACCATGTATAAACCAAGTTGTGCAGTATCTGCAGTTTTTGAGTTTTTCTCTTTTTTTGTATCATTATCTGTAGCATTGTTTTTCTTCTTATCATCTGCATTTCGATTAAAATCAGGATTACCTACTGTTTTTACATTATCTACTTTCGGTGTAGTCACTGGATTTTTTGGTTCATTTTTTGGATCCTCTTTAATAGTTCCTAACGCACCAATATTATTTGTATCAAATTGAATTTGTACATCGTAGAAATGATGGTAGTTCATCTCATCGATGTCTACCTTTACTTTTGCGTTTAATTTTTTAAATAGATCTTCTACTTCAAACTGTACTACTCGCGTATTTGCATTTTTATCTTCGCTTATTACTTTCGCATCAGCGAATAGCTCATTGTTTTCCGTTTGGAATTTCGTAATCCACACGCTATTTTTCAGCGTCATCTCAATGTATTTTTTACCATCTTTTACGATTAATTTCGCTGGATTTACAACATAGTCATGCATCTTTGAAATCTCATCTGTTTTATCTTTTAATACTTTAAATGTAATATCATATTGACCGTCTACTAAATTTTTCGGATCAACTATTACTTTCGGTTTATTATTTCCACCTTGGTTATCATTTCCGCCTTGCTTGTCGTTTCCACCTTGGTTGTTGTTTCCGCCTTGCTTGTCGCTTCCACCTTGATTCCCTAAAGCTTTAATACTATCTTGATCAAATACAAATTGAACATCGTAGACATGGTGATAATTCATTGAATCAATATCTACTTTTACTTTTGCATTTAATTTTTTAGACAAATCGTTTACTTCTACTTCTACTACTCTTGTATTTTGTTCTTTATTTTCACTTAACACTTTTGTATTAACGAAAGAACCATTCTTCTCAAATTCAAATTTCGTAATCCATGTACTATTTGTTAATGTAAACGATACATATTTCTTACCATCTTTTACTTTTAATACACCTGGACTTTTTGTGTATGTGTTCATCATTGAGATTTCATCTGTTTGATTTTTTAACACTTTAAAGCCAATGCTGTATTCACCATCTTTAAGAGCTTTTGGATCAATTGTTGTGTTATTATCTTGCTTGTCGTTTCCACCTTGGTTGTCGTTTCCGCCTTGGTTGTCGTTTCCACCTTGGTTGTCGTTTCCACCTTGGTTGTTGTTTCCGCCTTGGTTGTCGTTTCCGCCTTGGTTGTCGTTTCCGCCTTGGTTGTCGTTTCCACCTTGGTTGTCGTTTCCGCCTTGGTTGTCGTTTCCACCTTGGTTGTCGTTTCCGCCTTGGTTGTCGTTTCCGCCTTGGTTGTCGTTTCCGCCTTGGTTATTTAACGGCTTAATGCTACCTTTATCAAATGCAAATTGAATATCGTAAAAATGGTGATAATTCATTGAATCGATATCTACTTTTACTTTTGCATTTAACTTTTTCGATAAATCCGGTACTTCTACTTCCACTACGCGTGTATCAGCTTTTTTATCTTCACTTATTACATTTGCATCAACAAACGAACTATTTTTCTCAAATTCAAACTTTGTAATCCAAGCACTATTCGTTAACGTAAAGGATACATACTTCTTACCATCTTTTACTTTTAACACACCTGGACTTTTTGTATATGTGTTCATCATTGAAATTTCTTCTGTTTGATCTTTTAATGTTTTAAAATTGATGCTGTATTCACCATCTTTAATTGTTTCAGCATCTGGTTTTTTATTTTCATCTGGTTTTTCTGCTTCTGGTTTTTCTACTTCTGGTTTTTTCTCTTCATTTTTAATTTTTTCAAGTTTATCTTGTTCAAATAAAAGTTGTACATCATGCGTTTGCTTATAATTTCTTGATGCCATTTCGATAAATACTTTTGTATTTAGTTTTTTAGATAAATCGTTTACTTCAAACTCTACTACTCTTGTATCTTTTTCCTTATCCTCACTCACTACTTTTGCATCAACAAATGCACCATCTTTTTCCGTTTGGAAATTTTTAATTAATGAGCTACTTTTTAGTGTTATAACGGCTTTTTTCTTACCATTTTCTACTTTTAATACTCCTGGATTTACCATGTAACTATTCATCTTGGATTCTTCATCTGTTTGATCTTTGAACACTTTAAATGGAATGCTGTACTCACCATCTGTAATTGTGTTAGAATTTGGTTGTTGATCTGGGTCAGGCTTTTGGTCGGGCTTCTGACTCGGATCAGGTTTTTCATTTGGATCTGGCTTATTAGCTGGGTCCTCTTTTTCATTTGGCTTTTCTACATGAACGGGTTTAATACTATTTTGATCAAAGACAATGCGCACATCATAGTCATGATGATAATTTAAAAAATCAATATCTACTTTTACTTTTGCATTTAATACCTTCTCTACATCTTCCACATCAAATTCTACTACTCTTGTATCTTTTTCTTTATCTTCACTAATTACATTTGTCTCAACAAGTTGGCCTGCTTTTTCTGTTTCAAACTTCGTAATCCATGAACTATTCGTTAATGTAAAGGATACTTTCTTTTTCCCATCCTTCACTTTTAAAGTTCCCGGGCTTACTGAATATTGATTCATCATCGATTCTTCATCTGATGTATCTTTTAAAACTTTGAAGCCAATTGAATATTCACCGTCAGCTAACTTGGTAGCTGCTTGAACTGCAAGTGGTTGTAATGTTGATACAAATGTAAATATCATTAGACACATTGCAACAACAATCTTAAGATACTTGTTCAATGAAATAACGCTCCTTTATAAAAAATTAATTATTTAACACTGTTCCCATCAAATACAAAGCGAATATCATATGAAGCATTGTAATTAATAATTGGGATATTAATTTTCACCTTGCCGTTTAGTTTTTTTGACAAGTCAGCAACTTCAAATTCTACAACTCTAGTATTATCTGTTTTGTTTTCACTTAACACGGTTGTTTCTATAAATTGACCATCTTTTTCTACTTGGAAACTTTTAATAGAAGAACTATCTTTCACTTTAAATGAAACATATTGTTTTCCATTTTTAACTGTTAATGTTGCTGGGCTTTCAAAATAACTATTCATTCTAGATGATTCATCTTTATCGCCTTTCCATACAGTAAAAGCAATATTATATTTCCCATCAGCTAGTTTTGTAGCAGCCTTTGCATCTTGTGAACCTAGTGTTGCGATAAACGTAAATAAAACAGCAAATACGGCAATAATCATTTTAAATTGTTTAAACATATATTCATCACCCTTCGAAATATTTATTTGTTTAGCTTCGCTTTACGAATTAAGAAAACACCTGAAACAAGAAGTAACGCTGCAAAGAATCCGATACGTGCTTCGTCTCCCGTTTTTGGATTATCTGTTTTTTCAGCTTTTCCACTCTCATTTGTTTCTTTATTCGCTTCTTTATTCTCTACTTTCGTTTTTTCTTCTTTTACTTGTGTATCTGTTTTCGCTTGGTCATTATTTTTTGTTGCAGCAACTACACCGTTATCGCCACCTACAGCTTTTACATTTGCATCAAATGCAAAACGAATTGTATAGTGGTGGTCATAGTTTGCACTTGGTACAACAACATGAATTTTTACTCCCAACGGCTTTGATAGATCATCAACTTTAAATTCAACCGTTCTTTTATCAGCCGCTTCGTCCTTACTCACTACTTTTGCATCAACAAAATTTCCATTCTCCGGTGCTTTAAATTCTGTAATCCAAGCACTATGGTTCATTGGAACTTGAACTTTCATCTCACCATTTTTTACAACTAACTTAGCTGGCTTTTCAAAATAATCATTTGCCATTGAAGCTGACTCGTTTTCCGCTTTTTGTATTACGTAGTTAATATCATACGTACCGTCAGCTAATTTTGCTGAAGCTTGTCCGAACGGCACTACAAGAAAAGCTAGCATACATACAAATGTCATAATAAAAGCGGGTAATACAGAAAACTTTTTCATTTTTCTTGTTTCCTCCTTGTTTATCTTGCATTTCACTTTTTGAAAATGATAATTATTCTCAATTTATAAGAAAAAAATAACCTTTTCCACCTATATTTAATTAGCATTCTTTTATGTAACATAAGTATTATTGATTATCATTCTCATTGAATATTAAAAATAATATCTCACCCTATTCCTTATACGAAGGCATAGAAACTGAGAAAAAATTATAAAACTTATTCATTGATTATCATTCTCAATATAAATCAAAAAAAATAAACTATCCCTTTTCCTCTTCTTTCACCTCTTCCCATAACAACACTATAGTTATAGAAACCCCTTTCCTTCACTTCCCTTCCAATATTTCCACAACTAAGTCAATCTTAGCCTACTCATAAATTTTTTGTCAACTATATTACGTATAAAATTTTTAATATCTGAATTTCTCTATATGTGGCTTTTTCTACAAAAAAAAGAGACTTTCTATTATAGAAAGCCTCTTTTCTCTATTTTTCTACAGCAATTTCCTGCTTTTGAAACTTAGAAACTATATAACCAAATCCTATACCGATTATGCCTGGAACTAACCAACCAATTCCTACACTATATAATGGAATTTTATCTAAAATAGGTGCTAGCGCTGCAATTTGAAGGTTTGCATTGTGTAATCCATCAAAGAAACTAATTGCGAACGCTCCTACAATACCACCCACATACATCGCTAATGGAAGACGAACGTAGTTTTCAACAAGTGATAATACGATAAGAACGATTCCAATTGGATAAATGGCGATTAAGATTGGTAATGCTAATGCGTTTAACTGCGTTAAACCAAGATTGGCTACCATAAATGCTAGTACACAGAAAATGAAAACGACTTTTTGATATGAAAGCTTTGGTAATAAGGAAGAGAAATATTCTCCACAAGCTGCAACAATACCTACAGAAGTTGTTAAACATGCTGCTGTAATTGCGATACCTAGTAATAATGTTCCGTAACTACCAAATAAATGATTTACAACGTTTGTTAAAATAATGCCTCCGTTTGCGCCCATTCCAAGCGATACACTAGAAGCTCCAAGATACGCAAGCGCTAAATACACAAGTAGTAAACCAAGTGCTGCAATAAATCCTGCAAAGATTGTTACTTTCGCAATGCTATTCTTATTTGTAACACCTTTTGCTTTTAAAGCATTAATGACAACATTTCCGAAAACAAGTGCTGCCAGTCCATCTAAAGTTAAATATCCGTCAATAAAACCTTTGAAAAGAGGAGCACTATACGCTTCTGTCGGTGAACCAAATTCTCCAATTGGTGTAATAAGTGCTTTACCTACAATAATTGCAATAACAGCTAATAAAATTGGAGTTAACACTTTACCGATGCGTCCCACTAATTTTGAAGGATTTAAAGCTAAATAGAAAGTTACCGCAAAGAAAATAAATGTAAAGATAACAAGTGGATAGGATTGGCTAGCTATCTCACTTGGTAAAAATGGTGCAACACTCATTTCATAAGCAACTGTCCCTGTACGCGGAACGCTTACGAATACGCCTAAGCATAAATAAATTGCAGTGATAAAAACAAGTGCGAAGATAGGATGCACACGTCCTGCTAGCTCATTAATATCTCCCTTTAGAGCTATAACGATTACCCCTAATAAAGGCAATCCAACACCTGTTACGATAAAACCAAATAATGCGATCCATACATCTGTTCCAGCACCTTGTCCTAACGCTGGTGGAAAAATCATATTACCTGCACCGAAAAATAGTGCAAATAACATTAAACTTATTGCAAACATCTCAGAAAATTTTAAAGATGATTTCATTTCTACTAACCTCCTAAATAATTAATTGACAAAATATTCTGAATTAAAATCCGTCACATCTCCTCTTTCAAGCATACTTCCCCGTAAAAGAACGCAAAAAACACCCGTCCCTAACAAAGGGACGAGTGTTGAAATCGTGGTTCCACCCTTATTCTAATAAAATGAATTTATAACGAAATAAGCTCATTTTATAGCTCGTGTAAATTGATAACGGTTTTATCCGCCAAGAATTACAATGCATCATGCATGCAGTTCACTCTTGAAGTTTAGAGGTGGTAAGATTGTCTTTTCGTATTAGGAAGCTCACAGCCTAAGGCTTCCCTCTCTGAGAATCGTAGAAAACAACTCATGTCCTCATCATTACTTTTATAAAATATCTTGTCGAAACTTGTTGTTTTTTATTATATGGGCTATTTTTTAAAAAATCAATAGTTTTATTTTTTCTGACAAAAAAATATAGTGAGAAAATTTTTCCTCCCTATAACTGCCCTATTAAAATTTCTAACTCTTCAGCCGTAACGCTCCGCCACTTTCCCACTTCAAGCTCATGTAATTCTATATTCATAATGCGCACTCGCTTTAGCTTTGTTACAGTAAACCCGAAAGCACGGCTCATTCTACGAATTTGCCTGTTCATTCCTTGTGTTAAAACGATGCGAAATGTAGATTGGCCGACTCTCGTCACTTTGCATGGCTTCGTCATTCCATCTTTAATCTTTACACCGTTGGACATCTCATCAATAAACCAATCTGTAAAAGGTTTATCTACCGTCACAACGTATTCTTTCTCATGCTCGTGATCTCCGTGTAAAATTTGATTCGCAATCGCGCCATCATTCGTTAATAAAATAAGTCCTTCCGATGCTTTATCTAATCGTCCAACGGGAAAGATTCGCTCTGGGTAATTGATATAATCAATAATATTATCTTCAATATGATCGGCTGCTGTACAAGTAATTCCAACTGGTTTATGAAAAGCGATATACACCTTTTCTTTCTCTTCTTTTGCAATAACCTGCCCATCAATCGTTACAACATCATCATCGCTCACGAGAGCACCGTGCGTACAAATTTCGCCGTTAATAGCCACGCGTCCAGCTTTAATAAGACGATCTGTTTCGCGTCTTGAGCAGGATTTTGCTTCGCTTATGTATTGGTTGATTTTCATATTTTGTTCCTTTTCGTATATTAAAAGCGTCAATCTATGGCAATATCATTATGCCACGATTGACGCTCCTTCACTTCGCAAAAACAACTAAATAAATAACCCCAATCACCAAAAATATTCCACAACAAGCTAACAATGCTTTTGCAAGTTTGTCCATAAACATATAATGGTTTCCCCTTTGTTTCGTTGTTTGCTATTTTAATTCGACAACTGTTACGCCTAGGCCTCCCTCGCCCATGTCACCGTAACGGTAGTTTTTCACGCCGCGATGTTTTTTCAAGTAATCTTGTACACCTTGGCGAAGCGCTCCTGTTCCTTTACCGTGAATGATTGATACACGAGGATAGCTTGCAAGCTGTGCATCGTCTAAATATTTTTCAACGCGCATCATTGCATCTTCATAACGCTCACCGCGAAGGTCAAGCTCTAACGACACATGATAATCTCTACCCTTCACACTTGCGACTGCTTTTTTCTCTGTTTGCTTCGGTGTATTAATGTATTCCATATTGGATTCTTTCACTTTCATCTTCAGAATACCAATTTGTACGCTCCACTCTGTATCACTTACTTTTTCAAGTAATTGACCTTTTTGACCGAACGTTAATACTTTTACTTCATCGCCTGCACGTAATTGTTGTTTTGGCGCTGTGTTTTTCACATTCACTTTTTGTTTCTTCACAAGCTCTGGCGCTGCACCTTCTAGACGGCTCTTCGCTTCAATAAGCTCGTGATCTTTCACGTTTACAAGCTGTGCTTTGCGCAATTGACGAAGTTCGTGAATAATGCCCTCTGCTTCTTTCTTCGCAGCTTCGACTTTTTCTTCCCCTTCTTTTTGCGCTTTTAACAATTTTTCATCACGCTCTTCGTTAAATTCAATAATTTGACGCTGTAATTCGCGATGAAGTTTTTCAGATTGCTTACGAAGCGCTTCTGCTTCGTTCCAGTCACGCTCTGCGTTCTTTTGACTTTCTTCTAACTTCGCAATCATATTTTCAATTTTATTTGTATCCGTACTAATATGGTTACGCGCTTGATCAATAACGCGATCAGATAATCCGAGGCGCTTCGAAATTTCAAAGGCGTTACTACGTCCTGGTACACCGATTAATAATTTATACGTTGGGCTTAATGTGTTCACATCGAACTCAACACTCGCATTAATAACTTGCTCACGGTTATATCCGTATGCTTTTAATTCCGGGTAATGCGTCGTTGCAACAACGCGAGCACCACGATTACATACTTCATCTAAAATTGAAATTGCTAGTGCAGCCCCTTCTTGCGGGTCTGTTCCAGCACCTAATTCATCGAATAAAACTAAGCTTTCAAAATCAGCTTTTTCTAAAATATCTACAATGTTCACCATATGTGAGGAGAACGTACTTAAACTTTGTTCAATCGATTGCTCATCACCGATATCAGCGAAAATATTTTTAAATACACAAATCTCTGACTCATCCATTACTGGAATATGAAGACCAGATTGCGCCATTAATACACAAATACCAACCGTTTTCAGCGTAACTGTTTTACCACCTGTATTCGGTCCTGTAATTACAATTGTTGTGAAATCTTTACCGAGCATAATGTTATTTGGCACAATAATTTCCGGATCAATAAGCGGATGACGCGCTTGTCTTAAATCCATGTAGCGCTCGTTATTTACGATTGGCTTCGTTGCTTTAATTCGCTTCGCATAAAAAGCTTTTGCAAAAATGAAGTCAAGATTTGCAACTACTTCTACGTTAGACAAAACAATGTCAGCTTCTACTGCCACTTCTTCTGTTAACATTAATAAGATGCGTTCGATTTCTTGTTTTTCTTTCACACGTGCTTCTTGAAGTGCGTTATTTAATTCTACAATTACTTGTGGTTCAATAAATAACGTTTGTCCAGAAGCAGATTGATCGTGAACAATACCACCATATACACCGCGGTATTCTTGTTTTACCGGGATTACGTAACGTTCGTTACGGATCGTTACAATCGCATCAGATAACATCTTTTGTGCGTTTGAAGAACGCGTCATATTCTCTAACTTTTCACGAATACGGCTTTCCGCAGTACGAATTTGGTTACGAATACCACGTAGTTTATCACTTGCGCTATCGACTACTTCACCGCCATCACCAATACAATTTGTAATTTTCTTTTCTAAGTCATATAAAGATACAATTTGAGCGACGTGAGTTTCTAAAATCGGAAGCTCGACACCATTATCAACCATATCTTCGATAAAACGTTTCATATTGCGACTACCATACATCGTATTTGCAATATCAAGTAGTTCATTTGGGCTTAACATACTTCCGATTTTTGCACGCTTCACATTTGAGCGAACATCAGTAATACCACCTAATGGCGCACTCCCTTTTAAACGAATTACTTTCGCCGCTTCATCCGTCGTATCTTGTAGTTCTACAATTTCTTCAAAATCAGTGCTCGGTACTAAATTCTTCACTTTGTCACGACCAAGTGAAGAGGCTGTATGTTCAAGTAATTGTTCTTTTACTTTATTGTATTCTAATACACGCAACGTTCTTTCTAACATGTTGCAGGTCCCCCTTGTGTTACTTATTACGTTTAATATAGTCTAATAAACGTTCAATATCCCACGTGTTAATCACGTTATCTTTTTGAACCCAACCTTTACGTGCTGCTGCTACACCTGTTTCCATGTCTTCTAACATTTCAAGTGTATGAGCATCCGTATTAATCGCTACTTTTACACCAGCATCTTGTGCTTGTTTTAATAATTTCGCGCTTAAATCTAGACGGTTCGGATTTGCATTTAATTCTAAAACTGTATTTGTTTCTTTTGCGAGTTCAATTAATAAATCTGTGTCTACATCGTAACCCTCGCGACGTCCAAGAAGGCGTCCTGTCGGGTGAGCAATCATTGTAACATGTTTATTCTCAAGTGCAGCGCGAAGACGCTTCATAATCGTTTCACGGTCTTGTGAGAAGCTAGAGTGGATAGCTCCAATAACATAATCTAATTCTGCTAATACTTCATCATCAAAATCAAGTGATGCATCCGGTAAAATGTCCATTTCAATTCCGCGTAAAATTGTAATGTCTGGATACTTTTCATTCATGCGTTCAATTTCTTTCGCTTGTTCACGAAGACGCTCTTTCGTTAAACCGTTCGCTACTTTCAAGTATTGTGAGTGATCAGTAATCGCCATAAACTTATATCCACGGGCACGACATGCCTGTACCATTTCTTCAATAGAAAAAGCACCGTCACTCCACGTTGTATGCATATGTAAATCACCTTGTATATCAGAAAACTGAATTAAGTTTGGATACTCTTTAATTAATTCAATTTCTTTTCCATCTTCACGCACTTCTGGTGGGATAAATGGAAGACCGAAATGAGCAAAAAATTCTTCCTCAGTCTCGAATGTTTTTACTTCACCTGTTTCCAAGTTCTCTACACCGTACTCACTAATTTTTTCGCCTTTATCTTTTGCAATTTGGCGCATTTTTACGTTATGGTCTTTTGATCCTGTGAAATGGTGAAGCGTTGTAATAAACTCTTCTGGTTTTACTAAACGGAAATCGATTGAAATATCATATTCGTATTGAAGACGAACAGAAACTTTCGTATCTCCACTTGCAATTACTTCAATCATATTATCGAATTGCAATAAATGTTCACGTACTGCTGCTGGTTCTGTCGTTGCAATAATGAAATCTAAATCCTTCACTGTCTCACGAACACGGCGTAAGCTACCAGCGCGAGAAAAACGAATTACTTCGGTAATATTCGACAACTTCTCCTCTATTTCCCCGGCAATAGGTAATACCATCGCAATCGGTAAACGTTCTGGACGAGATCCTACTTGATCAATTGCTTCTAATATCTTCTCTTCTGTTTTCTTACCGAAACCTGCTAAAGCTTGTACTTTATTTTCCTCACAAACAGCTTTTAACGATTCCATATCCACAACACCAAGTTCTTTGTATAACTTAGCTACCTTTTTACCACCAAGGCCCGGAAGTTTTAATAAAGGTAACAAACTGCTTGGCACTTCTTTTTCAAGTTCTTGTAATACTTCAGATGTTCCCGATTCTATATATTCTTGAATAACTGCTGCCGTTCCTTTTCCGATACCTGGAATCTTTGTGAAATCTTCAATTTCAGAAAGACTACGATCATCACTTTCTAGTGCTGCTGCTGCTTTACGAAATGCAGATATTTTAAATGGATTCGCACCCTTTAATTCCATAAAAAGCCCGATTGTCTCTAGTAATTTAATAACTTGTTTTTTATTTACTTTCATCATTGCCCCGCCTTTCTTTCATAGAAAAAAACTTCTCTTTCCGAAAAAAGAGAAGTTATACTCTGCTACCTGTCTGCCATAGCTCCTTCACCTTTTCAGAGAGAATAGGTGTATCGTCTACAATTATTTTGCTAATTGATGATTTTTGTAATGGTGTTTGTATTTGTTCAATCGGAAGAATATTTCCAACAATAATTAAAACAAACAAAATAATATATACTTCTAAAAATCCGAGGATTGCCCCCGCAAACGCATTTACTTGCTTTAACACCGGTATTTCTGCAAACATATTTAACAAATTACCAAGTAATGAAAGTGCGATTTTTGTAATAATAAATAATACGATAAACGCAATTGCTTGATAAAATACTGTCTCAATATTATTTGCATCAATCCATTCTGGAACAGATACATTTTTATCAAATGGATACGGAATAAATTTCGCAAGTGCTGGCGCTAAATCTTTACAGTACCAGTATGCAACAAGGTATGCGATAATAAAGCTTGTTAACTTTACAAGTTGTAAGATAAAACCTCTGCGTAATCCGAGGAAAAATCCCATAACAAGCAGTAAAATGATAATAATATCAATCATGTTTATTCCATTCCTTTTTTTGTCATACTTTCTTTCAACTTCTCATGTTCTTCTTTTAATTTTATGTAATCGTGTATGACGTTTACCGCCGTCAATACCGCTAGTCTACTCGTATCAAGCGAAGGATTCTTGGCATTGAGTTCGCGCATTTTATCATCCACAATCGCTGCTACCATGCGGATATGACTTGTACTTTCATCGCCAACAACTGAATACTGTTGGCCATATATTTCTACATTAATTCGACTTTTATTTCCCTTTTGTTGTGACAACTCACCGGCCTCCAATCACGTACAGAATCCTAAAGTTTATCATACCATGAACCATCATAATATGGAAACAGAAAGAACAATCCGATATGATAAAAATAACAATATAAAAAAGGAGCGACCATTTTGTCAAATTCTATCGTAATACAAACAAGTTCTACAGTAATTGAAGACATGAAACAACAATATAAACAAGCACTTAGCTCAAAAATTCCGCAAGGCGGTATCTTTATGGCAAAGGTGCCATCTTGCACGATTACAGCATATAAATCTGGAAAAGTAATGTTCCAAGGTGGACGTGCTGAAGCAGAAGCTTCTCGTTGGCAAACTGTCTCTCAAACACCGAAAACAACTGTAAAAAAATCGGTCGATTCTCATCGTTTTGCACCGCCTGCTTCCATCGGTACAATGTCTATAGCAGGATCAGATGAAGTAGGTACTGGTGATTACTTCGGACCGATGACAGTAGTTGCTGTATATGTGGACGCAAAACAAATTCCACTTTTAAAAGAACTTGGTGTAAAAGACTCCAAAAACTTAAACGATGCTCAAATTACCGCTATTGCAAAACAACTACTTCACGTTGTTCCTTACAGCTCTCTCGTTCTTCATAATGAAAAATATAACGAGCTATTTGATAAAGGAAATAATCAAGGTAAGCTAAAAGCTTTACTACACAATAAAGCCATTACAAACTTATTAGCGAAAATTGCTCCTACAACACCAGAAGGTATCTTAATCGACCAATTTACGCAACCTGATACATACTATAAGTATTTAGCAAAACAAAAACAGGTACAGCGTGAAAATGTTTACTTCGCTACGAAAGGTGAAAGTGTTCATTTAGCTGTTGCCGCCGCTTCCATTTTAGCTCGTTACTCATTCGTAAAACAATTTGACGAACTAAGTAAAAAAGCTGGTATGCCACTTCCAAAAGGTGCTGGTAAACAAGTTGATATCGCCGCTGCTAAATTAATTCAAAAAGTAGGTAAAGAAAGATTACCTGAGTTTGTAAAACTGCATTTTGCTAATACAGAGAAAGCGTTTCGCTTATTGAAAAAATAACTATTTTTTAGTATCGACAGGATATAAATAAACTAAACAAGGCGAAAAGAATTAGATTCTTTTCGCCTTTTATGTTTACTTTTATTCACTTTACTATCTAGCAACACTTGAATCCCAAGCACCGTTACTTCCGAAATAGTACCATACGCCTCCTACCTGTTGCCAGCCTGTTTGCATTGCTCCACTTCCGTTAAAGTAGTACCATACACCTCCTACTTGTTGCCAGTCTTTTTGCATTGCTCCACTTCCGTTAAAGTAATACCATACACCGCCTACTTGTTGCCAGCCTGTTTGCATTGCTCCACTTCCGTTGAAGTAGTACCATACGCCTCCTACTTGTTGCCAGTCTTTTTGCATTGCTCCACTTCCGTTGAAGTAGTACCATACGCCTCCTACTTGTTGCCAGCCTGTTTGCATTGCTCCACTTCCGTTGAAGTAGTACCATACGCCTCCTACTTGTTGCCAACCTGTTTGCATTGCTCCACTTCCGTTGAAGTAGTACCATACGCCTCCTATTTGTTGCCAGCCTGTTTGCTTCACGCCATTTGCATTGTAGTAATTCCATACAGCTCCATTTTGTTTCCATCCTGTTTGCACTGTGTTACCTTGTTGCATCGCACCGTTTGCACCAAGTCTGTAACCTTCAACCGTTGTATTTGCTGCCATTTGGCCATTATTATAAAAATAGTACCATGTACCATTAATTTGCTTCCAACCCTTCGCTTTCGTTCCACTTTGATCATAGAAATACCACTTTCCGTTATCTTGTTTCCAATTGTTATGATAATGGTATTCTCCTGTTTCTAGTCCAAATTTCCCACAGTTTGTCCAACAATGATGCCCACCATTTTTGTCCAATCCACCCGGGCTCGCATAAGCCGCTGTCGTTGAACCCATGATTGTTAGACCAATCGTCATCGCTACAATCTTCATATTCTTTTTCATAAAATTACATTCCCCTTCTTTATATCTATTTATCTATCAAACATTATTATATAATAAACGCATAACTTTAATAAACCATTGTATTTTTCACATATAAAATAAATTTAAATATATGAAAAATAGTAGTAATTGCATACTCTAACTGGATAATATGAGAATAACTAAAACAAAAAGTAGTTAGAAAAATACCTTATTAAAATCGCTTCTTTTTTCATAATTCATTGATTAACAGCATTCTTTCTAATCAAAAAAAGCGAGAGCAGTTGCTCTCGCTTTTTTATATCTTAAAACTCAGAAGAACCTGGAGTTCTTGGGAATGGAATTACGTCACGGATGTTAGCCATACCAGTAATGTACATTAGGAAGCGCTCGAAACCTAGACCGAATCCAGCGTGTTTTGTACCGCCGTATTTTCTAAGTTCTAAGTACCACCAGTAGTCCTCTTCGTTCATACCTAGTTCTTTAATTCTGTCTACTAAAACGTCCATTCTTTCTTCACGTTGGCTTCCGCCGATTAATTCGCCGATGCCAGGAACTAGAAGGTCAGTAGCAGCTACTGTTTTACCGTCTTCATTCATACGCATATAGAACGCTTTAATGTCTTTTGGATAGTCTGTTACGAATACAGGGCGTTTGAAGATTTCTTCTGATAAGTATCTTTCATGCTCTGTTTGTAAGTC
The DNA here is from genome assembly GCF_051780025.1 of Bacillus cereus group sp. BceL062. Taxonomy (NCBI): domain Bacteria; kingdom Bacillati; phylum Bacillota; class Bacilli; order Caryophanales; family Bacillaceae; genus Bacillus; species Bacillus cereus group sp. BceL062. Next base: position 125,210 of record NZ_JBPWGY010000007.1, on the reverse strand, counting down.
AATACCCCATTCTACTGGGTATTTAAAGTCAGCACCTGATTCTTGAAGTACTTTAATTGCTTCTGTATAAGTGATACGACCGAAGTCAGAGTTAATCACATTGTTCATGCGCTCTAGAACTGTTTTATCAACGAAGCTGTTGAAGAAGTCCATTTCTTCTGGTGCATGTTCTAATACATATTTCATTGCATATTTCAGCATATCTTCTGTAAGATCCATTACATCGCCTAATTCAGCAAATGCAATCTCAGGCTCAACCATCCAGAACTCAGCTGCATGGCGAGTTGTGTTTGAGTTCTCCGCACGGAATGTAGGTCCGAATGTGTATACATCACGGAATGCTAATGCATAAGCTTCAGCGTTCAGCTGTCCACTTACTGTTAAGTTTGTTTCTTTACCGAAGAAGTCTTTTGATTCATCAACTTGTCCGTCTTCACCTTTTGATACGTTGTTTAAATCTTGCGTTGTTACGCGGAACATTTCGCCAGCACCTTCTGTATCACTACCAGTGATGATTGGTGTGTGAACATGTACGAATCCACGCTCTTGGAAGAATTGGTGAATCGCAAATGCTGCGATAGAACGTACGCGGAACGTTGCAGAGAATGCATTTGTTCTTGGGCGTAAGTGAGCGATTGTACGTAAGTATTCAAACGTATGACGCTTCTTTTGAAGTGGGTAATCAGAATCTGATAAGCCCTCGATATCAATTTTTTCTGCTTTAATTTCAAATGGTTGCTTTGCTCCAGGCGTTGCAATTACTTTACCTTCTACTTTAACTGAAGAGCTAAGTGGAAGTTTTGCAATTTCTTTGAAGTTCTCTAATTCAGTATCGAATACGATTTGAACGCTTTTGAAGAAGCTACCGTCGTTTAATTCGATGAAACCAAATGCTTTTGAATCACGTAAGTTACGAATCCACCCTGATACTTGTACTGTTTGATCTGCATACTTTTCTGTATCTCTATACAGACTTTTTACTAATGTGTTTTCCATAGTGAAATTCTCCTTTGCTGATATATTTAAATACAAAAAAACCTTTCATCCATAAAGGGACGAAAGGTTAAACTTCGCGGTACCACCCAATTTGTCATAAAGACCAACTTTAACTCGTATGTAATACATACTTCCCGGTTTGTAACAGGCCGGATTCCCGTCTAAGTCTACTCTTGAATACAAGTTTCAATTTCGGTTAGCAACTCCAAGGTGTTCTTCACATATACCGCCTCATCAGGCTCTCACCGTCCCTGACTCGCTATGGATTATAGTATATACTACTTTTCCTTATCATCGTCTTTCATTTTGTTAAACTAAAATTAATGTACTACATTCGAGGGAAAGATGCAAGACACCAGAAAATATATCAGCGATTTTCGCAATATATCGACCGTAACTTCAAATATATCGGCGATTTTTATAATATATCGACAATCGCATCATAAAAAAAATTGCCGGAATAGATCCGGCAATTTCTTATTACTTACGTAACTCCGCACCAAATTTCTCTTCTACGGTTGTTAATACACGGTTATGTGCTTCTGTTACCTCTTCGTCTGTTAACGTACGTTCTGCATCGAAGTAAATCATAGAGAATGCAAGTGATTTCTTGCCTTCTTCCATTTTTTCACCTTCGTATAAATCAAATAGCGTTACGTCTTTCAGAAGTTCTCCGCCAGCTTCAGCAATGACTTGCTTCATTTCACCAGCTTTTGTTTCTGTTGTTACAACAACAGCCATATCACGTGTCATCGATGGGAAACGTGGGATTGGTGAGTAGTAAGTTTCTTCCACGTCTGCACCGAATACTTTTACAAGAGATAGTTCGAATACGAATGTATCTTTCACATCTAATTGTTTTTGCGATTCTGGATGCAATTGACCGATGAATCCAATTACTTCGCCATCTAATACGATGTCAGCTGTACGGCCTGGGTGCATACCTTCACGTTTTGCTGGTGCATATGCGATTTGGTTTGCAACGCCAAGTACGTCGAATAATCCTTCTAGCACACCTTTCATAACGAAGAAGTCTACTACTTTTTTCTCACCTTGCCATGCATGGTGAAGAGCAAGACCTGTCATAACACCTGCAAGATGTTGTTCTTCTTTCGGAAGTTCTCCTGCTTCTGTCGGTAAGAAGATAGAACCTACTTCGTATAGAGCAACACTGTCGTTTTTACGTGCAACATTGTATGAAACTGCTTCTAACAATTGTGGCACTAAGCTTAAACGAAGTTGACTACGCTCTTCACTCATTGGAAGCGCAAGATTTACAGGAGCTTTTTCGTTCGGCTCAACCATATATTGTTTCGCTTTGTCAGCGCTTGTTAATGAATATGTGATTGCTTCATATAAACCAGCACCTTCTAAGAAGCGACGTACTTTACGACGTTTCGTTTGTGCTGATGTTAATTTACCACGTGTCATCGTTCCAGAAGGTAATGTAACTGGAATGTGATCATACCCATACAGACGACCCACTTCTTCTACTAGGTCTTCTGAAATTGTAATATCAGGACGACGTGCTGGTACATTTACATGGAATGTTCCTTCTACTTCTGTGAATGGGAATTTCAAGTTTGTGAACATTGTACCCATTTCACTTGCAGAAATATCTGTACCTAATACACGGTTTACTTTTTCAGCCGTAACAGATACTGTACGCTCTTGTACTTGTAAGTTATCAGCTTCTACTACACCTTCAAGTGCTTCTCCGCCAGCATATTTCGCCATTAAAGCAGCTGCGTGTTGAATTGCTTCAAACGTACGTGTTGGATCGATTCCTTTTTCAAAACGTGCACTTGATTCACTGCGAAGACCTAAGTCTTTTGATGTACGGCGCACTGTTTGACCTGCAAAGTATGCAGACTCGATTAAAACGTTTACCGTCTCATTTGTAACTTCAGAATCAGCTCCGCCCATTACACCAGCAACAGCTAAAGCTTTTGTGCCATTTGTAATTACAAGATGATGTTCTTGTAACGTACGCTCTTGATCATCTAACGTTTCAATTTTTTCGCCTTCTTTTGCAAGACGAACAACGATTTCTTTTGAACCTAATTTATCGTAATCGAATGCATGTAACGGTTGACCGTATTCCATTAAAATGTAGTTTGTAATATCAACTACATTGCTAATTGGACGAATGCCAGCTGCCATAAGGCGCGTTTGCATCCACATTGGTGATGGACCAATCTTTACGTTCTTCACCATTTTTGCAATGTATAATGGATTTTCTTCTTTCGCTTCTACACTTACAGAAATGTAATCAGCAGTTTTTTCTGCTGTTTCTTGTAAGTCGATAGCTGGAAGTTTTACTTCACGGCCGTAAATAGCAGCTACTTCATATGCAACACCTAACATGTTTAAGCAATCTGCACGGTTTGGTGTTAAACCAAGCTCAAGTACTTCATCATGTAAGTTTAAAATTTCAAGTGCATCTGCACCAACTTCAGCGTCACTTGGGAAGATGAAGATACCATCTGCGTATTCTTTTGAAACTAACTTTCCATCAATGCCAAGCTCTTGAAGAGCACAAACCATACCGTGAGAAGCTTCACCGCGTAGTTTTGCTTTTTTAATTTTGAAGTTACCAGGAAGTACAGCGCCAACTTTTGCAACTGGTACTTTTAAACCTTTTGCAATGTTAGCAGCACCACAAATAATTTGAACTGGTTCTTCTTCACCGATATCGATTAAGCATTTGCTTAACTTATCAGCTTCTGGGTGTTTTTCACACTCTAATACGTGACCAACTACAACACCTTTTACACCTTTATTTAATACTTCAACACCTTCTACTTCAATACCACTTTTCGTGATTTTGTCTGCTAGTTCCTGTGCTGTTACATCTTTAATATCTACATACTCTTGTAACCAACGATATGATACGAACATACTTATCCTCTCCTTCCCTTACGCTCGTTTGAATTGTTGTAAGAAACGTACATCATTTGTATAGAAATGACGAATGTCATCTACGCCGTATTTCAACATTGCGATACGCTCTGCGCCCATACCGAATGCGAAACCTTGATATTCTTTTGAATCATAACCAGCCATTTCAAGTACGTTCGGGTGAACCATACCTGCGCCTAGAATTTCAATCCAGCCAGTTCCTTTACAAGTGCCACAACCTTTACCGTGACACATCATACACGAAATATCCATCTCTACAGATGGCTCTGTGAATGGGAAGAAACTTGGACGAAGACGGATTTCACGGTCTTCACCGAACATCTTTTTCACGAATACTTGCAGTGTACCTTTTAAGTCACTCATGCGAATGTTTTTATCAATTACAAGACCTTCAATTTGCATGAATTGGTGTGAATGCGTCGCATCATCGTCATCGCGGCGATACACTTTACCAGGACAAATAATTTTGATTGGGCCTTTTTCTTTGTTATTTTCCATCGTGCGTGCTTGCACAGAAGATGTATGCGTACGTAGTAACGTTTCTTCTGTAATGTAGAATGTATCTTGCATATCACGTGCTGGATGATCTTTCGGTAAGTTTAATGCTTCGAAGTTGTAGTAGTCTTTTTCTACTTCTGTTCCTTCAGCTACTTCATAACCCATACCGATGAATACATCTTCAATTTGTTCAACAACAGCTGTTAACGGATGGTGACAACCTGTTTCAACAGGACGACCTGGCAAGGTAACATCAATTGTTTCAGTAGCTAATTTCGCTTCAATTACTGCTTTTTCTAAGTTACCAATTTTGTCATCTAGACGCGTTTGAATCGCTTCACGTACTTCGTTTACTAATGCTCCCATACGTGGACGCTCTTCCGCTGATAATTTTCCCATGCCGCGTAATACTTCTGTAATTGGGCCTTTTTTCCCTAAATACGCTACGCGTACGTCATTTAAGCCCTTTAGCTCTTTCGCTTCTTCAATAAGCTCTAACGCTTTTTGCTTTAGCTCTTTTAAACGTGCTTCCATTTGGAACCCTCCTAATTTTAAAAATAAAAAAACCTCGCTCCCAAAAAGGGACGAGGTAAATTCGCGGTACCACCCTAAATTGACAGAACAAGTCTGCCCACTCATTAGTTATAACGATCAATTCTGACCGGAACGCCTTTACATATACATGGTCCTGGCGTCAACTCCAGAGGTGAATTCACTTCCGTCTACCATAAGAATGCTTTCAGTCTACGGCATTCTCTCCCTATATGGCGATTTTGTCAGCTACTCTTCTCTATCAACGTTTTTCGTTATTTAACTTTTATTATATGTTCATTACGAACATGTACTTCAACTTATTATAAGAAGTTTTTTATTTGTTCGCAACCGGGCTTTGTAAATAATACGTTAAAATCCCTGCTGCAACCGCAACATTTAATGATTCTGCCCCGCCATAAATCGGAATATACAAGTTTTGATCCGTTTTCGCAAGAATTTCTTGGCGTACGCCGCTTCCTTCATTCCCTACAATTAATGCAAAACTTCCGGCTGGTGTTACTTCACCGTAAGGAGCTCCATTTTCAAGAGCTGTTCCATATACAGGAACACTATTTTCTTTTAACTTGTCTACCCATTCTTCTAAATTCCCTTTTACAATCGGTAAGTGGAAAATAGAACCTTGTGTAGAGCGCAGTACTTTACTATTGTAAACATCAACACAACCTTCTCCAAGCACAACGGCATGAATACCAGCTGCATCAGCTGTACGAATAATCGTTCCTAAATTACCTGGGTCTTGAAGGCCGTCTAATAAAAGAAATTTCCCATCAGTAAGAGCTACTTCTTTCTCATGCTTTTCACAGACAGCAAATACACCTTGTGTCGTTTCTGTTTCACGAAGTATTTTTACAATCGCTTCAGGCACGATATACATTTCAACATCATTCACTGTCCAATCTTTCGGAAGGTCTGTTTGATCTGAAACGATAAGTTCTGTTACAACTCCTGCCTTTAAAGCTTCCTCCACTAAGTGGAATCCTTCAACAAAGAACAACCCTTTTTTATCGCGTTCTTTTTTCGTTTGCAGCTTTTTCCACTGCTTCACACGCGGATTTTGTACTGAATCAATGTTTTTCATAATATGTATTTCCCTCTCTTCTTGTCTTATCATTATAGCCTATTTTTCATACATATTTACATAAAAAAGAACAAAAACTAACGTCAGTTTCAATTCTGAAGAAGAGGTGAAAGCAATGAGTTTTAATTTACGTGGTGCTGTATTAGCGAATGTATCTGGAAATTCACAAGATCAATTACAAGAAACGATTGTCGATGCAATTCAAAGCGGTGAAGAAAAAATGCTTCCAGGTCTTGGTGTTTTATTCGAAGTCATTTGGAAAAACGCTGATGAAAATGAAAAGCACGAAATGTTAGAAACGCTAGAGCAAGGATTAAAAAAATAAGCAATTTGAAAATCACCTTCGCATAAGCCAAGGTGATTTTTTTGCGAAAATTTTTTTCTTCTCCTAAACATTTCTACTTTACTAACGCTACCCGGATGGAGTACAATGTTCAAAATACATTTAAACCGATCGATTTTCTTCACAGACACCATTAGATAAAAGGAGTGAATGTTTTATGCATCGTATTACGCTTGAACAAATTTTTAAACACCACATTACCCAAAAATACATAAATCGTTCTGGAATGGTCCACGCGATTGCTGTCGCTTACCATGCGTTTCACTTAGCCAAAAAGCATCACGCCTCAGTCGATGCTGCGACAAAAGCCGGTTTCCTTCACGATATCGGACATCATACATGGTACACAGGCGGCGAATGGGACTATGACCTATATAAAAAGAATGATATACATGCAATTAAAGGAGCGGAAAGAGCTCATAAGTTATTAATCCGATTAGGCGAACATCCGAAGCAAGCCAAAGAAATTTCTGTTGCAATTCTATTGCATACTGATTCTTTCCTAGTAGAACAATCACTTGAAAGAACACCTCTACAAAACATTATTAAGTGGGCAGATGAAGCAGACGAAGAACCAGGCGGCGCACACCACTATCGAACTATCTCTTATGAAAAAGCACTAAAAGCAATTCAGCAGTTAGATCGATTGGTAGAGCGTGAATTGCAAATAGAGCAATCAAAATCAAATAACAAGGCAGAACATAGTTATCAATGAGAAAGAGGCATCACTATAGGGTGATACCTCTTTTATTATTTTATGGAAAATACACCTTTACCCCGCATTAACGGGCAGTAAGACCCCCACCTCAAAATTCAGCGGAAATAAAGAAATTAGGTAGGGGAATCAACTGCCCGTAAAAGCCCGATTGGTTCAACTAATAATCAGTGTGGGATAAACCTCCCCACTGATTAAAGTTTCACTTTATATGTAATATTTAAATGTTACATATAAAAATAAAACACTTTATAATTAAATATATAAATATAAAGAGGTGGTTTCACAAATGCAACCTGCTATACAACTTTCTAATGAACAGAAATACTCTATGTCATGGGGACAATTTATTAGCTCCATTTTATTCGCTTTTTTCGGAACTGGACTCATTACTGTGTTCCTCGCAATGCCCTTAACAATTTATACAGCTGGTCTTACAGATAAAAAACAAATCGCCCTGTATGAATCTATCGCAAATACTGCAAGTATCGTATTACAACTAGCCGTGTTGTTATTCTTCATTTTTAAATTCGAACCCGCAAAAAAATTACTACTACAATCATTTAACTTTAAAGCACTTAAAGAATGGCGTACATACGTATACTTACTTCTTTTCTTCGCTATAAACATTTTAATCAATTACATCTTGTTAAATTATATGTTCCAAGACGCAACAAAGCAGCAATCTTCCGCATTAAACTTAGACGTTTTTAAGCAATATCAAATATTATTACTTCTCGGTTTCGCTATACTTACACCAATTTTTGAAGAGCTTATTTTCCGTGGCTTTATACTTCGCTTCTTCTCAGAGCGCTTTCCATTTTGGATTGCAGCCATCATAACAAGCTTCTTCTTCGGTATCGCTCATACATACTCACTTGGGGTAATGGTAATTACTTTCTTCATGGGATTATTAATGGCTATTTTATGCAAAAAAACAAAATCCATTATTCCAGCTATGTTATTTCATATTATGAATAATATGTTAGCATTCTTAAGTTAAAAAGAGGTATCATCACGATACCTCTTTCACTCTTTTATAACAACTTCAAACTCCTCTTCTGTTAGCACTTTTCGATAATTCGTTTTCTTTTCCCCCTCTTCACCAGAAGTTAGGACAGGCGTCAGTATAATTTTCGTTATACTATCCTCTAGCTTTTCAAATCGCCAATAACTATTTTTCGATTTTATTAATAAAATCCAAAATAAACCTCATGTAGTAAAATATAACTTAATTCACATAAAAGAGTTTACATATGTTCAGTATTATTTGGATGCTTTTTACGCCACTTCTCTTACTATGCGGGATTGCTGGTGGTATTTTTTAATGGTAACAGAAATTAAACATCGGAAATTACTTGTTACCTTAATGGGAATTATTTGCTTTTCATTCGTTATAATGCCTTTTACTTTTTTTTAACAAAGGTATCAATGGAGAGAACGTTCTTCACATTCCACCTGTACTATATTGGATGCTTTTCTCTCTAGCTGGTTTATTAGCAGGATTGAATGGGGTACATTCAAAAATTAAGAGTATACGCAACATGGGACTCATTATTTTCTCAATAGGACTGTTTGCAGCTATTGTCCATGCCTGATTCATATTTTATTCATTAAGGAGTTATTACATATGGAATCTACCGGTTTATTTATTTGGCTTATCTTAGCCCCTATTTTGTTATTATGTGAATGCATCGTTGGCATTTATTTAATTGCTGCCGGAATTAAATATTGAAAATCACTTATCGTTGTTCCTATCATTTGTATAGGTTATGGAATAGATTTAGAGGGAATGGTTCCAATTTCGGGAACTTTATATTGGTGCTTCTTCTCATTAGCTGGACTAGTAGCTATTATAAGTGGCAGACAAATATCAAGTATTCCTTCTATGGGGACGATTTTGGTTATAACAGGATTATGCTCTGTAACTAGTTATCATCTTTTATATCTAACTACATAAAAAACACAAAAAAGCAGGGAAATTAATTCCCTGCTTTTCTATTTGGTTTATTGCCTGATGGCAAGAAGAACGATAACACCCAAGCAATACCTGCGAGTATTGTTGCAATTAAGAAGGCGTCGTTAATACCGTTAATTGCAGATAGCTTTGAGATTTGTCCGAATAATAGTTGCGTGCTCATCGCATCTCCCGCTTGAGCTGATCCAGCTAAAGCCGCTAAGCTTTGACCCATACCATGTACTTTATCAACTAAAATTGGATTTGACGTTGTTAACATGTTGCCATAATCCGCTACGTGAGCAGTCGTTTGTTGCGTCATAAGTGTGATTAAGATCGCTGTTCCAATTGAACCAGCTACTTGTCTTGACGTATTTTGCGTTGCTGTACCGTGAGAAATTAATTTCATCGGCAGCGCGTTCATACCAGCTGTCATAATTGGCATCATAATGAATGACATACCAATTGAACGTATAATATAATCCGTCATAATAACGCTATACGGTGTATCCATCGATAATTTTGTAAATTCATATGTCGCATAAGTTGTAATTGCCAATCCAATTATCGCTAATGGACGAATGCCATATTTATCGAATAATTTACCTGCTACTGGTCCCATGATCCCCATAATTAATGATCCTGGAAGAAGTAGTAAACCAGATTCAATTGGCGTAAAGCCACGAATATTTTGTAGATATACTGGAAGTAATAGCATACCTCCGAATAATGCCATCGTTACGATTGCGTTAATTACTAAAGTAAAAGTAAATACTGGATATTTAAACACTTGTAAATCAAGCATTTTATTGTCCGTTGTTAGCTCTCTCCAAATAAATACTGCAATACCTACTACACCAATGATAAGTGATATCACAACCTCTGCACTAGTCCAGCTATTATTTCCCGCTTCACTAAATCCATACAATAAGCTACCTAGTCCAATACTTGAACTAATAACACCGAATACATCTAGCTTTGTGTTAGATACCGGCTGAGCTAGTGTAAAGAATTTTAAAGATAGGAAAGTAATAATTAAACCAATCACAAACATTCCGTAGAACATTAAGTTCCAGCTATAGTTTTCAATTACCCATCCTGTTACAGTTGGTCCGATAGCTGGTGCTAAAATCATCGCTACCCCTAGTAATCCCATAGCTGCTCCTCGCTTATGAGGCGGGAATAATGTCATGAAAATATTCATACCAACCGGCATTAAAATACCCGCTCCAACCGCTTGAATCACTCGGCCCGTCATCATCATTGTAAAGTTTCCTGAAGTAGCACAAATGATAGATCCTACCGTGAAGAATAACATTGCCGCTACGAACAATTTACGATACGTAAATCGTGAAACTAAAAAGGCACTAATCGGTACTAAAATACCATTTACAAGCATGAAGCCTGTAATTAACCATTGTGCTGTTGAAGTTGATACATTAAATTCATTCATTAACGGAGGCAATGCAACGTTAATGATCGTTTGGTTTAAAATAGAAACGAACATCCCGAGAATTAATACTGTCACAACTGCTTTTACGTTCACATTCTCTATAGGCATAGACGTTTGTTTTTTCGGCATTTCTTTTTCTTGTTTTACTTCTTCTTGCTTACCTGTTTCTAACTCAACTACATTAGAAATTTCTGTTTCTTGCTTTCGTTCAATTTCTTTTTCTTCTGTTTCTACCTTACTTACTTCTATTTTACTTACGGCTGGGACTTGTTCTTCTCCCACGTTCGTTTTTTTCTTTCGTAAAAGACGATTTACAAGGAAGAAGACGATTATACAAAATAGTGCATATCCTGCAATTGCAATTGAGGACATCTCATCTCCCCCTTACTTATGAATACGAACTGTCACATTCATGCCAGGAACAATATTTACTGATTTACTATGATCTAAAGAAATTTTAACTGGTACCACTTGTGTTACTTTCGTATAGTTCGCTGTTGCGTTGCTTGATGGTAACATAGAGAATGTATTCGCTGTTGTTAATCCAACTTGCTCTACTTTTCCTGATAACGTCGTGTCTGGGTATGCATCTACATACACGTCTACATCTTGACCTTTTTGCACATCGTCAACATCTGTTTCTTCAATGTTTGCTGTTACCCATAAATTGTTCATATCAAATGCATAAGCAATTGGGCTACCAGCTCCAACGAAAGCATTTGTCGTTGCGTTTGATTGTACAACTGTCGCGTTTTGCGGAATTGTTACGTCTACTGTTTGCTCCCCATTTGCTCCAGCTACAGTGACAGCACCTAATTTATCGTTCTCATTGTAGTTTTTTCCTACTTCAGCTTTCCAGTCAGTCAATTTACCTGCTGCTGGTGAAGCAATTGGAATTACCTTTCCATCAATTTTTGCATTTTCTGTTTTTAAATAGTTTTCCGCTTGATTGTAATAGTAATAACCGCCAATGCCGCCGCCAACTAGTACAATTAATGTGATAATGTTGATAATCACCATTCTTCGAAACTGATTCATTGCATTCCTCTCCTTATATCGCATATAATTTTTTTCTAAACTATTTACATCCTTATTGTTTATACTGTTTAATTGTTAATTATATTAACCTTTAAACAAAAAAAGCACACCTTCAGCAGCATAAACCGGATTTCGTCTACCTGCGAGTGGTGCTGATTTCTAAAGGACTATCGTTTATAATTATAAATAATTATTTCGAATCTACAACCGACAATTTAAGTATGAAATGTCGCTTAAACAACAATATAATACCGATTTGTTGTTTAAGTGTATAAAATGAAACGAGGAGAAGTAAAATGTCTATTAAAAATACAAATGATCCACGTGTAAAGCGGACGAGACAACTCATACAGGATGCTTTTGTCGCTTTAGTAGGCGAAAAAGGGTTTGAAAATGTAACTGTTCAACATATCGCAGAACGCGCTCCTGTAAATCGCGCTACATTTTATAGCCATTACCATGATAAATACGACTTATTAGACAAAAGCATTGAAGAAATGTTAGAGAAGCTAGCAGAAGTAATCAAACCGAAAAATAAAAATAAAGAGGATTTTCAACTTACATTCGATTCACCACATCCAACATTTTTGGCTCTGTTCGAACACATCGCAGAAAACGTGAACTTCTATAATGTTATGCTCGGGGATAAAGCTGCAGGAAACTACTCTTATAACATGATGAAAACAATACAAACGCATTTAACATTAAGCTTATCAATTTCACAACCAGATGATAAAGATCTTATGGTTCCTCGTGATATTCTAATTAGTTATGTGACAGGGGCTCACATCGGGATGATTATGTCATGGTTAAAAAGAGGGATGATATATACCCCGCATTTTATGGCCATGCAATTAACTCGTTTAATTATTTTAGGGGCCCATACTGCCGCAGGATTAGAAAGACCTTTTTAACACATAAAAAAGCGAAGGAGATCCTCCTTCGCTTTTTTCTATTAATTAAATGTAATGTTATGTACAGCCTCTTTATCAAGACGTTTAATAACTTCTACAATTAACTTCACTGCATTTTCATAATCATCACGGTGTAACATTGCCGCATGCGAATGGATGTAGCGTGTCGCAATCGTAATTGCCATAGACGGAATACCATTTACAGAAATGTGAATCGCACCTGCATCTGTTCCCCCGCCAGCTACTGAATCATATTGGTATGGAATTTGTAGTTCGTCAGCAACATCAACTACGAAATCACGTAAACCTGTATGTCCAATAACAGAAGCATCATATAAAATAATCTGCGGTCCATCGCCCATTTTACTTTGCGCTTCTTTTGACGTTACACCCGGTGTATCTCCAGCGATACCAACATCTACTGCGAACGCGATATCTGGTTTGATATAATTCGCAGATGTTTTTGCACCACGAAGACCAACCTCTTCTTGTACAGTTCCAACGCCGTATACAACGTTTGGATGTTTTTCATCTTTTAATTGTTTTAATACGTCAATTGCAATCGCACAACCGATTCGGTTATCCCATGCTTTTGCAAGTAACATTTTTTCATTCTTCATCACTTGGAATTCAAAGTAAGGTACAACTTGATCTCCTGGTCGTACGCCCCACTCCATTGCCTCTTCTTGGCTAGAAGCACCAATATCGATAAACATGTCTTTAATATCAACTGGCTTTTTACGAGCTTCTGGAGGTAAAATGTGTGGTGGTTTTGAACCAATTACACCTGTTACATCTCCTTTACGCGTTACAATTGTCACGCGCTGTGCAAGCATAACTTGTGACCACCAGCCACCAACTGTTTGAAAACGAAGGAAGCCTTTGTCATCAATTTGCGTAATCATAAAGCCAACTTCATCTAAATGACCTGCAACCATAATTTTCGGGCCGTTTTCTTCCCCAACTTTTTTCGCGACTAAACTTCCTAAATTATCAGTAGAAAGTTCGTCCGCAAACGGCTCAATATATTTCTTCATTACTTCACGTGGTTCACGCTCGTTACCAGCAATACCACGTGCATCTGTTAACTCTTTTAGCATTGTCAATGTCGCGTCTAATTTTGTCATTGCCAACACCCTCCTTTTTCTTCAGTCACCTTATTATACAAAAGGAAATTGAAATATTCAAAAATTAAATTAGTATCCTTGTGTTTGACGCTGATGATTTACTTCATTTTTATCTAAATACGCTTTTTCAATTTCTTCTTGTCCAAATTCAAGTGCTTGTCCAAGTCGAAGATAGCTTGTAAATAATTCAATATAGTTCGTGATAGATGGTTGATCTGTAAAACGAATTACTTTCGCATATGTGTCTAAGAAAATTTCCACTTGTGTTTTATTCGTTTGTGCACATTTATAGAATAGGAAGTTTTTATCAATACCTAAATCGATTCCGATTGATAAAATAAAATGCAAACCATCTACGTATTCTTCTAATATTACTTCACGTTCTGATGCTGGTTTATTGCTCCAATATTTAAAACAGCGTGTTTCATTTGCAAGTTCTCCAATTTCTACAAGAAGAGCTAGCATTTTTTCTTTTAACAACTTTTTCGGTTGTAAGTCATGTTCTTTTGCAATACGGTCATCTAATTCTTTTTGTAATTTAAATAGTTGTAGTAAGTCCATTCTATTGTCCTCCTCCAACATCGCATTTTATGCAACAATGTTGTTTCATCTCAAAGTTCATTATTATGTTTCAGTTCTTATGAATAAGTCAGCTATCTACCTCTTTATAAAATAGCTTGTCCTTAATTTACAAATACGTTTCAGTCATCGCTCGTATATTGTTCATCTGATGAAAGTTCCATATCATCTTTCCATTATAGCAGTGTCGTTTCGGCTAGGAAAGATACTCTTCTTTCCAAACGAGCATAATTGAAAAAAGCCAGGAGAATTCTCCTGACTTCATATGCATATTCTTCTATATCGCTATAGTTTTTATGTTGATTTTGTCATATCGATAACGATGCGTCCATAAATCTTTAGAGCTTCATTCACTTCAAACTTCTCTTTGAAAACAAACAAAAAACCTTAGAAGAAAATTCTTCTAAGGTTTCAACTAATTAATTAGTTAATGTTGTTTTTTGCAACTGTTGCTAATTCAGCGAAAGCTTTTTCGTCATGAACAGCTAAGTCAGCAAGCATCTTGCGGTTAACTTCGATGCCAGCATTTTTTAAACCGTGCATTAAGCGGCTGTAAGAAAGACCATTCATACGAGCTGCTGCGTTGATACGTGTGATCCATAATTTACGGAAGTCACGTTTCTTTTGACGACGGTCACGGAATGCATACATTAAAGATTTCATAACCTGTTGGTTAGCAACCTTGAATAATGTATTTTTAGAACCGTAGTAACCTTTTGCTAATTTTATAACTTTTTTACGACGTTGACGAGTAACTGTACCACCTTTTACTCTTGGCATAATATTACCTCCTAATTGTTCTATATATCAGCCGAACTTATTTTAAGTTGTCAAGCATTTGACGAATGCGTTTGAAGTCACCAGCGCTTACTACACCAGCTTTACGTAGTTTACGTTTAGCTTTTGTAGATTTGTTAGCGAATAAATGGCTTGTGTAAGCGTGAGAACGTTTCAGTTTACCTGATCCAGTCTTTTTGAAACGCTTTGCAGCGCCGCGATGAGTTTTTTGTTTAGGCATAGGTATTTCCTCCTCTATCTATTACTTATCGTTTTTCGGTGCTAAAACTAAGAACATACTACGTCCTTCCATTTTAGGCTTAGATTCAATTGTACTAACTTCAGCACAAGCTTCTGAGAAGCGATCTAAAACACGTTGACCGATTTCTTTATGAGTAATGGCACGTCCTTTAAAGCGAATTGACGCTTTAACCTTGTCGCCTTTCTCTAAAAACTTGATAGCATTACGAAGTTTTGTGTTAAAGTCGTGTTCATCAATTGTTGGACTTAAACGAACTTCCTTCATGCTAATTACTTTTTGATTTTTGCGCTGTTCTTTTTCTTTCTTCTGTTGCTCAAAGCGGAATTTACCGTAGTCCATAATGCGGCATACTGGCGGTTTCGCATTTGGAGCAACTAATACTAAATCAAGATTAAGATTTGCAGCTAAGTCTAAAGCGTCATTACGAGACTTGATTCCAAGTTGATCGCCATTTGCGCCAACTAAACGTACTTCACGTGCACGAATTTGCTCGTTAATCATCATATCCTTGCTAATAGTAAGCCACCTCCAAGGTTTTCTCAGAACATATTTTGTAGTCATAGAACCCGACAAAAAAAGTGCGGGCATACGACACCCACACTTGTAAAATCTTAAGTAAGAAATACATTTACCTGCTAACTGCGAATGCGTCCATCAGGTGAGAAGCGGGTGCTTCTACTTGTTCCACAAAACAATATTCTATTATCCTTGATGAGTTTATCATAGGACATGACGTCTGTCAAGAAGACGCGATGTGTTTTACTAACAACAAGAAATATTGTAACAAACAACTAGCATACATGCAATACTTTTTTATGATAAGAGTTACATGGTTATTTTTTCTAGTTTTTCTCTTTTATATTAAAAAGAAAAGCCGCGATATACCGCGGCTCTTTCTTATCGTTTTCCTTCTACTTTAATCATGTCAACAAAAGCATCTAATGCGATTGTTTCTGATTTTTGTTCACCATATTTACGTACGTTTACGCCATTTTCAGTTACTTCATTGTCACCTACTACAAGCATGTACGGAATTTTTTGCATTTGTGCTTCACGAATTTTGTAACCAATTTTCTCTTCGCGAGTATCTAATTCAACACGAATACCAGCACGGCGCAATTCATCTTGTACTTTCTTCGCATAGTCTAAATGCACTTGCGGAGAAACTGGAATTACTTGCGCTTGAACTGGAGCTAACCAAGTTGGGAATGCACCTTTGTATTCTTCAATTAAGAATGCTACGAAACGTTCCATAGTTGATACAACACCACGGTGAATTACAACTGGACGATGTTGTTTTCCATCTTCACCAACGTAAGCTAATTCAAAGCGTTCTGGAAGTAAGAAGTCTAATTGTACAGTTGAAAGTGTTTCGTCTTTTCCAAGAGCAGTACGAACTTGAACGTCAAGTTTTGGACCGTAGAACGCCGCTTCACCTTCAGCTTCGTAGTAATCAAGACCCATTTCATCCATAGCTTCTTTTAACATACCTTGTGCTTTTTCCCACATCTCATCATCAGCATAGTACTTTTTAGTATCTGCTGGGTCACGATAAGATAGACGGAATGAATAGTTCTCTAAACCGAAATCTTTGTACACTTCTAGAGTTAAGTTTACAACACGTTTTAACTCTTCTTTAATTTGATCTGGGCGTACGAAAATGTGCGCATCGTTTAAAGTCATTCCGCGTACACGTTGTAATCCAGATAACGCACCTGACATTTCATAGCGGTGCATTGTTCCAAGTTCCGCAATACGGATTGGTAATTCACGGTAGCTGTGAATATCGTTTTTATAAACCATCATGTGGTGAGGGCAGTTCATTGGACGAAGAACTAACTCTTCATTATCCATTTCCATTGATGGGAACATACCATCACGGTAGTGATTCCAGTGACCAGAAGTTTCATATAGCTCTCTGCTTCCTAGTACTGGAGTGTATACGTGATCATAGCCTAAGCTTGCTTCTTTATCAACAATGTAACGCTCGATAATACGACGGATCGTTGCACCTTTTGGTAACCAAAGTGGTAAACCTTGTCCTACTTTTTGGCTATTAGTAAATAATTTTAATTCTTTACCTAATTTACGGTGATCGCGCTCTTTCGCTTCTTCAAGCATACGTAAATGCTCATCTAATTCTGCTTTCTTAACAAATGCAGTACCGTAAATACGTTGTAGCATTTTATTATTGCTATCGCCGCGCCAGTAAGCACCTGCAACGCTTAATAATTTAAACACTTTAATTTTTCCTGTAGATGGAAGGTGAACACCGCGGCAAAGGTCGAAGAATTCGCCTTGCTCATAGATTGAAATAACTGCATCTTCTGGAAGATCGTTAATTAAATCTAATTTTAACTCATCGCCGATTTCTTCAAAACGACGAAGTGCTTCTGCACGTGGTACTTCATGACGAACGATTTCTAAGTTCTCGTTCACAATTTTTTGCATTTCTTTTTCGATTTTCTTGAAGTCTTCAACTGTAATTGCTTCTTCCATATCAATATCGTAGTAGAAGCCATTTTCAATTACTGGACCAATGCCAAGCTCAAGCTTAGCATCTTTATATAAACGTTTTAACGCTTGTGCTAAAAGGTGGGCTGTTGAATGGCGTAAAATGTATAAGCCATCTTCTGAATCTAATGTAATAATAGAAACTGCACCATCTTCTTCGATTGGTGTAACAAGATCGATCATCTCATCGTTTAATTTTCCAGCTACAGCTTTTTTCTTTAAGCCTGGGCTAATAGAAGCTGCGATTTCTTCAGTTGTTACGCCTTTTGGAAACTCCTTCACAGCTCCATCAGGGAAAGTAATTTTAACTACATCTGCCATCACTGGTCACTCCTCTTTTTCTCAAAATAAAAAACACTCATCCCGTAAAAAGGGACGAGTGTTGAATTCGTGGTTCCACCCTTGTTCCAATTAACATGATTGTTAATTGCTCAAGTTCAACATAACGGTGTTGTCCGTTAGCAATTACTAAAAAAATCGTTCACTGCTAAAGTTTAGAGGTGGTAAGTAATAATCCCGTACTAGGAAGCTCACACCCTAAGGCTTCCCTCTCTGAAAATCGTAGAAAACTACTCATGTCCTCATCATGACATTTCAATATATTTCATTTATGTAGGTAATTATATGCTCAAAAACTTAGAAAATCAAGGGCGTTACCTTTATTTTTTAAATTTTTCACATTGCGTTCAAACTCATGTAATCCGTGTATTTGTATCCGTTCTTGAAATACGTTTCGCAAAGTAATAATCATATTATGGTCTTGTTCTTTCGTATACAAATAGATTTTTTTCGGTGAAATAGAAAGAAGTGGTGCAATTACTTTTGTATCAATATATACATCTTTTTGCTTTAGCAAATCTTCATCTATATATTGGACCAATTTCTCCTGTTTTAAACGCCTACCTTTATCATCATAGAAAATAAAACTTTCATCAAAAATAAGATGCATACAGGACAAACGTGACTTTCGATTACTAACTTGTTGCCGGAGCGTCTCAATGAACATTTGATATTCTTGTTCCATCTTATACTCATCAATTGCCACTTCAGTAAGCTTAGCTACCATTTCCCTATATGTACGAAGACGAAAACGAACATATGATGAAAACGAGAATGAGAGCGGATCACAAAGCCAATTATTTAAAGAAGACTTAATATACGATTCAAATGTGTAACGTGTTAACTCACGAGCAACCCCATTTCTTCTTCCCTTTAAAACTTCTTGTGCTATATGCAATATTTGATGACACTCTTCTTGTTCTTCATAAAAAAACTTTTCTTTTAAAATTGTATAAATCCACTCATTTTGTTTCACATTCACAATGAAATATACCATGACTGGCAATAAAATCTTTTCAATATAGTGTGATTCACATACTGGTATGTGAATTACAACTTTTTGTTCCTGTAAATACACACTCGTTTCTTTATATAACACTTCCGCCCTTTTCAGTAGTTGTTTATATACGTACATAGCATCATTTTTTTCTTCGAAGCAAATTTCAATCACTTTTGTCCCCCCTTTTATCCCCGCTCTAAAGGATTGTATCTATACGTTACAAATCCTATAAGAGTTTGGCCCGTGGAAGTTCACTCTTAGTAGAATTGCATTTCCTTTCGTTAGAAAATCCACTCGATATGGCTTGCTAATTTTATATATATTAAGGGAGGGAGAAAAAAATGATACAAGCTACTATGAATTTTCAATAAGAACTGTTCGTTTTACAATTCGACTACGCTGAAAAGCATTCAAAACAAAAAAAGAACAAGCTTCTCAGCTTGCTCTTTACTTATGACGGCGGTTTTTCCCACCGATTGTAATTGGTTTCGCTAAATATTTAATTCGTTCCATAATACGGGCCGCTTTCATTTCTTCTGCTTCACCGCGCTGTGTATACGTTAAGTGATGTTCCAACTGTTTGAAATCAAAATTAGACGTAAAGAACGTTGGTAAGTTTTCTAGCATACGGAATTGTAAGATTGCACCGAGTACATCGTCACGTACGAAACTAGACATCGCTTCCGCTCCGATATCATCTAACATTAAAACTTGTACCCGTTTAACCGCATCAATCTTTTCTCCAATTGAATTATCTTGAATCGAACTTTTAATTTCACGTAAAAATTCTGGGAAGTATACGAGCATGGAACTTATTTTCTTTCGAGCAAGCTCATTCGCAATCGCCCCTAAAAGATATGTTTTCCCTACACCAAATTTACCGTAAAGATATAGTCCCTGTACTTTTTTACCCGGTTCATATGTGCTTAAAAATTCATTCGCTGCACCAATTGCATCAATACGTGCATTTAACTCTGAAGGGTCTAAATTTTCCATAGTCGCCTGTAAAATATCCGTTGGCATATATACACTTTGAACGAGTTTTTCATATTTTTTTCTCTCATCATATGCTACTTTTCTAATGCAACGATCGTATTGAATATCAATCATCTTACCTTGGATAACGAGCTTCGGCTCATATCCTTGCAGCATATTTTTACATGTCCCTAGATCCGGACAATCTGAACAACCTACACATTGTCCAATATATTCATATAACTTCACAAGACTGCGCTCAATCATAGAAGTTGTTACTTCGCCTTTATGCTCGTCTATAAATTCTTTCACACGCGGATGTGCCATCACTTCCGCCTTTAATACTTCATATCTGTTTTTAAAATTTTCATTTTCCATTAATTTTGTAAATGAATTTTGAATATGCTCCATTTTCTCACCTCAAAGAGCGT
This sequence comes from Bacillus cereus group sp. BceL062, assembly GCF_051780025.1. NCBI lineage: Bacteria > Bacillati > Bacillota > Bacilli > Caryophanales > Bacillaceae > Bacillus > Bacillus cereus group sp. BceL062. The sequence goes on along the minus strand of NZ_JBPWGY010000007.1, from coordinate 104,737 downwards.
TCATTCTCTTCTATTAATCACGCTTATATTTTTTCAACACTTCTTCTAGTCGTTTTCGTTCATCTTCTAACGTACTTGTATCTTTTTCCGCACCTACATCATTTTTCACAGTTTCTTTTTCTTTCGGCTCTTCTTTCAACCAATCTGGTACCATTTCTTTTCGTACTGTTTTCTTCGCTGTACGACCTTTTTTCTTCGTCTCAGCCCATTCTTGGTATTGACGGTTTTCTTCTTTTGCTAGCGCCATTGCTTCAGCTACTGTACCGACCTTTTTACGAGCCCAATGCCCAGCAATCTTCTCCACATACGTTTTCGCAAGCTTCATATCTGAGCGTAGCATAACGTAATAAATAAGTACATTCACAACTCCTGGCGTTAATTTTTGATTGATCATAACATCCTCAACAATTTGCAAGTCCGCTTTCGTCGCCTCTGCACCACCAGAAATCTCTTTCAATAGTTGTTTTGGTGAGATTTCTTCTAATTGTTTTATAAGCATCTCTTCTTGCGATGAAGGCTCTTTCTCTTTCATCGTACGTGCAGCGTGTGGCTGTACTCTTTCACTTAATATTGGTAACGCTTGACCATTTTCGAATTGGTACCAATCGCGCGCTCCTTTTCTAAGCCTTTCCATATCAATTGTTTGCATCTCTGTCACCGCACCAAGAACGATATTTTGCATCGATAACACATCCACACCATACACGTAAGCAAGTGTAATGACACATTCTCGCACTTGATCTGTAATCGCCTTTTTAGGAACAAGAGCGGACAATCCGTCTACAAATAAGGAGAAATCAAAGAAATCGTTCCAAACTTTAGGAGCATCTCCCTTTTCATTATTTGGCATCATTGTCGCTTTTGGAATACGGAGTTCTTCTTGCGCATGCTCAAGCTGTCCTGGATTAAACGAATCAAACACCTCATTAAAAGAACGTGTAATATTTTCATAAGAAGCAAAATCAAATTCTTCTTCTAAGAAATATTGTTTTACTTGATTATATTTTGTCCGACTCAATCGATTGTATAAAAAGATACTTAAAACAATATCATCAAAAAACTGCTTTGGAGATAAAGGTGGTTGCAATTCGTATATAAACATTCGAATATCTTTTTCTTTCTTAATATATACCTTTAAAAGCCCAATTGCCTCTAGCTTTACTCGTTCCTCATATATTTCGGGAAGTTGCATTTGCATGGTCACCATAAGGGAATGATGTGTATTCTCTTTTCCAAATACACGATCTTGCTCTAACGCCCCCCATAGCGTCATGTACAAGCTAAAAGCTCTACTACCTATTAACGGCTGATACAACATCGTTAACACTTTTCGGTCGTAATTATGTAGTAGTCCTTTCGTACTTACTTTATAACGATCAATCGGCAATAGCTCCATCCATGACTGTTTTTGCATTCTTGCTTTTCCTTTCTCTCATCCAATCTATCCTCTAATTCATTCGTTCTATCTTCATTATATATTTTATCCCGCTATTTGCGGGCAGTAAGACTCCCACATCAAAATTCGGCGAATGCACGGAAGTTTGGTAGGAGATACCTTCTCGTAAATGCCCGATTGGTGAAGGCTAATAATCATTTCGGGATGAACAAAATCCCCAATGGTTATTAGCGAAAAAGAGCTATTAGCTTACGCTTCTAGCTCTTTTACCTCATTACTTACAGTATGTAAAGAGAATTGAATACAGCTTCTATTCTCTTTCTTTTTGCAGTATATCTTTTAATTCTTCAATAAATACATTTAAATCTTTAAATTGACGATATACAGAAGCAAAGCGTACGTAAGCAACATCATCGATATCACGAAGTTCTTCCATAACAATTTCACCAATCATATCACTTTTCACTTCTGATATACCTAAATTACGAAGTTCACGTTCCACACTTTGTGTTACTTCCTCTAATTGTCTTAAAGATACTGGTCTTTTCTCACATGCTTTAATTAAACCGCGTAAAATCTTTTCTTTATTAAACTCTTCTCGTGTGCCTTCTTTTTTAACAACGATAAGAGGTGACTCTTCTACTCTTTCAAATGTCGTAAAGCGACTTAAACAACTTTCACACTCTCTCCTTCTTCGAATAGAGCGCCCTTCGTCTACCGGACGCGAATCTAACACTCTTGTGCCATTATGAGAACAGGATGGACAACGCAATTCATTCACTCCCTTACAATTTAATTTTTATTTTTCTCTACTTCATTCACGTAAAAATATATATACAATATTATATAACTCATTCTAATGCTCTTACCACTCTAAGTTTAAATACATGATTTCATCATCTATTTTCCCAACAAAATAAGATGGTAGATGTAGCACTAACTTATGTGTGAGAGCTCCATTTAACTAACTAATGAACACGTTATGTTTTTCCTTTTTTATAAACTAAAAAAGAGGTGCATTATACACCTCTTTACATTTTAAATCAATTATGTTCTTTTTTAAAGAGCTTTTGTTTCTCTCTGCTTAATTTCGAAGCTACCAGTGCCTCGAGGAAGCTCGATGCTCTCACGCGTTTTCGCGTTTAAACCTTCTGCAATATATTCTGCAGCAACATTTGGATCAATACGATCCCCACAAGTATAAACATCAATACTTGCGTAACCGTGCTCCGGAAAGCTATGAATTGTTAAATGTGATTCCGAGATAATTACTACTCCACTTACACCTTGTGGTGCAAATTTATGGAAAGCAACCTCACGCACTTCAGCACCAGCTCTTAGTGCTGCATCCACAAATAATTGTTCAATATACGGCATGTCATTAAGCTTGTCGAAATCGCAATCCCAAAGTTCAGCAATCACGTGACGACCCATCGTATCCATAGTATCCATTCTACAGTTCCCCCTTGTAAATTTATTCTAACTGTTCGAATTGAAAACTAATTTGCAATTTGGCTTGCTCCACTACCACGGGGGAAAGTTAGTCCAGAGAGGTCCTAACCCTTTAAGTAGTGACTACGTACCTCAGCTCTTAAGTTTACGAGTGTTAGTATACTTTGTTTATTTTCATTTTGCAACAACAGTTTTTTCGATTTTCTGTCATATTTTCCTCTTTACTTTTCCCTAAAAAAAAGAAATGATTCACAAATACAGTAATAACAACGCTTCGTGGTATGTCCACTTTCCAAAATATACTCATATAATTTTTTTCCTTTTCAGAAAAAAATAAAAAAAGAGAGGGCAATATTCACTTGCCCTCTCCCTTATTCGCTTAAATATGTTGCACATTTTTTTGTTTCGCTAATTCGTCAACAACTAACGTTACAAGATCTACAACACGACGAGAGTAGCCCCACTCGTTATCATACCAAGCAAGTACTTTTACTTTACGATCACCCATTACCATTGTAGATAAGCCATCAATGATAGCTGAGTGTGTATTTGTATTAAAGTCAATAGATACTAAAGGCTCTTCGCTAAATTCTACAATACCTTTTAACGCACCGTTTGCAACCGTTTTGAATGCATCGTTAATAGCTTCAACTGTCACATCACGTTTTACATCTACTACTAAGTCAACAAGGGACACGTTTGGTGTTGGTACACGAAGTGCCATACCATGAAGTTTTCCGTTTAAATGCGGAAGAACTTTTGCTAGCGCTTTCGCAGCACCTGTCGTTGTCGGAATGATTGATTGTCCGCAAGCACGTGCTCTTCTTAAATCTTTATGTGGGTTATCAATATTTTTTTGGTCATTTGTATAAGCGTGAACAGTCGTCATTAAACCGTTTTCAATTCCAAACTGCTCATCTAACACCTTCACAACAGGCGCTAAACAGTTTGTTGTACAAGATGCATTTGAAATAACGGTATGTTTTGTAATATCTAATTGGTCTTCGTTCACACCAACTACAATTGTTACATCTTCATTTTTACCAGGCGCTGTTAAAATAACTTTTTTCGCTCCAGCTTCAACGTGAAGAATTGCTTTTTCTTTTGAATTAAATTTACCAGTTGCTTCAATTACAACTTCAACACCTAGATCTGTCCAAGGCAATTCCTTTGGATCGCGGTTGTTTAAAAGGCGAATCATTTTCCCATCAACTAATAAGTGATCTTCAAATGCTTCTACTGTTCCGTCAAACTTGCCGTGAACTGTATCATATTTAATTAAATGTGCTAACGTTTCAGATGGATAGCTTGCATTGATTGCTACAATTTCGAATGCGCTTTCTTTTATTGCCTGACGAAATACCATTCTCCCAATACGTCCAAATCCATTAATTGCCACACGAGTCATAATATGTTATCCCCCTTGAATGCGTTATACTATTTATCTCCAATCCCAATAATAGTATAACACAAAAAGGGGATATGTCACTAAGCATTTTCATTAATTTCACAATTTTTTAGTCAATAATGTTCCATTTCTTTAAAATTCCCTGTAATTGTGTTTTCGTTCCTATAATTGTGCCATCATTATTTATTACTTCATCCGCATGCTTCACTTTTTCTTCTAACGGCATTTGCGATTGTATACGTGCTTTTGCTTCTTCTTCCGAAAAATTATTTCGCTCCATTAAACGTTTTAATTGCGTATCAGGCGTGACAGCTACAACTAAAACGCGGTCAACGAGACTTGTTAATTTACTTTCAAACAAAAGAGGGATATCTAACACAACCGCTTGCATACTTTCTTTTATGTACATTTCCTTTTGTGCATTCATTTCCTCACGTACTGCAGGATGAACAATTTTATTTAACTGCAATCGTTTTTCTTCATTATAGAAAACAACATTTCCTAATTTCGGCCGATCCAGTTCTCCATCTTTTTGTAACACTTCCGTTCCAAATACTTCTACTATTTTGTTATATGCTGGTTTTCCTCGTTCTACAACTTCTCTTGCAATAACATCTGCGTCAATAACCGGTATACTTAGCCCACGAAACATTTCTGATACCGTACTTTTTCCGCTTGCAATTCCTCCCGTTAATCCAATTACCACTGTCATAATACTTCTCCTCCTCATAATAAAAGGCGCGAAACTAATGTTCCACGCCCATACTTACATTTTCCAAATTCCAATAATAATGAGTAATACCCCAGGCAGGAATGTAAATTTTTGTAACCATTTCATATTCGATAAAACTGTACCCAGCTTCATTCCAATAAACAAAAATAAAGAACTCATAACTGCAACTAATATTGCCATCATAGCGGGTGCATAACCTAATAAAGATGCACCAATTCCAGCACCAAACGAATCCACGGAAAGTGCGATACCAAGAAGTAGCGCTTCTCCTGCAGAAATAGTTCCCGATTTATCAAAATCTGCAACAGTCGGTTTCCGTAAAATTTGAATTACTAACCCAAGTGAAGCAATTTCTAGTTTCCAAACCTTCTCTTCTTGCTTCGGTTCTTCCTTTTTATCACTCCGAAAAAATTGATATAATACCCAAATCCCTATTCCAATAAGAACAAGCCCACCGATACGCGTTGCGATAACAGGTGAAAATATTTTCGCAATCATATGTCCAATTCCCATTGAAACAAGCATAACAGCCGCTGAACAGATTCCGATAATTATAATTGATCTTAGTGGAATTCTTACGCTTCTCAAACCATATGTCAGCCCTACACTACAGCTATCTAAGCTTAATGTAAAAGCTAATAAAATAAGAGATAAATAAAGGTACATCGGTAAGCTCCTCCCTTATACATAGCTCTGCTGTATGTATATGACAAATGCCTATCCGATGTTATCTCTTTTCTATATTCTAGGCTGACAAATTGGGCAATAATGCGTCCCTCTTCCGCCAACAACTGTTTTTTCTAATATCGTGCCACAAGTTACACATGGTTCTCCCTTTTTCCCATATACATTTAAAAGTTCTTGGAATGAACCAATTTGCCCTTGCGAATTCATATACGTTCTAATTGTGCTTCCGCCTCGCTTCACTGCTTCGCCTAGCGTTGTAACAATTGCTTCGTAAATTCTTTCGATTTCTTCTTGCGTTAAAGATGCAGCTTCTCGCTCTGGATGGATATGAGAACGGAATAAAACTTCATCTACATATATATTTCCAAGCCCTACTAAAAGACGCTGATCTAATAATACGACTTTTATTTTACGATTTGTCTTTTGCAATTTTTCTTGTAAATACTGTGGTGTCAATTCAGCATCAAATGGCTCTGGACCTAAGTCAACAAGAGGCATTTGATTTAACTCTTCACCTTTTTTAAAGAGATGCATCGTACCAAACTTTCTCACATCTTTATAATGTAATTCAGTTCCATCTGTAAATAAGAAACGGACGTGCGTATGCTTATCAATTGGCTCATCCTCTTGATGCAGTAAAAACTTTCCTTCCATACGCAAATGTGAAACGATAACATAATTCGTTACATATAAAAGCAAAAACTTACCTCTTCGCTTTATCGTTTCAATTTTCTCGCCTCTGAGCATTTCTTTAAAGATTTCCGCATCATCTGGTCGTTTTACTATTTTTGGATACGTAACAATAACATCTTCAATCGTTTTTCCTGTTACAAGATTTTCGAGTGTCCGTCTGACGTTTTCAACCTCTGGTAATTCAGGCATTTCATCACTTCCTTATTTTGCGTCGTACCAAGTTGGACCGTAAGAATAATCAACTTTCAGTGGAACTGCGAGTTCAATTGCATGCTCCATTACTTCTGGTACAAGCTTCTCTAATTTTTCAATTTCTTCTTTTGGTGCTTCAAAGATTAATTCATCGTGTACTTGCAGAAGAAGACGCGCTTGTAATCCTTCTTCTTCTAAACGATCTGCCATAATAATCATAGCTATCTTTATAATATCTGCAGCACTACCCTGAATTGGTGTATTCATAGCTGTACGCTCAGCAAAGCTACGTAAATTGAAATTACGACTCGTAATTTCCGGAATGTAACGGCGACGATTTAATAAGGTAGCCACATACCCTTTTTGTTTCGCATCTTTTACGATGTCATCCATGTATTCTTGTACACCAGGGAAACTTTCTAAATACTTTTCAATAAATTCCGCTGCTGCTTTTCTTGTAATTCCTAAGTTTTGTGAAAGACCGTAATCACTAATACCATACACAATTCCGAAGTTAACAGCTTTCGCTTGTCGTCTCATATTCGAAGTTACTTCATCTTTTCCAACATCGAATACGTCCATAGCTGTTTTCGTATGAATATCCATATCATGTTGGAACGCTTCAACTAGCCCTTTATCATTTGCAATATGAGCTAATACACGAAGTTCAATTTGTGAATAATCGGCCGCATACATAATCCATCCTTCTTCTGATGGAACAAATGCCTGACGAATCTTTCTTCCTTCTTCTAATCGAATCGGTATATTTTGCAAGTTCGGATCTGTTGAACTTAATCGACCTGTTTGTGTTAAAACTTGATTAAAGCGAGTATGAATTTTCGATGAATCTTCATGCACAACTTTTAGTAAACCTTCAATGTAAGTTGAATTTAATTTCCCTAACTGACGATAATGTAAAATGTTTGGAATAATTTCATGATGATTCATAAGTTTATCTAGTACATCAGCTGACGTAGAATAACCTGTTTTCGTCTTTTTAACAACTGGTAAGTTTAAATTCTCAAACAGAATAACCCCAAGTTGCTTCGGTGAATTAATATTAAATTCTGTTCCCGCAAGCTTATAAATTTCCTGTTCCATTTCCTTTAATCTACCTGCAAGTTCTTCTCCCATATTACGAAGGCGCTCCGTATCAACTTTTACACCTTTTACTTCCATATCAGCTAGTACACGTGCAAGTGGTAATTCTAACTCTGTAAACAATTCATATTGCTCGTTCTTTTTTAATTCTTCTAAGAACGTTTGCTTTACATCATATAATACATGCACTTTTCGAGCTACATGCTCCGCTACTACTTCTAGCTCTGGAACAGCACGCTTCGCACCTTTTCCATAAACTTCTTCATCCGATTTCACGGCATGCGTTTCTTTCATTTTCGCTACAGTACGGAAATCTTTATCCGTATCAGCTGGATCAAGTAAATAAGCAGCAATTAATAAATCAAAGTCGATTCCTTGAATATCTATACCCTTCCATTTGAGTGCAACGATAGCTCGCTTCGCATCAAATGTATGCTTTCTCATTTCTCCATTTGCAAGCCATGCTTTGAAAGCCTCGGATGCAAGAGCTATGTCCGTCTGAATAAAGTAGCAACCATTTTCATTTTGAATACCAAAACCTTGAATGTCCGCTTTATGATAGTTATCTTCTTGTACTTCTACAATAAGTGCACTATCTTGCTGAAGCATTTCTTCTGTAACTTCTTCCACAATATCAAATGTAATATCATCTAATTCAGCTGGAGCTGTTTCTTCTGGCGTAACACCTAATTTATTCAAAAGAGATGTAAATCCTAAATTCTCGAACATTGGAATCACATCACTTGCTTCATATCCTTTATACTCCATATCATCCACATGCACTGTAATCGGCGCATCTGTAATAATAGTTGCAAGATCTTTACTCATAAGAGCTTGTTCTTTATTCGCTTCTAGTTTTTCTTTTAATTTCTTCCCGCTTACTTGATCGATATTTTCATACACTGCTTCAACCGTTTCAAATTGCGTTAACAATTTAATTGCAGTTTTTTCACCAACTCCTGGTACACCCGGAATATTATCTGACTGGTCCCCCATTAAACCTTTCATATCGATAATTTGCTTTGGTGATAAACTGTATTTCTCAAATAAAGCTTCTTTCGTATATTCATCTACTTCTGTAATCCCTTTTCGAGGTATACATACAAGCGTATTATCAGAAACAAGTTGAAGTAAATCTTTATCTCCTGAAATAACCTTAACATGAAACCCTTGCTCACTCGCTTCTTTCGCTAACGTCCCCATAATGTCATCCGCTTCATAATTTTCTAGTTCATAACGCGGTACATTAAATGCATCAAGCATCTCACGAATAAACGGGAATTGTTCTGATAACTCAGGTGGAGTCTTTTGACGTCCTCCTTTATACTCGCTATACGTTTTATGACGGAATGTCGTTTTTCCTGCATCAAACGCAACAAGCATATGCGTTGGCTTTTCTTCCTCTAATATTCTCATTAACATCATTGTAAAACCGTAAATTGCGTTCGTATGTATACCTTTGTCGTTATTTAAAAGCGGTAGTGCAAAGAAAGCACGATACGCGATATTATTACCATCTACTAATACGACTTTTTTTTCCACAATAGAAACCTCCCCATACAAATTTGAAACGATTTTCACATAGAAAAAAAACCGTTCCTTTCCTCTCTCTATATTAACATGACTAATAGAGAGAAGAAAAATAACGGTTTTTTTCTTTCATATATATCAAACTTATATTGGCATAAAGGGAAGTGACGAGAACAGCATAACTATTCTCGTCCAAAATTACTCCTTGGATGAAGGGGTTTTCATGTATTATATTAACAGAGCTTTATTAATATTTAATTAAGCCATTGTTAATATATTGTAAATATCCTTCATCCTATTTTTCAGTTGCCGATTTCGGTAAAACAACTGTAAATGTTGTCCCTTCCCCAACTTCACTATCCACAGTAATTGTACCGTGATGTGCCTCAACTAAATGCTTTACAATCGATAATCCAAGACCTGTACCACCAGTATTTCTACTTCTCGCTTTATCCACTCGGTAAAAACGTTCAAAAATACGTGGGATTTCATCTTTACTAATACCAATTCCAGTATCAGATACTTTTATATAAGCATTGTATTTATCTTCTGCTAATTCAACAGAAACAACGCCTCCAGCCGGTGTGTATACGATTGCATTATTAATTAAATTAATAAAGATTTGTTTCAAACGACCAGGATCTCCAATGACAGAGACACGTTTTAATACATTCACTTGTAAAGAGATTTCTTTTTCGCCTGCTTTATTGTCAAGCACCATATGAATATCTTCAAGAAGTCCCTTCATATCAACGGTTTCCATATTTAATTTAAACCCTTGTTGCTCGATCTTTGACAAATCTAATAAATCTTCAATTAACCCTTGCATGCGTTCACTTTCTTTTAAAATAATGTGTAAGAAATGTTCGCAGAATTTCTTATTATCCATCGCTCCATCCAAGAGCGTTTCTGAAAAACCTTTAATAGAAGTAATTGGCGTCTTTAGTTCATGAGAAACATTGGCTAAAAAGTCTTTTCTCATTTGTTCTAATCTCTTTAACTCTGTTATGTCATGGAATACGAGAACAATCCCTTTCCATTCATGGTTCGTCCCGATAATCGGCGCTCCATATACTTCGAAATGCTTTCGCTCAATTCCAAGTGGCAATAGCATTTGTTTACGCACTTTCACTTCTGTCATAAAGATTTCTTCCACAAGCTCAATAATTTCTGTATGATGGAACGATTCATAATATAAGCGATCTAAATACTCTTCATCTGTTACGTGGAAAGTCTCTTTATAAGAACGGTTTACAAGGTTTATATAACCGCGGCTATCAATTAAAATCATTCCACTTCCCATATTTTCGATTAACGTATGCAGACGATCTTGTTGCATTTCTTGTTCGAGTGTCATCTCTTGTAAATTACGAGCTAAAATATTAATCGCTTTACTCAGCATTCCTGTTTCATCCGAATGACTTTCATAAGCACGTGCTTTATAATTTCCCTTCGCTAATTCAATCGCAACTTTCGTAACTGATTCAATTGGCCTAATATATTGCCCTGTAATTTTCATACCTAAAAACACGACTACAAGACAAGCGATAACAAATCCGATAATTAATAATCCCCACGTTTTTTGATGAACATCTTTCAAAGGCTCAATTGTACTTTTCACCAAAATGTATCCTTGTTTCCCTGTTACATCTTGAACGAACACCGCATGATAAAATTCATTCTTCTGATCCGTTTCTTTCGTAATGACTTTATTTCGTTGTTTCGCTGTTTCGGCAGAAAGTTCTTTAATCATCTCTTGACTAAATGCAGATTGTTGCCCTTTGCCATATTGAACTTTCTTTTTTTCATCTACAAATATAATAGAAGCTGGTATTTTTTCTTCTAACTTTTCAAATACATACGGCCTTTTTAAAACATCCTCAAAACCTTGTTCTTCTGCTAATACCGCAACATATCCTGTTTCTTTTACCATTCTCTCTTTCGCATGATCTATATAATAGTTTTCAAACACGGTTTCTAACAGTAAACCTAGTCCAACTAAAATAAACACAATAAGAGAAACAAATGTAAAAAGAAGCCTGGAACGAAATTTATTCATCCCCTTTTGGCTCCTCTAATTTATATCCTAAACCACGTATCGTTTTAATGTACGTCGGTTTTTTCGTATTTTTTTCAATTTTATCGCGCAAGTGGCTAATATGAACATCAACAATTCGTGTATCACCAGCAAAATCATAATTCCATACAGCACTTAATAATTGATCACGCGTCAACACGCGACTTTTATTTTTCGCAAGATAAACAAGTAGTTCAAATTCTTTTGGGGTTAATTCAAGCTTTCTTCCTTGGAAATAAGCCTCATAAAACTCCGGTAAAATTTTAAGGTCTGCAATTAGGATGCTATCTTCATCTGGCGCTTCTGCAACTTGCTCTTCTTGCTGTAATTTCGTACGACGTAAAATCGCCTTCACACGAGCAACAACTTCCCTTGGACTAAATGGCTTCGTCATATAATCATCCGCCCCAAGTTCAAGACCTAGCACCTTATCAAATTCATCATCTTTTGCTGTTAACATTAAAATCGGTGTCATAACACGCTGCAATCGTAATTCTTTACAAACTTCCATACCATCCATTTTTGGAAGCATTAAATCTAATATAATTAAATCCGGACGTTCTGTTGTCGCTTTTTGAAGCGCCATTTCTCCGTCCATCGCTGTTATAACTTCAAAACCAGCTTGTTGTAAATTAAATTCAATTAAAGTTAAGATAAATTCCTCATCATCAACTACTAAAATACGATTGTTCATTCTTTTCCTCCAAGTTATAGACTTGAAACCTTCTTCATCCTAGTATTTTCCCCGTTATTCTCATCATACTAGAAAACAGGTCCCCCCTCAATATAATTGTCTATTCATGGATTCAGATTATGCTCTCGTTATCTCTAAAAACAATTACACTCGGCTCAATTAACGTGTTACTATCCACACTTTATACAATTCTATATTCTCATTACATTCTACTTCCGTATGAACATTGAATTCTCGATTTTGTGCTAAGAAAAAAGATAGAACATACGCTATTTTATAGTCCGGTGTTTCATATCCATCAAATACCCTTCCGTATATTTCATTCGCGATCCCGTCTGCCCACACTTCAGCTTCTCTTATCGTTTCAAAAATAACGTCTTCCCTTTTCCATCTCACTTAAAAAATCCCTCCTTCAATTGACTTCAGTTATTAAAGTATGTGATAATTTCATATGGTAATTAATATATATGAATGTTATATATACGGAGGTTCTATTATGCGACTAGTACTACCTATTCTAACTTTAGTAGTAACATGTATTCTTACTTTTAACGCTCCAAGCTGGGATACGATTAAAACGGGTTGTTCAGATTTTGCTGCAGGGTTCGCTGAAGGATTCTTCAACTAAAAATAGCGCTAGCTCCCTTATTAAAGGTATGCTAGCGCTATTCATATTTTCATGTTTTAAAAATTATCTAATGCTTTTTCCATAATGGAAACAGATTTAAAAGGTGGCGTTACCGTTAATGAACCTTTAACAACCGTTTCTCCTTTTTCATCATGAGCAGATACAAGCATATCAATTGTATGTGCCTCCTCAGAAACAGCCACAACTTCAAAGTGGATTTGTAACGTTTCATAATGGTGAACATGCTTCACGAACGTAAGGTCCTTCCTAATAATATGACTACCTGGACCTGGTAAATATTTCGTAACCGCCGTTGTAATCATTCCCGTTAGCATAATGCTTGGTACAATCGGCTTTTCATACGGAGTTTGGGATGCGTAATCATGCTGAATATATAATGGATTGGCATCATTCGTTAGCCCTAAATACAATAACAAATCTTTATCCTCAATTTTTTCAGTGATAGATAGTTTCTCTCCTACTGTAATTTCATCCATTTTACGACCAATTTGAACTTTTTTCTTTAACATGTTACAACCCCCTCCGATTTTTTCACCTTATTATCCTACTAAAAGCGATACCTTATCCGAAATTTACTATGATGAGGGCAATGTATAGTATAAATCTACAGTTTCATTATAGGATACTACAAATGATAGCGTTTTCATATTATTTCAAAAAAACATTTCATTAAATAGTAGAAAAAGATTCGGGGCCCCGAATCTTTTTCCGCTTATATTTAATTATTAAACAAGAACTTTCATAACGTTACGTACAGATTCTACAGAGCGATCTAACGCTTCTTTTTCCTCTGCAAGAAGTTCTAATTCAATAATTTTTTCAATTCCGTTACCACCTAGAATTACTGGTACCCCTAAGTAAAGGTCACTATAACCATATTCACCTTCAAGATACGCAATAGCCGGTAATACACGGCGTTGATCTTTTAAGATTGCTTCTGTCATTTCAACTAAAGAAGCCGCTGGTGCGTAATATGCACTACCGTTTCCTAATAAGCCTACAATCTCTCCGCCACCCTTACGTGTACGTTCTACAATTGCCTCTAAACGCTCTTTCGGAATTAACGTTTCTAACGGAATGCCACCCGCATAGGAATAACGTACAAGAGGTACCATGTCGTCACCGTGTCCACCAAGAACAAATCCTGTAATGTCTTTCACAGAAAAATTTAATTCTTGTGCAATGAATGTACGGAAACGAGCTGTATCTAATACGCCCGATTGCCCGATAACACGCTCTTTCGGGAATCCTGCTTCTTTAAATACAGAATATGTCATTGCATCAACTGGATTTGTTAATACAACAATAATCGCATTTGGTGAATGTTTTGCAATGTCGCGCGTAATACTTTTCATAATTTTAGAGTTTGTTGCTACTAAGTCATCACGGCTCATACCAGGCTTACGTGCAATACCTGCTGTAATAACGACAACGTCAGAATCAGCAGTATCTGCGTAATCAGATGTTCCAATAATGTTAGCATCAAAACCTTGTACTGGGCTCGCTTCTAACATATCTAACGCTTTCCCTTTTGTTGGATTTTCCAGTTGTGGAATGTCCACTAATACAACATCTGCAAGTTCTTTTTGTGCTAATAAGAATGCTGTTGTTGCTCCTGTAAATCCTGCACCGATGACTGAAACTTTCTTGCGTTTGATTGTCATAATTTACCCCCCACTTTAATTATGCGTTTTTGATTATCGCTACATCCATGTTTTTAATAAGCTCATTAGCAAATTCAGAACATTTCACTTCTGTTGCGCCTTCCATTAGACGAGCGAAGTCGTATGTTACTACTTTTGATGCAATTGTTTTCTCAACTGAATCAGTTACTAATTTCGCAGCTTCATTCCATCCTAAATGTTCTAGTAATAGTACACCAGAAAGAAGAACAGAAGATGGGTTTACTTTGTCTAAACCTGCATATTTTGGAGCTGTACCATGTGTAGCTTCAAAGATAGCATGTCCAGTCACATAGTTAATGTTTGCACCAGGTGCAATACCAATTCCACCTACTTGTGCAGCAAGTGCATCAGAGATATAGTCACCATTTAAGTTCATTGTTGCAACAACATCGAACTCACGTGGACGAGTTAATATTTGTTGTAAGAAGATATCTGCAATAGAATCTTTTACGATGATTTTTCCAGCCACTTCTGCGTCTGCCATCGCTTTATTCGCTGCATCTTTGCCATCTTTTTCAACGATGCGATCATATTCAGCCCAAGTAAATACTTTATCGCCAAATTCTTGTTCCGCCACTTCATAACCCCAGTTTTTGAAAGCACCTTCTGTAAATTTCATAATGTTTCCTTTATGAACTAATGTAACAGAAGAGCGTTTTTCGTTAATTGCATATTGAATTGCAGCACGAACAAGACGCTTTGTCCCTTCTTCTGAAATTGGTTTAATACCAATACCAGATGTTTCTGGGAAGCGGATTTTATTAACACCCATTGCTTCTTTTAAGAAAGCAAGAACTTTTTCTGCTTCTGGAGATCCTTGTGCATATTCAATTCCAGCATAAATGTCTTCTGTATTTTCACGGAAAATAACCATATCAGTATCTTCCGGACGTTTTACAGGTGAAGGAACACCTTCAAAATAACGAACTGGACGTAGACATACGTATAAATCTAATTCTTGACGAAGCGCTACGTTTAGAGAACGAATACCACCGCCAACTGGAGTTGTAAGTGGACCTTTAATTGCGATTAAATATTCACGGATTAAATTTAAAGTCTCTTCTGGTAACCACTCGCCTGTTTGGTTGAATGCTTTTTCCCCTGCAAGCACTTCTTTCCAAACGATTTTCTTCTCACCATCATAAGCTTTTTCTACTGCTGCTTCTAGTACGCGAGATGCAGCTTCCCAAATATCAGGACCAATTCCATCTCCTTCGATAAATGGAATAATCGGATTGTTTGGTACATTCATAACACCATTAGTTACAGTAATTTTTTCACCTGTCGTCAATGTGATAACCCCCATGTTTGAAATTTCATATGTATGAAACTGAGGGAATAACCCCTCAGTTCAAACCGTTAGTCAAATTAAAATATTCTAATCATTACATCTTCCCAAAAAAATCAGACTTTTGAAAGCGTATTTTTACTATCGAAATAGTGTTTTTCGCTTATCGTTGTGCAATTGGAACATATACTTGATGTGTTGGTCCATTATAATCAGCACGCGGACGGATTAAACGGTTGTTTTCATATTGTTCTAGAATATGAGCTAACCAGCCTGACATACGGCTAATTGCAAAAATAGGCGTAAATAAGTCATGGTCAATTCCTAAACAATGGTATACAGAAGCTGAATAGAAATCAACATTTGGTGGAAGACCTTTTTCTTTTGTTACAATGTCTTCAATTTTGATAGACATATTATACCATTTCTCTTCTCCTAAAAGCACGCATAATCTCTTAGACATTTCACGTAAATGTTTTGCACGTGGATCACCTTGCTCATACACACGATGACCAAAGCCCATGATTTTCACCTTATTTTGAAGAGCATTATGAATATATGATTCTACATTTTCTTCTTCGCCAATTTCAGTTAACATCTTCATTACATTTTCATTTGCCCCGCCGTGAAGAGGACCTTTTAACGCACCGATTGCTGCAGTAATACCAGAATATACATCTGAAAGTGTAGCTACGCAAACACGTGCAGTAAATGTAGAAGCGTTTAACTCATGATCTGCATGAAGTACAAGCGCCTTATCAAAAGCTTCAATTTCAACTTCATTTGGCTCACGATCATTTAACATGTACAAGAAGTTTGCAGCTAATGATAAATCTTTTCTCGGTTCAACAATATCTAAACCTTTACGGATTCTTGCATAAGCGGCAATTAAAGTTCCCACTTGAGCTTGTAATTTAACCGCTTTCAAATAATTGGACTTTTCATCCATAATTTCAGCGCTCTCATCGTATAATGATAGCATGGAAATTGCAGTTCGTAAAACAGACATAGGATGTGCGATCTTTAAATCTACTTGTTTCAAATATGTTAAAATTTCACCTGGCACTTTATAGTATTCTGATACAGTTTCATTAAATTCCGCTAGCTCTTGTTCGTTAGGAAGCTTGCGGTGCCATAATAAGTACACTACTTCTTCAAATGTAGCATTCTCAGCTAAATCATCAATATTATACCCAACATAAGTTAATGTATCATCAATAATAGAGCTCACAGATGATGTTGTTGCTACTACCCCTTCTAAACCTCGAATAACAGTCATGACATTCTCTCCTTTTCCTGAAAAATTCTCCCAACCTTGCTCCTTATATCTATTTGCTCCCCTTATGAATTATGAACGCCCGTTCACTCTTTAGGCAAGCAAAATGCACGATCATGCACATTTGTTGCGATGTTCCCCTCTTAATGTCCATTGCTTACATGGAAAGCATGAGCGTGAATGTCTCCCCGAATCCTCACGCTCAGAACAACAAGTTAGTGAGGAAAATGAATTCCGAAGAGTTTTATGATAAAAACAACATAAAACAATATCATTATAAAATTGTTTTATGTTGTTTTTATTTTATCTGGTGTAAAGTCTCTGCTGTTATGTAACTTTTCAAAGTTTCTAATTCTATTATAAACAATTATCTGACTTTTGTGAACAGAAAGAATTCAAAAATTTTATATTACTATAAAATTCCTTATTTAAACATTTGTATAATACTCATAACTGCATAGGCAATTCCAGCCCCAATTAACGGGCCTACAGCCACCCCATTAAATAAGGCAACCGCTATAATCGTCCCAAAAACAAGCGCAGTTGTAATATGAGGGTCCGTCGTCAATAATTGTACGCCGCCTTTCGCTAACAAAGCGACCGCCACACCTGAGGCTAAAGCAATCCATGCATAATATGATTTCGCTGCTTCTCCGAGTTGTTTAAAGCCTATTTCCCCTGTCGCAATCGGTACGAGCACTGCTATTGTAATGACTGTTACACCAAGGTTAATCCCTTTTGTTTGTAAATAAGGAAAGATTTTATCTCCTAAAAACGTAAACTTCAATAAGAATAACACTCCAATGGCTACAGTAAGCGATTGGTTTTTAGCAATAAGTCCTATAATAAGTAGTATGAATAAAAATAACGTTGACTGACTAATCATGTTTGCACTTCCTTTCTGAAAATAATGAACTCGCTTCCAAACAAAAATACCTTTAAACCTATCGTTATACATGTCATATCGATGTCTATTTGCCAATGAGAATAAGCCAACAATTTCATTTTTGTATGCATTTTTAACTTACAAAACGAGACTGTAACCAAAAAAATCAAAGCATATATACATTTTTGAAAACGATGGTCTCTCCTTTCTTTTCTAACAAGAAACAGGTAAAATAAAAAGAAGAGAAAATGAAGTTTTTACCATATAGTAGAAGCATCATCAACAAGCTTTTACAGTCGTTCATGTACTGAAAAAGCAGGGAAAATCCATCATTCCACTATAACATAAAAGTGAAACTTTAATCAGTGAATGCTACTCGTTATAAGTTGAACGAATTAGGCTAATACAAATTGGAATGGGAGGTATACATCTTTGAACCGAAACTTACTATATATGATATTGCGACTCATATTTGTCATTGTAGCAACGGTAGCTGGGTTCTATGTATTACTATACATGTCAGGACTTATCTATCCTTTTATTATCGCTTTTGCATTTGCTTATTTGATTAATCCTGTCGTCAATTTCCTTAATCAAAAACTACAATTCCCTCGCGCACTAGCAGTACTCGTTAGCTTAATTCTCGTATTCGGAGCTATCGTCGGGCTTGTTACATACCTTGTAACAGAAGCAATATCTGCCACAACATACTTACTACAACTTGTTACAGTAAAGTTTCCGGATATCGTTAAATTCGCAGAGCAATTTGCACTTAATCATATTATGCCTCTCTATGACGATTTAATTTCTAAATTTAATCATCTTGGAGAACCGCAGCGTTATACAATTACACAAAACATCCAAAACTTAGGAACTGAAGCAACAACACAAATGAAAGAACTTTTAACAGCTATTATAAGTGGATTAACAAATTTCATTAGTGCATTACCAACAACTCTAACTGTTCTTGTATTCATTTTATTAGCCACTTTCTTCATTAGTTACGATTGGCACCGTCTTGCTCAAAAAGCAAGAAAACTTCTACCGAATCGTGTACATGGCTACGGAAAAACTATTTTTGTCGATTTAAGAAAAGCTTTGTTCGGTTTTGTTAAAGCGCAACTTACACTCGTATCTATGACAACCGTTATTGTACTAATCGGACTTTTAATATTACGCGTACCATACGCTATTACTATCGCGATTATTACAGGTGTTGTAGATTTACTCCCATACTTAGGGACAGGAGCCGTCTTCGTCCCTTGGGTTATATACGTGTTTTTCACTGGCGACACTGCATTCGCCATCGGTCTTCTTATTCTATACATCGTCGTGATTGTCCAAAGGCAAATTATGGAACCTAAAGTGCTTTCATCTAATATTGGCCTGGATCCATTAGCGACACTAGTCGCTCTATTTATCGGCTTTAAGCTCTTCGGTTTCTTAGGATTAATCATCGGTCCAGTCACATTAGTACTACTTAATACATTACACAAAGCTCATGTCTTCCATGACTTGTGGAAATACATTAAAGGTTCACCCTCTTCAAAACAATAATTTCTAATTCACACAAAAAACTTAAGGGATAATGAGTGCAATTTCCCACTCATTATTCCTTGTACTTCTTTTTCATACTAACTACATGCAAAAAGAGAATTGCCCCAAAAAAGGATAATTCTCTTGTTTTTTTGCATATAAAAACGAATTTTTTAACCAAAAATACATTTTTATTCTATTTACTTTATAATTATTACTTACTTTTATTACTTTTTATGTAAATGAATAAATATACAAATTAGTATAAGATAAGGCTTCAACTAACGATTTTCCTGCTTTTATCAGATTTCATTACGTTCCTCGATCCTTCATACACAAAAATAAAACTTCAATATAGCGGATTTTTTCTACATCCTATTCATTAAGAACAAATAGTATCCAATTTACATGTTCAATCAGAAATATATATCCTACACAATAAAGTGAAACTTTAATCAATCCGGTTTTGTTCATCCCCCATTAATTATTAACCCGCACCAATCAGGCTTTTTGCAGAATAAAAAAAGTAGTGCTTAGATCGCTATAATCTAAGCACTACTTCTGAATAATAATAGTAGATCTCTTTCTAAACTTCCATTCCATCCACTTCATAACAAGCGGCTTCAATAAAGCCCTAGTAAAAGGGACAACAAAAATAAACCCCATTACATCCGTCACATATCCAGGAAGCACTAAAAGAATACCTCCTACAAATACAAAAATACCATCTAGTACTGCCTCGCCTGGCATTTCTCCTCTATTCAACTTAGATTGAATCTCTCTAAGCACTTTAAACCCTTGCCTTTTCGCCAAATATACACCTACAACACCAGTAAATACAATCATGGCGAACGTAGACCATAACCCTATTACATGACTCGACCCAATTAATACCGTAATCTCAACCGCCGGTATTAAAATCAACAAGAATAACAACCATTTCACAGTTCTGCACTCCTTTCACAAATCGCTTTAAAGACCCCTAAAACGCTCATATAGACTAAACAGAAGTAAGACATCCATTCACATTAAACTTCATAACAAGCAGCTTGTAAAAGCAAATTTAGACGTTTTAAAATAGTTCTATCATGTTTTTGTGTAAAAAAAAGAGAAGGACTCCGCTCCTTCTCTCCGTATTACTTCTTATAGCACTTCCGCATGTCCATTATAAACAATTCCGCGTGCCGCATCAACTGTTACTTCTTGGCCATTTTTTAAAGTTGCTGTTACGCCGTTTACACCAACGATAACAGGAATACCGATTGATACGCCTACAACAGCTGCATGGCTAGTTAAGCCACCTTCTTCTACAACTAAAGCAGCAGCTTTTTCGATTGCAGAAATCATATCTTTATCAGTGCTTGTTGTAACAAGGATATCACCTTCGTTTACGTTCGCTACAGCTTCAGCAGCTGTTTTTGCTACAACTACTTTACCTTTTGCAGCTTTACGACCGATTCCTTGTCCTTTAGCAACTTCTTCACCAACAACATGGATTTTCATTAAGTTTGTTGTACCAGTTTCAGCAACCGGAACACCCGCAGTGATTACTACAGTGTCTCCAAGTCCGATTAGACCTGCATCCATACCTGTGTGAATCGCAGTATCTAGCATTTCGTCAGTAGACGCTGCACGTTTCCCAGCCATAAATGCTTGTACACCCCAAACAAGTGCAAGACGACGTCCTACTTGCTCGTCAGATGTTACAGCTACGATTGGAGATTTCGGACGGTATTTAGAGATCATTTTCGCAGTATGTCCACTTTCTGTTGGAGCTACGATCGCAGCTACATCAAGAGCAAGTGCTGTATGCGCAACAGATTGGCTAATTGCATCTGTAATTGTTGGAGTGAACTCTTTAATACGTTTTTTGAACATATCTTCGTATTGTAATGATTTTTCAACACGTACTGCAATGTTAGCCATCATTGTTACCGCTTCTACTGGATATTGACCAGCAGCAGTTTCACCTGAAAGCATGATTGCATCCGTACCATCGAAGATTGCGTTAGCTACGTCACTTGCTTCCGCACGAGTTGGACGTGGGTTACGTTGCATAGAATCTAACATTTGCGTTGCAGTAATAACCGGTTTACCTAATACGTTACATTTTTTGATTAGACGTTTTTGTACTAAAGGTACTTCTTCTGGTGGAATTTCCACACCCATATCACCACGAGCTACCATTAAACCGTCAGAAACTTCTAAGATTGAATCGATATTGTCGATACCTTCTTGGTTTTCGATTTTTGGTACGATTTGGATGTATTGAGCATTACGCTCTTCTAATAATTCACGAATTTCTAATACGTCAGATGCTTTACGAACGAAAGATGCTGCGATGAAATCAACTTTTTGCTCGATACCAAAGATGATATCTTTTACGTCTTTTTCAGTGATACCAGGAAGCTTAATGCTTACGTTTGGTACGTTAACACCTTTTTTATTTTTTACAGTTCCACTGTTTAAAACTTTTGTACGGATATTTCCGTCAGCTTTTTCGATTACTTCTAGCTCGATAAGACCGTCATCGATTAGAATGCGAGAACCTGGGTCTACATCATCATAAAGACCAGCATAAGATACAGAGAACTTCTCTGCAGTACCTAATACTTGCTCAGTAGAAAGAACTACTTCTGCACCTGTTACAAGTTCAGCTTGTCCGTCTACGAAGTCGTGAGTACGGATTTCTGGACCTTTTGTATCAAGTAAGATACCAACTGTTTTACCAGTTTTCTTTGAAGCTTCACGAATGTTTTTAATACGAGCGCCGTGCTCTTCATGGCTACCATGAGAGAAGTTTAAACG
Source organism: Bacillus cereus group sp. BceL062 (assembly GCF_051780025.1). Taxonomy (NCBI): domain Bacteria; kingdom Bacillati; phylum Bacillota; class Bacilli; order Caryophanales; family Bacillaceae; genus Bacillus; species Bacillus cereus group sp. BceL062. Next base: position 82,646 of record NZ_JBPWGY010000007.1, on the reverse strand, counting down.
AGCAACGTTCATACCCGCTTCCATTAATTGTTCTAATTTCTCAATACTTTCACTAGCAGGACCTATTGTACATACAATTTTAGTTTTACGCATATTGCACCTCCGAAAATTATGAAACCGTTCCCAAATATCCGACATTACGCCGATTAGATGGATAATTCTTTAGATAATTGATACATATCTTTATCGATTGTATGCTTTTGAGCTAACGCCTCGATAATGTCATGATCAACAAGTTTATTATCTTGAATACCTACACAGCGTCCACCTTTACCAGCAATTAACAACTCAACTGCTCTTGCGCCAAGACGACTTGCTAATACACGGTCTTGTGCACTTGGTGATCCACCACGTTGTACGTGACCTAATACAGTTACACGAGTATCAAAGTTTGTTGCTTCTTCAATATGCTTACCGATGTCAATTGCACTTCCAACACCTTCAGCTACAATGATAATACTGTGTTTTTTCCCACGTTCGCTACCGCGTTTTAGACGAGCGATTACATCATCCATGTCATACTCTTCTTCTGGAATTAAGATCGTTTCTGCACCATCAGCTAAACCAGCCCATAATGCGATGTCTCCAGCATGACGTCCCATTACTTCGATAACATATGTACGTTCATGAGATGTAGCTGTGTCACGGATTTTATCAATTGCATCAATAACAGTATTTAAAGCTGTATCGAAACCAATTGTGAAGTCTGTTCCAGGAATATCATTGTCGATTGTACCTGGTACACCAACACATGGGAATCCTTGTTCAGTTAATTTTTTAGCACCTTGGTAAGAGCCATCTCCACCAATAACAACAAGTCCTTCGATACCGTGTTTCTTTAATTGCTCGATACCTTTTAGTCGTACTTCTGGGTCTTTAAACTCAGGACATCTTGCTGTATATAATTTCGTACCACCGCGGTGGATAATATCGCCAACAGAACCAAGTTCTAATTTTTCAATGTGACCAGAAATTAATCCAGCGTATCCATGGTAAATACCATATACTTCAATATCATGGAAAATCGCTTTACGAACAACTGCACGAATGGCAGCATTCATACCAGGTGAATCTCCACCACTTGTTAATACACCAATACGTTTCATTTGTACTCACCTCATAAAGATTATTTGCCTTATAATAAAATAACACGAAAAAATATAAAAACACAATGGAGAAGATGTGTCTTTTCATAATAAAAACGTGCATTCGCGAAGAGGAACGCACGCTTTTCTTATTTTATCCCAATGGAAGCGTTTGAAAACGAAACTTGCCCAATTTTCATATATTTTTCATAACGTTTTTCGATTAATTCATCTTTCGAAATTCCGTTTAATTGTTCAAAAGTTTTTCTAATCATTAAGTCTATATTTTCTGACTGTTTTAAAAGATTACGGTGAGCTCCACCTTTTGCCTCTGGAATAATTTCATCAATTACACCTAATTCTTTCAAATCTGCTGCTGTAATTTTCATTGCTTCTGCAGCTTCCTTCGCTTTTCCTGCATCTTTCCAAAGAATTGCCGCTGCACCCTCTGGTGTAATAACAGAATAAGTGGAATTTTCTAGCATATGAATGTAATCTCCTACTCCAAGACCTAGCGCACCACCACTACCGCCTTCACCGATAACGATACAAATAACCGGTACCGTTAAACCTGCCATCTCAAATAGATTGCGGGCAATAGCTTCACTTTGTCCACGTTCTTCAGCTGCTTTACCAGGATAAGCTCCCTTCGTATCGATGAAACAAATAATAGGACGATTAAACTTTTCTGCTTGTTTCATGAGACGCAGTGCTTTTCGATATCCTTCTGGATGAGGCATCCCAAAATTACGACGAATATTTTCTTTCGTATCTTTTCCGCGCTGATGCCCAATTACAGTTACAGGCATCCCCTTATATTTCGCAATGCCGCCGACAATCGCTGCATCATCGCCAAATAGGCGATCTCCATGACATTCAAAAAAATCAGTAAATAAGTGCTCAATATAATCGAGCGTTGTCGGTCGTTCTGCATGACGAGCAATTTGCACACGGTCCCATACTTTCATATTGCCGTATATATCTTCCTCTAAATTTTCTAGCTTGTCTTCCAAAATACGAATCTCCTCACTGAAGTCCATCTGGCTGTTTTTCGTATAGTCTTTCAGTTCACGGATCTTATTTCTTAGCTCAACAACTGGTTTTTCAAATTCTAGCTCTGCCATACAGCCATTTCCCCTCCTTGATGAACTTCTAAAATCTTACGAAGTGATTCTTTCATATCATCACGATGCACAACCGCATCTAATTGACCATGGTCTAGTAAAAATTCTGCCGTTTGGAAATCTTCTGGTAGTTTCTCACGCACTGTTTGTTCAATTACACGTCTACCAGCAAATCCGATAAGTGCACCTGGCTCCGCAAGATTATAATCACCAAGTGAAGCAAAACTCGCTGAAACCCCGCCCGTCGTTGGGTGAGTCATAACAGAAATAAATAACCCTCCTGCATTACTATGCTTTTTCAAAGCTACGCTTGTTTTTGCCATTTGCATTAAACTTAATATACCTTCTTGCATACGGGCACCACCCGAAGCAGTAAAGATAATAAATGGAACTTGTAAGTCGTATGCCTTTTCAACCGCACGGGCAATTTTTTCTCCTACAACAGAGCCCATGCTCCCCATTCGAAAACGAGAATCCATTACTGCAACAACAACAAGCATGTCATCAATTGTTCCTTCACCAGTTACAACCGCTTCATTCAATTCAGTCTTCTTACGATCGTTCTCTAATTTCTCTTCATATCCCGGAAACTCGAGTGGATTTAATGAAACCATTTCTTTGTCATACTCACGGAATGACCCTTCGTCCAATATACTATCAAGGCGCTCCCATGCATTCATAGGATGATGATATCCACAGTTCACACATACTTTTAAATTTTTCAGAAGTTCTTTCGTATACATGATTTTTTTACATTTCGGACATTTTGTCATAACGCCATCTGGTACATCTTTTCGTACTTGTTCTGAAGGTATTGCAGCATACTTTTTCTTTTTCACGAATAAATCTCTTAGCACAATTTGACCCCCTTCGTTGAGAGCTAAGGTTAGCGTAAGAAGAAAATGGGGCTAACACCAATGTTTGATGTTAGCCTTATCTTCTCAATCTGTCTAATAACCTCTCTCTTTACGTTTAACTTTAACCGCTATGCGGTAGAATGTTTGTCATAACGTGTCATGGTCATTTCGACAAATTTTATACATTACGAGTGAAACTGTATATTCTCTACTAATTCATCGTAAATTTTTAGTGCATCATTTTCTTGTTTTTCTTCCAAAGTAGCATAAAGCTTTCTATACATATCGATAGAATCTCCTGAAACTTTACAAGAAAGAGTTGCTACGTAATCATTTACGATCATCCAAATGCGATATAGTAAATAATTATCGACTTGTTCAATTAGTGTTTTAAAGAACGTTTGGTGAAGCATTGGAATCGAACTTTCATTTTCTTCAAGCACTTTCTGTAATCTACTTAGCACTTTAGAAAATGTTTCTTTCGGTAAATTACATACAATTCGAATCATATCTTTCTCAAGCAATCGTTTTGTTTGTAATAAATCACGAATTGTTTTCTCATCTTGCAATAGAAACGGAGCAATTAGTTGTACAAGACCGTTATCGTAAAAGTTTCGAATAAACGTCCCTTCACCCCGTCTCGTTTCAATTAACCCTACCAGTTCTAAAGCACGCAATGCTTCTCTTACAGATGAGCGTCCTACGTTTAAGCGTGAACTTAGCTCCCGCTCAGACGGCAAACGATCCCCTGCTACCAATCCATCCTCTTCCATAATGGAACGGATTTTTTTTACAATTTCGAGATATACTTTTGTATTTGATGATGTCAATGGAAATTCCTCGCTTATTCTTTACCAATCAGCGCTAATTGTTTTGTTTTCTCAGCAACTTCATTTGGATCTACTTGACGACGAGCTACTCCTGTCTCCATTGCTGCTTTCGCAACGTAAGCTGCCACTCGAGGCGCTACACGCGCGTCAAACGGTGCCGGAATGATATAGTCTGCATTCAACTCATCTTCTGCTACAAGCTCAGCAATAGCCTGTACAGCTGCCATCTTCATTTCTTCGTTAATTTGTGTCGCATGTACGTCAAGTGCACCGCGGAAAATACCAGGGAACGCTAGTACATTATTCACTTGGTTCGGGAAGTCAGAACGACCTGTTCCAACAACAGCTGCGCCCGCTGCTTTTGCCAATTCTGGCATAATTTCCGGAACCGGATTCGCCATTGCAAAAATAATCGCATTGTCATTCATAGTACGAACCATCTCTTCTGTTAATGCACCTTCTGCAGATACACCAATGAATACGTCCGCACCTTGTACAACATCAGCTAAAGAACCTTCTATACGATTCTTATTTGTATATTTTGCAACTTCATCTTTCACTGGATTCATACCAGTAGGACGACCATCATAGATTGCACCTTTACGGTCACACATAATAATGTCGCGTACTCCATAGCGATATAAAAGTTTAATAATTGCAATACCTGCTGCACCTGCGCCATTTGCGACAACTTTAATGTCAGACATTTTCTTTCCAACTAATTTCAGCGCATTCACAAGGCCCGCTACTGTTACGATAGCTGTTCCGTGTTGATCATCATGGAAGATAGGAATATTTGTTTCTTTCTTCAAACGTTCTTCAATAATGAAGCAGTTTGGTGCTGCGATATCTTCTAAGTTAACGCCGCCAAAAGTTGGCTCCATTAATTTTACAGTTTCAACAATTTTATCTACATCGTTTGTATTTAAGGCGATTGGGAATGCATCTACACCAGCAAAGCTCTTGAATAATACAGCTTTACCTTCCATTACTGGAAGAGATGCTTCAGGTCCAATGTTACCAAGACCAAGTACAGCCGTTCCATCCGTCACAACTGCTACCATATTTCCCTTCATCGTATATTCATATACCTTACTTTTATCGTCATAAATTTCTTTACAAGGCTCTGCAACCCCTGGAGAATATGCAAGACTTAAATCTTTTGCATTTTCTACTTTTACTTTTGATACAGTTTCTAATTTTCCTTGATGCACTTTATGCATGTGAAGTGCTTCTTCACGAAGTGTTGACAAACTATCCACTCTCCTCAAATTATTCTAGCTGGTATCAATTTCTCCAAGTGGTCTGACCACGAACACTACTACTATAATAATCGAAGTGTAGGGAAATTGTCCATTATATTTTCACAACTACATTCTCTTCCCCGACAATTTCACGAAGTGTTCCTAAGCATTTTTCACTTGGATGAATCGATAAACTTCGAGATAATTGTACCATTTTATGTTCCTTTTCATAATAAATTAGTACTTTCGCAAAACCCGAATAGTCAAACAATATTTTTGTAACCTGATTCAAAAGCTTTTTTTCATACTGAGACGGCAATTTCACGTAAACAGATGCATCTTTCTTTTCTTCATAAACATCCATTTCCTCTAACGGATATAGTCCGTTTACAATCCATTGCAGCTTATGATTTCTTAGCTCAATCGTACCGTCAACTAAAACAATTGCCCCTTCTTGTAACTTGTCTGAGAAATGTATATACGTGTCCGGGAAAACAACCGCTTCCATTTCATCATTTTGATCACAGAATGTAATAAACGCCATCTTTTGCAATTTTTTCGTACGAATGACTCTCACACTTGTTATATACACGATAGCCCTTTGTACTTTTTTCTTATTTCGCATCGCCTGAGCGAGAGATGGAATTTCTAATTCTTTTGCTAACTTCACATACTGCGCTGTCGGATAGCTGGATAAATAAAAGCCAAGTGCTTCCTTCTCTTTATTTAACTGTTCAATAAAAGAGAGCTCTTCTCCTTGTACATATTTTGATTTTGGAACAGCATCCCCTAAATCACGGGCAAGATTTGCGTACTCTAACGCTCCTTTAAGGCTTTTCCATAAATTCGTTCTCGAAATACCAAAATCGTCAAAACATCCCGACCAGACGAACGCCTCTAAATTTCGTTCTGTTACAAACTTCGCTGGCATACGAAGACAAAATTCAAATAAATCCTCAAACATTTTGCTCTCTCGTTCTTCTAACAATGCCGTCACTGTGGCCATTCCGATATTTCGAATTGAAAGTAAGCTGTAACGTATCGCATTCCCTTCTATTTGGAAGTTGTAACCACTCTTCTGAAGTGACGGTGGCAAAACGTGGAAACCTTTCCGCTTCGTTTCTCGTATATACTGCACAATCTTATCTTCATTTCCAATTGCACTTGATAATAATGCTGTCATAAATTCCAACGTATAATTCGCTTTTAAGTAGGCAAGTTGATATCCGATCATACTGTAAGCTACAGCGTGACTTCGGTTAAAACCATAATTCGCAAATCTTACAATTAAATCGTAAATTTTCTCTGCTGATGTCTCATCGTATCCGTTTCGCAAACAACCCTGCACGAAATGCTGACGTTCCTGATCTAAAATATCACGATTTTTTTTACTCACTGCTCGGCGTAATAAATCTGCTTCTCCGAGCGAAAATCCTGCTAACTTCGATGCAATTTGCATAATTTGTTCTTGGTATACAATTACACCGTATGTTCTTTCTAAAATCGGCTTTAAATCCGGATGTAAATATTCAATTTTTCTTTTTCCGTGCTTCGATTCAATAAAGGTTGGGATTTGTTCCATCGGTCCTGGTCTGTATAACGAGTTAACAGCGACAATGTCTTCAAACTCATTCGGTTTTAATCCGCGAAGTACATTTCGCATACCACCTGATTCAAGCTGGAATACTCCCGTTGTATCCCCTCTCCCTAGCAATTGGAACGTCTTTTCATCTTGGAGAGGTAAATTCCTTATATCAATTTCTTTCCCCGTTTTTTTCACAATAAACTTTATAATATTTTCAAGTAACGTTAAATTACGTAAGCCTAAAAAGTCCATCTTGAGCAACCCGAGTTCTTCTAATGCATCAGCAGGATATTGCGTAACATAAACATCGTTATGTCCTTCTTGAATTGCTACACTACCTGTTAACGGTTCTTGACTCATAATAACGCCAGCGGCATGAATAGACGTATGACGAGGTAAGCCTTCTACACGTTTTGCAATTTCAAACACACGCTCATGAAGAAGATTGCCTTGTATAAACTCACGGAGTGATTGTGATTCTTCATATGCATCTTTTAACGTTATACCAAGCTTTGATGGAATAAGCTTTGAAAATATGTCAATGTCTCGCGGCGGAAGCCCCATTACACGAGCAATATCTCTAATTGCTGCTTTCGCTGCAAGCGTCCCAAATGTTACAATTTGCGCCACGCGGAGCTGACCATACTTATCTTTCACATATCGGATCATCTCATCACGTCTTATATCTGGAAAATCGATATCAATGTCCGGAAGGGTCACACGTTCGGGATTTAAAAATCTTTCAAATAACAAATCGTATTCAATCGGATCAATATCTGTAATTTCTAATACGTACGAAACGAGTGAGCCAGCTGCCGATCCACGGCCTGGTCCTGTTAAAATATGATTTTCATGTGCATACTTCATAAAGTCCCATACGATGAGAAAATAATCACTAAATCCCATACTAGAAATGACGTTTAGTTCATGATCCAAACGCTTTATATGCACTTCTTTTGGCGTACCATAACGTTTATGCAAGCCTTCTTCACAAACACGGCGTAAGTAAGTATCATTCGTCTCGTTAGATGGAACAGGAAATTTCGGTAATTGATTTACATGAAACGGTATTTCTACTTTACAACGTTCTGCAATTTTTACAGTGTTGTAAATTGCCTCTTCCGTGTGAGAAAATAGTGCTTCCATTTCATCCGATGACTTTAAATAATATTGATCTGTTTTGAGCCTCGGCCTATCTGGATCAGTCATTTTCGTTCCACTTTCAACAGATAGTAAACATTCGTGAACGAGCGCGTCACTTTGATTGATATAGCGCACATCGTTTGTTGCAACGACTGGAATATTAACCCTACTAATAAATTCAGGTAGTTTCTCTTGTAAAAGCAACTCATCTTGAATCGCATGATGCTGCAAACTCATATAAAAATGGCCGAACATATTTTGATATGTGCGAGCTACTTCTTCAGCCTGACTCTCATTGTCTTCTAGTAATAATTGCTCAATTTCGCCATCTTTACCTGGTGAAATAGCAATTAATCCTTTCGCATAATGCGCAAGCCACTTCTTAGGAATGCCTTCTTTGGACTTTGTCATAATACTGCTAGAAATCTTTAATAAATTTTGGTAGCCTATTTCATTCTCAGCAAGTAATACAAGCGGATAAGACCTTTCTTCTTCTTCACTAAAAATAGAAGCGGTTAATCCAATAACAGGCTGTATACCATGTTTCTTACATGCTTTATAAAACGGAATAACGCCATACATAACATTTTCATCCGTAATAGCCAGCGATGAAAAACCAAGCTCTTTCGCCCTGACTACAAGCTCATCAATTTTACAAGCACTTTTTAATAAACTAAAAACGGTTTGACATTGTAAATGCACAAACTTCACTGTTGTACCCTCTCTTTACCTATTTGACTACTTTCATTATAGGTGATGAGGAAAGCGGAAATCAAAACATACTTCTCATACTTTGTCCATATATATGAAGAAGAAAGGGGAATGACGATGGATGTAAGAGAACATACTTTTTTCTCTCTGCTTATTATTAGTTATTTTATTGCCTTTGGGGTTATACTTGGCGGTTCATTAATTGGTGGATTTGGTGCGTTTCTTATCGGAAAACCAGCTCTAACTTACATTAATCAATTCGCCCAAAATTTAAGAATTTGGGCACTCGTTGCAGCAATCGGCGGAACATTTGATACCTTTTATAGCTTTGAAAGAAGCTTCTTTGGCGGAGATATGAAAGATATCGTAAAACAAATTCTCCTTATTTTTTTCGCAACTGGCGGTATGCAAACAGGTCTTATTATTATTAAATGGCTAACGCAGGAACATGTATGAGAGTGCCAAGTGCCAATACAGCAAAAAGATGGTACTTAGTTTTAGCTGGTGCTGCTGTTGGAGGCGTGTTGAGCTGGTTTATTTTTTTGTACATATACGGTGTTTTTCAAGAAGAACAAGCTAGTAAAATAGCAGAACAAAGAGAAATTATAGAAAAACAAGAAGCAAAGCTCCACGTCCTTCTCGAAGATCAAGAAAAGTTGAACACAGAAAATAAACGTCTCTTAACAATTCAAGAGATTAAAATAAAAATAATAAATCGAGAAAAATATGATTTAGACAATCTAACACTCGAAAATATGACCACTTCTATCCATAATGACCTCCAGCATCTTTTAACGAAAAACATTCAAAGTATCGCAAAAAATAAAGACCTACTCAAAAAAGCAATCGAAAACAAAACGTACAAACATTACGATCGTATATACCGCTTTAAAGTCGATACAATTTCTTTTGATACTGTACTTGAAATTAGTATTGATATAGAGAAAGAAAAATAAAGAAGGAGGGCTTAAGCGCTGCTCCTTCTTTTCGTTTTAACATATACTCTCTTATTTACAAATATCACGTAAATCAGCAAACAGACGATCCGCTTCTTCCCAAGAAGATGCTTTTGCACCAGAAGCCATCGGATGTCCTCCGCCGTTATATTGCATTGCTAATTTATTTATAACTGGTCCTTTTGAACGAAGGCGAACACGAATTACATCGTCTTCCTCTAAAAATAGAACCCATGCCTTTAATCCGTCAATATTACCAAGAGCTCCAACAACACCAGATGCTTCAGAAGGAAGTACATCAAATTCTTCTAATACTTCTTTCGTTAATTTAATGTAAGCTGCTCCTTCTTCTACCATCGTAAAGTTTTGTAAAATATAGCCATTTAAACGAGCGATTTTTTCTTTTGTCTTATACATTTCATTGTATAAATCTGTGAATTTCACACCCATATCAACAAGCTCACTTACGTAAAGGAGTGTTTTTGCTGTTGTATTCGGGAATAAGAAACGACCTGTATCTCCAACAATCCCTGCTAAAATAAGGCGAGCTGCTTCTTTTGTTATTTTTAATCCTTTATCTTTTCCATAGTTATAAAACTCATAAATCATTTCACTTGTAGAACTTGCTGTCGTATCTACCCACGTAATATCTCCGTACGGATCTTCATTTGGATGATGATCAATTTTGATTAACATCTTCCCTTTTGTATAGCGTTGATCGTCAACACGTTCTTGGTTCGCAGTATCACAAACAATAACAAGTGCATTTTCGTATACGCTATCTTCAATATTATCCATTACTCGTAAGTATGCTAGTGACGGTTCATTGTATCCAACCGTATAAATATTTTTCTCTGGAAACGATTCTTGCAAAATCGTACCAAGACCGCCTTGTGAACCTAACGCATCTGGATCCGGACGCACATGACGATGAATAATAATTGTCTCAAATTCTTTAATTGCTCCTAAAATTTGCTCATGCATATGTATAATCTCCTTTTTATTCAACTTCTTCACTTTATCCTCCATTATAACGGAAAGTATTTCATACATGCGAACAATTGCTTTATAATAAAAATTAGAAAGTTTAGATATTTCTTTTTTCTTCACTATAATTTTTCACAAAGCGATGGGAGTGTGCATTATGCCAGTATTAGTCTTCTGTATTATCGTCTCATTTATGTTGTACCTCTTCTACAAAACAAAATACTTTCGTACAAACCGCCCAATGGAAAAAGGTTGGCTCTCAGGAAAATCCGCAATGGCACTCGGTTCATTCGTCTTATTCTTCGGGATAAACCAATTCTTTTTAGAACTTTCAACCGCTCGTATGATCGTCGGTGTTTTATTCGTTCTATTTGGTAGTGCGAGTGCATTTAATGGATTTCGCCAATATAAACATTTCTTTCCATTAGCAGTTAAAGAAGCAGAAGCTTATGAAGCAACGTAAAAAAGCATCACCATTGTGATGCTTTTTTACGTCCTCTACTTTTTAAAATCATATATGCAACAAACGCAGAAGGTATATTAAATAGGTTGCCTTGCACATGAAAATGTAATTGTTCCTCTTCAAAAGACATTTTTTCATATAGTTCTCGCTGAGATAATCCTGTACGTTTCCTTTTTTCATGTAAACCTTGTAAATATAAATATTGGATCGGTATCATTACAAGAAAGTAAAATAGTGCGATACCACCAAAGAAGATTATTTCTGATGACATATTGCATACCGCCTCCTCAAAATCCATTTTCTTACAATATAATTGTAACATAGTCTACCATCTAAACAAATTAATATTCTGTCATTTAACATTATATAAATCACTCTCTACATAAAAAAAGATGGAACAAATCAAAACGATTTGTTCCATCTTTTTATTTATCAATCAATTGCACCATAAGTAATGCTTTTCCAACAACATTACCTTCATGGTGTACTTCTACATCAACCTTACCAAATTTACGCCCAATCTCTAATACTTTCGGATGAACCGATACAACATTATCAATCTGAACCGGCTTTACAAAATAAATTGTTAAGTTCTCAACAATTGAATCACTCTTCTTCTGAGCACGAATGACACGGTTTGTTGCTTCTGTCACAATTGTTGTAAATACACCGTAAGATAACGTTCCGATTGAATTCGTCATTTGTGGTGTCACTGAAAATTGATACAAATGCTCATTTTTTGCTTCTTTCGGCGTCATAAATTGATTCGTTACAATATCATCAATCGTTTCACCAACTTGTGGTTGACGCTGAATCATCTGTAATGCCTGAAGTACATCTTGACGACTAATGATACCTTGCAATTTATTTCCATCTTCCACAACAGGAAGTAATTCAATACCTTCCCATACCATCATACGCGCTGCAGCTGCGACAGACATCTTTCCATTTACCGTAATAGGGTGTTTCGTCATCACTTTATCAATTGGTGTATCTTTCGCAACACCAATCATATCTTTCGAAGTTACGATACCTAACACCTTTTTATTTTCATCCACAATTGGATAACGTCCATGCATCGTCTCTTCATTGTACTCATGCCATTTCTGCACGATATCACTAGGCTTTAAATATAGTGTTTCTTCAATCGGTGTTAAAATATCTTCAACGAGTACAATTTCTTTCTTAATAAGTTGATCATAAATTGCGCGGTTAATTAACGTTGCGACCGTAAATGTATCATAGCTACTCGAAATAATTGGCAACTTCAATTCGTCTGCTAACTTTTTCACATGCTCTTCTGTATCAAATCCACCTGTAATTAATACAGCAGCCCCTGTTTCTAATGCTAATTGATGTGCATTCGTACGGTTCCCGATGATAAGCAAGTTCCCCGCTTCTGTATAGCGCATCATCGCTTCTAATTTCATAGCCCCGATTACGAATTTATTTAATGTTTTATGTAGTCCTTCTCTGCCTCCAAGTACTTGACCATCGACAATGTTAACGACTTCTGCATATGTTAGTTTTTCGATATTCTCTTTCTTCTTTTGTTCAATTCGAATTGTTCCGACACGTTCAATTGTACTAACATATCCTTTATTTTCTGCGTCTTTAATCGCACGGTAAGCTGTCCCTTCACTTACACTCAAATCTTTCGCAATTTGCCTTACAGAAATTTTATGCCCTACCGGTAGGCTATTAATATGTTCTAAAATTTGATTATGTTTGGTAGCCAAATGGTTTCACCATACTTTCTTTTCCCTAAATTCTTCATGTGTTGTATTCCCAGTATACTATATTTTCAAAACTGTTACACTCTCTCTTTGTATATCTGTACTATTTTTTTTATAACAAAATGACCCTTACATTCCAATAGTCATTCCATTACAACAATGTAATGCTATTGTCATCTCGTTCGATAGTTCGTCCACACACTTCCATATACAATTAAGACAAGAAATGAAACAAAGGAGCGAATACATGATGAAAAAAATTTTAGAGGTTATAGGCGCAGTATTTTTAGCTTGTGTAGATGGGAAAAAAGTTGCAATGGATTTGAATGAAACTCCTGAACAGCCACGTTCAAAAAGAGAAGAGTCAACTAAACAAATACAGACTTTAAAAGCTGTACTACACGCATAAAAAGCCCTTCACTTGTCTTTTCAAATGAAGGGTATCTGTTTTATAGCGTAATACTTTCTCCAGCTTCTAATACTTTCCCTGTACAATTTTGTAGTTTTTCTACAAATTGATATGGATCCTGTTCAATAACTGGGAACGTATTGTAATGCATCGGTACAACAGTTTTCGCATGAATCCATTTTGCTGCTAAAACAGCATCTTCTGGTCCCATTGTGAAATTATCACCAATTGGTAAAAACGCTATATCTATATCATTCAGTTCCCCAATTAACTTCATATCAGAGAATAGAGCCGTATCCCCTGCATGGTAAACCGTTTTCTCTTCTGCTGTAAATAAAATACCCGCTGGCATACCTGTATATGTAATCGTCTTATTTTCTTCATCAATATAACTAGAGCCGTGGAATGCTTGTGTAAACTTCACTTTTCCGAAGTCAAATTCATGTGAACCACCAATATGCATCGGATGTGTTTCTACACCTTGCCAACTTAAAAATGTCGCTAGTTCAAATGGCGCCACAACAACTGCATTATTTTTCTTCGCAAGCTCTACTGTATCTCCAACATGATCACCATGACCGTGCGATAAAAGAATTGCATCTACTTTTACATCTTCAGCCTTTAAATCTGTTTTCGGATTTCCCGTTAAAAATGGATCAATTAAAATCACTTTTCCATTCGTTTCAATCTTTACAACTGAATGCCCATGATAAGATACTTTCATTATTACATTCCTCCCCTATTCACATTCTCACTTTTTATTCTACATGATTTTTCAATTCCCTGTCTTTTCTAACATCTATTTACTTGTCATAACGCTTTCTTCCGAGGTAAAGTTATATTTGTAATTAAATATCTCGGGGGTGCCAATCGATGAATGCTAGATTAGAAAATTTAATGCAATGGCTAAAAGAAAAAAACGTAGAAGCCGCGTTCTTAACTTCTACACCAAACGTTTTCTACATGACAAACTTCCACTGTGAACCACACGAAAGACTACTTGGTATGTTTGTATTCCAAGAAAAAGAGCCTATTTTAATTTGCCCTAAAATGGAAGAAGGCCAAGCACGTAACGCTGGATGGGCACATGAAATTATCGGATTCACTGATACTGACAGACCATGGGATATGATTGCAAAAGCAATTAAAGACCGTGGCATCAATGCAAATGCAGTTGCAATTGAAAAAGAACATTTAAACGTAGAACGTTACGAAGAATTAACAAAATTATTCCCAAATGCAGCTTTCAAATCAGCAGAGGAAAAAGTTCGCGAGCTTCGTTTAATTAAGGATGAAAAAGAACTTTCTATTTTACGTGAAGCAGCTAAAATGGCAGACTATGCTGTTGAAGTTGGGGTAAATGCAATTAAAGAAAACCGTAGCGAACTAGAAGTATTAGCAATTATTGAACACGAATTAAAAACAAAAGGCATACATAAAATGTCATTTGATACGATGGTATTAGCAGGCGCTAACTCTGCTCTTCCACACGGTATTCCAGGTGCTAACAAAATGAAGCGCGGCGATTTCGTACTATTTGATTTAGGCGTAATTATTGACGGTTATTGCTCTGATATTACACGTACAGTAGCATTCGGTGAACTTTCTGAAGAACAAACTCGCATTTACAACACTGTACTTGCTGGACAACTACAAGCAGTTGAAGCATGTAAACCAGGCGTTACACTTGGCGCAATTGATAATGCTGCTCGTTCTGTTATCGCGGATGCAGGTTACGGAGACTTCTTCCCGCACCGACTTGGTCACGGACTTGGAATTAGCGTTCACGAATATCCAGATGTAAAAGAAGGCAACGATTCTCTATTAAAAGAAGGTATGGTCTTCACAATCGAACCAGGTATTTACGTACCAAACGTAGGTGGCGTTCGTATTGAAGATGATATTTACATCACAAAAGACGGATCAGAAATTTTAACGAAATTCCCGAAAGAATTACAATTTGTAAAATAAGAAAAAGGCAGCTTAATTGCTGCCTTTTTCTATTTTTCTACTACTTTAAATTTCTCTACAATCATTTGTCCTGGGTAACTTTCAAGTATGTGAGAAGACCATACTTTTATTTTATCTCCTGTTTTTAATTGATTATATGCGTTTTTCTCCTTAAAGCTCAACACTATATCTGATGGATGTTCTTTATTCATTTGTTGTTCTATATAATGTTGCAACTCTACTTTTGTATTAAACGTTTTATCACCGACAAAAAATACCGCATCATTTCTTACTATGACATACCCTTCTTCAGGTACTTTTTTTACCTCTACTTGTTTTGTAGTACACGCTGATAATATGATTAGAAATACACTAAAAAATATATACATAGAAACTCTCATATTCCTACTCATTTTTATCCCTCACTCTATGTTTGCTATTGCCGCTTTAAAACCATCTTCTCTTCATACTTATCATCCCATTTAATCACAATCTCTATCGGTTCATCTTTAGATAGAGGCGCACAACTTACACAAGAAGATTTCATTTCAATCCTTGCTCCTTTATGAACTTCTGACGTTTCTGTCATTGTACTAAAGGTCCCATGAATAGAAATCTCCAAATTTTTAAATTCTGTATTTCCATCTCCGCCCTTATACTGAAACGTAAATATTCCATCTTCACTGTCATCCTTAATATGCCCTTTATATTGCCCCGTCCAACTTTTGCTCTCGCTAGAAAAAGTAACATACGAAATCGAACAACTTCCTAAAAAGAAAATACTTATAAAAAAGAATAATGCTCTCTTCATAATGTCCTCCATTCAAAAGCACTTATTTATCCCGCAGTAACGGGCAGTAAGACCCCAACCTCAAAATTCGGTGAAAGCAAAGAAGTTAGTTCGGGGATGAACCCCCCACTGATTAAAGCTTCACTTTATTGTCTATTTCTTCCTTTTATTATATTATTAAAATGCAGAATTTTCTAAAATAGGAGGTTTATATGTTACAACAACAGTTAGAAGAAATTCGTAATAATAATTACATACTAGACAACACAATTCATATCAATTCTTTAAGTTCCAATATGCTTGAACATATCGGTGTTACTGATAGTTATTTAAGGGATAAACTTATTTACTCTACTTTTTATCATCTCATCAAGAAGGGCTATATTTCACACTCACACTTGCAGAAACTATTATTAGAAAGCATCAGTGATAAATATTTATTGTATAAGATTCATTCGGATGACGAAGATGCGGTATTTACCCGTGCATTTACGACATTATTAATTGCGCTCATTATTGATGCGGATACAAATCATAATTTCTTATCACAGACTGATATATTAAATGTAAAAGATCAATTAATTTTATATATGAACAAAGAGCACGACTTACGAGGCTATGTCCAAGAACGTGGCTGGGCGCATAGTGTCGCTCATGCTTCCGATACATTTGAAGCGCTTGTGAATAGTCCTAAACTGGAAAATTTATATTACGAAGAAATATTACAAACTTTATTAAACAAAGTTTGTGTTCATTCCATCTATTACAAATACGAAGAAGATGAGCGTCTCGTTTATCCAATTGTCGCAATGCTGCAAAATGGCCTAAAGGAAGAAGTACTCATATTAGCCCTTCGTGATTTAGCAACTCAATTACAAGTTCAAAAATCAACGCTACATATTGAATCATACGAATTTCTATACGGAAATATAAAAGCTTTCTTACGTAGCTTATTTTTCAGATTACGTACAATATCTATATGTAAGGAAACTGAATACGAAATTGAAAAATTACTACAAGGACTTCGCCAATATTACTAAAAAAGAAGGCCCTTTAAAAAGTGCCTTCTTCTATTTCACTAATATTTAATTGAAATTTTACGATCCAAACTGAGAAAAGGTGGACAAGAAGCGCAAACGCCATACATGCTCCGCTTAAAAAAGTTAGTATAGGATGCGAATACACGTGCCCCAATCCATAGGATATCGCCACGAAAAACATTGTTATGTAAATATAAATTGCTCCATGTATTTGCCTCATATAAACCTCCTTTTCCCATATTATAACATAAATTTTCTGATTATTCACATTAATTACTTGTAATCAATATTTCTCAACTGTTACACCTCTAACAGCAGCCTTAATATACGGTAACCCTTGTAAACTTTGTAAATCCTCTGTTTTTCCTGTTACGACTACACCGTATATTGGTAGGTCTTTTCATTATAGTTTGTCCTAAAATGCTCTTGAAATCCCCCTTTATTTTCACTTAAAAATATCCAAATACAGCTTTTCTTTTTTAAAATTTTGCATAATAAAAAGCACATCTATTTTAATGTGCTTCTCCAAAAAACACTATTCTATTATTTCATCGCTTCCTTCACAACATCTTGAATCATAACAACTTCTGTTTTCATATCAACAGACGGTGCTTCTTCATCAATACACTCATACCAAAACGCTACATGCTTTTTATCAATTTCATGATGAGAATTTTCGACAAGAGCCCCGCCTTCTCCTTGCACAGAATACCAATATAAGTATTCTTCTCCATCCCTTATTTCCCGGAAAATTGTCTCTACGTACATTTTCTCGTCGTTTAGTGTCAACAGCACTTCTTTCATATTGTCATTAAGAAGCTGCATCCATTCATCTACACGATGACTTTTACCTTTTTTCACTTTAAATCTCGTTAACTCCACATTCATTTTCATTCCCCCATTCTCTTACGTACAAACAAACCATATTCTATTGGATGATGAAAACTTAATTTACTAGCTAATTTTTGCGAAGGAATATTGTCTACATAACAATCCCAACACGGTGTAATATCATTTTGTATACAATGTTCAATGAAACGTGTCGCGACAGCTTGAGCTAACCCTTTCCCTTGATACGCTTCATGCGTCACGATATCAATTTCAGCAAATCCATTCCCACTAAATATCGAAACACATTCCGCTACAGTCATCCCATTTTGTTCTATACAAAATCCAAAACCATCATTCAAAAATGCTTCATTTGATCCCCAATATTCTTTATAATACGCCTGTGTAAACTCATTACTTCGTTCTATATCTCTTCTATCAATACGCTTCACTTCATATGTATTTTTGTTACAATCTCGCTTTCTCTCTTCAAAGGTTACTCTTTGAAATTTCATTCGCGGAATTTTCCGAAGCACATTACTAAAACGCTCTTCTAACATCATTTCCCATTCTTCACTCGAAGTGAACAATGTAAATCTCTTCTCTGTTTTTTCAATGGCCGTTTTTATATACGAAAATACATCTTCGTTATAACTTTTCTCTTGCGTATTACCAAATAAATAATAAATGCCATTAGCTGTGATAATTAGTCCTGCTGTTAACTCCTCGTTTGCAAAAACCCTACCATCTATCGTTTGATCACATACTGCATAAGCAAAAGTTGTGGTTCTTGTATTACTTTCTAAAATCGAAAGTATTTTTCTATACTGGGCTACAGATAATTCCCTCATAATTGCTCCACTATAATCGTATCAGCCTCTATATTTTCAAAACAAAGATTTACAGTTCTCTTGAATGCTCTCGTTCTATGAATCGTACATGCTGGAATTAAGATAGAATCATTCGGCTTTAAAACCGCTGTTTCTCCGTCTTGAAAATCGATAAGTAATTCTCCCTCTAAAACAATAAATAACTCATCCGAATTAGAATGATAGTGCCAATCATATTCACCAGTAAATACAGCGATTCGTAAGCAATGACTATTTACATTTGAAACGACGAAGTTTTTATGTTGATCTTGAATGCCCTTTGTTAATTCGATTAAATTCACAGTTTCCATCTTTCGTCTCATCCTTTCATTAGTCGTTCTTCTGAAAAAACAACTTAGTCTCCTCCACCTCCGCAATCTCCTCCACCATCACTTGAGCTGCTACAATCGTTGCTACTGTAGTCACCAAATCCACTTGATGAACTTGAAGCGTATGAAGATTTCTTTCTCTTTTTTCTTTTCCTATCTCTCTGACTTTCATGACTAGGCCATACTGCATCAAAGAATATAACGAATAAAACTAATTCTATTACGGCAAGTATAACCTCTAAAATACTCTCAATAATATTCGGGGTTATCCCAAAACTGTAAAGCACCCCAAATGAACCCATACACAAAATCACATACAGAACCATACAAACATACCGAAACGTTTTTTCTATCATAATGACTATTTTTTTTGAAGTTGGAATGTTCTGTTCCTGTTTTTTCTTTATATATTTTTGTCTCTTAGCTTGCTTTTTCTTCTTATTTTTTCTCCCCATTGAACCCCCTCTTTTTATTTTATAATTCTAAATTATCACAACTAATATCTATTAACATCAATAAGTAACAATTTTTTACATATTATTCCCTAAAAAAAGACCCTCCTCATAAGAGGAAGGTCTCTAATGTATCTCTATTATGATAAAGCAGGAGCTTTTTCAAGAAGCTTTTTTGCATCAGCGTATTGTAAGCCGTGTGCTTCTGCAACTGCTTCGAATGTTACATATCCATCTAATGTGTTAATACCTTTTAGTAATGCAGAATTGCCTAAGCAAGCGTCTTTATAGCCTTTGTTAGCAATTTGTACTGCATATGGTACTGTTACGTTTGTTAATGCAAGAGTTGATGTACGTGGAACCGCACCTGGCATATTTGCAACTGCATAATGAACAACGCCATGTTTTTCGTAAGTTGGGTTGTCATGAGTTGTAATACGGTCAGTTGTTTCGAAAATACCACCTTGGTCAATCGCAATATCTACAACGACAGAACCTGGTTCCATTGATTGAATCATTTCTTCTGTTACAAGTTTTGGCGCTTTTGCACCTGGAATTAATACCGCACCAATAACAAGATCAGATTCTCTTACTGCTTCTGCAATGTTATAAGGATTAGACATTAACGTTTTTACTCGGTTACCGAAAATGTCATCTAATTGACGAAGACGTTCTGCACTTAAGTCGATGATTGTTACATCTGCACCTAAACCTACTGCAATCTTCGCTGCGTTTGTACCAGCTTGACCACCACCGATAACTGTTACTTTTCCGCGTTTCACCCCTGGAACGCCTGCAAGTAAAATACCTTTACCACCTTTGTTTTTCTCAAGGAACTGTGCACCGATTTGTGCAGACATACGACCAGCTACTTCACTCATAGGTGCAAGTAATGGTAAAGAACGATTGTCTAATTGTACTGTTTCGTATGCAATTGATACCACTTTGTTATCAATTAATGCTTTCGTTAATTCTGGTTCTGGAGCTAAGTGTAAGTATGTGAATAAAATTAAACCTTCGCGGAAATTACCGTATTCACTTGCAACTGGCTCTTTTACCTTCATAACCATATCTTGGTTCCATGCTTCTTCAGCAGTTTCAACAAGTTTCGCACCAGCTTGTACGTATTCTTCATCTGTAAAGCCAGATCCTAAACCTGCTCCTTTTTGAACAAAAACTTCATGACCATTTTGTACTAAATGTACTGCTCCCGCTGGCGTCATTGCCACACGGTTTTCATTGTTTTTAATTTCTGTTGGAATACCGATACGCATTATTAGTTCCCCCTTGAGTTATGAAATGACCCCTGAATCATTTTTTAAAGCGCTTTCTACGCCCTTATATTCTAACATAATATCTCAATATTTGACAAAAAAATAACACAAGTTTTCCGATAGATTTAATATTACATGAAAGGACAGTATTATCCGCATCTCTTAGTATGAAGGATAAACTGTCCAATTATTTAAAACTCCATTTTATTTTGTTCTATCGATGTCTATGAATAACATCCACTGCACCAGTCACTTCAATAATTGTACCGGTAATCATATCGGAATCGTCCTCACATAAAAACGAAATCGTTCTTGCGATATCTTCACCTGTTCCAGATCTACCAATTGGTGTGTTATGACTTGGTGTGTTATGACTTTTCAGCTGGCGCGCTTCTTGAATTGTCGCCTCTTTCATTTCACCAATAATATCACCAGGACATACCATGTTTGCAGTAATACCGTATTCCGCTTCTTCGTAAGCAACTGTTTTCGTTAATGAAACAAGTCCTACTTTTGCTGCCGCGAAAGCTGAGCGATAAATCCATCCCGGTGCACTATCTGCCCCTTGAAATCCGTAATTAATAATACGGCCAAAGTTCTGTTTTCTCATGACCGGAACGACAAGTTTTAATAAATGAAATACCGCTGTTAAATTGCCCTGAATCATTTCATTCCATTCTTCTTCTTCATAATCGACTAACTTTTTCCGTTCAAATACATATGGACCAGCATTATTAATTAAAAAGTCAATTTTGCCAAAACGGCTCATCGCTTCTTCTACTATTTTATGTAAATCTTCCTTTTTCGTGACATCCGCTTGCACGAATTGTAGACGCTCTTCCATATTTTTATATGTTTCTTTCATCGTTTCCATAGCCGTTATATCGCTATGATATGTTACTGTTACTGAATAGCCTTTAGCCAATAATTTTTCTGTTACTTGCTTTCCTAAACCTTTCGTACCGGCTGTAATGAGCGCATGTCTCACAAAACTGCCCCCTTTTAAATTGCTATAGTTCATATGTAACAAGTTCTCGCACCAATTACAACTAAAATGAATTAAAACAAAGTTTTCAAAATTCTGTAACGTTTCCGACAAGCACATTACCAAAATTTGTTTTATAATAAAGTTGTAAAAGGTAATAAAAATGATTGGGAGGAATTTACTATGAATAATACATATACAAATATTTTAATCGCGGTGGACGGTTCTAAAGAAGCAGAAAAAGCCTTTAAAAAGGCAATTCAAGTCGCAAAACGAAACAATGCAAAATTAACAATTGCTCATATCGTTGATGTAAAAGCATACTCAGCAGTAGAAGCTTATAGCCGCGCAATTGCTGAACGTGCAAATCTATTTGCAGAAGACTTATTAGAAGACTACAAAAAAACTGCGCTTGAAGCTGGCCTTGAAAAAATTGAAACTGTATTAGAATTTGGTAATCCTAAATCTAAAATTTCAAAAGAAATCGCTCCAAACCATAAAGTAGATTTAATTATGTGTGGTGCAACTGGTTTAAATGCTGTTGAACGTTTCCTAATTGGTAGCGTCTCTGAACATATTATTCGCTATGCGAAATGCGATGTCCTTGTTGTTCGTGGTGATGAGGAGCAAGGTGATCTTTAATTCATAAATAAAACACCGAGTCCACATGTTTTACCGAAGGATACGGAAAATTAAGTTCGAGGCCCGAATGAACAATAAATACATGTTGTTAAACAATGATAATAAACGAAAAAGGAGTGGGTAATCCACTCCTTTTTTTCACGACATGCCTTTATTCATAGGAATAAGTCTGCTCTGTTTTTTCTCTATTCTTGCATGGATTTTAAAATCCTCATTTTTTAATTGATTGTTTAATCAAGTTTACACTGTATTCTACTTAATTCTTTGAGCAATTGGATGGGCGTCTTTTAGTTGCAACAAATCCCATAAATTCCCGTATAAATCCTTGAATACTGCAACTATTCCATATTCTTGCTCTTTCGGCTCTCTTACAAATTCTATTCCTCTTGAAATCATTTCATTATAATCTCTCCAAAAATCGTCAGTATTTAAGAAAAGAAAAACTCTGCCGCCTGACTGGTTACCAATAAAAGAATCTTGCTCCGGTTTAGATGCTCTAGCCAGTAATATTGTGGTGCCGACTGAACCAGGAGGTGATACCACTACCCATCTCTTGTTTTGCTCTGGCTGATATATATCTTGGACTAGTGTGAAATTTAGTTTCTTTGTATAGAACTCTATTGCCTCATCGTAGTCTTTTACTACTAATGCGATATGAACTATTGATTGAACCATTATTATCCCTCCTATTATTACTGAATAAGCAAATTATAGTATAACATTTCTTACTTTAATCTATCTGTTAGTTTAATAACACAGGCTCTTGTTTTTCTTCATTTCACATACTTCACTATAAATACAAGACAAACAACCACTACAACAGCTACTGCCAACACATATGGCGGTAGGAACTTCAAAGACCATAGCGCCATCATGATCGTCGCAACCGTTAAGTATGTTTGCTTTGCATCTTCTGTCATTTTTTTACGAAGTAAGAAAACATATACATAACCGATTGGTGGTGTAATGAAGCAAAGAACATATATGATTTTAGATTTCAAATACCATTTTTGTTCTCCAAGTTTCTTTATATCTTCTTCTATTCTTTCATGCTCTTGCTCTCTCGCTTCTTCTACAAGCGGATCTTCCTCTTCTCCTCGCTTTTCTTTCATATAAGGAAGGAAGTGCATGAAAAAATAATATGCAAATACGAACGCTCCAAAACCAATATTTAATCTTTCTAATGGAATATGCTCACTAAAAAAAGCAGCAGTAAGCACTAAAGATAAACAGTACGTCATCATCCAAAATGAACGTTTTCTCTTTTTCCGTTCCATTTCTTTTTTACCTTGTATACCTTTTCTTTTCGAAAGCCATATAGAAATAAAGCAATCTACTACAAATAGAGCAAAAATAAATATCGCAACGTGTACTGTTTCTACATCCTCAAATGAAAAGATATTTGGGAATGCAACATGTAATACAATTAATGTGTACAAAATTAGCCCTATAAAATAAATACGTCTCATTTTCCATTCCTTTCTTATTTCCTAACTTTAGGTTAACATACATTTTTTAGAAATAGACGGACAAAATATATATATAAAAGGAGGATGCTACATGGATGATTCTGAACGTATTATTTTAGATGTGAATGGGAAAGAAATCGAAATGTTAGATACGATTCGTACACATTTTAAAGAGACACATGGAATTGAACTAAGTAACGGTGCATTACTGCGAGATTTGATGGATATTGAGTATATTCGAATTACGGAAGATCGACATAAGTATGATTAAACGATGAAATTTTAAGCCTAGAACAGACTGTTCTAGGCTTAATTACATTCCCACTAAAAATGTTATAATTAGGAAAAATACGTGTGGAGGATACCAAAATATGAAATCTGAAAATATCTCAAAGCATTTTCATACGTTACATGTACAAAGAAGCCAGTTCCTTCCTCACCTCCATTCACTATCTCAAGAACAACTGTGGTATCAGCAAAAGAATGGAAAATGGTCTATTGGAGAGCATTTTTATCACCTATATTTAATTGCAAAAATGCTAAAAGTAGCGATTAAATTCTCTTTCACTCTTATCCCTTATGCCAAACTCAGAAGAAACACCCCATTTGCAACTGACATACATGACATTTATGCCGAATATAAAGAAAAGCATGGCAAAGGAATGAAAGCACCTTGGATTTTAATCCCTTCAAAAAAAGTCTATCAATCTATGAATGTAACTCAATTAGAAGAATTACTTACACGTGAAACAAATGAAATAAAAAAACTCGTTCAAAATATAGAAGAAAATATTGCAGGGCATATCGTATTTTTAGATCCAATTGCTCACTATCCTAATTTGATTCAATCTATTCAACTATTAGCGATACATGAGAAACATCATTTTATGATTATGAAATGATAAATACTCCTGTAAAAATCTAAATACAAAAAGGTAAGGTACTTTCTATAAAAAGCACCTTACCTTCTATCTCATACATCATTTAATTCCTACAAATTCTCCGACTAACCCTTTCGCCTTCTCCAAAGCTTTTTCAATTTGCTCAAACCCAGTCCCGCCAGCACTATTACGGCGCTTTACAGCGGCATACGGCGAAAGAACTTTATATAAATCTTCTTCAAATAACGAACTCATTTCTTTATACGTTTCAAATGGTACATCTAATAAATAAATTCTTTTTTGTGTGCAATGTAGAACTAACTTCCCAACAATTTCATGAGCTTGACGGAATGGCAGTCCTTTACTTGCTAAGTAGTCCGCAATTTCTGTTGCGTTAGAGAAATCTTGGGTCACAGCTTGCCCCATTTTTTCTTTGTTTACAATCATCGTTTCCAGCATGCCTGCCATAATATGAAGGCATCCTTCTACTGTTTTTACTGTATCAAACATTCCTTCTTTATCTTCTTGTAAGTCTTTATTGTACGCGAGCGGTAATCCTTTCATTACTGTAAGTAAACTGAATAAATTACCGTATACTCTGCCTGTTTTACCGCGGATTAGTTCCGCCATATCCGGATTTTTCTTTTGCGGCATAATACTGCTTCCCGTTGCGTATTGATCGCTCATTTCAATAAATTGAAACTCTTGGCTACTCCATAAAATAAGTTCTTCGCAAAAGCGTGATAAGTGCATCATGAGCATAGATGAGTTACTTAAAAACTCCAGTATGAAATCACGATCGCTTACCGCATCTAAACTATTTTCATAGATGCCATTAAATCCGAGAAGCTCCGCACTATATTCTCGGTCAATCGGGAATGTCGTCCCAGCTAACGCTCCTGCTCCGAGTGGTGAAATGTTAATGCGTTTTAACGAATCTTCATAACGATTCACATCGCGCTCTAACATCCAAAAGTAAGCAAGAATATGATGTGCAAATGATATAGGCTGCGCACGTTGCAAGTGCGTATAGCCAGGCATAATTGTTTCAATATTATTTTCTGCTTGATGAACAAGAACAGTTTGCAATTGTTTTGTAGCTTTTATAATATCTTCTACCTTTTCTTTTATATACAAATGCATATCTGTTGCCACTTGGTCGTTACGGCTTCGGCCTGTATGAAGTTTCCCTCCCACTTCACCGATTTTTTCAATTAACATCTTTTCAATGTTTAAATGAATGTCCTCAGCTTCAACTGAGAAATGTAGCTTATTTTGTTTCGCTTCTTCTAATAAATATTGAAGACCTAGCTTTATTTTCTCGGCTTCTTCTTTCGTAACGATCCCTTGCTTTGCTAGCATCGTTACGTGTGCAATACTCCCATTTATATCTTGATTGACTAATTGTTGATCGAAGGAGATGGACGCTCCAAACTCTTCAACCCACGCTTCCGCTTCTTCTGTAAAACGTCCGCCCCAAAGTTTGCTCACGCTTCCACCTTCTTTTGATTCACTTGACTGTATACTTTCGTCGGTAAACCGAATAATGAAATGAATCCAACTGCTGCATCATGATTAAATTCATCCTGGGCAGTATACGTAGCTAATTTCTCATCATATAACGAGTATTCAGATTTACGCCCTTCTACAATCGCATGACCTTTAAATAATTTCACACGCACTGTACCTGTTACATGCTTTTGCGTTTCTTGTAAAAATGCATGAAGCGCTTGTTTTAAAGGAGAGAACCACAAGCCGTTATAAATAAGTTCCGTTATTTTCTGTTCAATCACCGGTTTAAAATGTGCTACCTCTTTCACATGTGTTAAATCTTCTAACTCTTTATGCGCAGTAATTAACGTCATTGCTGCTGGGCATTCATATACTTCACGAGATTTAATACCGACAAGACGATTTTCTACGTGATCGATACGTCCAACGCCATGTTTTCCAGCAAGGGCATTTAACGTTTTAATTAGTTCTGACAGTGAATATGAAGTGCCATTTAAAGTCGTCGGTACTCCTGCTTCAAATCCAATTTCTACAAACTCTGGTTTATTCGGTGTATCTTCTAATGCTAATGTCATTTCGTATGCATCTTCTGGCGGCGCTGCCCATGGATCTTCTAAAATTCCACATTCGTTGCTGCGTCCCCATAAGTTTTGATCGATTGAGAATGGGCTATCTAAATTAATTGGAATTGGTACATCGTTTTCTTTTGCATATGCAATTTCTTCTTCACGTGACCACTTCCATTCACGTACAGGCGCAATCACTTCTAAATATGGATTCAATGCTTGAATAGAAACTTCAAAACGAACTTGGTCATTCCCTTTCCCTGTACATCCGTGTGCAACTGCAGTTGCGCCTTCTTGTTCTGCGATTTCTACTAATTTTTTCGCAATAAGTGGACGAGATAATGCAGAGACAAGAGGATATTTCCCTTCGTATAACGTGTGTGCTTGCATCGCCATCAATGCATATTCATTCGCGAATTCTTCTTGAACATCAATCATATACGATTTAATTGCACCTACTGAAAGTGCTTTTTCTTTTACAAACGCTAAGTCTTTTCCTTCCCCTAAATCTAAACAAAGCGCGATAATATCATAATTTTTCTCTTGTAACCATTTAATTGCAACGGAAGTATCAAGACCTCCGGAATATGCTAATACAACTTTTTTCTTCTCCATTTTGCATCCCCCTAAAGAATAAATATTCATTATTTCTTATAATAATTCAAACTTTAACACCTTTCATAAAATGAATCAAGGGGAATTCATAATTTTTTTTCAAACAATTTCGTCGAATTTCTTTCTTTTTTTATGTAAAATAGAGGCAGGAAATTGGAGGTGTGTCTATGGAAAAGTATTTTATATACAATGAACATCTAGGAATTGCAGTGCCAAACATACAAGAAGAATGGGAAGACATCTCTGAAAAAACACAGCATAGTATTTTATTAAAATGGGAGCAAATTCGCGGAAAAATACCTGATCGTATAAAAGAGCTTGAACATTACATTAATCAAAAACAACATCGTTTAAATAACGAAGATAATTTTGAAATTTCCTGTAGACTTAATTCTGAAATAGCTGATTTAGCCTCTATTATTAACGACCTTTGGCTTTGGTATCGCCTCACTCAAAATGTATCTGAGGGAAAAGCACACCAATGAAAAAAGCATGCCCCTCATTCACTTTGGGTCATGCTTTTTTTTCGTAACAAGCTTTGCAATATATTTCTTGCGCCGTTTTTGCTAAACATACATCAAACGGACCTACTAATATACTTCTTTCGGCAACTTCACAAAAGCAACTAGCTCTTCTTCATATTCAATCTTTTTCTGACATGAAACGCATTTTAATTCTCTTCTTTTAAACATGTCTTTTAGCATATCTCCACTCTCCCTTTCATCTATCTATATTAATATAATATGTAAAAAAATGACACATTACAAAGTAAGGTATTCATATACTATGTACAAAAGGAGGCCTCAAAATGATGCGAGCTTTCATTATTATCGCTTTAACATTTTTAAGTGTGATTAGCTGGGATGCATTTTTTAAAGATAAAGGTGACGAAAACAATACAACTGAATAAAAAACCATCTTTGCTTACTTATTGGACAAACTTCTAAAACTGTCCAATCCTACAAAATAAGTTAGGCTTTTCTACAAAAATATTTAAACATAACAATTTTTGTAGATTCCCTCCGTTTATTGTCGGTTTCCATCCGCATACATTTTTTGAAAGTATGATATAATAATATAAATCTTGAAGGAAGGGATTTTGATATCATGATCGCTCGAAGGAGCATGTGGCATCGTATTGACGAATCATACACGTAGCGTATTTTTCAGCTCAGATACTTTAGTCTAGCGAAAAAAATACGAGAGTGGGGAAATTATGATTGCCCGAAGGATAATTTGGCAAAAAAAAGACTCTTCTTACACGTAGCGTTTTGTTTAGGACTTAATTGTTATTAGCTAAACAAAACAAAGAAGAGCAGGATTGCTAAATGACGAATCCTACTCCACGTTTTGTTTAGTCGTTTTAAGACTTAAACTAAAACGAAGGTAGGGAGAATTGATGGACGAGAGGATTATTCGTTATTTCTTCAGCGACATATAGCGTAGTTAGTTTTTTCGTAAACTAACTGAAAGCTACATGTGAGCTCGTAGTTAGTTTACAACACAAAAAGGACTACTAACTACGGAAAGAAGGAATAACGATGAGGAACATCCAAAGTCGACAAATTATTAAAGAAGTTTTTATGGTTTTAATCGGTTCATTTATTTTAGCGGCAGCGCTATATCACATTCACTTCCAAAACCACTTAACAGAAGGTGGATTTGTAGGTATTGCACTATTCATCCAAAATTTTTATGATATTTCACCATCTATTTCAACTGTAATAATGGATATCCCAATTATTTTACTGTGCGCTTCATTTTTAGGTAAAAAAATGGTTGGCTATTCATTTTTAGGTTCAATTTCATTCGGAGTATTTTATTCCCTTATGGAAAATTATTCTCCATTTACGGTAGATTTATCAAACAATTTATTTATAGCTGCAATAGTTGGCGGTGCTTTAGCTGGTATTGGACTCGGTTTTATATTGCGATTTGGCGGTGCAACCGGTGGAGACGATATTTTAACAATTGTATTAAGTAAACGAACTCGTTTTACAATTGGGCAAATTTTCTTCGTCTTTGACGCGATTGTTCTTGCGCTTTCATTATATTATTTAAATTGGACAGAAATTGCTTTTACTATTCTTTCAATTGCCGTACAGGCAAAAACATTGGATTTAATTTATTATCCAAAAGCAGAAAAAGCAGCAGAAAAGCAACCAGTATCTATTCCAATGACCAAAAAACATGCAACAAATTAAAAAAGCGAAAGGCTTCGGCCTCTCGCTTTTTTTATGATTTTTTTTCTTTCTCCATTATGTGGCGCACTTGATAAAATCGATTGGCAAATTCAGTAACATTTCTTGTTAAACGATAATTTACTGTAGATCCGATTGCCATTCCGATGACTGGGATACCTTGGAATAATTTACGACGAAGAGCATAAATTAAAAATGTTTTCAAAATTTGCTTTAACAAAACTTCGGTAGAGGCTGTTTGTAACACTGCTTCGTCTCCTTCATAAAAGAACGAATCTTCTTGCTCCAGCTCTCGTAGCAAGTTGTACCAAGCGTATTGCTGAAGTCTTCCTGGCAATAATGACGCATGAAACACCTTTAACGCCAGCATCATTTCATAAGGCTTGTTCACATCATGCCCAAACGATGTTGCAATAAGTTGGACAGCCTTCACATTTAACGCAATCATAACCGGAAAATCAGCTGTCAATAATAATAATCCTCCAGCACCCGTTGCTCCGCCTTGCACGAATGAATATAGACGATGACGTGCTGTTTGTTGCTCTGCTATGTATGTTAACTGATCAATAGATAATGCTTTCAAATCTTCAAGTTGTTCAATTGATTCATTAAATAATCTTGATGTTCCTAAAATACGATTACGTGCATCTAATTGTGATTGTGAACTTTGAATCAGTGCATGCAAATGAAAAAGCCATCCATCTGCTTTCGTAAAGAATTCTTTTCGTTTTTTCTCAGGTAATTTCGCAACTGTAGTATGTAACCATTTATCAAACACTTTTTGAAAATCGGTCGCTTCTTGCTCAACTAATTGCGCTTCCCATTCCTTTATATTGTCTAAAATGGCTTGTTCTCGCTTCGATCGCATCGTAACAACCACCTCGTTCGATTTTTTTCTATTGTAACATATTTCTGCTTATTCTTTGCAAATATGCTTGTCTATCTCTATTCACATACCATTTTTTAATGACATAAAATATTAGCAAAAAGGATGAGATGAATCACATGAATCTATCCAATATAAAACAAAAGTATAATGCTGTATTTAGCTTAGGACAAAACTGCTGGCCTGCTTGGGCTTTATATCAACTAGGATTATCCCCATTTTTTGGCGTTATTGATTTTATGCTAAGTCCTTCATTAGAGAAAGTAAATTTATTATTACAAAATCGCTTTCACCGTTTTTTAGAATTAGAAAATTTGTCCTTCATCTCATTTTGGGATGATGATGCGAAATTAAGACTACGAGACAACATTTATGAAATTGACTCCTGCCATGACTTTAAAACAGATGTAAATACACCAACTTCTTGGCCTTCTTATACAGATATTAAATTAAATTATGAGCATCGGATTAATCGTTTTCTAACTACAGTAGAAATGGAAGAATCCATATTGTTTATTCGAACCGGGGGAACATATGAAGAAGCACTTTCTCTTGAAGAAATTTTATCTCAAATGGTCAAGCATAACTTCTCCGTCCTTTTATTACTTCCTGCCGATGTACCAACTATCACTGAAGAAGATTGGGGATTACAAAACATTTGCGTTATAAAATGCCCAGTGATGGATATATACCAGTACAATGAAGCATTTTGGAAAGAACTATTAGACGGTATTACAATTAGCTCAACAATGTGAATAAAAAGGTGATTTTCTCTATATTTCAACTTATAATTATCCACAAATAAATGAATAAGGAGCGATCGTATTCATGTACCCACGTGCAAAATCCTTTGGTATTGTTATACATCACAATCGACTTCTACTACAAGAATATAATATAGACAATGAAACCTATTACCGTCCTCTTGGTGGATCAATTGAACTCGGAGAAAAATCAGATGAAACAGTTATTCGAGAGTTTAATGAAGAGCTTCATACAGAAGTAGAAATTATCGATTATTTAGGTTGCTTAGAAAACATCTTTCATCTAGATGAGGAAATTGGTCATGAGATTATTCAACTATATTCTTTGCGTTTATTAGACAGATCACTATATGAAATGGAAATAGTGAATATACAAGATGAGCAAACAGCGTCATATGCAAAATGGGTTCCCATTACTGCATTCATTCAGAAGGAAAAATTATTATATCCAGATGGAATTTTAAAATATATTAAAAAGAAAAAAGACGAAATCCTATAGGATCTCGTCTTTCTTTTCATATATTAACCAATATCTCCAAGACGTAGTACGTCACGAGCAATCATAACTTCTTCGTCAGTTGGAATTACGATAATTTTTACTGGAGAGTGAGGGAAGCTGATGAATGCTTCTTCACCGAATACGTTATTGCGTTTTGCGTCGAAGTATACGCCCATGTACTCAAGGCCTTCTAATACGCGCTCACGAATAATTGCACTGTTTTCACCTACACCAGCTGTAAAGATGATAGCGTCAACGCCTTTCATACGAGCTGTGTAAGAACCGATGTATTTATGGATACGGCTTACGAACACGTCAAGTGCTACTTTCGCACGGTGGTCGCCTTCTTCTTCTTTCGCAATGATGTCACGTAGGTCACTAGAGTAACCAGTAAGACCTAACATACCACTCTTCTTGTTTAATACGTTAACTACTTCTTCTACAGTTTGGCCTGTTTTTTCCATGATGTATGGAATTAACGCAGGGTCAATGTTACCAGAACGTGTACCCATTGTTACACCAGCAAGTGGAGTGAAGCCCATAGAAGTATCGATAGACTTACCGCCTTCTACTGCTGCGATACTTGCACCGTTACCTAAGTGACAAGAAAGTAGGCTTAAGCTTTCAATTGGACGACCTAATAATTCAGCCGCACGCTCAGTTACGTATTTATGAGAAGTTCCGTGGAAACCGTATTTACGGATACCAAATTTCTCATAGTACTCATACGGTAAGCTGTATAGGAATGCAGATTCCGGCATTGTTTGGTGGAATGCTGTATCGAATACTGCTACTGCTGGTACGTTTGGTAATACTTCTTGGAATGCTTTAATACCAACAAGGTTTGCTGGGTTGTGAAGTGGTGCTAAATCGCTTAATTCTTCGATTTCCGCTAATACTTCATCAGTAATTAAAACAGAATCCGCAAATTTTTCGCCGCCGTGTACAACACGGTGACCGATACCGCCAATCTCATCAAGAGATTTTACGATTCCATTTTCAGTTAATTTGCTAAGAAGCATGTTAACTGCTACTGCGTGATCTGGGATGTTTGTAATTTCTTTTTGTTTTTCGCCATCTACAGTAATAGTGAAGATACTATCTTCTAAACCGATACGTTCTACTAAACCTTTTGTTAATACTGTTTCACTTGGCATTTCAAATAATTGGAATTTTAAGGAAGAGCTTCCTGCGTTAATCGCGATGATTTTTGACATCTAGTCTTTCGCCCCTTTTTCTCTTGGTAGTTGTGTGGATCATTCCACAAACCGCTCGATTTTATCTAATTAAATTCACTCACTATGAAAACGTTTCATCATCAGTAAATTTTATACTCACGATTTTAATTTAAACATCGTCCGACATATATTTCAAGTGAAAAAATTGTAACACCAAGAAAAAAAATATATTACAGATTTCAAAAAAATTCAGTTAAATCTTGTATATATTAAAAAATATGACATATTCTATACAACTGTACTACATTAATCACTAACCCTGTTACATATATATCGTGTTACTTTTGTGTTGCAAACCAAGTATTTAATTGATCCATAATGTTCTCCATAGCCTTCATATTAGAGAATTTAGGTAATTCCACTAGTAGTGCCTGTTTCGGCATTGTTACACCTTGGCCTTTCTTTTGGAGAACAAATATACTTTTTGCATTTTTCTCGTTTTTAAACATGGAAACAGGTAGCTGTAACAAACCTTGAATAAAGCATGTTTCTTTAATAAATGCATGTAGTTTCGGCGCTTGATCACTTTCAAAAATAAAGTTTGGTACTAAGAAGAATAAATACCCGCCTTCTTTCGTATGTTTCACACTTTGTTCAATAAATAAGTGATGCGCATATGACATTCCTTCATCTGCTTTTAACTTATATTCACTCGCACTGATTTCGTTTGGATAATAACCAATTGGTAAATCTGAAACGACTGCATCAACTGGATCGATATAAAGTGGTGCTAGTCCATCTTGATGGAAGAATTCGATTCCATGCTTTTGTAAATTCGCATTTACTAAAGCAAGTTTAATTAGCACTTCATCCACTTCTACACCAAATCCACTCATTGCTAGTTCT
Source organism: Bacillus cereus group sp. BceL062 (assembly GCF_051780025.1). Classification (NCBI taxonomy): domain Bacteria; kingdom Bacillati; phylum Bacillota; class Bacilli; order Caryophanales; family Bacillaceae; genus Bacillus; species Bacillus cereus group sp. BceL062. The sequence goes on along the minus strand of NZ_JBPWGY010000007.1, from coordinate 48,880 downwards.
TCTTTAGCGCTATTAAATACTGTAGTCATTAAATTACCTGTTCCAATTGCAGGATCTAAAACAGTAATTTCTGTTTTGCCTTGCATAAATTTATGGAATAAGTAGCTCATGAACATTCCAACTGCATCTGGCGTCATTTCGTGATTCGCTTGTACGCCCTCTTTCATTCCTTTTAAAATGGCTAGCTGAAATGCTTTACGAATTTCTTCACCTTTATATGTTTCTTCATTAAACGTACTATATTCACGATTCAACCTTTCAATTGTTGATTCGGATAATTCCTCTTGTAAAATCGCACCTTCAAACAAGTTATCACCTGTTTCTACAAGCGCCTCTAAATATGTTACATCTAATTCTTTACGTAAAACTACCGCAGAAGAATCAAAAATAGAAAATAATGTTTCCACTGTCTGACTCACGTACATTCCTCCTTCTCTCTTTTACACATAACTTATATCATACCACAAAGTGATTTTTTCCAAAAAGAAAAAGCGACCTCCTGTAAAGAGCTCCCTTTCAAGTTATATATGATATAACATTTTTTCTCATCTATCGTTACCATCCGCAGCAATAGATGAGAAAAAACGACCTCTTTATAAGAGGTCATTTCCTTCCTATTACTTTGCAGATTTAGCTGCTTCTAATGCTGCTTCATAGTTTGGATGGCTTGTACCTTCGCTTACGTATTCTGCGTAAACTACTTTGTCATTGCTATCTACTACGAATACTGCACGAGCAAGTAAACGAAGTTCTTTCATTACTAAGCCGTAAGCTTCACCGAATGAAAGGTCACGGTGATCAGAAAGTGTTACAACATTTTCTAAACCGTTTGCTGCACACCAGCGTTTTTGAGCGAATGGTAAGTCAGCGCTAATTGTTAATACTTTCGCGTTTTCAATACCTGCTGCATCTTGGTTAAAACGACGTGTTTGTGCATCACATACACCTGTGTCGATTGAAGGTACAACACTAATTAATTTTACTTCGCCTTTGTATGTTTCTAAACTTACTGGAGATAAGTCGTTTGCTAATACTTGGAAGTTTGGCGCTTGATCGCCAACTTTAACTTCTGTTCCAACTAAAGTCATTGGATTACCTTTAAAAGTTACGTTTGCCACTTGAAAATCCTCCCTTATTTAAACAAAATATGTACAATGTAAATGATAGTTTGTCCCCATCGATAATGCAAATAAAATCGCTTTATTTACAAAAAAATAAAGAAGCTAATCCATTGATCAGCTTCTTTATTCGTTAAATTTGAAATTCAGGATCATCTTCTTTTCGTTTATCCATCATTTCTTTCACTTTATCAACAGCTTGTGGTGCTAATTCAATTATTTTATCAATGACGTGTGTCTGCTTATCTAAGTGTAATACTTTCACACCATCTCCATTTATAACAAGAAAGGCAACAGGATTAATAGAAACTCCTCCACCACTTCCCCCGCCAAATGGATGACGACCTGAATGTTCTACTTTACCAAATTCACTTCCACCAGCAGCAAAACCAAAGCTTACTTTCGAAACAGTAAGAATTACACTTCCATCTGCTGCTTTAATTGGATCACCAACAATTGTATTTACATCAGTCATTTGTTTTAAATGCTGCATTGCTGTTGTCATTAAACCTTGAATTGGATGGTCCACTCTATATCCCCCCTATGCTTGAACAGATTTTTCTGTCATACCAGATTTTTGCTTTCTCATAAACATGAGTAATTTGAATCCTGTTTTTATAGCACGAAATATACGAAAAGATGCTGTTAACTCGCACCTTGATGCAAATCCCTTCCCTTGAAAAACAGGGATAATTTCAAATTCTGGTACATCGACAATATGCATATATTGTCCTATAACTCCAGCAGCCATTCCTTTTGTCCCCCATGCATATCCAGTGACAATTCCAGTACTAGCTGCGTCGCCTGCTCCAATTTGCGTATGCCATTTCCAACCATTGATTTTCACTCGTTTGAGAAAATCTTTAACGATAGTATGAACTTTTTGAAGCCTTTTTATCAGTTCCCCGATGCTGTCAAGTTGCGCCATAATTTTATTATCTATTCCGCCGTCCTTTTCAGCTTTTTCGATTTTCTGTCCTGTCTTTTTCTGCTGTTTTTCAATTCTTTCCAACACATCAAATGTATATCGAATCATCCATATTTTCACTTGAAACAAACATTGCTTTTCCATTTCTGAATATAAAAATGTCACTTTAAGCTTTATTTTCGACAATAGTATAAGCAAAATAAAAAGGAGAAGAATTATTATTCCAATTACGAGCCACTTCATACGTATCATCCTTTCACTCCGTACCCATTATCGACAAGTTTATTCATCATTAAACAGAGTTCCGTAAGATTGAATATAAAAATTTTTCTAAAAATAAAAAGGTATTTTGACAATTTATATCGAAATATATTATTTGAACATATCATCAGGGAACGGACTCTAATGATATGTAGCACGAAAAACAGAAAATTTAACTGCAGTGGAGGGATACATAATGGCAGATCGTCGCAATTTATTTTTCTTTTATGGTGATGACAAAGCAACGCTCGTTGAAAAGATGAAACCAATCTATCGCATTTTAGAAGAGAATGGATTTACCATATTAGATCAACCAAAAAATGCAAACGCTATCGTCAGTGTTGGAGATGATGCAACTTTCTTACAAGCCGTTCGTAAAACTGGTTTTAGAGAAGATTGCTTATACGCAGGGATTTCTACGAAAGATGAAATTTCTTTCTACTGTGATTTCCACATTGATCACGTTGATACAGCCCTTCAAGAAATTACAAAAAATGAAATTGAAGTGCGAAAATATCCAACAATTCAGGTAGATGTAGATCACGGTACATCTTTCCATTGTTTAAATGAATTCTCATTACGTTCTAGCATTATTAAAACATTCGTTGTAGATGTTCACGTTGATGATTTATATTTCGAAACATTTAGAGGTGACGGTTTAGTTGTTTCTACCCCAACAGGAAGTACAGCTTACAATAAATCATTACATGGTGCCGTTGTCGATCCGCTTATCCCATGTTTCCAAGTAAGCGAACTAGCATCTTTAAATAACAACACATACCGTACGCTCGGTTCACCGTTCATCTTAAACCACGAACGTACACTAACTTTAAAACTTAAACCAGACGGTAACGATTATCCTGTTATCGGCATGGATAACGAAGCGCTTAGCATTAAACAAGTTGAAAAAGCTGTTGTACGCTTAAGCGATAAACAAATTAAAACAGTAAAATTAAAAAACAATTCCTTCTGGGAAAAAGTACAGAGAACATTTTTATAGTATTAAAATAACCGCAAAATTATGGGGATCCCATAATTTTGCGGTTATTTATTTATCCCGATTGGCGCGGCCAACAATCTCTCGCTATCCGGTCGCTATTCTTGTCAGTTTTTGTCGGTAAGTCGATATATTCCGAAAATCGCTGATATATTTTTACGCATCTTTTCTATAGACAACCTGGCCATCAATGACGGTCATTTCCGCTTGTACTTCTTTTATTTCTTCTGCCTCTATTTCAAATATGTTTCGATCTAATATCGTAAAGTCTGCTTCATATCCTTTTATAATTTGTCCTCGCTTCGCTTCTTTTCCTATTGCATAAGCACTTCCTGTCGTAAATAAAGAAACAGCCTCATATGCCGTTAATCTTTCCTCAGGCATATAGCATACACTGTCAATAAAACTTCTACGTGTAACAGCGCTATATATGCCTAAAAACGGATTCACTTGTTCAATAGGAGCATCTGAACCACCGTTGCAATGTAAGCCTGCGTCCAGTAACGTCTTCCAAGCATACGCGTAACGAAGACGACGCTCGCCTAGTTTTTCAATGACTGATGGAAAATCTGATGAAACAAAGACCGGTTGAATATCAATAATAGCTGGCAAGTGTTTCACTCTTTCAATCAACTCTTCACGAGCTAGCTGGCAATGAATAATACGGTCACGCACCCCTTCTGCTGGTGGATATAATTCGAGTGCATCAATGACATATTCAAGCGATAAGTCACCTATAGTATGAATGGCAACTGACATATGTAAATCACGTGCTTTTTTCACTAAACATGCAAGCTCTTCACGTGAGAAAATCGCAACTCCATTTGTTTCCTTCGCATCTTCATACGGTTCACTTAATAAAGCAGTTCTTCCGCCAAAAGAACCGTCAGAGAAAATTTTCATCGCACCAAATTCAATATAGTGCTCATTTTCATATTCTTTTCTTTCATTTGCTACTTCATGATGAACGAGTAAATGCGCTTTAAATGGCATTTCTTTTATAACGTAAGAAAACGCATTATACGTTTTTCTAAAACCACCATAATAATTTAAATCTTCCGTATGCCCACCAACGATTCCGTATTGCCAGCAGTCTTTAATCGCTGTTTGCAAAGCTCTTTGTAAATAAGCTTCATCAATTTCAGGCTGAACGTGTTTCATTAATTCTTGTCCTTGTTCATATAAAAGCCCTGTTAACTTATTTGATGCATCCCGGCCAATTTTCCCGCCTTTCGGATCTTGCGTCTCTTCTGTTATGTTCGCTTCTTGCAGTATGTATGAATTCACCCATGTAACGTGACGACAAACTCGTTTTAATAAAATGGGATGTTCTTTCGAAATTGCATCTAAATCACGTGCGTGAACATCTTTCGTATCTGTAAAGTTATTTTCATTCCAGCCTTCTCCGATAATCCAACAACCTTTTGGCGCGTCTTCTACTTGCTTCTGAACAAGAGTAAGTACTTCGCCATAAGATGTACAATTTGATAAATCTAGACGGAGTAACCTCTCTCCATGCCCAATAAGATGCATATGACTATCAACGAGACCTGGAATCATCGTTTTGCCTTCTAAATCGTGCAATTTAACCGTAGTAGCATATCGGTCTTCTAACTCTTCTTTACTCCCGACATCAACGATCACACCGTTTTCAACATAAACAGCGTCTACTTTTTCATTCTCTTCTCGCATCGTGTAAATGGTGCCGCCATACCAAATTTCTCCCATATGCTCATCCCCTTTTTCCCTTTAGTCTACGAGATTAATCCGTATAAAAAAAGCACCATTTGAATTAAAAATGGTGCTTTCCCAAAATTATTTTTGTTCAGTAGTAGACGTTGTAATTTGCCATTCAATGCTAAATTTATCTTTTAGTTGTCCGTATGCTGGGCTCCAGAACGTTTCTTGAAGTGGCATAATAACTTCTCCACCCTCTTGTAACTTTTCGAATACTTCTTTTGCTTTTTCTGCATTACTAATTTGAATTGCGATTGTTACTTGAGATCCAATTGCATGCCCTTGACCTGGGAATGTATCAGAAATCATAAGGTCCGTATTACCAACTTTTAAAGTAGCATGTAAAACGCGCTCTTTCGCTTCAGCTGGAATCGGGTATTCTGGATTTTCAGGCATGTCACCAAAAGTTTGCATTACTTCTACTTTTGCGTCTAATGCCTCTTTGTAAAACTGTACAGCTTCTTGCCCACTACCATCTAAAACTAAGTACGGATTAATACCTAAAATCATACGGACACCTCTTTTTTTAGTTTATAAAATCGAACTTGTGTTCGTTTTTATAATATCATCGTTTTACATTTCATTCAACTATTTACTTGTCTATTTTCAAAATTATTTGGAAGGGAGCTCCATCTCTTGTTTTCTAAGTTCAATACGACGAATTTTTCCGGAAATCGTTTTTGGTAGTTCATCTACAAATTCAATTTTGCGAGGATATTTATATGGTGCAGTGAGTTCTTTCACGTGTTGTTGGAGCACTGGAATTAATGTTTCTTCGTTCTTTTCTATATTCTCTCTTAATACGATAAATGCCTTCACGACACTCCCTCGAATTTCATCCGGACTTGCGACAACCGCACATTCTCTTACGTAAGGATGTTTTACAAGTGCATCTTCAACTTCGAACGGCCCGATTGTGTAACCAGAGCTAATGATAATATCATCTCCGCGCCCTTCAAACCAGAAATAGCCGTCTTCATCTTTTTTCGCTTTATCACCCGTAATATAATAATCACCACGGAATTGCATCGCTGTGCGTTCATCATCTTTATAATATTGCTTAAAGAGGGCTGGTGTTTCAATATGAACTGCAATATCGCCAACTTCTCCTACCTGCACTGGGATTCCTTCTTCATTAACGATATCAACATGGTTTCCTGGCGTTGGTTTCCCCATTGATCCCGGTCTAATATCCATCCCTTTCATTACGCCAACAAGTAATGTATTTTCCGTTTGCCCATAGCCATCTCTTACTGTAATATCAAAGTGCTTTTGGAACGTTTCAATGACTTCTCTATTTAACGGCTCACCTGCGGATACAGCGCTATGTAACGCTTCTAAATTGTACTCAGTCAAGTCTTCTACCTTTGCCATTAATCTATACTCAGTCGGTGTACAACAAAGCACATTCACCTTATTATCGTCTAATAAATTTAAATACGTTTTCGGTTCAAACTTACCGTTGTATACAAATCCTGTTGCCCCTGAACCGAGAGTGGCTAAAAACGGGCTCCAAATCCACTTTTGCCACCCTGGGCTAGCCGTTGCCCATACAACATCATTCTCTTCAATTCCGAGCCAATTTGGGGCGCTCGTACGTAAATGAGCGTATGCCCACGCATGCGTATGAACAACTCCTTTCGGGTTTCCTGTCGTCCCTGACGTATAAGATAAAAAGACCATATCTTCTTTATCTGTTTTCGCCATTTCTAACATGTCACTTTCTGTTTCTAATGCTGTTTTTAAATTGATCCATCCGTCTACTGACTGCTCGCTCAGAACGAACTTTTGAAGAGATTCCATCGCCCCTATGTTATCAAACTGTCCGATATATGGTTCATAACTTACAATCGCTTTTACTTCTCCGTGTCCAATGCGGTATTCAATATCTTTTTTACGCAACATTTCCGAACTCGGAATTACGACAAATCCTGCTTTAATCGCAGCGATATACGTCATGTAAGCTTCAATTAAACGCGGCATCATAATAAGGAGCTTGTCCCCTTTTTGTAAGCCACTTTTTATAAAAGCGTTTCCAATTTTATTTGCACCTTGCATTAATTCAAAATATGTAACTTCTCGTCTATTCCCTTTATCATCTTGCCAAATTAAAGCAAGCTTCTCTTTATCGTCTGTATATTTCTCTATTTCTGAAACTAAATTATAAGATGGTGGTGCCAACAATTCCTCTCTCTTCATAAACATCCTCCTTTTTCTTTATGCCTCCCTTATATAATAAAGAATTTTCAGTAAATTTTGAACCCTCTTCTTTTGACAATTTTTTTATGCTTTTGTCGAAATGAATTTATACTAATACGAACAACAAAAAGAAAGAGCGGGGAGAACCCGCTCTTTCTAAGCCATTGTATATGGAATTATTTTTGGAAACCGCCTAATTGTTGCTCAGCTAGTGAAACTAGACGTTTCGTAATTTCGCCACCAACAGAACCGTTAGCGCGAGATGTTGCATCCGCTCCAAGTTGAACACCAAACTCTTGAGCGATTTCGTATTTCATTTGGTCTAATGCTGATTCAGCACCAGGAACCGCTAATTTATTTGTGCTACGTGCCATGTTATATCACCTCCTTGTGAGTATAGAGTGTGATAAATAACATGACTTCATACACATTTTAAATATGGTAATTTATGGTTTTAGAAAAGTTCTTCGAATTTTTCTTCTTCCGCTACTACTTCTACCGTTTGTAATACCATTGTTTCTTTGTTTGCTACAGCTTCTTCGATTAATGGTGTGAAATCATATTTCGCTTCAAAACGATTCGCTTTTTCACGCTTCGGCTTCGTCGCTGGGCTTGCTGGTGTGAATACTGTACAGCAATCTTCATATGGACGAATTGAGATATCATATGTGCCGATTTCTTCAGCGATTTTAATAATTTCTAATTTATCCATCGTAATAAGCGGACGAATAACAGGATAGTTTGTCACTTCATTAATCGTATGCATACTATCTAACGTTTGGCTCGCTACTTGTCCAAGACTTTCACCAGTCGTAATTGCAAGTGCATTACGCTCCTCTGCAATCTGCTCTGTAATACGCATCATCATACGACGCATTACTGTCATAGAATAACTAGATGGAATTTCTTTATTAATCGTTTTTTGCACTTCAGTAAATGGAACAAGGTGAAGTGTTACACGTTTACAGTATTTCGTTAACTCTTGTGCTAAATCGATTACTTTTTGTTTCGCACGCTCACTTGTGAAAGGTGGACTATGGAAGTGAACTGCCTCCACAGATACGCCGCGTTTCATCGTTAAGTACGCTGCTACTGGGCTATCAATACCACCAGAAAGAAGTACCATTACTTTTCCGCCAACGCCAACTGGTAAACCGCCAGCTCCCATGTGCTCACCACACATAATATAGCTGTAACCACTGCGAATTTCTACACGTACATTCACATCTGGATTATGGACGTCTACTGTGATATCCTCTGTATTTTCTAAAATGTGCCCGCCAATTTCTGGAAGTAACTCCATCGTCTTCATTGGGAAACGTTTATCAGAACGGTGCACTGTAATTTTAAATGTTTTCACATCATCTTTTACTTGTAAGAAAGCTGCTAATGCACCTTTTTTAATATCTTCTAATTCTGATGGTACTTTCATCGCTAAATTAAACTTATGAATACCAAATACATCTTTCAATCTTTCAGCAATCGCTTCATGGTCTTCGCCATTTAACTGAATGTACATACGGTCATGTGTTGCATCGATTTTAATGTTTGGGAATTTTTTCAGTTTGAACTTAACGTTATCTTTTAATGTGCTTACAAATTTAGAACGGTTCTTACCTTTTGTCGTCATTTCTCCGTAACGTACTAAAATATATTCATATGTCATCATATTTCTTTACCTCATCACTTCATATAATTTTGGCATTGTCTCTTTTACAATACCTTCAAATTGTTTTACTTCTTCCCTCGTGTTGTCTGGTGCTAGACTAATACGAATAGCGCTTGCAGCAGCTGCATGCGGTACTCCCATTGACACTAACACTCTGCTCACTTCATTTGCTTTTGAAGAACAAGCAGACTTCGTTGATACATATACACCGTGTTCTTCTAAAGCATGAACGACCACTTCCGGTTTTAAACCGACAAACGACACATTTAAAATGTGTGGTGCTGCATATGCAAGCGACGTATTAATTGTTACATGTTCCATTTCTTTAAAGAAACGTACAAGCTCTGTTTGTAAACTTTGCAAATGAGCTATCTTTTCTTTCACTTGTTCCATTGTCATGCGAAGTGCTTTCACCATCGCTACAATGCCAGGTAAGTTCTCTGTACCAGAGCGATACTTAAGCTCTTGTTGACCACCTGATAAAATCGGATCTAATCTTACGCCATCACGCACGTAAAGAAGACCTGTTCCTTTTACACTATGGAATTTATGTCCAGATATTGAGCAAAGGTCAATATGAGAAGCATATAAATTAAGCGGTACTTTTCCTATCCCTTGTACATGGTCCACATGGAATCTTATTTTCGGATAATTCGATAATAACGTTCCAATTTCAGCAACGGGCTGAATTGCTCCAGTTTCGTTGTTCACATGAATAATTGAAACAAGAATTGTATCTTCACGAAGCACTCGCTTCACATCCTCTACCGATACAACACCATGCTCGTTAACCGGTAAATATGTTACATCAAACCCGAGTTCTTCTAATTGCTTATATGCCTCAAACACAGACGCGTGTTCAATATTTGTTGTAATGATATGTTTGCCGCGCGAACGATTCCTCATCGCTATCCCTTTAATCGCAAGGTTATTCCCTTCCGTTCCACCCGATGTGAAAATAATTTCAGAAGGTTTTACGTGAAGAAGCTGCGCTGCAATCGTTCTTGATTGTGTTAATAGACGCTCTGCCTCTCCTCCAAGCGAATGAATAGAAGAAGGATTTCCAAAATATTTCCCAGCAACCGTTACGTACGATTGAAGGGCTTCTGGATATGGCTTCGTCGTCGCACTATTATCAAAATAGATCATCGTTCTTCCCCTTTCAGCGCTATCACATCATATAATCATATCATAAATACGTGTAATTACGCTAAGACTACACAAAGGTTCCGTTTTATCCCGATTGGTGAAGGCTAGTAATCAGTGGGGATGAATCCCCCCACTGATTACAGTTTCACTTTATTTTGAAACGAATAACCTTACTGTATTCCGCTATTCATTATAGCAACATCGCCTTCAAAATTACACAAAAAAACAAACCCTTTATGAAAGGGTTTGTTCATTGTCTACATATTCAGCTATTTTTTGAACAACGCCAGGTTCAAGTTGCTCTAGTACAGAAGCCGCTTGTTCTAAAGCTGCATCGTATTGATATTCACGGAATAATTTCTCTGCATAATTTAAGCTTTCTGCAAGATTTTCATCATGACTGCGGTAACGGTTTCCGTATTGAATTAATTTTTCAACTAAATACGCTTGTCCAATTAACTCTTCTGTCATTTCAGCTACACCGTTAACAGTTGTGTATGCTTCTTCTAAACTGCTATTTACAGCATGCATATTTAGCGGTTTTATTTCTAATTGCTCATATACAGCTTGCATTGCCATTTGCCCTCTTTGTAAATCTTCCATAATACTCTCTGGAAGACCTGGCAAATTCGACTTTTGCATAAAGCGTTTCGTTTCAAAAATTGTATTGCGCATTTCCTGCAACTTCTCACGCGCTTCAAATTCTTCTTTACGCATCGTTTGTAGCATTTCTTTATATTCTGCATGAAGTACTTTTAAAGTTTCACATTGCTCATAAACCTCTTCTAGTTCCTCACGAATTATAGAGAATGCAATATCTTGTTCAGCAACGCGTAATTGCATCACTTCAAAACGTTTCATTAAAATGTGCATTTGCTTTTCAATTACTTTTTGAGACTCAATATCCTTATCTTGTAACTGATAGCTTTGTTTCACAAGTTGCGTTTCTGCTTTCGTTTCAATTGTTTCTTCACGAAGTTCTTCTAAATCTTCATAAACAGAAAGTGTTTTTTGCTCTACATAATGTCTCGCATGCACTTCTTGTTCTAGTTGATCATAAAAACCGTCTAAACGAGTTTTTAATTTTTCTACTTTTTCAGCCGCTTCCGTTATATGAAGCTCCTGTATATCCATTAAACATGTTTGTAGTTGTGTCGTCATATCGCGAACTTCTTTAGGGATTTCCAGGTAATCTAATACATAACCTTGTCTTACCATATCATTATGTCCGTGTAATAAATCTTCCAGTTGAACTGGTAACGTTGCTTGACACTCTACCAATAAATCTGGAATTTGGTGAATAATGATTTCTAAATTAGCTAAACCTTCTTCCAAACTAATAACAATTTCTCTCGCTTTTAAATAGTCGCCATTATTTGTTGCTTCTTCAAAACTATTAAATTTATTAGATTCGGCATCTAGCATCTCTTCAATTCTCTGCTCAGCTGCTCCATACATGTGTCGATGAGCAAGAACACTCTTTTTCATACTACGATATGTATCACGTAACCCTTCAATTTCCGAGCTATTTTTTTCATGGCTTTCTAACAGTTGCTGTAATTCATTTAAAATGTCTGTAATACGATTATCAGCGTCATCTAAACCACTTATGGATTCGTTCATCGCATGCTTTGCTTTGCGGAAGGAGAATTGCGAGGCGAATTTTCGCGCTTGCCCTAAATCTTTTTCAGCTTTTGGAAGAGTTGTTGATACGATTTCATCCCACTCTTCACGCCATTTACCAAACAGTTCTTCTGTTTGACCTGTCATGTTCAAATCTTTTACTCGCTTTAGTTCATCTGCTACAGGTTTATCTTTTATTTCTTGTTTCCACTGCTCCAGTGCTTCAATATCTTTATATGAACGATTTCTTATCACAAGCTCTATCATGAGCAGCACTAGAATAGAGCTTACTACAATGATAACGATCGTCAGGATAGAATCCATGCAAAAAAGCCTCCTAGTTATATCTCTTTTTTTGTCCGTTCCGTTTATGAAATGGAAGGCATTATGTATAAAAAGGGAATTCCCCTATATTTAACAACTAACAATGTACTAATCATACCATGTAATGACGTGTTTTTGACCTAGTTTTTTTTAAAATTTCATGTTTCTTTAAATGCAATTGTAATCTTTCTTAATCTTCCGCCCGCTTCACTACCTATCCTCAAATGATTGCCATAACGGGCACTCTTTCATATGAGATACGAAATAGATTTTGCGCATGAGTGGAGGTTCAACAGAAATCACATGCACATTCCCCTGCTTTACCGCTTGCTCCACTGACATTTCTGGAAGTAAAGTGATACCAAGTCCAGCTCCGACCATCGCAAGCATCGGTTCTGCATAAGAAGTTTCAAACGCAATGATTGGTTTCGCACCTATACCTTGAAACATGTTCATAATCATTTTCCTTACATCACATATTTCTGGGTACACAATTAATTTCTCATGTTCCAAACCTTCCATTCGGATTATTGTTTTCTCTTTATAAGGATGATCATTTGAAACTACACAAACAATTTTTTCCTCCCGCATTTCTTTTATATATGTAGCGCCTTCTACTACTGAATCAATGAACATCGCTTCAATCTTCCGCTCTTTAAACAATTCCATTAATACTTTCGTATGCTCAATTTTCCATTCTATTTCGAATCCATCACCTAATATATCTTTGCATTTCGATATGTAACGCGCCGCTAAACTTGGCAATATACCTATAGAGATTTTCCGTTTTTCTTGATATTTCTTCATTTCCGTTTTCACTTCATGTATTCGTTCCAAAATCGGTAACATTCTTGCTATAAATATCTCACCAGCCTCTGTTAACTCCACTCCTTGAGCAGAACGCTTGAGTAAAGTAACCTCTAAATCCGCTTCTAATCTTTGAATTTGTTTACTAAGCGCTGGTTGTGAAATATGTAAAAGCTTACTTGCCTTTGATAAACTGCGCGTATGCTTTACTTCCATAAACGATCGTACTGCCTCTAAATCCATCATATACACCTCTAACAAAAAGTTATAACTGTTATAAAAAATCGATATTTCCTTCTATAAATCATTACTCTTTATACTTATTTCATCAACTTACTATAACGAAATGTAAAGGAGAATGGTACTCTTGAACAAAAAACAAATGCTCTTCGGATCCCTCCTATGCTTACTTGCCGTAACTGCCTGGGGATTTATGTTTCCTGTAATGGCAAATGCCTTACAATTTATCGATCCGTTCTTTTTCACAACTATCCGCTACGGATCTGCAGCTATTATTTTTCTTATTTTGCTATTAATCACTGAAGGGACACATTCGCTCCGCTTAGAAAAACGAACACTTTCTTTATTTTTTTACGGAACAGTCGGTTTCGCTGGATATGGTTTTCTCGTTTTCTACGGACAACAACTTGCCGGACCTTCTGGAGCAATCCATGCAGCGATGATTCAGTCTCTCATGCCACTAATTGCCTTATCATTACAATGGATAACAAAAAATAAGCGTCCACAAAACTACACTTTTCTTTGTATGTTCGTTGCATTACTCGGTGTTATGCTTGTCATTTCAAAAGGAAATATTCACTTATTATTTGGAGCTGCAAGTCACTTATCTACGAATATATTGATGTTATGCGGCGTTACTTGCTGGGTCATTTATACAAATGGCGGTGCTCGTTTTCAATCTTGGTCACCACTTCGATATACAACGTTAACTTGTTTGTTCGGTTCAATGTCACTCATCGTTATTGTCACTTTATTAACTTACACAAACGTCATTACTGTACCATCATTACGCACAATTGTGAGCGTTCGTTTTGAACTCTTTTATATGTCGATTATTGCAGGTGTTATCGCTGTGTTTTGCTGGAATATGGGGAATCGCTATATTTCATCTATTAACGGCATATTATTTATGAATTTAGTTCCTGTCCTTGCACTTATCGGTTCCATATTTCGAGGTTATACGGTCGACAAAATCGAACTTGCCGGAGCCTCATTAACAATTATTGCGCTATTATGTAACAATTTATGGCAAAGAAAAGAAACTACAAAAATCCCCACCTCGGTTCGTTAGGTGGGGATTTTTCACATATGAACAGCTCTTGGCCATTCCTGATACATATTCGTTTTACATAATGCTTGTTCCATCCATTGCTCAATTTCCTTCGTATACATTTCTAAGAAAAATGTTTCGGATGGAAATGAATGTAATACTTCTGATATATACTGTGGATATAAAAATGGCATATTTATCATGCCTTTTAATTGCGTCATAAACATTGTAAAAGATACCTTTCTAAACTCTTTCTTCATTTGTCCTTCTCTAATGATTTGTTCGATATAATATCTTTCTTTAGAAAAATAAACGGTCATCACTTCACGAATTAATGTCGTATCAAGCGAAAGCTCTCTATAAAAAAAACGTGTCAGTTCCCTATTTTCAAATTGATATCGTAAAATCCCGCGTACCATTTGCACCATCACATCTTTAGCCGACAAATACTCTCTCTGTTCAAAGGACGTTTCAATCACATGAATATATCCTTCTAAAAAATCAGTAATAAGCTGCTCTAATAGGCCTTGCTTTCCAGCAAAATAGTATGAAATATTCGCTACATTCACATCCGCTCGCTTTGCAATGTCTCGCACTGATGTCCCGTCATAACCTTTCGTATTAAACAACGATATTGCCGCATCAATTACTTTTTGTTTCGTCTGCTTCATGCGCTCACTTCCTCTCACTGAACAGCTATAGTTTAAATTTCTTGACTTTTAAGACAAATTCCTTTAATTTTCTATCGACAAAGTCATGTGAAATACATCGTATTTTGCTAATATTTTACACATCTCGATAAAAAGGGAGTTGTTTCCATGTTTACAAAAGAAAGTTATGCAGGTTCTCGTGAAAAGCAGTATGAGACAGTAATTAAACAACTGGATGCATTATTAACTGGCGAATTAAACGTAGTCGCAAACTTATCAAATGCGTCCGCATTATTAAACCAATTTTTAGATCGCGTTAATTGGGTTGGCTTTTATGTAACAGAAGGAAATCAGCTCGTTCTCGGGCCATTCCAAGGAATGCCGGCATGCGTACGTATTCCATTTGGGCGCGGCGTTTGCGGCGTAGCAGCTGAAACGAAAACAACGCAACTTGTAGCGGACGTTCACCAATTCCCAGGACATATCGCTTGCGATAGTGCCTCTAATTCGGAAATCGTTGTACCGATTATAAAAGACGGAAATGTCATTAGTGTACTGGATATTGATAGTCCTGAAAAAAATCGTTTCGATGAAGTAGATCAGCACTATTTAGAAAAGTTTGTGGAAACACTGTTAAAACATATATAAGAAAAAGAGTGAGTTATCGATTAAGTACGTAATGTACGAAACCGATAGCTCACTCTTTTTTATTGATTACTAACAATAGATATTTTCTTTAACGCTTGCTCCAAATCAGAAACGATATCCTCCCACGATTCTAAACCGACAGATAAACGTATTAAATTATCGAAAATACCCATTTCTTTTCTTAGTTCCGCTGGAATCGCAGCATGCGTCATCGTTGCTGGATGCTGAATTAACGTTTCTGTATCACCTAAACTTACCGCGATCGTAATAAAGTGAAGGTCATTGATAAACGCTTGCGTTTCCTCTTTCCCGCCTTTGACAGAAAAGGAAATAACGCCACCGCCCCGTTTCATTTGGCGAGATGCTAACTCCCCTTCTGGGTACCAAACCCCTTCTACTACATCATGATTTTTTAGGAACGATACAATTTTTTCTGCATTATCACAATGACGATCCATTCTTACTGCTAATGTCTTTAATCCGCGTAATAATAACCACGCATCAAACGGCGCCATAATACCGCCGATATCTTTTCGCATCGGACGAATTTTTTCAGCTAACACTTTCGTTTTACAAATTGTTACACCCGCTACAACATCACCATGGCCACCAATATATTTTGTCGCACTATGCACAACAGCATCACAACCAAGCTCAAGCGGTCTTTGTAAATAAGGTGAACAAAACGTATTATCAACAATGACAAGTAAGCCATTTCGCTTCGCAACCCGAATCACTTGTTTTAAATCGATTAATTTCATCGTTGGATTAATCGGTGTTTCAACGAAAATGAGCTTTGTATTTTGGCGAATCTTATTTTCAATATCAGTCTCTGTCTCCATATCACAAAACGAATGTGTAATCATAAATTTCTCTTCTAACACTTCTAAAAATCCGTACGTGCACCCATATAATCCGTTTGAACAAATAATATGATCTCCAGCTTTTAGAAAACCAATTAACGTTGCTGAAATAGCTGCCATTCCGGATCCGAAAGCAAGTGCTTCTTCTCCCCCTTCTAACACAGCCATACGTTCTTCAAATAATTTTACAGTTGGATTTCCAAGTCTTGAGTAAATATAAGACGGATCTACTCCCGCAAAACTCGCCTCTCCTTGCTGCGCAGTCTCAAATGTAAATGTAGACGTTTGAAATAACGGTGGTGTTAAACTTCCTTTATGTTCCTTAGATGTATAACCGTGATGAATTAACGCTGTCTCCATATGCTTCTTTTTCATAAAAACATCCCCTTTATGTTTTTATCCCGCATATTCACCAGTAAAAAACTGATGAATGTTTTTACTACATTTTATGTAAGCGTTTTATTTGTGTTTCTATCTCTTCTTTTATATTGTTTTAAATTCCTTCTTATATTAATTTCCAAAATTTATATGCATAAAACAAAAACGTACTCGCTTGACGAAACTCTGGGTAAAAGATATAATAGCGTTTGTGTAAAATAAAAAGGCAGCCTTGTAATGTGAGTTTATCGTTTGTATTTTGTTCCTCTACGGAGGTGTATCTCGTAACTCCCTGCTGCTGGAGCGAAGGTACATGAAAACAAAATGCCCGTAAATATCGATTACGTCTGTTTTTATTTTACGTAAATAAAAACATTTTTAAAGGAGGAGTCAACTATGGCTCGTTATACAGGTCCAGCTTGGAAACTGTCTCGTCGTCTTGGAATCTCTCTAAGCGGCACAGGAAAAGAATTAGAAAAACGCCCTTACGCACCAGGTCCTCACGGTCCTAACCAACGTAAGAAACTTTCAGAATACGGTTTACAATTACAAGAGAAACAAAAACTTCGTCACATGTACGGCATGACTGAGCGTCAATTCCGTCGCACATTTGACCAAGCAGGTAAAATGCCTGGTAAGCACGGCGAAAACTTCATGATCCTTCTTGAAGCTCGTCTTGACAACTTAGTTTACCGTATGGGCTTAGCTCGCACTCGTCGTGCAGCTCGCCAATTAGTAAACCACGGTCACATCATGGTTGATGGCGCTCGCGTAGATATCCCATCTTACCGCGTTAAACCTGGTCAAACTATCAGCGTTCGCGAAAAATCTAACAGCCTTGTTGTTGTTAAAGAAGCGATCGAAGTTAACAACTTCGTACCAGAATACTTAACTTTCGATGCTGATAAATTAGAAGCTACTTACACTCGTCACGCTGAGCGTTCTGAGTTAGCAGCTGAAATCAACGAAGCATTAATCGTAGAGTTCTACTCTCGTTAATGACAAAAAGCCAATCCTCTGGATTGGCTTTTTTCAATTCTCACCATAATTTTTTATATCCCACGTAACATAAAAATCCCAATACTCTATACTCCCACCTAAAACAAATATGTTTTATCTAATCTAATCAAATTCAAATATAAAAATAACCTTCCTATTTTCACACATAACTTATGTTATATTATGAATTTTTAAATAATAGTATTAATATTAAGTTTAAACTTTATAACGAGGAGACGTTGATATGGAATTCAGAAATGATATAAACAAAATAGCTAACCAAATTTTAGAACGAAAAGAGTATATAACTAATGAAGAAATGACCAAGCAATCATTAATTATTCCTTTTCTTCAAAAGCTAGGTTATGACGTTTTTAGCCCTTTAGAAGTTAGACCTGAGTATATTGCAGACTTCGGAACTAAAAAGGGAGAAAAAGTCGATTATGCGGTTTTCAAAAATGGAGTTCCAATTATTTTAATTGAGGCAAAATCTGTAACAGAAAATCTCCTTAAACACGATGCGCAACTATCTAGGTATTTCAATGCCTTACCTGATGTCAAAGTAGGAGTACTAACTAATGGTGTAGAATACAAATTTTATACTGATTTAACAAATGACAATGTAATGGACGAAAAACCTTTCTTCACATTCAGTATGGATAGTTTAAGTAATTTAGATATTGAAACGATTGAAACTTTTACAAAAGAGAATTTTGAAGCTGAAGAGATCGTAAAATATGCCGAAGAGCTTATTTATATGACCAATTTAAACTCCACAATTAAAGAGTTATTTAAAAATCCTTCAGATGACTTCCTTCGTTTTCTAATTAAAGACTTTAGCTCAACTAGAATTACAAATAACGTTTTAGAGCGGTTCCGACCAATTGTTAAAAAAGCAATTAATCGAACACTATTAGAAATAATCAGTGATGGTTTAACACCAAAAGAAACAAAAACATCGGAGAAAATAGAAACAAGCCTAGTTGCAGCCGCTTCTGCCGAAATAATGGAAGACATTAGCAAAGAAGACAAAACAGATAGAGTTTTCACTACCGAAGATGAACTGACTGCCTTTAACATTGTTAAAGAAATATTAACTGAAAATCAAAGAGACATCAGTGACCTTAAATATAAAGATACTATTAGTTATTTTTGCATCATGAATCGTGTAATCACAAAATGGTTTATACGTCTTTTCCTTGATGGAGATGCAAAATCCTTAGTTGTAAGACTAGATTTAGAAGCTACTAAACAGCTCTGCCCTAATTTCGTTGTTGAGCAAGCCCCAAAATCACAGGGAGTAAGTAGAATTTTCATTGATAATGTTAATGATTTAAAAGATTTGGAACCACTTATTATTTCATGCTATGATCAAATTTTATCTAATGTTTAAAAAGAGGGATTTCTCCTCTTTTTCCAACGTAATGACAAAAAGCCAATCCTCTAGATTGGCTTTTTGTCATTTATATATAAAATAAAGTTATTTATTTTCCTCTTTTTGAACATATACATAAGCATCTTTTTGCTCTTTATGTATATCCACCTTCGAATTCTCTGCAAGCTGACCCGCATTTAGCAAAGAAAAAATAATGAGCGCTTCTAGTGACATTTCGTTTTACCACTCCTTTCTATTTGTTATACGTTTATCATACCGCTTACATGTGATTTCCGTATGAACTCGAAAAGGAGATTACAACAAAAAGGTTACAGGAATACGAATGCACGCTATAATAACCATAAAATAGGAGGTAGATTTCTTTTGACGATAAACCAAATGGTTCAATTGGGCAGTGCATGTATGCTTTTTATTACTTCAGCACTTATGAGTTGGTATCAGGGGAGTAATTTAATAGATTACCCTGATGAATGGAAATATAGCGCTAAGTTTACGAATTATTTTAAAGGCACCGTTTCAAATTACCAAGATATTTATCAAATCGATTTCTTTATATATGCAGCAAAATTTTATCCAACAGCATTTATTGTTATGCTCATTAGCTTACTTTATATGCTCGTATTAATTCTTCATATTCTATTTACAAGAACTCGTAAGGTAATCTAAATTCATACATAAAAACCCCGAATCATAAACCTTTCAGCCTACAATTCGGGGTACTATTTGTTTATATTTGTTTCTAATTAGTAACGAATTAAGAAATATTTCTTCTTACCGCGGCGAATGATTGTGAATTTACCTTCGATGCGGTCGTTTTCTGTTACAACGTAGTCTAATGCTTGCGTACGCTCACCGTTTACGTAGATTGCACCGTTCGTTACATCTTCACGTGCTTGACGTTTTGATGGAGAGATTTTGCTTTCTACAAGTAAGTCGATTAATACTGTATCTTCTGCAGTACGTTCTACAGATGGTACGTCTTTGAATCCTTGTTCGATTTCGCTTGCAGTCAGTTCTGCTACAGAACCGCTGAATAGTGCAGCTGAAATTTTAATCGCTTGCTCTAATGCTTCTTCACCGTGAACAAGTTTTGTCATTTCAGAACCTAACGCTTTTTGTGCTGCACGTTTTTCTGGCGCTTCAGCTACTTGCTTTTCAAGCTCAAGAATTTCTTCATGAGATAAGAATGTGAAGTATTTTAAGTATTTAACAACGTCGCGGTCATCTGTGTTAATCCAGAATTGGTAGAACTCGTAAGGAGTTGTTTTTTCTGGATCTAACCAAATTGCGCCGCCTTCTGTTTTACCAAACTTCGTACCGTCAGATTTTGTAACTAGTGGAATTGTTAAACCGAACGCTTTCGCATCTTCTTCTGATTTACGTATTAATTCAAGACCAGCTGTAATGTTACCCCATTGGTCACTACCACCGATTTGTAAGCGGCAATTATGGTTTTGGTATAAGTTTAAGAAGTCGTATGATTGTAAAATCATGTAACTAAACTCAGTGAATGAAATACCAGTATCTAAACGAGATGCTACTGTATCTTTTGCTAACATATAGTTTAAACCGAAGTTTTTACCGATATCGCGTAAGAATGAAATGACATCTAGGTTACCAAGCCAATCATAGTTATTAGCCATTGTTGCTGGGTTGTCCACGTTTTCAAACTCTAAGAAGTTTGAAAGTTGGTTTTTAATGCTTTCTGTGTAGTAAGCAACTGTATCTTTCGTATTTAATGTACGCTCTGCTTTTTTACCACTTGGGTCACCGATCATACCAGTACCACCGCCAACAAGTGCGATTGGTTGATGACCAGCTAATTGGAAACGACGTAACATTAATACTGGTAACATATGACCGATGTGTAAGCTATCCGCTGTCGGGTCGAAACCACAGTATAATTTAACGCTTTCTTTTTCTAATAATTGCTCAAGGCCCTCAGCATCTGTTTGCTGATTAATTAGACCGCGAAATTCAAGATCTTGTAAAATACCCATATCCTACATACTCTCCTTTAAGTTCATTACTGGCGTGAAAGTTGAAAACATAAAAAAATCGCCCCTTCAAATAAGGGACGATTTTGATTATCGCGTTACCACCCTAGTTGCAGGCAAAAAAAGCCTACCACCTTATTTACATAACGGCTTAGCACCGTCTTTTCCCTTTTGAATACAATTCAATCGAAAAAAGATGCTCTAGGGGCGTAATTCGCGATCATCTATGTGCTGATTTCCACCGACCATCAGCTCTCTAAAACAGGGAAATGATCACTACTTCTCCCTTTCCACGCTCAATTATTCATATACTTTTCTTTATACCATCATTTATATAGGCGTGTCAAATAGAGGCCTGGTTTCTCTCCTTACCAATCCTTTACAACGTCATAAAGAGTATCGTAATAAGAGAAAGAATTGGAACCCCAACTAATAACGATACATGAAACACAACCGATAAATCATTCCCAATGGTCGCCTCCACAGGATCTTTCGCTGGGGAACCAAGAAACCCGATTAATCGATCGAATCGACTTACCGTTTTTGGAAAGTCTGGTATTTCTACATGATCACTATCTAAATGTTGCTTTAACTTATATTCACTCTTAAAGGGATTTTCGCTCAATTTCGTCCACCTCCAGCAATTGTTTCAATTTCTTTATCCCGTTATGAAGTCTCGATTTCACCGTTCCAATCGGAATGTTTAATATCTCTGCAATTTCTTTTTGCTGCATGTCATGATAATAATAAAGGATTAGGACCGCTCTTTGCTCTTCTGGAACTTTCAAAATTGCTTCTCTTACTGTGAGCCGATCTTCGTGAGAAAATTCTTTTTCCGGAATCGGCACTAAAAATGGCAAAAGCGTACGCCACTTTTTTCTCCTATTTAATTTATTAATCATAAGACGATAACCAATTTGAAATAAATACGTTTTTATTTTACCTTTTTCAAGTTCATACATATGTTTCTTACGCTCTAGCGTCAAAAACGTATCTTGCACAAGATCGATACTTAATTGTTCATCTCGGTTAAATCGATATAAAAATGTGTATAGCGCTGGTTTGATTAAAACATATAGTCTTTCTCCCGCTTGTTTATCTCCACTTTGATACGCAAGCATGAGCTCCTCCTCAATCCCAATCTGCGCCATGATTTTTGATCTCCTTTATTCCTTTTAACGTTAATGAAATACGGGAAATTAAATATGCAATCGCAATAAAAATCCACAATTGTGATTGATTTGTAAAAAATTGCACATATGGGTTTTGAATCGTAAATCCCATTGCAACTAAAATATTTAACGCTTGCACACATATGCATGCATACAACGCAAGGCAGACAGAAATAGTATCAAATACATTCCAGCGAAAATACACTTTTGTTTTTGTAAAATCAATTTTATATCCATTTTTCCGTACTATATGTTTTCTATCAAATGGAATAATGATTGAAAACAGAACACCCATTATAACTCCAGCTGTAAGCATTGATACTCTATATCCAATTGGTATCGGTAAGAAAAGACCACAAGAAAATACAACTATAATTCCAATTAAAGCAAAAGCAAGAAGTAATTTATTAGACATAAAAAAGCCTCCCTCATCTATTCTTTCATAAATGTATACAGACGAGGAAGGCACTTCGTTCAAATATTATTTTAGTTTTTTTATAATCTTTGCAGGATTCCCGCCAACTACTACATTATTAGGCACATCTTTCGTTACGACAGCACCAGATGCGATCACCGCATTGTCTCCAATTGTTACACCTGGATTAATAATTGCTCTTCCGCCAATCCATACGTTATCGCCAATTGTAACTGGTTTTCCGTATTCTGATCCGCTTATACGCTCAATTGGATCGAGTGGGTGCGTTGCTGTATAAATGTGAACACCTGGAGCTAACATACAGTTCACTCCGATTGTTACCGGGCATACGTCTAAAATCGTACAGTCAAAGTTCGCGTAAAAATTTTCACCGACATGAATGTTATAGCCGTAATCACATCTAAAAGTAGATTCAAGATGAATATTATCTCCTGTCGTTCCGAATAATTCTTTTACGATTTCGCTACGCTCTTTCAATTGCTCTTCTGGCGTATCATTTAATTTTCTCGTTAATATACGTGCTTGCTCTCTTTCTTGTACTAAAACTGGATCAGCCGGTATGTACATTTCTCCTAGTATCATCTTTTCTTTTTCTGTTTTCATCATACTATCCCCTTCAACTTATATATATAAGTTCATGATATCATAAAAAAGAAAGGCCTGAACATTTTTCGTTCAGACCTTTCTCTCTTAATCTTCCATCGTTGATAAGTCACCTGTTGGTAAGTTTAACTCCCACGCTTTTAATACGCGGCGCATAATTTTACCACTTCTCGTTTTCGGTAATTTATCTCTAAATTCAATTTGTCGTGGCGCTGCATGAGCTGCTAGGCCTTTTTTTACAAATTGACGAATTTCTTCTTTTAATTCATCAGATGGTTCGTATCCTGCTCGAAGTGCGATAAACGCTTTAATAATTTCGCCGCGCACCGGATCAGGAATACCAATTACACCAGCTTCTGCAACAGCAGCATGCTCGATTAGTTTACTTTCTACTTCAAACGGTCCAACGCGCTCGCCTGACGTCATAATTACATCGTCAATACGTCCTTGGAACCAGAAGTATCCGTCTTCATCCATATAAGCTGAATCACCTGATACATACCAGTCTCCCGGCATAAAGTATGACTCATATTTTTGCTGGTTATTCCAGATTCCACGCATCATAGCTGGCCAACCTTTACCAATTGCTAAGTTACCCATTGTGTATGGAGGCACTTCATTTCCTTCATTATCAACAATCGCTGCTTTCACACCTGGAATTGGTTTACCCATTGAACCTGGACGGATTTCCATACACGGATAGTTACAAATAACTTGTCCACCTGTTTCTGTCATCCACCACGTATCATGAATACGAAGTCCAAATGCATTCATACCCCAGCGAATTACTTCTGGATTTAAAGGCTCACCTACGCTTAATACGTGGCGTACTTGTGATAAGTCGTATTTTTTAATTGCATCTTGTCCAGCTCCCATTAACATACGGAACGCTGTCGGTGCACTATACCAAACTGTTACACCGTAATCTTGCAGTGCTTCATACCATGCATCTGGACTAAATCGTCCACCTAAAATAACATTTGATGCTCCAACTAACCACGGTGCAAAAATGCCGTAAGCAGTTCCCGTTACCCAGCCCGGGTCAGCAGTACACCAATATACGTCATCTTCTTTTAAATCTAATACCCATTTCGCCGTTTGATAGTGCTGAACCATTGCATTTTGCGCATGGAGAACACCTTTTGGCTTACCAGTAGAACCAGACGTATAGTGAAGAATTAAACCGTCTTCGCGGCCTAACCATTCGATATGTAATTCTTTTGAAGCTTGTTCAAATAAAGGATTGAACGCTACTGTTTTACCGCCTTCTTCTACATTATCTCCAACAAGAAAGACTGTTTTTAAAGCTAGTAAATCATTTAATGGTATACGCTCTAACAATTCAGGAGTTGTAATTAACACCTTTGCTTCGCTATCTTCTAAACGATCACGAACTGCGCCTTCCATAAATGCTTCAAATAGCGGTCCAACAATTGCTCCTAATTTCACTGCACCTAAAAGCGCGAAATATAATTCTGGAGAACGTGGCATAAAAATAAAAACACGATCGCCTTTTTCAACATCGCCATAATTTTTTAGGACGTTTCCTGCTTTATTAGAAAAATCCTTCATTTCCTTAAATGTATATTTCTCTTTTCGCGATCCATCTTGATAATAAAGGGCTACTTTATTTTTTCGATCAGATTTCGCATGCTTATCAATTGCTTCATACGCCATATTTACTCGGCCTGTTTCATTCCAAGTAAAATGTTTATTAACCTCTTCCCAGTTAAAATTCGCGTATGCCTCTTCATAATTCGGCAAATTATTTTCTCCTTTAATGACAGGAAGCGTTTCTACTTTCATACTTTACATCCCCCTCCTATGTATTCTATTATCTATTATAATGATATTATTTAAAATTTTCAGTATATTTGTTGATTTTTAGACAAATTTTTAATGACAAAATTCGATTCACATCGCATATATTATAAAGTACGATATTAATAGATTCACAAACCCTCAAGGTGGTGAGCAATACATTGATTCATAAAAAAATATATAATGCTAGAAACTTAAAAACAGCGAAAGGCACTTTAATTATTGAAGGTCCTGTCTCTACCCATAATCTTGAAATGTATGAATTCCATAAAGATTTAGTTGCGTTTCGTCCTGCCGAGCAGCAATATAAAGCAATTGTCGAAATTTCTAAATTACCAGAAGCACGTCTTATTATTGCTAGACATGACCAAACGATTGTTGGATATGTTACATACTTGTATCCTGATCCGCTCGAACGATGGTCAGAAGGAAAAATGGAAAACTTAATTGAGCTCGGGGCAATTGAAGTCGTCCCAGCCTTCCGTGGGTGCTCTGTCGGAAAGAACTTATTAGAAGTTTCTATGATGGACAATTATATGGAAGATTATATTATATTGACGACTGAATATTATTGGCACTGGGATTTAAAACAAACAGGCTTAAATGTTTGGGAGTACCGAAAAGTAATGGAAAAGATGATGAATGCTGGTGGTTTACAATGGATGGCTACAGATGATCCTGAAATTTGTTCACATCCTGCCAACTGTTTAATGGTCCGCATCGGTAAACGCGTCGATACGGATTCTATTCAAGCATTTGACCGTCTACGTTTTCACAATCGTTTTATGTATTAATAAAGGGGGCAACTGGAATGATTGTAGAAGAAATTATGAATCAAGATGTGGTGACACTACATCCAAACGATACAATCGAAACAGCAATCCGAACGATACGCACGAAAGGCATTCGGCACATTCCAATTGTCGATCAAAATAATCATGTTGTAGGCATTATTTCTGATCGGGATGTAAGAGATGCAAGTCCGTCTATTTTAGATGAACAAGTTTCACTCGATATGCTGAAGCAACCACTTGAACTTATTATGAAACATCCTGTTATGACTTGCCATCCTCTCGATTTCGTTGAGGAAATTGCTACTTTATTTTTTGAAAATAAAATTGGCTGTCTCCCTGTTACAAAGGCTGGAAAGTTAGTTGGAATTATTTCTGAATCTACTGTACTGCACACGTTAGTAAAATTAACAGGAGCACATCAACCAAGTTCGCAAATTGAAATTCAAGTAAAAAACGAACCTGGTATTCTTGGAAAAGTCGTTGCTATTTTTAGTGATTTACAAATCAATATCGTGAGCGTTCTCGTCTACCCAGCAAAAGATGAGAATGATAAAGTACTCGTTTTCCGCATTCAAACGATGAATCCTCTAAAAGTGATTGATGCACTTGAAGCAGAAGGCTACCGCGTATTATGGCCAAACATCATGGGGATGCAAGCATGAGTAGCGCGTTTATTTATTCGGATGACTTTCGGGGCTATTCATTTAGCCCTGATCATCCTTTTAACCAACTGCGCGTCACACTTACGTATGATTTATTACAAAAGGGCGGTTTCATCTCTCCCTCTCAAATCATCTCACCACGGATGGCTACAGATGAAGAGATTGCCTATGTTCATACAGAGGAGTACATAAATGCGGTAAAATGTGCTGGAGAAGGAAAGTTAGAAAAATCAATTGCGATGACATATGGACTCGGAACAGAAGATACACCGATGTTCCCAAATATGCACGAAGCAAGCGCACTGCTCGTTGGCGG
Source organism: Bacillus cereus group sp. BceL062 (assembly GCF_051780025.1). NCBI lineage: Bacteria > Bacillati > Bacillota > Bacilli > Caryophanales > Bacillaceae > Bacillus > Bacillus cereus group sp. BceL062. Next base: position 22,042 of record NZ_JBPWGY010000007.1, on the reverse strand, counting down.
TACGTTAACAGCTGTCGATGCTGTTCTTTCTGGAAAAGTAAAACACGCACTTAATTTAGGCGGCGGCTTACATCACGGCTTCCGTGGCAAGGCATCTGGTTTTTGTATTTATAACGATAGTTCTATCGCAATGAAATACATTCAAAAGAAATACGGTTTACGTGTTTTATATATTGATACTGATGCTCATCACGGCGATGGTGTACAATGGTCATTTTACGATGATCCTAACGTATGCACCATTTCATTACACGAGACCGGACGTTATTTATTCCCTGGAACTGGCGCTGTAAATGAACGTGGACAAGGTAATGGCTATAGTTATTCTTTTAACGTTCCACTCGATGCTTTTACAGAAGATGAATCGTTTCTAGAATCATATCGAACTGTCGTAAAAGAAGTTGCCGCATACTTTAAACCGGATATTATTTTAACGCAAAACGGTGCAGATGCGCATTATTACGATCCACTTACACACCTTTGTGCAACGATGAATATTTACCGTGAAATACCGAAGCTTGCTCGCGAAATCGCTAATGAATATTGCGACGGTCGCTGGATCGCTGTCGGCGGCGGTGGCTATGACCACTGGCGCGTCGTCCCAAGAGCTTGGGCACTCATTTGGCTCGAAATGAACAACATCCAAAACATCTCAGGTTATCTCCCTCCAGAATGGATTGGCGCTTGGAAAGGACAAGCAGAAACAGAACTTCCCCTCACATGGGAAGATCCAGACAACATGTATAAACCTATCCCCCGTAAACCAGAAATTGAAGAAAAGAATGCATTAACTGTAGCGAAATCCCTTGAAATTATTCGGAATAATATGACAAAATCTTTGTACTAAACGAAAAGGAGGCTCGTTTTTTAATAGCCTCCTTTTATTTATTGTCGATTTCTGTCAGTAAGTCGATATATTTTAATAATCGCTGATATATTTTCATTTCATAACAGCCTGGCCCAACTTTTATGAGAAAAGGTCGTGATATTATGTGGAAACGACAAATGCTCCGCACGAAACGTGGTACATTTGAACTCTTTACAAAAGGGAATGGTGAACCGCTTTGTGTTACACACCATTATTCACAATTTAATGAAACTGGTGATTACTTTGCGGATGTTTTTACTGCTACGCATCGTGTATTTCTCATTAATTTACGAGATGCCGGTAGCTCTGTAACCGCCCAGGCAGAAAACGAATTAAGCATGATTGAAACAATCCACGACTTAGAAGCAATACGAGAAGCATCACAACTTCCAACATGGCATTTCGCCGGTCATTCAACAGGTGGTATGCTTGGACTTTTGTATGCGATTACATATCCGAATTCCTTACAATCATTAGTCGTAGCAGGAGCTGCAGCAAGTAACTATGCCGAAACACCATTTTGCATTTATCATCCAGAACATCCACAGTTTCATTATATGCAAGAGCTCATCGAAAACTTAAAAAGCCCTTACCTTACAAGTGAAGAACGGAAAGAACTATCTACTAAGAGAACAAAATTATCACTGTATAAAACAGAAAACTATAACTTTTATTTTTGTAGACCGATCAAAAAAACAATGTCCACCAACCGGATGAACGCTTTCGCTCATGAATATTCTTCATTTGATTTAAGAGAGTCTTTACCTTCTATTAAAACAAAGACACTTATTATGTGCGGACGACACGATGTGCAGTGCCCAATTCAATATTCTATCGAGATGCATGAGGGTATACGTAATTCTATCTTTATTCCATTTGAGGACAGTAACCATTATCCTTTTTTAGAAGAGGCTATCCACTTTATTTCTATCACACAAGAATTTTACAAAACGTTATAACAGGAAAAATCCAGTTTTGAGTTCAGTTACTATTAAAAAATCTAAATAAATAACATATGAATTCACAGACTAATGTACTAATAAAAGCTCAAAGTCTCTATATGACTTTGAGCTTTATTTTTTAGAAGAAAAACTTCATACTATAATAAAATAAAAGATAAAAAGAAAAAAGGACTAAACCTAAATCAATAAATACTGACTTTTTATCTCCTTCTTTTACGCTGATCGTAATACCAAACATACTTCTAACCATCCAAAAAGCCACCAAAAATAATCCACCTAAATGGTCATTTGTATAATCTTTATCATAAAACATTTGTATTGCACCAATAATTAATAAAATAAGTATGATATTAGTCCCAATCTTTAAAGCCTTGTTTGATTTAATATTCTTTCATACATCCCCCAAAACCTAACACTTCCTCTCAAACCATCCTGCGTTTTATTTCTCTTTATATTTTAACACGAATTACCTAATATCCCCTTTCAAATTCAAATCATAAGTGTAATACACTATTACGCATATAAAAAACCTGTCAACACTTTGACAGGTTTACTACACATTAAAACGATAACCAGCTCCCCATACCGTTTCAATATATTGCGGGTGGGCAGGATCTCTTTCAATTTTTTCACGTAACTTTCTAATGTGAACGACAACAGTAGCTAAATCGCCAGCAGAATCTAATCCCCAAATGCGTTCAAATAACTGTTCTTTATTTAATACTTGGTTTGGGTGCGTTACAAAGAATGTTAATAAATCAAATTCCTTCGTTGTAAACGCGATTTCTTCATTGTTTATAAAAACTTTCCTCGCTCGTTGATCGATAGAGATTCCATGAATATATAACGTATCACGTTGCTTACTTACATTTCCTGATAATCTTTCATAACGAGAAATATGTGCCTTTACCCTTGCAACTAATTCACTTGGGCTAAACGGTTTCGTTATATAATCATCCGCTCCTAATCCGAGTCCACGAATTTTATCTATATCTTCTTTTTTAGCTGAAACAAGTAAAATCGGAATATCTTTTATAGCACGTATTTGTTTACAAATTTCGAATCCGTTCATTTTCGGAAGCATAATATCTAAAATAATTAAATCATAGTCTTCTTGCAAGGCCATTTGTAAGCCTATTTCTCCAGAATGCTCTACATCAACTTGAAAATCACTAATTTCTAAATAATCTCGCTGTAATTCTGCAATACTTACTTCATCTTCTATTAGTAAGATTCTTTTCAATTTACTCACCACATTTCTCTACTTTTTCCAATGAGAAGAAAATGCTTGTGCCTTCTCTAGGCTCGCTTTCCGCCCAAATTTCCCCGCCATGTTCTTCCACAATTTGCTTCGCAATCGCTAAACCAAGTCCACTTCCACCTGTGCTAGAGTTTCGAGATTGCTCTGCACGATAAAACCGTTCAAAAATATAAGGAAGTGTATCAGATTCTATACCTGATCCATTGTCCATCACTTTCACAATAACTTTATCGTTATCACTCGATACTGTTACAGCAATTTTTTTCTCTTCTTTATCCATGTATTTCACACTATTATGAATTAAATTTGATATCACTCTATTTATCTTTTCGCAATCAGCCGTTACATATAGTGGTGATGGATGTAATTGTAAGTACACTTCTATACCTTCTTCACTTAAATCCATCTGCATCTCTTCTATTAATTCCTGCATAAACATATTTAATTCAACCGTTTCAAACTGGAATGGGACTCGATTCAAATCGAGCTTCGAAAATAAAAATAGTTCATCAATGAGTGTATCCATATGTTTTGCTTTCGTATGAATCGTTGTTAAATACTTATCCATTTTTTCCGGGGTATTTGCTACCCCGTCCTTTATTCCTTCCACATATCCGATAATAGATGTAATCGGTGTTTTCAAATCATGGGAGATGTTTGAAATGAGCTCTTTTCGATTTTCTTCATACTGCGTTTGTACTTCAATCGACTCTTTTAACTTCTTCCTCATTTCCTCAAACCCTTGATTCAATTGACCTATTTCATCATGTGATGTAACTGGAATTTGAAATTCTAAATTCCCTTCTTTAATTCTCTCCGTCGCATCTTTCAATACAAAGATTGGTTTTATCACACTTTTTGAGACGAAATAGCTTACTAACCCAATGAGCAAAATGGCTAACAGTAAAAGTGCTACGAACAAAATCGGAAATAATTTTTGTGTAAGATCTACAAACGAACTTTGCTTTTTTAGTACAAATATACTCCCTTCTTCATTATTTTGAAAAGAAAAATCAAATTTTACATACCGATAAAATGTATCGCCTAGTTCCGTTGTACCACGACTATTAATATTTGCTGCTTCAAATTTCGGAAGGGCTTCTGTTACAGTCGAACTTTCAAAACCCTTTGTAGCATAAGAAATGGTTTCTCCCTTTCTTACAACTATTTTCACACCTTCTTTTTCAAGTGATGCAACGAACGATTCATCTAATAGTTGATATTGATGTTGCTTTGCCGCTCCTTTCAATTCAAGATACGCATTCTCTTCTTCTGGAGTCAGCGGCTTTTGAATATAAGAACTTTTATAAAAATTTTTCACTGCTTCCAAGTCACCTGTTATGGAAAATACAATTAAAAATCCCGCAACTAAAATAAGCGTAATGGAGACGAGAATAACAGCGATATAAGAAAATAAAAATCTTGTTTTAATAGACATCATTTACATCCTCACTTTATCACGCTATTTGTGGGCAGTAAGACTTCCACCTCAAAATTCGGTTAAAACAAAAAGTTAGATGAAAGTCGGGCTACCCGTAAACGCCCGATTGATTCAACTTTCATATTCATAAGCATAAAAATATATGTTCAATTACTCAAGCGATTTTATAGTAATTTTAGCGTCAGTTTATAAAAATTTAATGTTCTTATTTTACAGTTGAAATTAGGAGGTTGAAATTCCATGTTCAAAAAAACATTAAGCATGATATGTTGTGTAATTTTTTTACAAGGATGCTCGCAAGAACAAGAAGTAAAAAAGGAGATGACAAACATGGAGACTGCACTACTAGCAGCTACTGAAAAAAACGAAACGAACACTGTTATATCTTTATTAAAACAAGGAGCAAATATAAATGCAACGGATAGTCAAGGACGCACCCCGCTTATGATTGCCACATACAAAAATGATATAAAGACCGCGAAAGCTCTTATCAATGCTGGCGCCGATGTAAATATCCAAGATAATATAAAAAACAATCCATTTCTATACGCCGGTGCGGAAGGTTACTTAGACATTTTAAAACTAACAATTGATGCTGGTGCGGATCCAGCGCTTACGAATCGTTACGGTGGAACAGCTCTTATCCCAGCCTCAGAACATGGCTATATTACTGTTATAAAAGAACTCCTCACGCGAACAAATATCGATGTAAACCATGTCAATAATCTCGGATGGACAGCTTTAATGGAAGCTATCGTACTAAGTAACGGCGATGAAACACAACAACAAGTCATTCGCCTGCTCATTGAACACGGCGCAGATGTAAACATTCCCGATAATGATGGTGTCATCCCACTAGAGCATGCTCGTGCTCATAATTTTGAAGAGATAGAGAAGATTCTAGTAGAAGGACGTAAGTAAAAAGCTAACTTTTGCCTTCCTCCCCCACCCTATGCTACATTTAACCCGTTACATCAATATTGATAGGGTGGGAATACAAATGAATAAACCTAAAATTGGGATGATTGGACTTGGAGGTATTGCACAAAAGGCATATCTTCCAACACTTACGAAAGAATTAGATTGGCATTTTGTTGGGGCATTTACACCTAACGCGGAAAAAAGAAAACAAATTTGTCAGCAATACCGTATTCAAGACTTTCATTCTATTGAAACGTTAGCTTCAGAATGTGATGCAGTTTTCGTTCATAGTTCCACTGCTACACATTATGAAATCGTTTCTGAACTTCTGAAAAAAGGAATCGATGTTTATGTAGATAAGCCGTTAGCAGCTACAGTAGAACAAGCTGAAAAACTAGTCGAATTGAGCGAAAAATACAATCGAAAATTAATGGTCGGATTTAACCGCCGCTTCGTTCCTATGTACGTTGCTGCAAAAGAACAGGCTAATGCTATTTCATGGATTCGAATTGAAAAACACCGTACAAATAAAGTGGGGCCAAATACGTACGACTTTACTATGTTAGATGATTATTTACATATTGTAGATACTGCTCGCTGGTTAGCTAATGATGACCTTAACGTCGTTCATAATATGATGCAAATAAATGAGAAAAATGAACTTCTTTACGGCCATCATACATATACAACAACAAACGGACTATTACTTTCAACAGCAATGCACCGCCATGCTGGTACAAATTTAGAACAAATTGAACTTGTAACAGCAGGAAAAATCATTCGCGTAAAAAATATGAATACATTTGAAATCGAACAGGAAAATTCCGTTTCACAAAGCGGTTCTCCCTCATGGGAAACGACGTTAAAGCAGCGTGGTTTTGAAGATGCTGTTCATCATTTTATTGAATGTGTACACGGAGATACGAAGCCTGTTGTAGATGGATTAGAAGGATTAAAAACGCAACAAATGCTACAAACTCTACTTGACAAAGTAAATAAAAATTAAAACGGATACATTTTTCAGAATTTACTTTCATTCCCATTTCCCCTTTATTTCTCTCGTAAATTTCTATAGAATATGTTGATAGGAATTATAAATTTCATAATGAAACGTGGAAAGGATGGGATTAACACATGTGGAACGAGTTTAAAAAGTTCGCTTTCAAAGGGAATGTAATTGATTTAGCTGTCGGGGTTGTAATCGGTGCTGCATTCGGTAAAATCGTTAGTTCTTTAGTAAAAGATATCATCACACCATTACTTGGTATGGTATTAGGTGGCGTTGACTTTACAGATTTAAAAATCACATTTGGTAAGTCATCTATTATGTATGGTAACTTCATCCAAACAATTTTTGACTTCTTAATTATTGCAGCAGCTATCTTTATGTTTGTTAAAGTATTCAACAAACTAACTTCTAAAAGAGAAGAAGAAAAAACAGAAGAAATCCCAGAACCAACAAAAGAAGAAGAACTTCTTGGCGAAATTCGCGACTTATTAAAACAACAAAATTCTTCTAAAGATAGAGCATAATTGAACGGATAAAAAGGCATGCCCCTCTCGGGACATGCCTTTTTTATATGTTATAACGTTTCCGAATTCATATGAATAAATAAAATAATACCAGCAACCATAAGTACCATAATACTACCTGCAAATAGTGTAATACCGATGAACATTAAACTTGTGCTCATGTCCACTGATACACTTTCAGTAAAAATAGAAATTACATACGTGATAAGGGCAATTCCTGCAAGAATACTTCCTGGAACAAATCGCTTTAAGCCATTTTGTTTTAACGTCATATATGCAAAAAAAGCAGTCGTGCAAAGCGTAATTATCCAAAGAATGATCATCTTTTCTCCCCCCTCACAAACCTTTTCTTTCTATTATACATGACATTGCCCTATAATAGTTGAATTTGCACTTATGTGACATATAACAAGGGATCCTATTCTATATTATAGCCTAGAATAACATTGCAGGAAGAAAATCGATTTTCGTTACAAATAAATGGTTGTTTTTCCCTTTTGTTGATATAATTGTTATATAAAAATATTCTTTGTAAGGGAGTGTTCATAATGATATGGATTTCACTAATCGTATTAGCCTATTTCATCATTCTCGTCCCAATACAGTATAACTACATTAAGATGTTCAAAGAAAAACAGCAAAAAATGAATGTCGCACAAAATGAAATATACGACAAAATGTCTTATGAAGAATCCCAAGTACATTACCATTATCAAAGTAACGTATTTACAATACCAGCTTCACTTGTAGCAAGTATTGTTTATAAAGTGAAACATTCGGCATAAGGAGATTTCCCAAATGTACGCTGTAAAATTATTGTTTGAATCTGTTCATTCAGGTGAGCCTAATCCTAGTAAGATAGATGAGCATTATGAAGAGAATCACGATACGCTTTTTGAAGAAAGTATCATTCTCGTTAAAGCGAACAGTTTAGAGGAAGCTCATGATCTAGGGAAAAAGATCGCTATACAATCAGAAAATACGTACGATAATGTATACGATCAACAAGTAACATGGAAGTTTCAAAAAGTACTTCATGTTTTTGAGTTAGATGAAACGCCATTTGAGACAGGAAAAGAATTGTACGCAAGATTTTTACACGTTAAGAAAAATGAAACTGTAGATACAGTAGTTAAAAAATACTATCCTGAATACGAATAAAAGCTCACAGCAATTGCTGTGAGCTTTTTTATACTTACTTCGTTGAATCTCTAAATTGGATACGGTGAGGTAAGATAACAGTGTGATCTTCCACTTTTTCTTTGTTCATATACTTTGTTAATAAACGCATTGCTACTGCACCGATATCATACATTGGCTGTACAACTGTTGAAAGCTGCGGGCGTACCATTAGTGCAAGGCGTGTATTATCGAAACCAAGTACTTCTATATCAGTTGGTACGTTTAATCCAGCATCTTGAGCTGCGTGGATTACACCTAGTGCCATTTCATCAGAAGATACGAAGATAGCTGTTGGCTTTTCATCCATACTCCAAAGCTTTTCGAATGCTTCGATACCTGAATCATATGTGTAATCTCCATCGATTACAAGATTTTCATCATATGAAATACTTGCTTCTTCTAAAGCTTTTTTATAACCTTGTAACTTTTTAGCGCTTCCCGCTTTATCAATGAAAGGACCAGAGACGAAACCGATACGTTTATGTCCTTGCTCAATAAAGTGCTTCATTGCATCGTAAGCTGCTTGTGTATAATCAATATTTACTGATGGCGTTTCATTTTGTTCATCAAATGATGCTGCTAATACAATCGGTACTGGAGACTTTTTAAATTCTTCAATGTGAATGTCTGTAATATCTTCACCCATGAAAACAATTCCGTCTACTTGTTTTCCAAGCATCGTATTTAATAAATGGAACTCTTTCTCTTTGTTTTGGTCAGAGTTACTTAAAATGATGTTATATTTGTACATTGTTGCGATATCTTCAATTCCACGAGCAAGTTCTGCATAAAACGTATTTGAGATATCCGGAATAATAACACCCACTGTAGTTGTCTTCTTACTTGCTAGTCCACGTGCTACCGCATTTGGGCGGTATCCTAAACGATCAATTGCTTCTAATACTTTCTTTCTTGTTGTAGGCTTTACATTTGGGTTACCGTTCACAACGCGAGATACGGTAGCCATTGAAACGTTCGCTTCGCGCGCTACATCATAGATTGTTACGTTCATCTCATCGCACACTCCTTCTATTTTTGTTATCTATTTTTATGTATCGGTTACTTGAATGAAAAAAAGACATCAACTCTATTTGCAGATGCCACCAATCGTCCCGAGTTCTTCCTTTTACTAATGATACGATAAAAACGCAGGCTCATACAATATTTTCCCGCAAAAGTTTCGAAAAAATTCGCTTCTTTTCTCGTATTTTCGTATTTTTTATGAAAAAAAGGGTATTTTTTGTAAAAATATAGATGTTTCATAAGTAGAAACCGTATTTTAAACCGTACGATAGTAAATGAAATTGATATGAGCGATTTTTCAAATATATTGACCACACCTCAAATTATATCGGCGATTATCCGCATATTTCGACCACAACTCAAATTATATGAGCGATTTTTCGCATATATCGATTGCAACTCAAATTATATGAACAATTTTTTAAACATATCGATTTACCAACAAAAATCGAACACAACAGGCACTATATAATAGAGAGGAAACTGTTCCAAAATGTTTTTTGGAATGCTTATTTCTTTTTTGTGATTTACTTCCAAATACTTTTAATTCTTTCATAAAGTCATTGAACTGTGAGATATTCATTTACTGCGCTTCATCTGCACCAATTGCCATCGCTGCTTTTGCAGCTGGTGGCAGAAGGTCACGTTGCCCTGTAGAATGCGTAACATCGACAACGATAGGTAAATGTGTTTCTTTCTTTAAAATCGATACAGCGGAGATATTAAGCGTATTACACGTCGCTCTTTCATACGTGCGAATACCTTGTTCATATAAAGACAACTTATTATAGCTGGTACATATACAATTATCACACGATATACCGCAATGAATTACTATAAAAAAACATCGAACATTTTCACTCACAATAAAAAAAGACAGTTTAAAACTGTCTTTTTTTACAAGAAGGAAACAAACGGTTTATCGCTGTTTTTCTCTTTTACAATAACTGCCTCGATTTTACTCTCGGACTTTATTTGTAATTGTACTTTCGCATCTTTAGGCAATTTCTCTAACATACCTTGAGCAGCCATTTGAGTAAGAGCCATTAATTCTGTTTTACCATTATATTTAATAACAATATTCATATTTAATGTATCCATTTGATTTTTCTTATAAGTAACTTTAGCATTAACTGGGATAAAATCTCCAGGAGAAAACTCTTTTATTGCCTTACCAAATTCACTTATTTTTGTATTATCTTCTCCATGTGCTTGTGTAAATTCATCAGAAGGATATGAATACGCTTTTTCATCGATTGTATTCCAACTTCCAAGGTTCGTATCATTTTTTTGAACGGTAGCACTAGCAATATACGTACCATTTTTTAACGAACTTGTACTTTCTTGTTTAAAAATAGCAAACGTAATTGGAGATTTGTTATATTTATCATTTTTATTAATAGCTTCTATAAGTTGTTTAGCAACTTCAGTACCTTTAGAAATGGCTTCTTCATTTGATACACTTGTAGACATAGATAAACCAATCATGACACCAGATAAACTTAATTCATTTGAATTCTGTTTCCCGAAATAGTCTTGTTCTATAATATTCGTTAAAACTGGTGCTTCTACTTTCGCGACTAGTTCATCAATTAACTTCTCTGGAATATACTGATTTAATTGTAATACGTGATTTTCTGTATCAAATTGTTGCATTGCAATATTCATTAAACCATTTTCATACTCTGCTAAATCTAATTTAGAATTTGTTTTTATATTAGCTGTATTAATAACCTTTTGTTCTTTTAAAGGAATAACAGTTCTATAATAATCTTTAGAAACAGCAGTTCTCGGAATCATACTTTTTTCTTTTGTATCTTTTTGTATAACTTCATCCTTCTTGCTAATCGTATTATTACTACAAGCTCCCAGTAATAAGCTTACGACTGCGAAGGATAATGCCATTTTCTTCATTACTTAAAACCCACTTTCAACAATCTAATTATTTAGTTTGAACTATTCATAGTGTACCATTAAATATATTTCAACAAAAACAAAAAAAAGAAGCAAGCACCTTTAGCTTGCTTCTTTTTACTTTATATTCTCTTCTAAAGCATCTTTTTTAATATTCCAATGAGAAGTATTCCATACTACTAGCCCATCTTTTATGTATAACACTTGTGGTGATTCGTGCTTAATACTGTACTGTTCTGCAACACGATTCGAAACATCTCTCGCATCTTGCACGTATAAGTAATACGCTGGTACTTCTCTTTCTTCATTGCAGTACGCTTGAAACTCTGTGTATGCACCATGACTAATCGGACATGTCGTACTATGTTTAAAAAGAACATAAGGCTCGTTCTTTTCTACTAAGACTTCAAGCTCTTCAATTGTTTCAAGTTTTGTCATATTCATCAAGATTCACCTCTCATACGAAATCTAGAGCGCTTCTCGTTCTTTTCAGCTTTTTTCTCAATTTTTTCTAATTTACGCTCTTCTTTTTCAACCTTCTTCTCTTGTCTCGATGCACGGTAATGATTGTATACTTCAATCGCCGCACTACTCCACTGTACAACTTGCGCTACTTTATCTGCATTATTTTCAATTTCGTCCGTAACAGACTCTGATACATTACGAAGTTTCGTATTTAAAGAATGGATTGTTGTGCCAATTCCATCTACACCTGCTACCACTTTATTTAATGATTGCGACTTCTGTTGAATATCATCAGCTAACGCATTTGTTTTATGTAATAATTGCTCCGTCTCTACACTAATTCCTTGCATTTGCTTTTCTAAACCTTCTAACGTGCTCGCAACGTTTTCTAACGTCTTCTGAACCGATAACAACGTTCTACATACATACACTACTAACACAGCAAAAGCAACCGCGATAATAGCCGCACTTACATATAAAAGAACTTGCATTTCATCACTTCCTTTATCTTTTTTCATACTTTATCCTATTATACAATCATTTTCCGTTTCATTCTAATCCCTATCTTTTCATTAGAATTTTCATACTTATTCGTTAACTTTAACATAAATGATTCAACAAATTCCACTAAGTAGGTTACAATAAGAAAGGATACATAATTAGTAGGGAGGCTTTACATATGAAAGATCCACGCATTGAAAAGTTAGCATACAATTTAATTAACTACTCTATTCGCTTACAAAAAGGCGAGAAAGTATTAATTGAAAACTTTGGCTTACAAAAAGAACTTGTAACTGCACTTGTAAAAGAAGCATATGCAGCTGGTGGTTTCCCATTCGTTTCTTTAAAAGATCATCAAGTAGATCGCTCTTTATTAATGGGTGCTACTGAAGAACATTTTGAACAAATCGCCGCATATGAAGCGAGCGTAATGAAAGATATGGACGCTTATATCGGGCTTCGCTCTGGCGACAACATTAACGAACAAGCTGACGTTCCAAGTGAGCGCATGAAAGTTCACGGTCAAACAGTTGGTAAAAAAGTTCATAGAGACATCCGTGTTCCGAAAACACGCTGGGTTGTTCTTCGCTACCCAAATGCTTCTATGGCACAGCTTGCTAAAATGAGCACAGAAGCTTTCGAAGACTTCTACTTCGAAGTATGTAACTTAGACTACGGTAAAATGGATAAGGCGATGGATAGCCTTGTTACATTAATGAATAAAACAGATAAAGTTCGCCTAACTGGTCCTGGAACTGACTTAACATTCTCTATTAAAGACATTCCAGCTATTAAATGCTCAGGTCATTTAAACATTCCAGACGGTGAAGTATACTCTGCACCAGTTCGTGATTCTGTTAACGGTACAGTTTCTTACAACACACCATCTCCTTACAACGGTTATACATTTGAAAATGTACAACTTAAGTTTGAGAACGGCCAAATCGTTGAAGCAACTGCAAACGATTCAGAGCGCATTAACAAAATCTTTGATACAGACGAAGGTGCACGCTACGTTGGTGAATTCGCAATCGGCGTAAACCCATACATCTTACATCCAATGGGAGACATCCTATTCGATGAAAAAATCGATGGTAGCTTCCATTTCACTCCTGGACAGGCTTACGACGATGCATGGAACGGCAACAACTCTAACATCCACTGGGATTTAGTATGCATCCAGCGCCCTGAATATGGCGGCGGCGAAATTTACTTCGACGACGTACTAATCCGTAAAGACGGACGCTTCGTTGTATCTGAACTAGAAGCTTTAAATCCTGAGAACTTAAAATAATAATAAAAACGCTCGGGATTTTTTCCGAGCGTTTTTTTATCTTCACTCTATATTGAGCTACTTTTCTCGCTTTTTGTTTGCTGGAAGTGAAAATAATACAAAAGCGCCACTGCAATAGTACCAATCAATATCGGAACATATAAAGGCAGATCCCATTTCATATATACTCTAGTGCAGCCAACAATCACGAACAAAATTTCCAAGCAAAACAAAGGTTTTACATATTTCATTTCTTCCCTACCATTTCTATTTTCACATTTGGATTTTCTTTTTCTACAAGTGATACAAACTGCGTCATATCTTGCGGCATCGCAATCATATGTACTTTGTATGCATTCGTCGTAATTTCAAGGGACTTCCCAACTTGACGAATTATTCTTATCTCTTTCAATACGATATCATCATTTAAAATACCGTACTTTAGCACACCATTTTCTACTTTATGTTTTTTAATAAACACTTCCCAAACGAGTGGTACATTTACAATAAAGCATAAACCCATCCCAATTAATGCTGACATCCACTGCGCTTTATTTGCGACAATCATGACAATTGGATATACAAACATAAAAGCTAACGTGAGACTAACGAAAATTACTACTGACTTACTTCTTTGAATTGGAAAGTTCATACCTACACCCCTAATCCAAATTATACCACTTAACCCATTTTAATTCATATAAAAAAGGCCATTTCTGAATGACCTCCTTAAACAATGTACCTATAAAATTTCTTATCTACCTCTAACACTGGAAAACTTTTTGGCAACTCTTCTACATTCACACTTTGAAAACCATTCTTTTCATAAAATCGATGCGCCGCTAAAAATTTCACTGTCGTTCCCAAATAAATATCTTTCAGCTTTTTATTCTCAGCCCACGAAATTGCTGTTTGGAGCAACTTATGTGATGCACCCCATTCTTTTCCGCGAAATTCTTTTTTTACGAACATTTTTCTTAGCGCTACTTGCTGATTCTCAATATCTAACAAAGCTACTGTTCCAACTACTTTCCCACCATAAGTTGCAACCCAAAAGTTTCCGTAATTCCTTTGATAGAACGTTTCTATTTCAAGTAAGTCAGGCTGCTCTTCTTTCGTAATTGGGACATTGTACTCTTTTTGCTGAATATGAACAATGAGATCTACTACTTCATCTTGAAACTTATTTTCATAAGGGATAATACAAATCTGCTCGTTCATCGAATTTCCTTCCATTCTGAAGCTAGTAAACTATAAACAGCAATATCATGAAAATGATCATATATCCATTCATCATCTCTTAAAATACCATCTAATTTAAACCCTAAACGTTCTGGAATCGCGCGGCTTTTCACATTTTCAACACCGCACCTGATTTCAACTTTATTCAGCTTTAAATTTTCAAATGCATAATGAAGTACAGCCTTTACGCTACGCGTCATAATGCCTTTCCCACCAGCATCTTCTGTAAGATAATATCCAAGACTCGTCGCTTTCTTCCCCCAGCTTACCGGATGAATGCCTACCATTCCAACGAGCTTCCCTTTGTAGCGTATACCACTTTCAAAACCGTCTCCCTCTGCAAATTTCTTTAACCACATTGGAAAGATTTCATCATAAGCATCAGCGGATTTCGTCCCATCTACCCAAGGGAGCCATCTTCTTAAATGGTTACGATTTTGATCTAATAATTCATATAATTCCTCTTTATGATGTTTTTCTAATAGTTGTAGTTCAATTTCATCATCTACTCTGAGTGTGAACATGTTTTTTAACCCCTTTTTATTTTTCTTATTATTCTAACATCTCAAAATAAAAAATGTTAAATATTCACACTTTCTTTTGATTTTATTTGTATAAAACCGGAAGAATACAATACTCCCGTAACAACTAATATCATCCCTATACATTGTGCGGGTGTTATATTTACTCCTTCTATAAAAGAAATAAGCATTGTAACAACAGGCACTAAATTAAAAAATAAAGATGTTCTCGCTGCACCAATTTGAGCGATTCCATTATTCCACCATAAGTAACCGAGCACACTCATTCCCATTGCCATGAAGAGAATCGCTCCCCAAGCTAATAAAGGAACCTCCGAAACGGTTACTATACTTTTTTGCGTGGAAGATATTATAATAAAGGCAAGCGCACCAATCGTCATCGTATATGTCGTCGTTTGTATTGGGCTACCAGCTTTAATAAATCTTCTACCTAGTACACCGTATAACGCCCAACAAATATTCCCTAGTATAATATAAAAATCCCCTTTAGAAAATGATAAATGTTGTAGTGCGGTAAACGAGCCTTGTGTAAGCACAAAAACAACACCAAGTAGCGCAAGTAACATTCCAATTACTTGGCGCTTCACTATTTTCTCTCGTAAAATGACACTTGCTAATAACGTCGTAACGAGCGGATTTGTCGACATAATAAGTGCACCATTCATAGCTTCTGTATATTTCATTCCTAAAAAGAAAAAGAAGTTAAAGCCGAATACACCAACTATACCAAGCAAAAGGTAATAAGCCCTATTCTGTCTCCATACTTCCCACTCAAAATCTTTTCGTATTTTTAATAGACATAACATCACAAGTGCAGCAATTCCAAAGCGCCATGCCGCTATATGAATCGCTTCGAAATACTGCACCGCATATTTCGAAGCGTTAAATGTCCCACCAGTAAATATCGCAAATCCTAACAGCTGCGCATATACTTTATTTTTCATTGTCAGCCTCCGAGTTTTTCTCTTCTAAAAAACCGTAATAAATTTCTAATTTCTCTTCTGTTAGTTGAACTACTTTTTGCAATTGTTCCTGTTGTTCTTTTAACCGCTCTAAGTGAGTTGTTAAAATTGAAATTCTCTTTTTTACTTTCGTAGGTACTTCCTCTTTCCGCTGCTTGATTTCCTCTATAATACATCCATCACTTGCAAACTCAGCGATTTCTTCTAATGACATTCCAGTTTGCTTTAATGAATATAAGAATTTTAATAGACGCACATCACCTTCTGTATACTGACGAATGCCGCTATTTCGCGTTGGTGGTGGTAATAAACCTAACTTCTCATAATAGCGCAAAGTATGAATCCCCATCCCTGTTAACTCTGCTACTTCACCGATTTTATACATGTTCTCTCCCCCTTGTTTTTACATATTTATCTTACAGCCTAGAGTTAACTCTAGGTCAATACGCAAATAAAATGAAACTTTAATCAGTGGGAGTTTTACTGCCCACAAATAGCGGGATAAAATATGAACACAACAAAAAAGACGCACAGCCAAGCTATGCGTCTTTTCTATTACTTCTCTGCAACTTGAACTTCTTTTACGTAAGCTGCTTCGAATTTTTGGATGTCTCCTGCGCCCATGAAAATTAGAACGCCGTTTTTATGTTTCTTTAATACATCCGTTGTTGTATCTGTAATTAGTTCTGCACCGTCAATACGCTTTTGCAGATCTTCGATTGTTAAGTCACCTTTGTTTTCACGTGCTGATCCGAAAATATCACATAAGTATACTTGGTCAGCTTTGCTTAGGCTTTCTGCGAACTCATCTAAGAACTTTTCTGTACGTGAGAATGTATGTGGCTGGAATACAGCGACAACTTCACGCTCTGGGTGTTTTTGACGAGCTGCTTCAATCGTTGCGTTAATTTCTGTCGGGTGGTGTGCGTAGTCATCGATGATAACTTGCTCTCCCATCGGCTTTTCATTAAAGCGACGTTTTACGCCTTCAAAAGTTGTTAATTGATGTTTAACTGCTTCTACATCAACATTTTCGTAATGGCAAAGCGCGATTACTGCTAATGCATTTAATACGCTGTGGTTGCCGTATCCTGTAATTTTGAACGTGTCATAGTACGTATTACGAACGAATACATCGAATATTGTACCATCTGTTCTCTTTTGAATGTTACGTGCTTGGAAATCATTATCTTCTCCAAATCCATAGAAAATAACAGGTACTTTCGCTTGAATTTTTTGAAGTTCTTCATCATCACCACATGCAATAATACCCTTTTTCACTTGCAATGCCATCTCTTGGAATGCACCAAATACATCATTGATGTCTGCAAAATAATCTGGATGATCAAAATCAATATTTGTCATAATTGCATAGTCTGGATTGTAAGACAAGAAATGACGACGATACTCACAAGCTTCAAATACAAAATACTTACTATTTTCTACCCCATGCCCAGTTCCATCTCCAATAAGGTAAGATGTCGGGTGTGCACCTTGCATTACATGGGCTAACAAACCTGTTGTTGATGTTTTTCCATGTGCACCAGTTACAGCAACACTTGTGTATTGGTTCATAAGGTCACCTAAAAAGTGGTGGTAACGATGTACTGGGATGTTTAATTCTTTCGCTGCTACGATTTCTTCATGCGTATCAGGGAATGCATTTCCTGCAATAATCACTTGTCCTTCTTTAACATTATTTTTATCAAAAGGAAGGATTGAGATATTACGCTTTTCCAACGCTGTTTGTGTAAAGAAACGCTTTTCATAATCAGACCCTTGAACAGTATGCTTCATGTCATGAAGAATTTGTGCTAATGAACTCATTCCTGTTCCTTTAATTCCTACAAAATGGTAAACTGTCATCTTAAAGAACCTCCAACATTTCGAACTAATACAACGGCCTATCTATAAGACAGTATATGAATCTTTTCTTATTTTGGTAATCATCATACATTTTGATGTAGTGAAGTTATTCTTTCTCTTCACTTATCAGGATAAACTCGTACGTACTTCTTTGTATGCCCATATCAAGTCCATTATAGCAAAAAAGAAGCCGCTATACTATGATAACAGAAAAACTGATAGGGTCAATCACCTATCAGTTTTTCTCTCTTTTACATATCTTCTCTTGTTTCTAATTGAACACGCTCTAGACGTGGGTTTGGACGATATTTACGGCCAGCTTTCGCTTCTGGTTTTCCATTTAATTCTACGTTATCACCAGTAAAGCCAATATTCATTTTTAATAAGCTACTTCCTACCCCGTATATATCCACAGGCACGTTTTGAGCTTCAAATTCACGAATACGCTTCTCATCAAATCCACCAGTTACAACGATGTCTACATGCTGGAATCCTTCCTCATCAAGTGCTTTACGAAGTGCAAATACAAGCGATGGGTTTACACCACGTGGATCGAATGTTCCAAGTACTTCTGGGTGACGAATGAAGTATTGATCAATCATTGTACGAGACGTATCGACACGCACACCTTTTAATGTTGATCCAAATTCACGCGCTACGCGAAGTGCATCTGTAATGACATCATTATTGTAATCAATTAATACAACTAATTCATCTTCTGGGAATTTCTTATGATATGCTTTTGCGGCTTCCACAACATCACCATTAAACATTTGAATTAATGCGTGAGGCATCGTCCCCATACCACTTCTGCCCCACCATTCATTCATCGCATGCGTCGCTTGTGCGCTCATACCTCCGATGTATGCTGCATAACCGTCACCAGCTTGTTGTGTATAATGATCGTCACGGTCTCCCATGAAAATAACTGGTTTTTCTTTATCTACACTACGTGCAGCTTGGACAACGTTATATACGTTTGTCGCAACCGATGTACGACGAGCTAAAATCCCATCAATGACACCTTCTAAAAATCCGAAATTTTCATAAGGACCATGAATTGTTAACACTGTTTCAAATGGACTAATATTATCGCCATCTTTTAAAGAGTTAATTTCAAGTTCCTCAGGATTTTTAGCGAATGTTTGCAGCAATGCAATTACTTCATCTGTTCCGCAAAGAACTGCATTTTCCTTTTGGAAAAATTGCATCGTTACAATACTTTTCGGGCGAAATTCTTCAATGATTTCTCTAGTCTTTAAAAAGTAAACGGCAGAGAACCAACCTTCTCCAACACGTTCGTCAAATTTAAATGTTCTATTTGTTAGTCTATTTATTTCACCTTTTAATTTTAATTCAATTTCTTTCATGTCGCTTTACTCCCTACTTTACTATCCAACATTTTCTCTTAGTATACAGCAAAACCGTTTACTATATATTTGTTTCCTGCATAGCAGCGAATTCATCCTCAGAAATAAGGACATCTCTCGGTTTCGTTCCTCTTCCTTCAGAAATAATCCCTTGCGATTCCATCTCTTCAATGAGACGTGCCGCGCGATTATAACCGATGCGGAATTTTCGCTGTACAGAAGATGTGGACGCTCCCCCTTGTTCTACAACAAATTGACATGCATCTAAAAATAGTTCATCTTCCGACTCACTCTGTTCTGATTTTGCTAATAAATCCTCTTGCTTAAATAAGTAATTCGGCTTCATTTGCTTTTTCACATGATCAACTGTTTTTTCAATCTCATCATCCGATACATATACACCTTGTACACGAACTGGCTTAGATGTACCGTTCCCTAAGAATAACATATCACCACGGCCAAGTAATTTTTCCGCGCCACCAATATCGATAATCGTACGCGAATCAACTTGAGATGATACAGTAAACGCTATACGCGTTGGAATATTTGATTTAATTAAACCTGTAATAACATCTACCGATGGACGCTGCGTCGCAACTAATAAGTGAATACCACAAGCACGAGCTTTTTGGGCAATACGACAAATCGCTTCCTCAACATCACCAGGTGCCACCATCATTAAATCAGCTAACTCGTCAATGACAATAACAATGTAAGGTAATGTCTCACCCGGAATTTCTCGCTCGCTTACAATCGTATTATAACGCGTTAAATCACGAGCACCAGCATGCGCGAACAATTCATAACGGCGTTCCATCTCTTCAACTGCCCACTTTAATGCAGCAGTAGCTGCTTTTACATCCGTAATAACAGGTGCTACAAGATGCGGAACAGAATTATATGGTGCAAGCTCAACCATCTTCGGATCAATTAGTATTAACTTCACTTCATGTGGCTTCGCTTTATATAAAATACTCGTTAAAATTGCGTTAATACACACACTTTTACCAGAACCCGTTGCACCCGCAATAAGTCCGTGTGGCATTTTTCGAATATCCGTTACAATTGGATCACCAGAAATATCAAGTCCAAGCGCAACAGTAAGTGGTGATTCACTCTTTGTAAACACAGGACTTCTTAAAATTTCACGAAGAAATACTGGCTTACTTTCTTTATTTGGAACTTCAATTCCAATCGCACTCTTCCCTGGAATTGGTGCTTCAATACGAATATCTTTCGCAGCTAAACTCAGCTTAATATCATCACTTAAGTTTGTAATTTTATTTACTTTCACACCTGGATCTGGCTGTACTTCAAAACGAGTTACTGCCGGCCCTTGCGATACATTAATAACATGTGCTCCAACATGGAAATTATTAAACGTTGTATCTAACAATTCTTTTTGCTCTTCCAACCATTCCGTATTATCTAACGCTGACTGTTGCGGGATTGACAATAATGCTAATGGCGGAACGGTATATGTTGGTGGTGTTTGTAATACATTTCGCATATCGTTCTCTCTTTGATTTACAACATATGCTTTCTCTTGTGGTTCTGTACTTGAACTTGGCTTTTGTACTTGCCCTGCAACCATTTGTTGTACTGGTCTTTCTTCCACTCGTGATTCTACTACCATTTGTTGCACCGGTTGTTCTTCCACTTGTGGCTCTACTACCACTTGCTGCATTGGCTTTTCTTCCACTTGTGGTTCTACTACCACTTGCTGTATTGGTTTCTCTTCCACTTGTGGCTCTACTACCACTTGCTGCATTGGTTTCTCTTCCACTTGTGGTTCCACTACCATTTGTTGCGCTGGTTGTTCTTCCACTCGTGGTTCTACTACCATTTGTTGCGTTGGTTGTTCTTCTAATTGGTGTACAGGCTTATTCTCTACTCGCTCACTCATAGAAGATTGCATTGCACTCGTTCTAGCCGCATGTCTTTCCATTAATCGCGTTCTGTCTTGTTTCAACATAACAACATTAAATGGTACATGACGCTTTTTCTCACGTTTTGGCTCTTCTTTTTGCACAATTGGTTGTTCTTTAGCGACTGGCCCTTCTTCTACAACTGGTTGTTCTTTAGCGGCTGGCCCTTCTTCTACAACTGGTTGTTCTTCAGCGACTAGCGCTTCTTCTGCAACTGGTTGTTCTTCAGCGACTGGCCCTTCTTCTACAACTGGTTGTTCTTCAGCGACTGGCCCTTCTTCTACAACTGGTTGTTCTTCAGCGACTAGCGCTTCTTCTGCAACTGGTTGTTCTTCAGCGACTGACCCTTCTTCTACAAATAGTTTACTTTCCTCTGTTTCTGCAATTAAAACATTCGCAAAACTTTGGACATCTTCCTTCGTTTGTTCATCAGCCTCAGCAACATGTATGAATTCATTTTTTTGTTCAATTGCTTCATCTAATACCATTTCTTGCTGCGTTTCCTCAAGTTCTACAATTGCTTCTACTTCAGACCCCTCTGTTTCTGCAATTACTTCTGCTTCTTCAGTTTCTTCTGCTTCTTCAGTTTCTTCTGCTTCCACCACTACTTCTGCTTCTTCAGTTTCTTCTGCTTCCGCCATTACTTCTGCTTCTTCAGTTTCTTCTGCTTCCACCACTACTTCTGCTTCTTCAGTTTCTTCTGCTTCCACCACTACTTCTGCTTCTTCAGTTTCTTCTGCTTCCACCACTACTTCTGCTTCTTCAGTTTCTTCTGCTTCCACCACTAC
>NZ_JBPWGY010000006.1:0-351104 GCF_051780025.1 Bacillus cereus group sp. BceL062 | reverse complement strand
TCAACTTAAGAAACGGATACTTCCCAAAACGAAAAAATAAGCCGTTTTCTGTCAAAAATAAACGGAATTTTCATCTTGGGGGTATTTGTTTTTATTAAGTTGATGGGCATGCGGCTGTACCCCCAAATGAGCTTTCAGACAATATTAAAGAGGTTGTAATTGAAGTAATGGGACTTATTATGAAGGTTCGTGTAATCTTGTGCCAAAAGAATAATAGCGATACAAAATAAGATTAGTATTAGGAGCTGCAGATACGTTTTAGTTTGCAATAAGCTATCTAAATATGTATTGGTAGCTACTAACACGTTTAAGGACCGTTTACACTCTTTAAAAAATGCGTTCATCCCCCCCCTTTTAATTAATACTCTAACATGCTATTCTTCCCTATTTTTATTACATGTAAACTCATAGCTGTCCGCTCTATAAAATTTCATGCACCGTAATTATTAATTATATATAAAATATAGTTAACACGCGGATTTCTATTCCAAAAGAAAAAAGCACCCATCAGGATGCTCCATTTCTAATGATTTAAACACAATTTGCATAGGGTCGCAATATCAATCAAAGCTGGTAAAAATTCTATGTATCGATTTTTTCTTTGCCCTTGCAAATAAACCAGCATATTAAAGCTACAAGTAGTATAAGGAGAAGTAGTTTTAAGCATCAGGTAATACAAATTCCATTTGCTTACTCTGTGTTTTAAACCCAAGTTTTTCGTAGAATCGTATAGCCTTCTTGTTAAATTCTAAAACATTTAATTCTACGCTTGTTGCTTGTATTTCTTTAGCATACTCAAATGCTTTTTGTACTAATATTTTTCCGATTCCAGTTCCTTGACATATTTCGCTTACACCAATATTGCGGATAAAGAGTACTTTTCTCTCAACTAACTTTGGATTTTCGGATGGCTCTTTAATATCTAAGATTATGTAAGCAAGAATCTCTTTATTATTGTCCTCTACTACAAATATCTCTATGGTTGTATCAATAAGCCATTCTTCGTATGCATTGTGATCCAAAGAAGCTGAAGTATCAGAATAAATATCTGGTCTTCCCTCTATATGTAACTGTTGAACTTGCTTGTTTATATTTGATATATCCCAAAAATCTTCTGAAGTAGCTATTCTTACAGTGAAAGGCAAAACTTCATTAGACATAAGTACATCCCTCCTAATGTTTTACTTAAAATATACTTTTTTCAGTGTGTTTAACATAACGCATCATTATCGATAGCAAGGATAAGGAAGCACCCTACTCTCACAAGGGAACCTTCTTGTTCTCACCAAAACTTCCACCACGGGTTCTTCTCTTTCACAGCAGCAATCTCATCCCGAAATTCCTGCAAAGAAAAAAGCCCCATTTAGAGCCTCTTATTCTATATTAAGATTACTAGTCACATCACAAATATTTCCTGTTATTTAATTAAATAAGAATTCGCTTATCCATTCAGGGTCTTTTCTATCCTCTTTATTATAATCAAGAAGACACTCTTTCATTATTTTTGTATCTCTCGGTAACCTTTTTTCTAACTTTGACCATCCGTCAAAAATCATTTTGTTTGGCAAAGGAAACACAAATCCCGTAATACAATCCCAAAAGGCATCCCAATTTTCCCCGTAAAAATCAGGAAACTCGAGCTTCTCTTTAAGAAGTAAATGTAATTCTTTTGCATTATAAATGTTGCTTACATCTATGACCATAATTGATTCATGTTTATTACTCAATTTATACACCCCATTAACATATTAGGCTTATATTTTATCATTATTTTACAAGATATCACTTATTCCTAGTCACTTGTATACTTCACTAGCAGAATAATATACAATCTCGTCCGTCATAACGTCACGACACCTACTAGTGACAGTATTCCATGATGTTTAGAAAATTCCTGCTTATAAAAAAAGCCCCGATCAGGTTTTTTTGCAAGACGACTGTCATGTAATTGTTAATTGAAGAAGGATGTAATATTTCAGAAATCATAGATGGTACGTGCCATTCCCCTCCGCCTTGAATACCGGTGGCTAAGATAACCTTGCGGGCCAGTAATGTATTAGAAGATGCTCCTGCACCTTCAATATGCAGTCGATAAACGTCTTCCCCTGCAGGCTCAATAAGTTTCATCTTTACCTCATTAACAACAGGTAAATTAAGAACCTTTCGATACCAACGTAGATAGTTCATCCAATCGTTCCGCGGGATCATATCGAGGTCCTCCCAACTTTTTGGTCCAAATTGCGCTTCCCACCAGGAGAGAAAAGTCAGAGAAGGCACTCCAAGATCAATGGATATCAAATGTTTAGGTGTACGCAATGTCATCATACGAGCGTAAGTTACCCATGGTCCTTCATATCCTTCAACGATTTCGTCGATGATAAAGATATTAGATATTCTTTCACGCAATAGCCCAAAGGCCACACCTAAGCCACACTGGCCGCCTCCTATAATCATTGTATCGTAGCATGCCCTTCAGGATGGTGGGTTGGACATATCCAGTCCCCTCCCCCAAATGCAAGATAAGAAACATCCCTTTTTACTTGTTCATTTAAAGCTTCTAAACTCATAATTTTTCATACCTTTCAATATATGACTTATTATCTTCTGAACTAATCGTTAAGTTATTCTTTACTTTATCTGAATGGTGGCTTTTTCTTGCATCGTCTTATGAGCAGCATTAATCGATTTCAACAATTTTATTAAGATTTTCTGAAATCATCGACATTGCCTCACCTCCTTAACTCCCACATTACTATACCCCCCTATTGTATATAAAAGTATTTTTATGAAAATTCAAAAATTAAAATAGGTGTTTGACGAAGAATTTTATTTACTTAGAATTACCCTTGACTGAAGTGCATCCTTCTATGATGGAAGGCATACCCCATTACCCAACTTCATGGGTACTACGCTGGTATCCGACTCACTACAACGGCATTCGGTTTCCTTACTTTTTTCGTTTGTACACCATACTCTCCTAACAAGAAAAGACCGATAGGGTCTCCCGAGTTACCGTATCATATCAATATGTAACGTGCCAAGGTCTCTGAATCCAGAGAGGTTTTATCCATCTTGCCTTAAACGAAGGATAAAATGTAGCTTTCTGCTGCAGGTAAAACATCAGCCCTCTTGATTTACTAACGTTATGGAGCTCAATCCCTTCAACCATTTGGCTTTCGGCCCGCCACCTAACTGTCTACGCTTAAAGACTAACGTTACCTTTAGCCCTCCAAGACTCGCTACGAGCGAATCGCTAGTTCTTACTCGACGGGAATCCCTCCCGTTATATGATACGACCTAGGCTCGGCCGCACATCTGCCTCGTTAGTTAATATGAAAATGAAACCCAATGTCTTTCAGGCGAAAGTATAATCTTGGTTTGGAAATATACAACTGTTTGGACATAAAAAAGACCATCGAAATGATTGTCTTGCAGAATGTAGACAAATGCATAAAATAACGGATGAACCTTTCTCTGAACACTTACTTTATTTCTTTCATAAATAGTCTAACGTTTTCAGCGATTTCTTTGAATTTGGTATGGTGTAAATAATGTGATCCATCCATGGTTACTACTTTTCCATGTACCGAGTCTTTGATCTGCCCTTCATGCAGAGATATCCATCCTGCTACACCTTCATTATTCGCTTGTACAAAGAGAAGAAGTGGAAGATATTTAGGGAAGGTTAAACCTTGAGCCCCTTTAAAATTAGACGAAATATGGTCCATCTCATTCAAAGTTGTGTCATTATACATGTTTTTATTCGAAATCATTTTCATTTGCTCTACGGTTTTTTCATCAAATGCCAGTCCAGCATAGGGGTCAGCACTGATTTTCATAGTCAATCTTAAGAGACCTGATTTTTTGAGAAATGCAAACGTTTTTAATGGGAAATTGATATCCATACCCGGTTGTGTTGCAACACTACTATCGATTCCGACAAATGCAGTCACCTCGTTTGGATATTTGTTCACATAATCAATTCCATAAATGCCTGTAATGGAGTGGCCCATGAGCATGTATCTGTTAATATTAAGCTGCTGTAGAGCTTCATGAACTTCACTTACCATATTCTCCGTGGTTCGCTCTTTTACAGTTTCATCACTTAATCCATAACCGAAAGGCTCTACCGCAACAACTTTGTAAAATGGAGATAATTCATCGATAAGAAGCTTAAAATCAAGCCCTGGAGTAGCTGTTCCATAACCAGGCAGGAGCACGATCGTTTCCTCGCCCTCGCCTTGAATTAACACATTCATGTTTTTCCCGTCTACAGATACGTGCTGTCCGTAGGGCACTATTCGTTTTTGCTCCGAATAACTACTCATCACATTTGCGATATAAACAATACCTAAAAAAAGTACAATGGCTAGAACGATTGCTCCTATGATTTTAAGTAAGATGTTACGCACTTTCTTTATTTTCATTCCACTCAGCGTTTTCTTTTCCTCTTGTTGTGTCACTGTCATCTCCTCCTTTCCTTTCCTGTCCTGATTTGTTTGCCTTCCTTCATGTGCCTGTAATTTAACTATCAGAAAAGATGAACTTCTATTATAAATCTTAACATAAAGGATATGTTCCAAATAACAATGAGGATTCATAGTAGAATTTATGCTGTTTTTATATGAAAAATCCTCTTCAAAATGCAAATAAAAAGGGCTATTTCAGCCCTTTTTTATTTATAAATCCTCTATATCATATTCAGTATATCCCTCATAATAGTAACTAATATCAATGCCTTTCATAAATACTTCACGGCTATTTATTTTATCTACTAGTGCATTTTGTAGTAAATGCTTAATTTCAATATCTTTAATCGGGCTGCGTTCCATTGCCAGTAAATAATCTTCTTTATCAATCCTATTCCAGTCAACCACCTGTTGAATTTCATTCTTAAAGATTAAATCTAACCATATTCTAGTCGCTCTACCGTTCCCTTCTCTAAAAGGGTGGGCAATATTCATTTCAACATACTTTTCAACGATTTCATCAAAGGTTGTTTGTGGCATAGTATTTATATGTTCTAGTGAATGGCTTAGATACATAACAGGAGCAAATCGAAAGTTCCCCTTCGCTATGTTAACCTTTCGAACCTTTCCAGCAAAGAAATAAATATCCTCAAATAGATAATTATGAATGTCAGAAAGCCCCTTAAATGTGCCAACTTCTATGTGGTTTATTTCTCCTGAATCATATAAATCTTTGGCTTTCATTTTTGATAGTCGTTCTTCCACTCGATTCAATTCCAACTGATTTTTGATACCTAATTTATTTTCTAACACGGTCATTCTCCTCTTTTTCTGCCATTAATTCTTTTAGCATATCCAAATCTTCTTGTGTGGCTAGATTCTTGATGAAACTTCTAGCCATAGTTTTATAATTGAGGTATTTCGCTTGTTGTGGATTACGTTTTTTATAGTTTTTTGTGGCTTCATTTTGCGCCTTGCTGTATGCCATTCTCCACTCTCACTTTCAAGTCTATAAGCATATTATATATGACTTAGTAATATATTCAAGCGAAAGACAAGGACAAGCTAGAGATCAAGTCTATGTCCATATCAAATATATAATTTTAGATTTTATCATTTCACATTATTTTAAAAACAAACTTCGATTTCAATAGATTAGGTTTCATATCCTCAATTGTTACAATGACTTTTACATGTTTTTCATACAGTATTTTATACAAATATAGGTAACTCAGTATCCTAATTTTAATATCCTGATGATTAAAATTAGGATAGAGTACGTGATTAAATTTCCTACTATCGTCTAAGTCTACATAGGAAATGTTAGTTCTCATAATCATTTTGATTCAATATGATAACGTATATAAGAAAAAACTTGTCCAAGCCTTAACAATCCTCTTCTCAATAGTAACGTTCCTATTTATTCATCCCATGTGTCTTGTAATATCCATCTTCTGATTTGCGAAAATTTTGCGACACATCTGTAGTCGCAAATAAAGACTTCCCATATATTATTATATCTTTACAATGAATAAACGAACATATATATTATTTAATTATATAAAAAATACATAATTAAATAACCTTATAAACTATATATAATTCAAACCAACATATCAGCGAAAGTAGATCCAACATTATTTTTACGCTTCATATGCTTTTCTAAATATATTTTAGTCGTTTGAATATTTTCATGACCAAGTGTTTGCATTAAATGATATAAATCTGCATTACCTTGTTCTACTGCCATAATTGCAAAAGCATGACGGAATGTATGCGCCGTTACAGGATTTTCACGATACAGTAGAAACTCTAAGTTTGTCTTTTTTATCATATCTGTTACTTGATTCGATAGTGTTTTAGAGTTATAAGTATTTCCTCTTTGATTTATAAATAATGGACTCTCATCCCCTTTTTCCAATACCGTTTGGCATCCTCTTCTCCGCCTCATTTCACAAATACACTGGTATAAATATTCCGAAATGAAAAGTTCACGCACTTTATTCCCTTTTCCAGTGACTTTTAACCAGTACTTTCCATCATAATGTAAATCTTTCACTCTCGCGGTGCACAATTCTTGAATTCTTGCACCAGTACTTGCCAAGGCTAGTAAAATTGTATAGTTTACTAAATGTCCTCTTTCTTTATAAAACCCTAAAATTTTCATAACCTCATCATAGGAAAGATCCCGATTTGGCCGATCCTGTTCATTTACATTTGCGCGCTGCAGTTCTTCATGAAGAGGCCTTTCAATATAAGAAAATACATGAAGATGTTTTAGAAAAGAACGAATGAGCACTGTTTTCTTTGCAAGTGTTGCCACTGCATATGTATCACCATTCCTACCATTCTCTACCTGCTTCAACCAAGAATTGTACTTACGAATATGCCAAGGTTGTAATGTTTTTAATAAAGAATCTTTTTCCTGTACCTCTTCTCCATCTAATTCGAACTCTTCTGCATGCTGCACCATGCACTGACAAAATGACAAGATTTCAGATATATAACTCTTTTTCGTATCCTTTTTTCTATTCTTCTTCTCATCCATATCTTTTTGTAAATGTACGAAATGATAAATAACTTCCAGGTCACTTAAATACGTATATTTACTCTTTCCCTCTTTTTCTGCAACCTCCATCTTCTCTTCCACTTTATCTACATAATGATTGTTATGCAGATATGGAATGATATCTCTTATATTCTCTAAATATGTATCTATATATTTATTTTTATTATTTATAATAGATAAATTCTCTCTTCCACTTTTATTATCCATATTTCAAATTAACCTCTCCTATTGAAGATTATGAATATAATTCTCTTTATTAACTATACTTATCATTTTATTTCACTTCTATGAATTATACAAATGATAATTAATAGACTTTCTGTAAGAATGCATCATTCTTCTCTATTTACCTATTTATATATTTTTTTATAATTTATTAGTAAATATATAATCGTTCGTTATATATAATAGTATTTTTAAAACGAACCTGTTATTAACTTTTTATAAGAACATAATAAAAAGTTAAATATAATCTTAACTATCTATAATTCACATTTTAATATTTAACTTTTCACAAAATTTATTTCTAGTTTTAATTACAAATAAAATTCTGATATGATATATATATAGGTTATAGATTAGTTAACAATAGTTAAGGAGGTATCCTTTCATGACACAAGATTTATTATTTATTACAAAGCCTACTGTAACGACAAAAGAGGCAGCAGACTTATTAGGAGTAACCGTACAGACAATATTAAAGAAAGAAAAAGATGGATTAATAGAATGTGTATATAAAAATAACTGGAAACAATTTGGTAGTAAGATTTTCTATTTGGAGGATATTGAACGCTTAAAAAATAAAGAAGAAGTTAAAGGCCTTAGCACAAAAGAAGCGGCTGAAATTCTTAATGTAGCACCATCTACTATCTTTACATACATCAAATCCGGAAAATTACCTGCAACAATGGTAGAAAAACGAGGAAAGCAAGTATATCTTATCGATGAAGAAGAGCTAGAGATTTTTATGCTTGATTATGAAAAAGCTAAAACAAAGGAGCGAAAAACATTCATCACTAAGATTCAAGGTGAAGATATATATATATATCTATATCAATTATTAAGACATCTACATACCGGAAAAACAGCTAGGGTAATAGAGATTAATGGAGCAGATGGAAAGATTCTTACAGAGGATGAAGAAATTTTTGCACTATCCACTTATAAGGAACATGATTATTCCTTTGAACCTCTTCAGAAACAAGCGGTAATTACAAAACGTGGGTATTTATCTTTTTCATTTAAAAAGCCTCAATTATTTAATTCCATTACTTATAATCTAATTAACTTATTTTATAAAGAACTTGGTGTCACAAATATACGATTGACTATTACATCAGATACTATCAAATTAGAAATTAAACCTTTCGTATTACAAGTAGAGCCATTGCAATTTCAAGAAGAGATTAAATATTTACATTCTCATATGATATCCGGTACAATCCTTCCACATGTAGAAGGGATTTACTTTAAAAGTAATGTCGAGCCATTAACTTTTCATGCCGATCATGAATTTAAACAAAAAGTAGTTCAAATGGCTGCGGATGCTGGTATTGGACAAGAAGAATTCTTATTACAAGCTGTAAAATCTTATATAGCAAATCTAAAACGATAATAAATTTGTGATCAATTAGAAGAAGCGTAGAAATTAAATCTTTCTAGGCTTCTTAAGTTACTCAATTTAATATACGGTGATTATTAATTATTTACTTTTGGACATATTCATAAAATCATAAAACATGAAATAAAAACGTCTTTCACGATGTTACACATAGAATACTAAGATATGAAGTTCTGATATTTGACTATATAGGATATCGTCAGATCGTCATCAAGCTAAAGTTTTGAAGTACCCCCTAAATGTTATCCACGTTTAAAAATGGTTATGAAAACTAACTCACAGAAAGTTCGAATAAACAAAAATGCGAAGTCATAGAATAGACTTTGCATTTTTATTTTTAAAGCAATTTCTATAAAGTTAAATCCTCTCTAATACCTCAGTAAGATAATTAGTAGATGGTAAATACTTCTTATTTGTAGACGGTATCCAAATTCCTGTACCAATTCCAGCGGTTGCTGGCGCTCTATTAATTGGTTTAGGAGTACCCTGCTTTGTTCATAGTTTAAGGAATTCCAAACAGTTCTACCTTTCAATTGATAAGCCCTCAAATGTATGAATGCTTGGGAGTAAAAAAGACGCCATAAGGCGTCTCCTACAATTGTGTGGATAAGGTTTAGTTTTCCAATCTGAAAAATTTTGTATCAACTCTATGAGAGAATATCATAATAACTGTTCGATTTAATACGCATTATTACATACACTCTTCCGAACTTCTATTTTTCTGTGTCGTATCCCACATAACATCGTACCGCTTCATTGAAATAAGGCTCAGGTATTTATTTTAAAAATTCATTTACTTATGATAAGATTCGAGATAATCCGCCTAAATAAAATCAGATCGTATCGATTTTTCGATAAGACCTGTCACTGCTACACCTTTACTTTATTTTTCTCAAAAACTTTACTACAATTTTTCCATATGTCGAGTGTAAGTAGTAATACATGAAGGGGCATGAGAGTTAAAACTTAGTTTATAAACACCCCTTTTTATATAACGGTGGCTGGTAAAGAATTAATTATTATTTCCTAAATTTTCTTTAATACTCTAAGAATAGTTATAACCAAATATGATATTGCTCCAGTTAAAGGAAATAATGCGATATTTTTAAACGCAGATAATTTGTTCTGAGCTATAAGAACCTCTGTATCTCCGTTAGGGTTAAGATTTAATACAAAAGATAAATCTTGCATATCACTTTTAAACCCGAAATAGAAAAAGGTAAATAGTAAGATCATTATTATGGAAGACCAATTTCCTTGTTTAAAGTGCAGAAATGAACCAATAATTACAAAAATAAAGAACAAAAACTTAAGTAACGAAATAGGAGATTCACCAGTGTGAATTAGTCCGTGTGAATTCTTTAATAAGTCTATTGTTAATGACATAAATACTAAAACTATTAACATCGCAATATTCGCAATTACAGTAAATAAGCTTAGTTTTTTTGATTTTATATTTCTCTCAACACTACCATTGTCCAATTCCATATATACACCTCGTTTACAATACTTTAATTAGATACAGGAAATAACAACTAACAAAACAAATATTACCATACATCTATGTGTATAGATAGATATTAATATATAATAATTTATATTTGATGGCATAAAATTTTTTGTGTAAATGAATACATACAAAAGAAGATTTTTTCGGATAGAATAGAGTTACCAAACAACACTTCATAGAAAAAAGCTCTTCTCTATGAAGCAGTTTACAACAGGTAGTGTTCAAGCACTAGTAAAAAAGAGATATTACAGAAATTCTTCGTGCTCATTTAGAAATATCACCTAATCTATTCACCTACTTTTTTACCACATTTATTCAGCATCGTTTTCATCGAATCCATCATCTCCTTCTTCATTCATTTCAATTAGTAAAAGAATTCTCTTATCTAATTCAAAACCATTATATTTTTTCTTCTTGAATTAACTCTTTCATTACTTGATTTACATATTTTTGTTCATAATCTTCAAGTTCCATTTCCTAAATAATTTGTTTCCTCTCTTTTCCTTCCCATGAATAACTGGATAAAAAGGCACTTGATATTTTGTTTTCTATTTGATAATTTCTAATGGTAAGACCCCTATTGCAATTGTTCCATTTAACTTTATAAAACATTATATATTTTTTAAAGAAAAGACACCCTAAAGTGCCTTCCTCCGACTTAAACCACTTAATAACTACCAAGTGTTAACTGATAACAAGATTGAATTAGTATGTACTTCAAAAAAACTGCATGTAAATTGTCTATAATTCCTTACAATTTACATACAGTTCATTAATTAGTAAATCTTAAAGCTCATTCCCTAATCCGGGCGATATAACGCTTCTTCTTGATAACGTATTAAGGAAATAACGTTACATACATTATTACTTTCACTATTTTAAAACGGTTAATCAAAAGTTATCTTAAGTAATATACTAATATCATTAACCACTTGCAGCAGCATCTTTTATTGCTATACTAGACCAATCTAGCTTCAAATACCTATAACCAAAAGCAACAAATAGTCCCGCAATGTAAATATAAAATCCAACCCAAGGACCGTAAATCCCAAAATCTAATACAAAGGTAAATATAAAAGATAATGGTATAAACACGAACCACCCTAAAATCAACGCGACTTTCATTGTATAATAATTATCTCCAATTCCTCTTAGTCCCCCAGCCAAAATTAACTGAAGTCCGTCAAAAATTACAAACAATGAAGCAAACCGTAATATCTCAACAGTTAAGGACAGTACCATTTCTTCTGTAGTAAATAATTTTGCGATATATTCCGCACCTAAAAAATAAATAATTGTAAAAGGAACTATAAAATATGACCCTATTTTTACAACATCAATACCGATTTTTTTTGCAATCAATGGACTTCCTTTTCCAATCTGTTGACCTATTAATATAGTTGCTGTTACTCCAAATCCTATACCAGGTAAGTATGCAAGTGATATTACATTCAACACAATCTCCGTGGCAGCCAATTCTATATCACCAACTCTAGAAATGAACACAGTAAAGAGAAGCATCGCCCCACTCATTCCAAGTTCTTCTAGACCGATTTTTAAACCTTCGAAATTTACTAATTTGAATTTCGTCTCTTTAAAACTTATTAATTTCTTTGTAGCATACCAATTATTTTCTTTTAAATAACAAACTAGTAAACAAGTAACCTGAACAATTTCTGAAACAATGAATGCCCAACCTGCCCCTAGCACACCTAATTTAGGGAAATATAAATAACCATTTACTAGTAACAATGCGATTAAAACATTTAAAGTGTTACCCAGCATAGAAAAATACATTGGAGTTTTTGTATTTCCAATACCTCTAAAAAATCCATTTAATACTACACGAAACATATTTATAGAAAATGCGATTATTCTTAATCCTAAATACCCTATCCCTATCATTGCAATACTAGATGAAACTCCCATCACTTCAAAGATCCATTTAGGCGCAAAGAATGCAAATAGTATAAAGAATGGAAGCAGGGCAATAACAGAATAGATTCCAGTATAAGTATATATACTACATTTTTTATATTCTCTAGCTCCATAAGATTGAGATACTAAGAAATTTACAGCAAAACCAATACCACTGAATAGAGCAAACAAATTTAATATAATTACATTTGTAATGCCTACTGCAGCAATGGCTTCATAGCCTAAATGACCAATAATTATAAGGTTTATTACCCCCATAAAGTTAGTTGAACTCATTTCGATTATGGTAGGAATTGTCATCTTTAAAATTTTCTTATTTTTACTCATTTTCAACTCCTATAAAAAAGACATGTCACTGCTGCACCATTTCCCAAATTTACTACATCGCTTTGTTCACATGGTAAACCTCTTAACATTGCTCCTGCAAATTCTCCATTGATAACATAAAGCCCCCAACATAAAATAGCTTTCTTTAATTCGATTGATTTATTTATCAAAAAAGGAATCTCCTCTTCAATTGGATATACTCTCTCTTGAATAATATATACGGCATCAGTTTTTAATAAATTCGAAATTTTGTTTTCCCAATCATTTTCATTAAACTTCCACCCTAATAGTACCTCATTTCCCCCATATCCAATTGTAGGTTTAATAACAAGGTTATCTTTGTTTTTTATGATATAATCAATTCCATTAGTGTCCAAATTATTATCTGGAATTATAATATCTTTTAAAAATCGCGTCCATGGGATACACCTTTCTATTAAATTCAACTCTTTTTTTGTAAATAAATGTTTATACTTTGGATCTGAAAGAAATGCAAAATTCCCTTTATTACTATAAAGCTCTGTATGAAATCCTGTTAATAGTTCCAAATTCCCTGCCTGGTAAGCTTGAACGATTGGTTTTACTTCTTCAGGATTATGAAGAGCATCATCACACAAAAATACTCGATATACAATATCAACTGTATGATTTCCTACCACTAGCATATCATTATTACATTCTACATCTTTTTGAGAACATATCACTGCTTTATATCCAGCTTCTATTAACCTTAATTTAATATAATTTAAAGTCCCATAATAACTATCCAAATATTCATCCCAATCCATAACAGCAATTGTTATTTCACTATTTTCTTTTCCAATTTTTATAGCTAAATCCTGGATACTCTTTATTAATTTATCCATCGGATCAATATAATTCCATCTTTCAGATCCTGTTAATGATTTGTAAAACCCATAAGATGTCATCGTTTTATTTAAATGACCTATATCGATTCCCCCGACACTACTATCCACATTTAATTCTAAAAATTTATGTCCAATTTTAGTGAAATATAAATCACTACGGGCTATTAAATTATCATTCTGATATGTCGACATCATTAATTCATATTGTTTCTCTGAAAACCCTAAAGCTGTGCACATATTTAAAATATTCCCCTTAAATATACGTTCCGGTAAAGATACAATAATATCTAACAATGATTTAGTATCTTCACCAATAAGGTTTAATTGTAATTCATCTAAAATTCCCGGTTTTGGAATGATTTCTGTTTCCTTATCCAAATAATACTGCAGGATTCGGTCTTCAACCATTTTATTTTGTAACTTATTAAATGAATCAACTGCCAGTTGAGGCATATCTAAAACCTTTAAGTTGAAATCATCAATAAGTGCCCTCATATACTCGCTACCTCTTCTTTTATAGCTTTTAATGCTATTACAGGCTGCTCATATCCACCTTGTCCCAAATTTATAACAGCTTTATCTGAAATACGCGATACAATCCCAGCATATTTACCTCCAAACATAAATATATCAATGCCAAACTTTTTATTTTCTTTTATAATATTTTCGCCTTTACATTCCAATATCTGCACACTTGGAATTTCATTATACTCTTGGACTATCCAGTTTTCATTTTTATTATCATTTATAATTTTGGACCATGTCTCATGATTTGTATATTTACCTAAAAATACGTTTTCTCCACGTGTAGAATTGTCTACTTTTAAAACAAAAAGATCTTTATTTTCAATAATATATTGAATTAAATTTACTTCTTCTCCTTTGAAACTGGTAATAGTTTCTTCTAATTTCCTTGTCCATAAAATATGCTTATTAACCATTTCAATTTGTTCTTTAGATAGATATTTTTCTTGGAATTTTGAATCTGTAAGTAACGCTAAAGTCATTTTACTCTCTCCAATAAACATAGAAGAATACGAATTAACGTTACAGACTAATCCTCGTTCACATGCTTCAATTACATCCTTCATATCTTCATTTCCCAACTCTAATTGGTCAACTTTATTATAAATAATATCAATTGGTTGTTGATTAAACATTAATCGTTTTCCTTGTGAGTCTAATTTTAAATCTCTCAAATCACAAATAATAATTTTGTAACCCATTTCACACCCATATTTTTGAATGTGCTCTAATTCATATGAGTATTTTTCAGCATAATTCACAAGCGCAATTTGAGGACTTTCCTCATTACCTCCCATTTCTTTATAAGCACTGACTAGTTCATTAAGGAATCCATTAGGTGTATCACACAGAAATTGCTTCTTTTCATAAGAATTAGTAATTTCTTTAATTATAGGTAAATCAAACCATTTCTCTTTCAATTTTCCCAATACAACAACGCCTCCAGGACAACAAGCATTCGGTTCCACTACTTTAAATTCATATCCACCATTCCATATGCAGTCAAACCTTGAAATGCGTATCTTCCTCTCATAACCCGGATTGATATTAATTAGCTTTTCATATTTACTATAATATGAAAAGTATTCCCTAATCTCTGTATCTTTCTCATAAGCATCTAATACTATTTCTAGAGAATCAGATAATATTTCAGAAGCCCTCTTAAAATAATCGTTTTCTTCATCTGTAATTGCTAGTGGTTGCACAGAAAAAGGAAGTGCCTTTCCTTTAAAAACCAAACCCTCATTCTGAATTATTTGATCTACTTTCTTTAATGTTTCTTTTAAACCCACTTCATTTTTTGTTGCTAAAGAATGAAATTCTGATTCGATTTTTTTAAATAACATATAAAACTCCTCCTTTTATTTTCTTTTATCAATTACACGAACTATTTTTCCTGAACTTTCAGAAATTTTCATTTTTTCTCTTCCTACTAAACTAACTTCCAATGGCTCAATAACTTGTAATTGAATCATTTGTTTTAATTTAGGTGTAAAGTTTAATATTCGATTTTTAATTATACTGATCAAATGTTCTTCAATTTTCTCATCCAGATTTTTTCCTGAAACTTCAAAGGACACTTGGATCTTATCTCTATTTTGATGTTTAGTTATTAACAATTGAAATTCCCCAGTTAACTCTTCTAAATGACTACATGCTTGGGCGAATATTTGTGGAAATATTTGTTCTCCACCTAATTTAATTATCTCTCCTTTTCTCCCTACTAATTTAATTTTAGGATTTGTTCTACCACATGGACATAAAGTATCTATTTTCATTGCTAAATCGTTAGTTTGGTATCTAATAACTGGCATTAACTTTCTTTTTAAATTCGTAATAACAAGTTCACCAATATTCCCATCTTGTATAGGTTGACCTTTTTCATTTAAAACTTCAGTATATTGCAGCTGATCATGTATATGATACATACCTGGCTCACAGTAATCACACTGAAAACCTATAGTACCCACATCCATGCTTTGAAATACAGATTTAAAACTTTTTACTCCTAATATGGACTCTAAATAATTCTTTGTAGAAGAATACATTTTTTCGCCACCATAAACAATCTGATTTATTGAAAGAGTTTTGTTTGACTTCTCTATATATTGCGCTAACGGTATTACATCAGATGGCATAACTAATAGCGTTGTAACATTAAACATTTTTATATAATTAAACAGTCTTTCGAGGTCTGAGCTAATACCAATGGGAACAATTTTACATCCCGTTCTTTCAAGTCCTAGGTAAACAGTAAATTCAGATGTTAAAAATCCAGGCACTCCAAATGTAGCAACTGCATCATCTTCATTAATCCCAGCCATTGCATAACCTTTTCCATGAAAGAAAATATTCTCTTTCAATTCATCTGAGGTCAAATAAATAATTTTAGGTTCTCCAGTTGTCCCTCCACTTGTAAATACATACGAATTCCGGGGTGAACCTGTCAGCATATGTATGGGAGGTGTCGTTTTAATAATATCCTTAGAACTTATCATAGGAATTTTTTGGAACTCCTCCAAACTATTAAGATTGACTTTCACTTCTTTATAAAATGTTTTATAAAATGATGAATATTCCTTAGCTAAAGATAAAACTTCATTAATTCTTTCTAGTTGCCATTTTTGTTTTTCTAAAATTGGGATAAAATCAGTCGTTTCCTCTAACTTTGAAAATATTAAAGTATTAATTAAAGATCCTCTCCTTTTTATTTAATTAAACTTTGCAATACATATAGTATTTTTTATCACATCCAACTCCATAATTACTAAATTATGTAATAAATGTTACAACCCAAAGTTTATACACAGGAATTATTTTTTGGAATGCAAAAAATACTACAAATTATTACATTTTTCGATAATTGTGTATTTTTTAGCATTTTTTTATTTATTTATTAGTAAATCCAAGCTATTTTTCATATTTCTTCAAATTCTAGTTTGAAATAAATGTATGTTTTATACATGACTGAAAAATCGGAATTTTATTGATAAATCCAACTCTAATTTAATGTTTTTTTATAAATATATATAGATTTTAAGTTATTATATTTGTTATTTTAATCATTTTTATACAACAAGGAACAATCTACATTTCATAAAACCCTCACCCTCTTTAACATGCCATCCAGTGAAATAATTTGTTTCAGATACGTAGAAATATGGTTTAACCAGCAATCAATGGTCAGGTGTATTTACCCTAAGTATACCTGGGTCTATTTGCTTCCCAACCCGAAAGAGATAAATAGTTTTGTTCCCATTCATGAAATAGTACAATGGATGCATAATTGCATATCTAATTAATTACTTTTAGTGTTATATTAGCGATGAATGCTATTATTTCATAAATTGTCAACAAGCCTTATGTATGAGAAAAAGGAAGGAGCCAAATAAGCACCTTCCTTTTTCAACCATTTAACTAAATTACTCTCTGATAAAAATTTAAATAGTGATGAGTAGTTCAAACCTAAACTAATCATTATGAATGATAGATTCTTCTTCCTGATTACTGGTAATGCAGACGCGATAAATAAAACCAATGCAGTACCCAGTATAAGAAACAGTGCTCCAACATAAAATACAAAGTATAAAATAACATCGATTAAAGGTTCCATATTAGCCCTCGGAGGGATTCATTCTACAGAATACACTTATGTTATATAGAAAGTCAGGATACTGAACTTAGTTATCCACATCTTCAACCTCATTTACGTCTCTTTAGGAGATTTTCAATCCCCTCTACTACTGATTTCATATTAGTGTAATGGACTTCATTATTTTATTTTTTATATACTCTTTTTATACGAAATTACTTATGTTTCTTCGCTTTTTCAACGCTACCTCTTTCATCGGCTATTCGTAAAGAATCACCTGTGAAAGACTTTACTGTGAAAGGTAGATTCTTTTCATAATCGTTCTCTTCGTTTTTCTTACCGTTTTCAATAAACTCTTTTAATGATAAGGTAATTTGTTTTTTGTCTCCATCGTATGACCAATTTCCTGTTGCATAGTTTTTCTTTTGTTGTTCTTTGTCTTGACTTTCATACATGGTCATCGTTCCGTCTTTTTTGAAGTCTATACTAAAAGTTACCTTTTCAAATTTATAAAAGTCCCATACTCCTACTAACTCCTTACCGCTTGAAGATAGTTCAATTATTTCATCGTTAGGATCAGGCATTGAATCATTATCAATATAGGTTTTATTGACAGAATCCTTCATATCCTTCATCATCTTATCAAGTGCTTTTTGCCTTGCATCAGGGTATTTCTCGTCTATCTCCTCAAACAGCCCTAACCACATATAAATCCCTTCTTCTATACTTTTCGTACCATTTTCTACGATTTCTTTCATTTTAGATGTACTGTACGTACCGTCTTCATACTTTTTAACCGCATCTTCTACTTTCTGTAAGTTTCCTTTAATATCCTTTGTCCCTCTTAGGATGGCATGCTCATAGTAGTCTTTAAATTGGGAAGGTGGGGTTAGGCTTGCAAATTTGTTTACATCATTCTTTGTTGTATCTATTTGGTCTAATACACGAGTTATATGAACTTTATCACCTGTAAATAATAAATTGTTTCTCTTCTCTAGTTCCTTCGCTTCATATTGAATGTTTACAAATTGTTCGTATAAACGATACGGATACTCTTTTTCTGAAACTTTTACCATCTTTATATCTGCATTATCTACTTCGTCTGAAGGAAACCCCTCTACATCGTTATCGTATCCTGACTTGTTTGTTTCTGGTTTACTTTCTCTACTATATGACTCAGCTTTCACTTCAGCCTTCTTTTCAGATTTATTCTTCTCATCTTTTTCAGTTTTAATTGTAGCTAATGCACCTCTTAATTGTCTTTCAATCTCTTCATCACTATAGTGCAAACGCTTCATGTCTTCTACCATTTTATCTGCTTTAAATTCTTTATCTACCAGTTTGTACTCTGACTGTGTAAGTCCATATGTTTCTGTTGTGCAACCCGCTAGCAAGAAACTTACACTGAGCCCTGTTAATGCGATACCTTTGAGTGATCTGTTCATATTCTTTTGCCCCTTATCTTTTCGTACTTCTTCTCTCCATCGTTAGTCCATTATGAACGTTTTTACGATATGTATTGTCTGCTATTACTGCTTTGCTTTCCTTACTACCTATTTCAGCCTGATTTATCTCATTTACCGTATCAGTATTAGGCATTAATTCGTAATATCATTACAAAAAAGGACATACCTATGCATATAACCGTTAACCAGATATATCCTTTTATTATTTTATAGTGAAATAAATAATGGGTCAAAGAAATTTTGCGAAAATTATACAAAAAAGGCATAATTTATTGCTTACCAGCAATAAATTATCTGGGTAAAGAAGAAATATTAGAGAATATCACAGTGTTGTAGTCTCTAGTATTTTAATGACTATGCAATACGGAGTGATAAAAAAAGGACCTCTTACGGAAAGATAAGAGGTCATCAAGAAGATAAAAATGTTGTATTTGAAACACGCGAGTTTCTCCTTCATATTATAACACAATATATCTGTATATTCAATATATATGTTATTAATGAAGAGTGTATGTTCAAAAAACACACGGAATTTTAACTTGGAACCGAGTGCTTTCTTCTGTTATCCTATTTTTTCTATGCCGTGATGGTATCCCCTGTAAAATGACGAACTATTGTACCAAGTTCATCTAATTTCTCTTCCATTACCCCATTAATAAACAGAACAAAATTACTATCGGACTCGAAATCTGTAGAGATGGAACCAATTGTGATTTTATATTCTGTCGTTTCTGTTACCATTTCTTAGTACGCTTCAGGAACAAGATAAATCGTATCTGTAGTGTCTTTTCCGAATCGGATACAACCGCT
Organism: Bacillus cereus group sp. BceL062; assembly: GCF_051780025.1. Taxonomy (NCBI): domain Bacteria; kingdom Bacillati; phylum Bacillota; class Bacilli; order Caryophanales; family Bacillaceae; genus Bacillus; species Bacillus cereus group sp. BceL062. The sequence goes on along the minus strand of NZ_JBPWGY010000006.1, from coordinate 331,408 downwards.
TAATAGAATCATAAAAAAGATCCCGCAATAAATTATAACTTTTCTCATAGAATCTCTCCCGTAATATGTAAGAATCGTATAGTATATATTATATAATTCAATATATTTCCTTGGATAGAATAAGTTTCTAGTTTGGAAACGGTTTTTCTATTGCCATATGGGGATTTTTATCAGTGGATAATCACGAGGAACCGAAACGGAGTGAATAGATGAGCAGGTGTTTTGGATTAACATATGAAAATAAGATTTTGAGAAGAATAATGATTACCGTAAGCATTGTCATACTTGTCTTCATTGTAACAGGGTGTGATTCAGGCCCAAATGATGCAAAGGATGTAAAGGACGTTCCACTTAACAGCAAACTAGATTCCCTTATTTCAGAAAGTATCATTGCCTGGAATCAAGATAAATTAAATCATACAGAAAAGCAATTTGAGACCCATGTAATCTATGGAACTGAGATGAAGAATGAAAAAATGTATGTCTATCTTCATTCCCTCATGCAAGGATATAACCGTGCAACGCAGACTGTTTCTCAAGCAGGACATTTACTTCCAGTCCGTGTGACGGTCATAAAAAATGGGGATAATTACATCATTGAAGATTACCGTGAACCAGGTGATGGCGCTGAAAACGAACCTACTTTACGCAACATGTTCCCGAAGAAGTATGCGGATCAAGCACTTGCTATATCAAATGAAACGATACAATCATTAGAATCTCGTATGCAAGAATCCGTTTCTAAGTGGCTGGAAGAAACAAATAATGAGAGACAAGAAAGATAACAAATATACTATTTATAATCGAATACTATACAAAAAAGGAGAGATATAATCTCTCCTTTTTCTACTTTACATCTTGCATTATTTGTTATATCCACCAAGTTGCTGTTCTGCCATAGCAACGAGACGTTTTGTGATTTCTCCACCTACAGAGCCGTTCGCTCTTGCAATTGAATCAGCGCCTAATTGTACGCCGAATTCTTGTGCAATTTCATATTTCATTTGATCCAGTGCGCTTTCTGTACCTGGTATCACTAAAGAGTTGTTACGATTGTTTGCCATCATATATCACCTCCAGTAGGTTTATTATGCTACGAAATAAAGAAAATATTATTGGTAAATAAAACCATTTGTAATGTGTGCATTTTCAACCATTTTACTTTTCCATTACAATTTCAGCAGAATAACAGTACAAGTTTTCTTTATTTGCATTAATATGCAGAATGGAATATATGTTTATGAAGAGATTTCTTTTTTATTTTAATTTATCATTTTAGCCAAGAAGACTCCTTCCTCAAGGAACGCTAAGTGAGTAGGTGGGAGATGAATTGGCTTCGGACAAGGGATGGCAGGGAGCCATCTTAATTGTTCGACATACATAAATTGTTACTTCACTACCTATCGAATGTATGTTTGTTATATAATAGATACATATCGAAATGGAGGTGAAATGAATGATGATCAATAAAGCATATAAATTTCGTATCTATCCAAATAAAGCACAAGCGACTCTAATCAATAAAACGATTGGTTGTTCTCGTTTTGTATTCAATCATTTCCTATCTCTATGGGATCATGCATACAAAGAAACAGGAAAAGGTTTGACATATGGTACATGTTCTGCCAAACTTCCTGCCATGAAGAAAGAGTGTGTTTGGCTAAAAGAAGTGGATAGTATTGCGATTCAGTCGTCTGTTCGCAACCTTGCGGATGCTTATACACGTTTTTTCCAAAAACAAAACAAAGCCCCGCGTTTCAAATCTAAGAAGAACAACGTACAATCTTACACCACAAAACAAACAAATGAAAACATTGCCGTTGTAGGAAACAAAATAAAGTGGCCAAAACTAGGTCTTGTTCGATTTGCCAAAAGCCGTGAAGTAAAGGGACGTATTTTAAATGCTACGGTTAGATGGAACCCTTCTGGTAGATACTTTGTTTCATTGTTAGTTGAAACAGAAGTGCAAGAACTTCCGAAAACAAATTCTTACATTGGAATAGATGTAGGACTAAAAGATTTCGCCATTTTGTCAGATGGAACAACCTATAAAAATCCGAAGTTTTTTCGATTGTTAGAAGAGAAGTTAGTAAAAGCACAACGTGTTCTTTCTAGAAGAATGAAAGGATCTTCTCGCTGGAATAAACAACGAGTAAAGGTAGCTAGAATTCATGAATACATGGCAAATGCTAGAAAAGATTACTTGGACAAAATCTCAACTGAAATCATCAAAAACCACGATGTTATCGATATAGAAGATTTGCAAGTATCGAATATGTTAAAAAATCATAAGTTAGCAAAAGCAATTAGTGAGGTATCATGGTCACAGTTTCGAACTATGTTGGAATATAAGGCAAAATGGTACGGTAAACAAGTCATTGTCGTATCGAAAACATTTGCTTCCAGCCAATTATGTTCTTGTTGTGGATATCAAAACAAAGACGTTAAAAATCTGAACCTACGTAAATGGGATTGCCCTTCTTGCCATACACACCATGATAGGGATATTAACGCAAGTATCAATCTAAAGAATGAAGCGATAAGGCTTCTAACCGCAAGGACTGCGGGGTTAGCCTAATAAATTAGAGTTCGATAGAACTCTTTACTTAGGAATCCCCCACTTCTAAACGAAGTGAAAGTGGGGATAGTTCAATGATGAATGTTTTGACCTGGCTGAATGAAGGTTCAGTTTGTTTCCCCCTTAAGTTGATTGGCATGGGGTACAATCGAAATGTACAAAATATCTTTACTGAAATTTTCCAAATTCTAATTTAAAGGGTTCTTAAGTTGAATACATATGCGGAAAATCTTAATGTATCTAACTTTATTACAGTGTTTCAATCAAAAAACAATGATCCTAAAACTTTCAGGATCATTGTTTTTATTAGTATAGTAATTAATTCGATTTTACTATCGTTGAGGATGCTTCATCATTCCACGTTCTAGCCCCGTCACCCATACTATAATTTGTCAAATTATAGACGGCACCCGTGTTCGCAAGTGCAAGTCCACGCCCTTGTGCATTAGCATGCTCATAAATAATTGTGTGGTCTCCATACGAATGCGTACGTACACTTGATACAGCATCGTTACTCCAGCCTGCGAAATTTGTAACTACAACTGGATTTCTACTTGCATTTACATTAAAGTTTGGTCCACTTGCATTAATATCGTGATAAAAAGTAGAGTAAATTGCTGCTAGCGGTTTAATCGTGCTATTCTTTGGAACAGGGTGCGTTTTAATATGATTCTCGAAATCTGCTTTTGTATCAAATCCAGTTGTCGTTTGTTCTCCATTAAACCCTGGCTCTACTACTTTGTAAGGCTTATCTGTCGTTTCTGCAGCTTTTGCCTCGATGTTGGATACACCAAATAACATGACACCAGCTAATAGACTCGTTGAAAGTACACCAAAGATTCGTTTCAAAATCATCCACTCCCCAATTAGTATATGTTACGAATCCATTGTATAATTACTTTTCATATTTTTATATATTTGTAAAATTTTATCAATGTATAGTTTATATAGGAATAATCGGATGGTTCCACATATTTTATACGACAAGAATAATGAACTTTTATACAAGAGAAAGAAATCCCTATGTATATGCAGCTCTCTTCCCTTTCCAGAAAAAAACTGATGATACATACCACTCTTTCATCAATTGATTTGTAGACAAAATCTTTACATGTATAATACATTAACATTAAGAATAACTGGAAAATTGAGAATATTTTCACAGAACATTCCCAAAGTTTAGTATAGAAACACTTTTATATAAAAACGGCCAATAAGTCATTTATATAAGACTTATTGTAATATATATATTGCATTTTTAAGTGTTATAATTTAATATATAGAATATAAAATTACTAAAAGGTTATTTTTACATCACACGTCTTATCTAGCTTCAGGCGATACACTGAAAGCTTCTCATAGATTTCGCGGTGTACAAAATACAATATTAAAAGATATATTTTGGGAGGAAAAAATGGAGAAGTTTAAAAATTGTTTTTCACTTACTACACATCCAGATGAACGAATTCAAAAGATTGAATTGAGCATTTGGGCACAATCGGGTGTATTCATCCTCTTGATTGCACTTGCAGATGTCATCATGCGAGGTTTCTTTTTACATCGTCCCTTTATAGAATGGGCTACAACACTTGGGATTGTTGTCAGTTTTGGTGTGTTTTTTTTAATCAGATGTTTGTTTGCAGGTGTGTATGAGCCAGAGGTCGACAGTAAAGAAAAAATGAATCTAAAATTGAAGGAGAAGTTTACTTTTACTTTCCTTTTATGTTTAGGTGGTGTTGCTTCTATTACGTATCATAATCCATTACCGCAAAGTCTATTGGAATGGTTTGGTGTCATTATCAAGTTCATACTAGTTGTTTCGTTTGTGTTTGGTATTGAGTATATAGTGGCTAGAATTAGCTGGAATAGATCTAACAAAGGATGATAAAATTCGAAAAAGCTTATCAGAAAACATTTCATGATAAGCTTTTTTGTTGAATTCCTTATCTTTTATCATAGTTATTAAGTACAATCCGAACTCGTGTAAATTCATTCTAATCATATTCTCCAGTTTCCTTTTTTCTTTTAGCATCTATCATTCCATTAGATACTTCTAAACCAAGTTCTCTCATTTTTTTCTTCTTTTCTGGAGTTTATAGTGTCACGGTATTCGCGGTAGTATTGACGAGCTGAATTAAAGCCTTTTCGGTACGTATTATGTTTTTCTTGCACCTCACGAAATAACTCTTCTTCTTGTTCTACATCCTGTGGTTCTTCTACAAAAAAATACATTAATAATAAAGCATCTTCAATGTTCAAAAAATCCCCTCCCCCATCACTATAGTTTTTTCTTCTTATTTTATGAACACTTTTGTGATGTGAACATACGCTTCTTTTACAAAAACACATCTCAACTCATTCAATCTTACATTATGTAAAAATATACGTTTTCATACAAGGAATCTACTATTCTATTTTTAATACTTTACATGGAATGCCGCATGTAAAGTAGGCCCATATGAACAAGAACTTTCCACCGCTCCCTTCTGATATTGGTGTCATAAAGTTACATTCCTTGCATTGAGTAGATATGCTACCGATATCATCCGTATGAGACAGCTTATTAACGAAACATCAAGCAATGAAAATTGCATGCATTTCAGAATTAGGATTATCAGATATTAAAATTGAAATAATAATATGGCCAGCTAAACCATATTATAAATACACACTTCATTCCATTTGGAGAGCAGTTAGCTTTTGCTAGCTGCTTTTATTTATAGGTTGGCTTTAACTATCTTTTTTCGCGTGTTCCTCATTAACCTAGTTATATTTCCCAACAATTTAAAGGTGCATATCCAACCAAATTTAGTGATTGAGTATGCACCTTCAATTTTTTGTTTATCTTTTTTATTTATGAATACATTTTTGTACTTATGCGTTTTAAATAGTGATGTCTAATAATAAAGAAGTAAATCATTTGAATGCAAATAAAGCTTACTAATACAACAATTGAGCTTTGAAAAACAGACATTTCCCTACTTACTATTTGTCCTAATTGATGAAACGTTAGAAATGCAAAACTACTGTGAACCATAGCCACTACAATCGGTAAGAAAAATAGTAATATCATTTGTCTTGTTACGATTTGCTTTAACTCACTTTGGCTTAATCCTAATTTTGAAATCATTTGATATTGCTCTTGATCACGTTCTAAATCAGTAAATAGACGGAAATATAAAAAGCTTAGCGTAAACACAAAAAATACTATTCCCACCATTACACTTGAAATAGAAAGTAATCCATTTTGTTGTTTCAATTCAATCCATTTTAAATACAAAGATGAAAAGACATAATAATCCTCTTGATTCGTACCAATGAACTTCATAAGGTTTGTAGAAATTGCACTTGTTTCAGACCAATTTTTAACGATAAAACCGTATATGGTGTAATCTCGGAGTACGCCTTCTTGTTGAACATTTAGGACCTTATTGTAAACAGCATCAGAGACAATAACAGGTTTAACAAACGCGCCCGTTAATTCTGGGATATAAACTGTTTTTTGAACAGAAAGTGGTACTTCTAGTTCACCATGCCTTAATTCAAAAGGTTCTAGATCCTCTGCACTTTTGTGGTTTTTCTCTGATCGTATAACGATACTTTCATTTTCATTTGTTAATTTCTCTATTTCATACCCTAATTTTTTAGCGTATTCATTATACGTAGAAAGATTAATTAAAACCGGCCCACTTTGTGCCCTTTTAAATTTTGTTGCTACAAGTTTATATGAAAATCCAGATTCTTTTAATTGTTTTTTTATCTCTTCAATATGCGTTTTTTCTTGTATATTCCCCTTATCCGATCGATAGGTAAATGCATATGGGGTCTCATGTTTTGCCAATTCAGGATTTGCGATAGCCGTACAAACTCCAATTGCAGTAAAAGAAACTGCAGATATAATTGTAACGATAAAGAACGTTCTCGCATTATCTTTCATTCGATACATCAATTCTGAAATGACAAGGATATTTGTTCTTTTAAAGAATGTAGTTTCTCTATTTTTTAAATTGGATAACACATATACACACAATTGAGTAAAGAAAAAATAGGTTCCACATACAATTAATAAGACACCTACTCCTACGAGTAGGAATAATTGATTTAAACCCATGTAATCGACCGCGGAAATACTGTGGTGAACGCAGGAGTAACCCGATCCAAATAAAATAATGACCAACAAGGATATATAGACTGACACTATTGGCTCAGTTTTTGGTTTTTCATCTGATTTTATGAGTTCTACAAGCTCATTCATTTTCACCATTTTTGATGTAAACAAAGAAATTAGTAGAAATAAAACAACAAAGGACATTGCTGTTACTAGCATTGCCTTTAAAGGAAAGTAAAATGCTAACGTTTGCTCTACTCCTAATAAAGACCCACTAACTAGTAAAAACAATTTAGAAAAAACCAATCCAAGTCCGATGCCTACTACTATAGAAGGGATTCCAATCAACATATTTTCGAAAAAAATTAATCGATGAAGCTGTTGATGAGACATTCCATGTAACATTAATAACCCAAACTCTTTTTTTCTATTTTTTAAAAATGCACTAACAGAATAGAAAATAAATAAGAAAGAAAAGACAAAGATTAAGTAATAAGATAAATGAAATCCTATTCTCCCAAATGTACTCATGATGGTACTTACATGAGTCAGTTCGCCTTGTAGGTTCGGATGAAAGATAAGTAACCCATAAATGAAAAAAATCAATACCGCAAATGTACTACTAAAAAAATGACCTAGATATATTCGTTTATTCCGTAAAACATTATTGAATGCGAGCTGTCGAAAAGTCATGTTTATTCCCCCCTAACATAGAAAGACTATCCATAATATTTTTATAAAATAATGGACGATCTTCATTGCAAGTAACTTCATTGTATAACTGACCATCTTTAATAAAAATTATGCGTTCACAGTAACTTGCAACAACTGGATCGTGCGTTACTAACATCATTGTTGCCTTTTCTTCTTTGTTTAATAGTGTTAATATTTCCATTACATCTTGATAGGCTTTAGAATCTAATTTTCCTGTCGGTTCATTGGCAAGAACTAATTTTGGGGAATGAATGAGCGTACGTGCAATTGCTGTTCGCTGTCCTTGCCCTCCTGATACTTCATATGTTCGCTTATTTAAAATTTCATTGATTCCTAATTTTTTCGAAATAGATTCTACTCGTTTATCTATTCTTTTCACATTCATGCCATCTAATGCAAGCGGAAGAACCATATTCTCTTTTACTGTTAATGTATGCAGTAGGTTAAAGGATTGAAAGACAAATCCTAATTCCTGTCCACGAAATAAAGCCAAATCATTGGCTGAAAGTTGATTCGGATTTTGATTATCAATGAATACACTGCCTAATGTTGGCGAGTCAATTGTAGAAATCATATTCAATAATGTTGTTTTCCCACTACCTGAAAGGCCCATAATCCCAACGAATTCCCCATGTGTATTCTTTACCTAGATCTTTTACTTTTACTATTTTCATATGAGAAATTCCCTCCAAATTTACAAATTAAGTATGAGAGTTGATGAATGATGCTCCTTCCCCCCTGTGCATGCACTATACAAACAAAGGCGAAGTCTTCAAACCGACTCCGCCTTTTCGATGTATTATCAATTAAAGCAAGTACTACTAGCCTCCTCATACATTCATGTATCTGTTTATTTCTTGAAAAACTTTGCAACAGAACCAAATTTACGTTATTTCTTTGCGGAAATAGGTTGAGACCACATATTTTTATCATTTACGTGTATTTCAAAAACATATATAGGCTGAGAGAAACCTTTAGTATCAGTGTAGTAATCTAAATTATATTTTGTAATAACTAATGTATCACCAGCTTTGAAAGATCCTATAGGATCAAATTCTCCTTGTTTCAGTTTTTGAAATGCTTCCTTTGGAGAAAGAATTTCAACATCTCGAACATGTGATTTTTTTGTAACATAATTTTTGTAAACAGGCATTTTTTTCCCTTCGTCTTTTAACTCTATTGATGTTTTTATAGTAACATGAGACATATCAGTTTTTGTAATGGGATCAATAGGCATATTTCCAAATTCCTTCATTTGATACGAAATCATTATTCCGAGTGCGAGGAAACTTACTGTAATGGGAAGGTATAAATATTTAATTATTTTTGTATCTGTTTCTTTTTTTTTCAAAAATATAAGAACTATGTTTAGCACAGAATATCCTAGCATCATGCCTAAAGTATTATGAAGTAAATCGGATAGTTCCATACTTCCGCGTTGCAGTGTAAATTCAAGAATTTCAATTAATAAACTTGCTATAATTGAGATGATTAACATCCATTTTGTTTTTTGAAAAACCTTACTAAATAAAGGGAATAAAATTCCTAACGGAAACAGCATACCTATATTTAAAATAATATGGAAAAAAGAAGAAAACGAAAAGATATTCCATGCTTTTTTATAAACACTAAGTACATCGAAGTCAAACGTTCTTGCAAAAACCATATCATCTGAACGACCAAATGAAGTAGCTGATAATGCAAAGGAATAGTATCCCGCTATTAATACAAACAATATAATTTGTTGTACAGTAAGTTTTTTTTCTCCTTTACATATCTTTTTGTATACTACAAAATAGCTAATAACAAATACAAGTAGTAACAAGAATGTGAGTAGTATCGTAGGAATCGCATAACTAGCGATTAGATCGAAAATAAAGTTCATTTTACACCTCTGTTTTTATAAATTAAATATTTAATAGCTTTTATATACTATTCTAGATAGATTGTTACTCCTAATAATAATTAACATAAGATTATATACTGGTATCCATGTTCTATTGACTACGTATGCACTTTCATTTTTGGGGTTATCTTTTTTATGAATATAATTTTGTACATATGCGTTTTTTATAGTGATTTCTAATAATAAGGAAATAAATAATTTACATGCAAACAAAGCTTACTAATACAACAATTGAGCTTTGAATAACAGACGTTTCCCTATTTGTTTTTTGTCCTAATTGGTGCAAAGTTAGAAATGCAATACTGCTTTGAATCATAGCCACTACAATCTGTAAGAAAAATAGAATCATCATTTTTCTTGTCACATTTGATGGTCTAGTTTCGATTTCCCTTATTTAAACTGCAATACTTGGTCGAATGTTTTAAGCACTAAAATAACTTGATATCGCACCACAGATTTTTTCATGAATGTATCTGTTATTCATTGTAGTAGTGAGATTATTTTTCTCATATTGAATTACCTTACATTTTTCTTACACGCTCGTAATATTTCTGAAAATACAGTCTATAACTCTCGCAGCAATGACTCTTTTTGGGGGATATAGCAAGGAGGGATTTTTTATATGCACATCACTATACCAAACTAGATTTCGTTTTTTTTGCAACTCATTGTATTTTTTATCAAACACGTATAAAAATCAATAGTATGAAAGTAAACTACTGGCTAAAAGTTTATATTGGATTTTTTTAAAATTTTATGGTCGATTTTTCAATATAGATATTATTATTAATTATGGAATGTATAATGCCCAACCTTCTAGTGAAGATCCTTGCGTGAACCTACTTACACATGTCTTTACGAACGTAAAAGAACAGACTATTGAAATAGTCCGTTCTTAGGGTAAACGATATAATTTTAGAGTTTTTACACTAGAACCAATGGTTTATGGATCGTAGTGCTAGTCAATATATTATTTCCAAACCCATTCAGATTGATCAATAAATGGGGTCAGATTATGTTGATATTTCGTATAAATAATATCATTACATTAATTTTCTTTCGGAAGCACAATTCTTTTATACAATTGAACTGTAATGAAGTAATAAATGGAGTAAATCACTACGAAAATAACAATTGGTAACCAAATACGAAAATATGGATCAATCAAAATGGCTCCGAACATGTTCATACCAACTAATACATGAACAATGCCAACAATTGCTGGGACTAAGAACACGAAGAATAACTCCTTATAAATCGATTGTGTTAATAACTCTCGGCGAACACCGATTTTACGAAGCATTTGATAACGCGTACAATCTTTGGATGCACCAGACAAAACTTTAAACATAAGGCAACTTGCCATCATTGCTAAGTACGCAATTCCGACGAAGAAGCCCATGAACATCAATCCACTGAACATGCCATGATAAGAATCATACATTCGATATTTACTCTTCAGTTCTTCAGGTTTCATACTTGTATATTTAGCTAACTGTAATTCGTCAAGTTGTTTCCATTCCTTTAAGTATGATTTAAAATTATCTGTTTTCCCAATAAACACAGTACTTTCTCGACCCTCTATACTATGGTACATGTTTTTGTCTACAATTTTTATTTCATGATCAGGATACATATAATATGGCTGGATTATTTCGAAAGCTTCACTCCATTGTTGCGGTGACTTCTTCACGTTTGCACCAATTGGCAACTCTTCTGAAACTCTCATTGTTTTCCCAAACTCTGCTCTCTCATTACTATTTTTCAATACTAAAGGACGATTTTTCTCTAAATCCTCTTTTAAATAGTAAATAGACTGACCATCTATTTTGTAATGATATTCAAGCTTCTCTGTAAATAAGATAGTATTCATAATTTTCTTTTCTTCAGTTGTTGGATTATGAACGACTGAATCGTAAATTTCACTACCATTAACCATTTTTATTACGTTGTTTTTAAATGCCATACCACCAGAAATCCCACCAGCTCCAAGGGCCACTAACATTGCTACCGTGGCAAGCACATTTGCTAGGCTATTCATACGAAAATTTAATTGTGCAAAAGTAAAAGCATTGAGGCCTTTCTCACTACGTTTTTTATTACTCTTTAACTTGTTAATCATAACTGGGAGAAGTGATCCAAATAAAAGGTAAGTACCAAAGGTTGCTGTGGTCAATCCAAGGGCCATTAATCCAAGAGCAGCCATTCCCGCTTGTGGAATATAGGTCAGTGATGCATAACCAATACCTAACAAAATTAAACCAAGGAATGCAACTACAACTGTCATTTTTCCTTTTACCGCGACACGTTCTGTTTGTGCATCTGCATGTACAAGTTGTAATACGGAAAAACGTACTAATTTAATACTACTCATAATTGCTGATAGTACAAATAGTGCAAAGAAGAAGATGCACGTAACAGTTATAGATGGAATATAAAATGCTTGATAACCCTCACCAGGAAATTCCAATTGCTTCATTAGTAACTGTCCGATACCTTCTGCAAGTCCTACACCAACTGTAATTCCAATCGCAAGAGACGCTGCGCCTAATACGATTGTTTCAATAAACATAAGTAGTGTAACTTTATGCTTTTTTGCTCCTAACATCATATACATACCAAACTCTTTTTGGCGAAGAGATACTAAGAAAGAGTTAGCATATAAAATGTAGAAAAATGTTATAATCGCTAACAGAAAGGAACCAATGTGGAATATAGATACAATATCCCGAATAGAAGAGCTAGATTCAAGAAACGTTTTATTTAATGATAGCGTTTGAAACATATAAAAAGTAGAAATAGATACGATAAGACCAACAAGTAAGACAATATAGTCTTGTAACTTACTTTTTAGTCCTGACATGGAAAGTTTAAATAACATACATGAGCCCTCTCTCTTACGCTTTTTGTGTGCCTAAGTCTGCAAGCACGTCTAAAATTTTTTTATAAAACTCATCACGTGTACCACCGCGATGAATTTCTTTATATAGCTCACCATCTTGAATGAATAAAATACGCTGACAGTAACTTGCACTGTACGGATCATGCGTAACCATCATGATAGATACACCTTGTTCTTTATTTAAGTTTGTCATCGCATCCAGTAAACTTGTTGCATTTTTAGAATCAAGCGCTCCTGTTGGCTCGTCCCCTAAAATAATTGCTGGCTCATGCACTAACGCACGTGCTGCGGCTGAACGCTGTTTCTGTCCACCAGATACTTCAGATGGATACTTTTGAAGTATTGCTGAAATTCCTAACATATCAGCTACCTTTTCTACTTTCGGCCCAATATTACGTGATGAAACACCTTGAAGGGAAAGTGGAAGAGCGATGTTTTCGTAAATAGATAAGTTCTCCAATAAGTTAAAGTCTTGGAAAATGAATCCTAATTTTTGTGAACGGAAATCAGAAAGCTCACCTTGTTTCATTTTCGTAATATCTGTTCCTGCAATTTCAACAGCGCCGCCCGTTGCTTTATCTAACGTTGAAATTACATTTAATAAGGTCGTTTTACCAGAACCAGATGGTCCCATAATTCCGACAAACTCACCCTCTTGAATTGAGAATGAAACACCTTTTAATGCTTGTGATTGGTTCTCACCTTTTTTACCGTACACTTTTTGGACGTTTTTCACGTCTACAACTGGTTTCGTCATATATATCCTCCTACGTTTGTTTTTTCATTTCTTTAAAATAAGTTGCTATTCTTATTTGCTACTAACAAAATAGGCGTATTGCATCCACCTTTTCCATGAGACTGCCACGATGTATCACTTGAAAATTGTAAATAAAATTTCTTTTTTAATTTCTCCTCTCTCTTCATCGCTTTGGATACATACATGATAAACTATGAAAATTAGGAAACACGCTGTAAAATTCTTAAGAATTATTAAGTTTTATAAAAAAAAGCTTATGGAACCTGTAATTCCATAAGCCAATCTATTTGATTGGATGTTCAACAATAAAGGACATCCAGCCATCTTTATATTCTGCATGTATATTACCATTATGAAGTTCAACAATTCTTTTTGAGATAGCAAGCCCCAAACCATTTCCCTGGTCATCTTTTCTTGCCTTGTCCCCCCTGAAAAACCTTTCAAACAATTTATTTGGATCGCTAACAGGCGGCTTCTCGACTTTATTTGAAACTTTCAAAATCGCTTTGTTATCTATTAATTCAAGACATACGGATAATTCGGAAGGTTTCATGCTGTACTTTATCGCATTCATAAACAGATTTTCATAAACACGTACCATTTTTTCTACATCCATGAAAATAGGTATTATTTCTTCCGTGATTGATTTTTGAATGATTAAACTTTCCTTTTCAAATATAGGAATGTATTCTCCAACTATTTGCTCCAACAAACCTGATAAATCGACTTCATTAAAGTTTAAATTAGCATCTATGCCTGATAAACGAGTATATTCAAACAGCTCATCAATTAAATATTTCAGCCTCTGTGACTTTGAATACGTGGTTTCAAGGTATTCCTGTAATTGTGTTTTACTGTTGTATTGCCCTCTTTTTAATAAATCTATATAGCCAATAATAGATGTTAACGGTGTGCGTAAGTCATGAGATACATTGGTTATAAGTTCATTTTTTGTACGTTCCAATCGCCTTTCCTGTTCAAATGTATGCTCCAATTCCTTAGACATATAATTTATATTTTGAGCAAGTTGGGTCAATTCGTCCTTCCCCTCAATCCCAATTGTCAAACCCAGTTTTCCATTGGCAATATCATTCACATTATCAGAAATGAGCTTCAAATATGCTATTTTCTTTCGAACCAATATCAAAAAAATTACTATAAAGTTAAAAATTGCGAACGAGAATAAGAATAACAATGATAAATTGAGTTCAAACATACCAAAATCTTCGTGTTTTTTAAATAATGGATCTATGACGAATAGCACCATAAGGATTGTTAAACCAAACGCAACAAAAAAACTAACTGCAACAGCAACCAAAAGTTTTATAATTATTTTATTTTTAAAACTAACCTTCTTCATATTTTATACCCAATTCCCCACACAGTTTTAATATAAATGGGATGTTTAGAATCCTCTTCTATTTTGTCTCTTATTTTTGTAATATGCACCATGACTGTATTATCCGATTTATAAAAAACCTCTTTCCAAACTGCTTCATATATTTTTGCTACACTCAGGACAATCCCTTTGTTACGGGCAAGTAGTTCGAGAATAGCAAACTCTTTTGGAGTTAGCCTTGTTTCCTTTCCCCTTACCCATACTTGACGTGTATCTGTATTCACGGTTAAATCACCAATTTCTAGGATGCTTTTATTATGATTTATTGACGTATTGTATTTTTTAAACCTTCTTAATTGGGATTTTACCCTAGCGATTAATTCCAATGGATTAAACGGTTTTGATAAATAATCGTCTGCACCAGAGGCTAGACCCTGAATTTTGTCTATATCCTCAGATTTTGCAGATAGCATAATGATAGGCATATTGCGGTCTTCCCTAATCTTCATACACGCTTCAATACCATCCATATTAGGCATCATAATATCTAAAATAATCAGATCAAACTCCTTTTCTTCTAACAGTTGTAAAGCTTCCATAGCATCTTCAGCCTTTTGAGTTTTCAGACCTTCATTTTCCAAATAAACAGAGATAAGATTTCTAATCTCTTTATCATCATCAACAATAAGAATTTTTGACTCCATATTATTCCTCCACATTTTTTCTCATATTGAACAATTAAAGACATTTGCAGGTGAGACATGTCTATCGTCTCTTTATGGTTAACTTGCAAAACGGAAAACAAGAAATAACATAATGAATATAGTGATATCAATCCCCTAATATATTGTTCAATATATACCGCTAAGCCATATTACAATTAATAAGATTCCTTCTTCTTATAATTAATTTCCCTTTTAATACACGTGTGCTTGGCTCATATTTGACAATGTAATTTATTTTCTTCAAATCAATTCCTTCAATCATTTTATCTCTAATAAACCTTAAACTTGGAAGGGCTGCACCAACTGATTTTTGGAACATTATATACAGAAATAGGAAAGTGAATTGTATTCATATTTAATCACCCCATTCATACTTATACTCTAGAATCCAATCCTTAAGAAAAAGGGGCAAAAGTTCTTAAGAATTCTACAACAGTTTGTCTTAAAAATATATAGTCACTCTTGAAATGTTCACTATTAGCTTCTCATTGTAATAATATTTATTAATAACACCTAAAAAATAAAGTAAAGTATTAGATTCAACTTCCAATAATCCAAGAGGGAGTTCATAGTAATTTATAAAAAATTCTGGGGTAGGCATTACATTAAATAATATCGTAAAGAAATTCGTACATTTAGAAAGATTTAAATGCTGGCTCAAAAGGAGGCTGGTGCAAATTTTCTTAGCAGATAAAAAGTTGGTATGATTGCAGTTGGATTTTATGCGATCGTTAGTAATTGATGTAATTCATCGTACACTAAAAAAACGAAATTTCGTTGTTGCAAAAGGATTTTGAATATCTAATCCAATTAGAAGAATACAAAAATCAATTATCCGAAGTTAACTGCATACAAAACTAATAACAAGTATTAAAAAACTTTGTCTACTCTTTAAAATGGTAACATAATCTATTTATCAAGTAGTCAATAATGAATAGAAATTTTTGGGCGCTTTACAAAGAGACTCCTCCTTTTCAGCGTACAATGAATCTCAACAATTACTAGCTGCTTCCTAAACATTGTTTCTCATTTACCAACCTGTTTATAAAATTTGCAACAGAATCAACAATTTCTTTATATTACTTATTAACCATTAGTTGCTGGATCTTCTCCTCTATTCCCATCATAACTTGGTTGCGTTGGCGTTCCACGACCATCCCCATTGTTTGGCGGCGTTGTATTTCCTTCACCACTACCGTTGTTTGGCGATGTTGTATTTCCTTCGCCTCTACCATTGTTTGGCGATGTTATATTTCCTTCACCACTACCGTTGTTTGGCGATGTTGTATTTCCTTCGCCTCTACCATTGTTTGGCGGCGTTGTATTTCCTTCGCCTCTACCATTGTTTGGCAATGTTGTATTTCCTTCGCCTCTACCATTGTTTGGCGACGTTGTATTTCCTTCGCCTCTACCATTGTTTGGCGGCGTTGTATTTCCTTCGCCTCTACCATTGTTTGGCGATGTTGTATTTCCTTCGCTTCTACTATTGTTTAGCTCACTTTGCTTGTGCTCTTCTGGTTTCTTTTGCTTTTCTTGTTGCTTATTTTGATTATTATTACTTGGCTGTTCAGTCCTATTTGGGGAAGAATCACGTTTCTCACCTTTAATACGTAATTCGCTACCTTCTTGAACTACACTGTTCGGCATTTTGAATTGCGACTTATCTGTAGCAAACTTACTCATCATTTCTTTAAAAATTAACTGAGAAATTTTCGTATTTTTACTACTAATATAATCGTCTTTACTATCTTTCATATAACCAGTCCATACTGCCATCGTATATTGTGGTGTATAACCAGCAAACCAACTATCACGAGTTGCACTTTCTGGTAGATTATATTTTGCTATTTGTTCTAAAGAATAATTTGTTGTCCCTGTTTTACCCGCTACATCTAAAGAACCTATATTAGCTGCTGTACCCAACCCAGAAGAAACAAAAGTACGAAGCATATCAGTAATCATATATGCTGTAGAATCCTTCATAACTCGTTTGGGCTTTTGCTCAAATCTTTTTGATTTACCATCTGAATAAACGACTTTCTTAACAAAATGTGGCTTCGTATACTTACCATCATTACCAAATGCCGCATAGGCACCTGCAATTTCAGTTGGTGACGCTTCATTTGTACCAATCGCTGTTGATTCGGTCGGTGCTACATTAAATGTAATACCTAGATTTTCAGAGAAAACTTTTGATTTATTCATTCCTATTTCTTTTGCAGTTTTAATCGCCGGGATATTTCGGGACGTTTTCAATGCATCACGCATTGTAATTGGTCCCAAATGCTTTCTATCTGCATTTCTAACTTCTTGTCCTGTTGAATACTTAAATGGAGAGTCGTCAATTTGATGGTAAGTTGCCCATTTTAAATATTCAATTGCAGGAGCGTAATCAAAAATTGGTTTCATCGTTGAACCTGCTGAACGATTTAATTCAATCGCTATATTATGTCCTTTAAATACAGCTTTATTTTCACCACGCCCGCTACCAATTGCATGAACTTCTCCTGATTTCGTATCCATAAATGTGAAAGCCCCTTGGAATTTCTCATTTGGATAATTTATAATATTTTCATTTAAAAGCTTGTCCGCAAAATCCTGTGCCTTTTGGTCTAATGTAGTATAAATTTCTAAGCCGTCAGATCCAATATTAGCATCTGGCAACTCTTTTTCAACCTCTTTCACAACCGCATCCATAAACGCAGGATATGGCATTTCTTTTTGTTCGGTTGCTTTCTTAAGCCCTTCTGTTACTGGAACTTTTGATGCTTCTTCCATTTCTTTTTTTGTAATATAACCATGTCGATTCATTAATTCAAGTACAACATTTCTTCTTTCTGTTGCTTTTTTGATATTTTGTTCTTTTGTTGGATCATAGTTATTAGGTGCTTTCATTAAACCAGCAAGCATCGCAACTTCTGGTAGTGTTAAATCTTCCAATTCCTTACCATAGTAATTATGTACTGCTGTTGCAATTCCGTATGAACGGTTGCCTAAGTAAACTTTATTTAAATACATTTCTAAAATTTCATGTTTTGAATACTGTTGTTCTAGCTTATACGCCAAATATATTTCTTGCGCCTTTCTCTTTGACGTTTTTTCCATTGATAAGAAGTAATTTTTAATAACTTGCTGCGTAATCGTACTTCCACCTTGAGAGCCGTAATCCCCTTTTAGGCTGACTAAAACTGCACGTGCAGTACCTTTAAAATCTACGCCACTGTGCTCGTAAAAGCGTGCATCTTCTGTCGCTAAAAACGCATTTTCTACTAATTTAGGAATTTGATCATACATTATATTTGTTCGTTTTTCTTTCCCATATTCATATATTAATTTCCCATCTTTATCATAAATTTTTGAGGATAACGGATTAACAAGTTTTGTTTTCTCAAGTTTTGGAGCATCCTTGATCATAACGAAAAAAGTAGTAACCCCTGCAACTAACCCTACAATTCCAAGTAATAAACAACTAATTAAAAACTTACGAAAAAATGATGTTTTACCTTTTGTTTTTTGTTTTTTAGCAGCTGGCTGTTTTTTCTTTTTAACTTGTCGTCTCTCCTCTCGAGAACGATAATTTTCTGACATGTTACTTTCTCCTGCCTTTCAATTCTCTTGTTGATTCACTTAAATTTATTGAAGTCACCTTCAGAAATATACTTATATTAAAAAAGTGTGGTAATCGAGATTAGTAAATATTTTTCTAATCAGCAGATTATAAAACCTAGATTAACTCTTGAACAAACTACATATCTATTCTTTAATGCTGCCCTTTAAAGTAAGGAAATTGTGAGCTGTTCTTCATCTCTTTGTACTATATCTAATGTTTGTAATAGTGAGTTCTTGAATTACTCGTCTAATTTGATGATTCTTGTTAGCATAATCGTAATGAAAAGAATGTAAAAAACGATTCTTTTGATGTAAAAAAGAATCGACTTCTAATTTTTCGAATAAAATGTTCCCCGCAGTTGTTATCACTATAATGAATATCCGTCTCCGCAATTTCTCCTAAGAGTCATACCGATATCCACTTTATTCTCTGTACTTGGTGAATACTTGACTAAATCATATTTTGTATAAGTGAAAATACCGCCTAATTTGTCAATTGGATATTGCAGTAAAAATGCCCCTGCAATCAGAGCCTTAAAAGTAGATGCGTAAACAAACCGTTCGTAAGGTGATCGATAGGTAACTGTCCAGTTTGTACCAGCGTCGATTGGATAGACACCCAGTCAAGCGTTAAACTTTTCTCAAGTTGCGTGAATGCTCAATGAGGCGCATGATTTGCATATTTAGTTTTCTCTACTTTTTCTTTTGCTTCCATCTAAAATGGTTCACCTGTAAAAAGTTTTACACTTGCAAGACTTAAACTTAATACTTCAACACACATCCCTATTTTTAACATCCTTGTACTTTTCAAGATAATCAGTCCCTTCGTGTTTTGCAGTACTTAAAATAGATGTCAAACCAGACTCAATGTATCAAGTTTGGACACTAAGTTTTTAGGGGTACATTTAATAGACAATTTAAGTAATAAATTTGTTCCACTTTAATATGAGGAAAAAATTTGAGTTTGTATAGTAACGGAACCGAAACGTTACTAGGGGTTCAACAACGAGAAATGGAATTTTATAAAAAATCCAATCTTAGCTTGATAGACATGTAATACCATCAGCGTTTTAGAACATTATCATGCTAAGCAAAAAAATCTCACTTTTCATCTTTTTTCAGATAAGAAGTGAGATTTTTCGTTTTGGTGTACTTATTTTTCTTAACCTGATGGTGACCAGTTTTTACCGATATAGAAGTAATTTTTTACTTTTCTGTAATATTTACAAATTCAACGGCTCCCTTACCCTCAGTACCTAAAGCCGTATTCAATTTATTTATTTCCTTTTTTAATTCTGGTTCTTTCCCCTGATTGACTAAATTAAGATTCCCAAAAGATTTATTAAAAGATAGAAATTGTCTTGTTTTTTCTTTCCCATTTATTTCTTTAATTAAAGTATCATCTACAATTAATAGGATTACATTTGATCCACCACGATATGGCGCTAGCCATACATCACCTTCGTATTGAGTACTCATTTTTTTCCCATCATATGTTATTTCTTTTAAGTCCTTATATTCTTTATTCGCAAATAAGATAGTTTCATCTTTTTTTGATTTTGGTAATGAATCCATAGGGGCTGAAGTCATGTCCCCCTGATTATTATCCCTTTCATATATAAGCCCCTTTTTGTCCATTTTTTCAGCAGTTGTTCTACTAATAAATACTAAATTACTAGGAGTATCTGCCCTAGCATCCCCAAACTGTGTCGGGAGCTTTATGTTGAGTTTGTTATTATCTATGCTCCCCTCTTTTATTTTGAATTGGTCTTGTGATATGGTTATATCTTTGTATAGGTCTATTATAGAATTTCTTGTTTGTTCATTTAACTGCTCTACCTCTATTGAAAGCCCATTTGCTGGAGAGTCTTTTGTACCAAATAATGAACATGCTCCTAACATGGTAATCGAAATGCCAGCTACTATTAATAATCCAAGTCTTTTTTTCAACCTATATTCTCCTTCTTTTAATTATATTTGAATTAAAAAATCGTTTTATACATTTTTTTCAAGTATTGAGAACGAACAAAGTAAAAGTATATAATTTGCAAAATTAAGAAACAAATTAATACCATAACTGAACTACCCAAGACTGAAAAATCGGCTAACTCTTGTAAGGCCGTAAAAGCTACTGCACTATGTGTAATTGCAATTATAATTGGTAAAAAGAATAGTAATACAAGTTGACGTGACACAATTTTCTTTAATTCCCGTTTACTTAAACCAACTTTTGCTATCATTTTATATTGCTGCTGATTTCGTTCTAAGTCTGTGTATAATCGGAAATATAAAAAGCTTGCAGCAAACGTAAAGAAAACAATGCCTATTAATACACTCATGATGGATGCAAGTCCAAAACCTTGTTTCATCACTATCCATGTAGATATTAATGAAGAAAATTTATATTGTTCGTTGTATAATACAGGTTCATGTATACCTTCATTATCTTTCTGTAGAGTAGTTACGATTTTTTCAGCAACTTTTTTCGTTTTCTCCCAATCCTTCACAATAAAACCATTAATAGTAGATTGCCCATATTGATTTTCTGGATCCACTATCATTTGGTTATATACAGCGTCTGGTACAATAATTATCGTGACGGTTGTATCTTGTAGTTCTTTCGGAGTTAGTATTTTATCTACATGCATATCTTTTTTTATATTTTCATGCAACAATTGAAAGTCATTTTGATTAGATTTTGTATTAGAGACTTTTTTTGAAGGAATGACAAAACTACTATTTTGATCTTTTAAGCTTTCTTTTTCAAAATCAAAGGATTCTGCTAACCTATTGTAATCACTTATTTTTATGACGCTTAATAATACATTGCTGTTATAAAGGGTATCTGGAATTTGTTTTATTGAATAAGCTACTTGTTTGAATTTAAACCCATCATTATTGAGTTCGCTTTCTATTCTTTTTAGATGCTCTTTTTCTAAAGGATTATTATTATAAGATTCATAAGAAAATGCAAAAGGATTATCCGATTCAGCCATGGACGAATTGCCTAATCCCATACAGGTCCCTACTGCAGTGAAGGCAACGGCAGAAATAATAGTTACCATAAAAAACATTTTTGCATTATCTTTTAATTGATACACTAAATCTGAGATGGTAAGTATGTTTGTTTTCTTAAAGAAAATATTTTCTCTTTTCTTTAATGCACGTAACACATACACACTGAGCTGTGTAAACAAGAAGTACGTTCCAAGTACAACAAAGCTCACCCCTGTCGCCATCATGAATAATACATATTTCATATCCTTGTAATGAATTGCTTGAACACTATGGAAAACAGCCGTATATCCTAATCCCATACAAATAAGTGCGAATACAGATAGCCAAAAGGATGCTTTTGGTTCAGGCTTTGGCTTTTCCTCTGCTTTTATTAATTCTACTAATTGCTCGACATTTACTAGTCGAGAAGTGAAAAGTGAGATAAATAAAAATAATAAAAAGAAAGCTCCAAATGTTATTCCAATTGCCTTAAAGGGTACGTAAAATGGGAGTCCTTTATCAATTATTAACAGATTGTTGCTCATAATTAAGATAAACTTAGAGAACGCCATTCCAATAGTAATTCCTGTTAAAATAGAAGCGATTCCAATTATTATATTTTCAATAAATACTAATTTATTCAACTGTGAACGTGACATCCCATGTAACATTAGAATTCCGAAATCTTTTTTTCTTGTTTTCAAAAATGCACTTACAGAATATAGGATAAAGAAGAATGAGAAGAAAAATATTAACCCCTGCGATATCTGTAATCCTGACTTTGCAAATGTATTGATTGTTACACTGGCAGCAAGATCGCCTTGTAAATTAGGATGAAATGCAAGTAATGCATACGTAAAGAAAATCATAATAGCAAACGTACTACTTAAAAAATGAGCCAAATATGTTCGTTTACTTCGAATGACGTTATTAAATGCGAATTGTCGAAAAGTCATTTGCATTTCCTCCTAATAATGCTAAAACCTCTAGAATTTTTTGATAGAATACTTTGCGATTATCTCCACAATAAATCTCATTGTATAACTGTCCATCTTTGATAAACACAATTCGATCACAATAACTTGCAGCCATTGCATCATGTGTCACTAACATCATAGTTGTGTTATTTTCTTTATTAAGCTTTGTCAATAATCCCATCACATCACTAGCAGATTTTGAATCCAGATTTCCTGTAGGCTCATCCGCAAGTAATAATTTCGGATTATGAATAGTAGCTCGTGCGATTGCTGTTCTTTGTGCCTGCCCACCAGAAATTTCATACGTACGTTTATCTAATATTTCAGTTATCCCTAGTTTTTCAGCAATAGCTTCCACTTTCCCTTCCATTTCTCTAGGGCTTACGCCATCAAGTGTAAGTGGCAGAACAATATTTTCTTTCACTGTCAATGTATTAAGGAGATTAAATGATTGAAACACAAACCCTAATTCATGTCTTCGAAATAAAGATAACTGATCTGGAGATAACAGATATGGATTTTCTCCGTGAATTAATACTTCTCCTGATGTTGGAGCATCTATAGTAGAAACCATATTTAATAACGTTGTTTTACCACTCCCAGATGGACCCATAATTCCTACAAATTCACCTTTGTTTATTTTTAAATCAATATGGGATAATGCTGTATAAGAAATTTCTCCAGAATAAACTTTCCCTAAATCTGAAACATGTAGTATCTCCACAAGTATTTCACCTTCCATTTCTCTTTTCGATACATGAAGTGTAACCTATATATAGTATGTCTCATATCGATTTCCCTAACATTTATCTAACAAGTTTGTAAGATTCAAAAGAAAAAACCGATGAAAAGTCTACCTTTCATCGGTTAACGAGATGCATATGGGAATACGATTCTAACTTTTGTTCCCTTACCTACTTCAGATTCTAGCTCAATCTTATGATTTAATTTTTCACATACTTCTTTAACAAGATATAATCCCATTCCCGTAGACTCTTTATATTTCCTACCATTTTCTCCAGTATAAAATGGATTGAAAACACGTGGTAAATCAGCAGTAGGAATGCCCACTCCATAATCTCTTACTTCCAAAATAATTGCTCGTCCTTTTGAATACGCCGATACTATTACTTTCCCTTTCTTACTTGATGAATATTTAATTGCATTTGACAGTACTTGATTGAGTATAAATCGAATCCATTTCTTATCTGTTTCTACAATAAGACTCGGATCTACTTTTACTTCTGGATACACATAACTACGTATAAACAAACGTTTATTTTCATGAATAACAGAATCAATCATTCCCAATAATTGCAATTTTTCTACATGAAAATCCTGTTCAAATGTTTCTAAACGAGCAACATATAAGACCATTTCTAATCCTTTTTTGATTCTTTCCGTTTCTTCATTAATACTGTCAAATCGAGAGTCATCTGCATCTTGTGTAATTAACTCAATAACAGAAAGAGGTGTTTTCATTTGATGAACCCATTGATTCATAAAAGTCATTTGTTCTTGTTGTTTTCGTTCCCATTTTTTTAATTGGTTTTGATAATATTGATATTGAGTTTGAAGTAATGTTTCTAAGGCCATTGATAAAGGAGTCAAATCACTATCTTTTATTGATTCATTTAACGTTTCCATTGGTGTTGATAGACGCTTGTAGAATGAACGATGACTATAATAACGATATATTAAATAACCCATTAATAAAAAAACACCCAAAAATACAGAATATAATGCTGTCAAAATATGTGGATAACCATCAAACCAATATATAAAAAGGATGATAAGCAATTGGGCAAATGTATAACAAATGAGTGGAATATGTTCTTGTAAAAATAATTTCATTATTCCTTTCCTTCCTTCTCCCAAGTAGCATGCAAACGATATCCAGCACCACGAACTGTCTCAAGTGCGTTTTCAATACCTAAATCTTGTAATTTCCTTCTAATTCTACCTATATTTACACTCAATGTATTCTCGTCTATATATGAACTATCCCATAGTTGTTCTAAAATCACTTCACGTTTTACAAGGAGTGGAGACTTTGTTATCAATATTTCCAATAAAGTTGTTTCTTTTTTAGTTAGTAAAATTGTCTTTTCATCTAGTTGAAGTTCCATTCTTTCTGGGAACAGGGATAACCCTGATCGCTCAACTATTCGTTCTTTTACTTTTGGAGCATATTCACCGTATGCTCTTCTAAGTTGACTACGGATTTTAGACATTACAACTTCATAATAAAAAGGTTTCGTAATGTAATCATCACCACCATTTTCTAAAGCCATAACTTGATCCATCTCTCCACTCCTTGCAGATAGAAATACAATTGGACAAGTAGAAATAGCTCGTATCTGGCGACACCAATAATAACCGTCAAAATTAGGTAAATTTACATCTAATAGCACTACATCTGGTTTTATCTCTTGAAATATTTCTAATATATTTTCAAAATCCTCTATAATAACACTTTGGTATCCATATTTTTTTATATGAGTTCCCAGTAATTCAGCAATCTTCATATCATCTTCTACAATCATGATTGTATTCATATCGTACTCTCCTTTAATTTCAGTTTAATTTTCAAATTTCGTTTGGCGTTTTATATTTTATTTATTTAAAAAAGATGATATCTTACATCCCCCCTCAAATGCAATAAGTATCCATTAAAGCGTATATTTATTGTTTCTTAATTAATAAACTTAATAGAGATGGTTTCTAACTTTTTTCTTTAACTAAAATAGCATGTTGATTCTCCAATTGGATGGGTAGAATATAATTGAAAAAGCGCCCTGCTTACTGGGCGCTTTATTAAATACAATATCCATTTTAGGCGGATGTTTTCTCTTTTAAGAGGCACCATTCATACCCATTAACTTAAAAAATTAATTGTTCCAAAAAACAAAACAAAATAAAATGAGTCAAAATCTAATAATTAGCTGTGAAGAGATATACTTTTCGTTATGGAGGGTTCTCAAAATATTAGCTTGATACCCCTATTTCTATAACTTAGATTAGCAAAAAAGTAAAAGTGGTAGTTCTATTAAAGAACTACCACTAGCTTATTATCCCGATTGTTTTGAATTAATTTCTACACCACAAAGAGGTAATATATTTTTTCTTCCGTTACCTTCTTATATTTCATGCAACCTGCATATTTGGCCGCTATTATGATGATTTACAAATTATTCTTCAACATTTTCAATAACAGTTTTTTACTTTTTCTATGCTCTCTGATATGTAAAAAAAGCCCCATCCGATGGACAAAGCTTCTATTTACATTATTCAATTACACTTTAATGGTTCAACTATCTTTAGAGGCGCCAACAAAATACGAATTTTGCACGCTAACTCAACTATGATTACAAAAAAATAATTAGCTCAATATGCTATTGTATTAAAAAGATGGTGGAGTTACTCCAAATATAACAATCACTTTATTAGAAGAATTATTTTCCCATTTATGTTTTGCATACGGCGGAATTTTAACACTATCGCCTGTATAGAGAAGTAAAACCTCATCATTTAAGTACAGAGTTACATGCCCCTCCATAATAAATGCTATTTCTTCACCTTTATGTGCTACAGGCTCTGTAGATGAAGAGGTTTAAGGCAATAAATTCATTAGAGCAAGTTCGAGTGCTCCATTTAAAGTGGGAGACAGTAACTCATATGAAACATCACCACTTTCAGGAAAGTGGATTTTTTTTCTTTGATTGGCTCTTACAGCCAATTCTTCTGTATTTGTATCCTCCAAGAAAAAATTAAATAAAGGCATATTTAATGCTACAGAAATCAATTTTAATGTCTGTAGAGAAGGATTAGTAATTCCTTTCTCAATCTGACTTAACATTGAGGGGGTTATATGGGCTAATTCTGCTAAACGTTTACTAGTTAATTCTGCGTTCTTTCTAAATGTCATAATTTTTTGACCTATATTGATATTATTCATGTACGTAATCCCCTTTAAATAAGAAATATAATTAATTTGAATTTAATTATATTTACATATACTTAACCTTATGTTAATGTATACTTTACTATAAATAATTCTAGTTAATTTTTGAATATCTTTACCCATATAAGAAAAATGCATAAATGATATATAAATTATTAATTTTAAATTTCGTATGCAATTACCGCAAATTAATCTATATAACCTAATAAAAAGATATAAAGTAAACATGCTAAAGGTGTAACATATGAAATTCAAAGATTAGCTTGTAAAAAGAGGTTAATTTGAATTTAACTGCAACAAAGTTGATTATAATCGAATTTTTTAAGGGTGTGAAAATATAATGAAACCGGTGTTTAAAAAAATATTTATTTCCTTTATTTTTTCTGTAGCAGGGCTGTTCTGTTTTTTCAAATCACATGGAGACCTGTTATTGTCTGGGGTGGGAGTTTTAATGGGCTATTTATCTTTATTTAATATAATGAGTTTATATCCTGAAAATTCTCATGATAAAATATTTACTAAAGTTCTCAAAAAAATCGCAGTTGTTTCCTTTAGTTTTGCAGTATTAGGAATATCATTTGGTGTAATACACGAATTATTAGGAGCATGGAGTCTCAGTATAATGGCAAATTATTGGTTTCTAATGCTAGGATTATATGTAACAAATATAATGTCATTAGTTATTATAGTATTTGCAAATCAAATTGATGAACATTATCCCTGGATATATAGAATTCTTATACTTTTAAATCTACTTCTTACCTTAGGGCCAGTTTTATTGCCAATATTTATTCTGATTCTTGGAAATGGCATGAACGCACATACAATATGGTAATAGCATTTAAGTTACATAAGTCAAGGCTGGTATAAGATAATAATGTTTTAATATAAAAAAGTTGAGGATTCCCCCAACTTTTTTATACATTTATTGTCTTACTAATCCAGTAGATGTAACCTGATATGTTCTTTTCTTTCCTATATATTCCTGTTTTCCATTCTCAAGGTTAGTTAAAGTCGCACGTGTTTTTTCCTTTGCTGCTTCCCCTTCTATATGAGTAAATTCTATATAATCTCCTACATTTATAGGTACTGTTTGGGTTTCAGCATTTTGTTGTCTATTTCCCACGATTTCCTTATTGTACATAACGCTACCGGATGCGTTCTGGACTTTAATACTTGCATATGTACTATTAAAGTATGAATGCGGTACGCCTGCTTCTAATTTGATTTTCAGCTCTTCTGCTGTTTTATTATACTCTGCTTTTGCAATTTCTCGATCACTATATCCTTTTAAGGACCATGCAAATTGTTTCCCGTCTAAAATTGTTGTCTCTGGCATTTTTTCTACTTTCTTTAAGCCCTCTTTTGTAAACTGATACCTTGCTGTCTTTCCAATGGTCTCATTTTTGTTATTTTCAAGATTCGTTAAAATTGCTCGTGTCTTTTCCTTTGCTGCTTCCCCTTCTATATGAGTAAATTCTATATAATCTCCCACTTTTATAGGCACTGTTTGGGTTTCAGCATTTTGTTGTTTATTTCCCACGATTTCCTTATTGTACAGAACGTTACCAGAAGAATTCTGGACCTTAATACTCGCATACGTACTAGTAAAGTATGAATGTGGTACACCAGCTTCTAGTTTTACCTTCATCTCTTCTACCGTTTTGTTATAATCTACTTTTGCAATTTCTCGATTACTATATCCTTTTAAGGACCATGCAAATTGATTTCCGTCTAAAATTGTTGTTTCTGGCATTTTTTCTACTTTCTTTAAGCCTTCTTTTGTGACTTCATACATTGCTTTTTTTCCAAAGCTTTCTTGTTTACTGTAGTCTACATTTGTGAAAGTAGCTCTATGCACACCTTCTAGATGTGTTAGCTCAATATAATCACCTATTTTGACTGGAACTTTTTGCGATTCAGCATTTTGTTGTTTGTTTCCATAAATATCTTTATTGTATACTACTTTTCCTGATGCATTTTGTACTTTAATACTCGCATATGTTTCATTAAAATAATGATGAGGTACGCCTGCTTTTAAGTCAATTTGCATTTCTTCTGTCGATTTATTGAAATTGATTTTAGCAAACTCGAAATCACTAATTCCTTTTAGTGACCATGCAAATTGATTCCCTACTAAAATATCAGAATTTCCATTTGTAATTCCTACTTTTTTCTCTACAGTTCGATCAAATATATCTGTTAATGTAATTTTAGCATAAGCTGTTTGAGGCAATTGCATAGTTTGACTTACCTCAGTTTGATAGGACTTAATATTGTCGATTACTTTCAAAGCTTGTCCCGTTAACTTTTCATTGTCATAGATTTCAATCTTTCCTTTAAACTGGGGAGTACTTTGTTCTTTCAATTTCCAAGACACATTTAATTTTTCATTTTCAAAACGAATAGTTTGAATATCAAAATCCAAATTTCCCATTTCTGGTTGACTAGGCTGATTTATATTAAAAGTCTTTCCAGTACCAATCGTTGATTGCGTATTTCCTCCTGCTTTAACCCATACATATTCTGAAGTTGCTCCTCCATCGTATTGATAAGAAGTATCATGTTGCCCAGAAATACGCTGATTGTTCCAAGAATCCCATTGTTTATCTGAAACTTTTCTGCTATATCCATTTTTAAGACGTGCTTCTCTTACATCTTGTCCATTACCAGCCCAGTCCTCTTGAAACATCGATAGACCATAGTTGAATGCAACATTCGCAACTGGATGATCCATAATAGCAACTAACTTCCATTGATTTAATTTATTATCTTTTATCCACTGGCCAAATTTTGTATGGCCATCTTCTTGCCAAGAACGTAGAGTCATTCGATACCATTCACTATCTTTCCAATTATAAGTTGTTTGTACCTTCAGTCCTGTTCCTTCTCCACCAAATCTACTGGCTTCTGAAGTCGGAGATAAATATTCAGCTTTTATTGCTTGGTTTGATGCTATTGGATCCCAAAGTGCAAAGTGAAGGGTACGTTTACCGGTTTGATCAAAACCGCTTTGTTGTTGAAAGCCAGCATAACCACCACCCTCTCCCCCCTGATTCCAGTTATGTACAGCCCAATATGTATAAGGTGCTGTTTGGACTGGAGACCAGTCTATGCTGATAATATCTGAAGCAGCAGTATTTTGTGGTGTTACATAAACTGATGGAGCATGGGAGCGGATTGCTGCCTCTGTACTAGAAATTGGTGTTCCATACATTGAGATCATGGTGCACATCGCAGAAATCATAGCAATTTTTTTTATTCTTCCTCTTGTTTTGACTTTAAACATAACTTCCTATCTCCTTTTAAATTATTTTATTTACATTGAATAATAACGATATACATACTATTAAACAAATTATGTAAAAAAATAACATTAGCTATATTACCTAGGTATGTTTAATGTTTTTTTCACTACTATTACTAGTCAAATTATAGTATTTTGTTATAAAATCGTATGATTTGGGACTACATGTAGACTAAAAATATTATAAAGATTCATAAATATGTAGTTTTAAATATTTATGATGAAAGATCTACTAAATAACTTAATTGATTTTATGATAGATTTATTTCCTTTATTAATTACACTATTAAACACAAATGTGTTTACCAAAATAATATTATGTAAACCTTGAACCTGATAATTAAACAAAATAGCTTATCTATTTGCCGTTATCCTATCATTAGATAAAAAGAGCCCACTAAAAAACGTAGACTCCTATAGTTACCTAAGCATTACACATATTGCAAACGACCAATAAATTAATACTAGATTCTTCTGTTAGTTTATTTAATGTTTAATGACGTAGACAATGTATTCCATGGTGCATTTGTAGATGTGTTCTGATATTTAAATTGTCCATTTTGCTGTCCCGAAGCATCCCATTTATATTCCCATCCATCAACTGTTTTATCACCATTTATATCAATCATCTTAGAATCTATTTTTTTTAGTCTTTGACCACTCATTTGAGCAATCGGATTTCTACCGTATCCCATTTCATTTGTATAAATATATAAATAGCTTCCTCCATGATCTTTAACTGTACTTAAATTGTTGGGACCAATAAACTCAACTCCGCCTAATTGAGATTCAACTTTTACTATATTTAATGATGTTAACGGTGGTGCTGGTGCCGCAGATACATCTGTCGCTAAACCAACTGTTGCTCCCACTACTAATGATGAAACCCCTAGAATCATTCTTTTTAACATACACTCATCCCCTTTCGATTTAATACAAATTGATTCTATCATACTAATTTCATACATTAGCTTCCCTTTAAAAGAGTTAACAAAAAATACCTATTTATATATGAAATTGTGCATATTCATTGCTTTTTACCATTTATACTTACCATTAATACTACTAAAGAATAATTAGTTCTCTACTCTAATTGACTTACCACATTTGGATCCATTTCAAGTTGGCTATTTTAAAAACGAATAAGTTGTGAGTAGTTCAATTTTAACAATTCTATAATACATATCCCCCTCTAAAATACAAACACTTAACATATTAATCTATAATACTTTTCTTCCTACTTGTTTTTTAGATAGAACGCTGGCTCATCTTGCCGGGACGAAAATACAAAATTTTCGCTTCAATGGAACTTTAAACCTTAGATTGAAAGCGATGTGGAGCTATCCCATGCCCGTTAAGCTAAGAAAAATAAATACCCCAAAATGATAATTTTAAAAACTTATTTGTGGAATACAGTTCGGATTTTCATTTTGGGGAGTATAGGTGGTTGGAATGTGGCAGGGATCCAATGACAATAAAGTTAATCAAATATCCCTATTTCAATCAACCAGCAGGTTGGTTGAAATAATAGTACGAGAAAAAGTGCTAAAGCGAGTGCGATTAGTTTTTTCATTTTCATTGCGGTAGTCATGCTATGTATGGCGTAAAATAGACATTTACGTTCGTCATGCTCCTATTATGGCAAAGCAATTTGTATTTCCCCTGTTACCAACCTGTAGTTTGTCTGTAGCGGAGAAAATCAAAAAAGACCGGCAGGAATAACCCTGTCGGTCAAAGTGATAAAGCTTGGTTGCTAACATCAGGGGTGCAGACGCCTCATAACAAAATGGCTGAGATAAAACAGATAGGCGAAATATAATACTACGCAAACAGTTACTACCAAGGCAAGTATATTTACAACCTTAACAGTCCTATTTTTGAAAATCTTGAACAATAAAGCATAAATACCAATGCCGATTACCCCTCCAAGCGTATTGTCAAGTACATCAGTAATATCGCTTCTTCCCATTGCGAAAATGAATTGTATAGCCTCAAACGCCAATGTCAAAGCAACAATTGGAAGAACTTTCTTCATAAAAGGCCATTTGCTTTTTAGCATACAAATATATATACCTAAAGGGATAAAAATAAGTATATTATCTCTTATTTCTCTAAAATCAATAGTTCCGCTGTCATCGAAAGACCCCTGAAATGGAATCAGATTGATTACTCGTATCCCGTCTGATATTTCAGAAGAAAAAAACGGTAATTTGAAGAGAATGACGCCTGTCAACAGCAGCATATATACTACAAACAATGCAATTGTAAGTTTATTTCGGTTTTCTGATTTCATTATTTTTTCTCCTTGTGTTATTTATACTTTTGGAAAATTCATCCAAAACAGAACACCATTCGGAACGTTTTCCAAAGCATATTCAATGTTCATTACTTCCAACGTTTTCCGCACGATGGTCAAGCCTAAACCGTTGCGCCCACTTTTCCGACCCCGCACTTTATCCATACGGTAAAATGGGTCAAATAACTTAGGCAGAACTGTATCGTCTATCCTTGCATCTGTGTTTAGTATGCAAAGGCGATATTGTTTAGCCACAGGCTCGCTCCATATCCTAATTTCACCGCCTGTAGGCGTATTCTGTACTGCGTTCAAAATAATATTGGAAAGTGCTTTTTGAAGCATTTTAGAATCGACAAGGCAGTTTTGTCCGTCAGGAATGTCCGTAACAATGTACTGACCGTTTGCTTCAGCTAATATCTGAAAGTCAGGCAGTATGTCAGCCACTATTTGCCTGACTTTCAGTTTTTCAGAAGCCTGAGAGATTTTCCCATCGCTCAGGTTGACAATCTCCAGTATCTCGGAAATCACATCGTCCTGCGTGTCCATCATCTTCACGCATTCGCGCAGGTATTTGGGATGGTCTTTGTAATCACCTACATTTTCGAGCATACCCTCCAGCAAGATACTTGTTGCCGCGATAGGCGTTTTTAGCTCATGTGAAGCCGCCGAAAAGAAATATCGCTGTGCTTCCTCCATTTCCCTTACCCGCAGGATTTCATTTTCTAACCGGGAAATGGTATCTTTCAACTTATCGTACATAGAGTGAATGTCACGCGACAAATCGCCTAATTCATCCCGGCGTATAGGCAGGCTTTGCGGTACATCTTCAAGCCTTGTCATTTTCCCGGCGTCATCCGCCAGTCGCTTGATGGGGTTGGTTATCTGCCGTGCAAAAACATACGCGCACAAAAGGCAGAGGGCGAGTATAATGGCAAACGCGACCAATGCCCGCACAATTATTTCATTGTAAAAGGCAGTTAAGCCCGGTCTGGTCTGGGCGACGACAGAATAGCCGAGCGCTTTATCATTATGCACCACATAGTAAAAGTCACCATTGAAATTATCCGAGGTATCCGCACCCGGCGTAGCGTAAATCACGCCGCCATTATCATCTATAATGCAAAACTCAAATGATTGGTTGTTGTCACGAAACCTTTGCGCTGCTGCGGGAATATCGTTATAATCACTATTTTTTACTCTATTGACCAAAGGCTGATAGGACACTAATATTTGTTCCCTTTCAACTGCTCTGTACAGTGTTAAGAATTGACCTGAAAACAATGCGGCAGTTACGAAAACAATCAACAGCATAGCAACTATCGTATAGGCAAAAATCTTAATAAATATCCCATTCTTTTTCATGAAGTTTCCTCCAATCGGTAGCCCACTCCGCGTACTGTTTTGATGATATTATCTGGTAGCTTCGCCCGTAGGTTTTTAATGTGAGTATGCACGGTGCTGCCATCACCGTCAAAATCGTAGCCCCACACGCGGGACAAAATAACTTCATGAGATAGTGTTCTGCCATTGTTTTGCACCAGTAGCATTAAGATTTCAAACTCTTTAAGGGTCAAAAGTAATTCTTCGTCGTCATAAAAAACCTTGAAATCTTCCGGCAAAAGTGTCAGCTTGCCATAGTGAAGTTCCTTTGCCACCGCACCGCTGCGACGGAGCAGCGCCTCCACACGTTTCAGCAATAGCTGAATCTTGAACGGCTTAGTCACATAATCGTCCGCTTCCGCATCAAATGCTCTGATTTGATTCTCATCATCGGAAAGAGCGGTCATCATCAGAACCGGCGTATTATTCAGCTTACGGAACTCCCTTAAAAGCTCATGACCGTTCATTCCCGGCAGCAAGATGTCAAGAATGACAAGCTGATAGGTGTTATCATAAAACTTGCTATGCGCTTCATCCCCGTTAAAACAGGCATCCACCTTATATCCCGCTCCAGATAAAAAGACTTTCACTGCATTGCAAATATGCTCATCGTCCTCGACAAGCAGTATTCGTATATCCATAAATGTATACCTCCGTAAAAAAGATAACACAGCAATCTGTATTTTCCCTGTAGTTTTAAGATTTATTTCGTTCGTCCATCGACAGGTTTTACGGCATCCTCTGGAATAGCCCATGTCCAGCCGAGCCGATATGCACCTATAATCCTGCCCTACTTACATAAAAGCTGTATCCGGCGATTTGAAATGCCCCATTTCTCACTGGCTTCTTTCGCTGTCACCAAAACTCATTACCAAAAACAAAGTGCCGATGATTAGTGGTTAATATCTTTTTGGTAATGGCTTAAGCGAACACATTACAATCAATTTTTATAGTTTTGACTGCTTACCTTACAAAATTTCCGAAATGTTGGTGGTACGCCTTCAAATAATTCTTCAATTTCTTTTGTTTATTAGAACTTCCGTCCTATTTATTCAAATCTACGAATTCATTTTACATCACTTTTAACTTTATTTTTTTGTATGGTAAAAATTAACGAAATAACAATAAGAGATTTACTTTTGTTTTTAAATGACTTTATTATCAATATACAACCCCCACCATTAAAATAAGGGTCAAAACTCTTGTCTATAAACACGAATTCATTGTCACCATTCATACATATTTGGGGTCCTACCACATCGCTATCAAGCTAACAGAATAGGTTGCCCCCAAAATGATAAAAATGAACTTCATTGCTATAAAAGACTCTAATTTTTCGTTTTGGGGCAAATATTATATAGAATGATATCGAAAATAATAGGTATGTCTGAATCACTAGTTTCAAAAAAGCCTTCACGCAATGATGATTGCATGAAGGCTTTTGATGTTTTCTTATTTTTTTGTCTCGTTGACCCATGTAATAATGTCCTCGATGACGTACTCGGGAACATTAGCAGGGATTTCGTATTCACTAGGACGACTTAATTCCCCGTCACCCTCCGTGAAGAAATGATTCAATTTCGGGTATTTTTTGAACTGAACATTCCTGCGTTTTGAAAGTCCTTCTTGCCATTTTGTATATTCATCTTTTACTGTTACTTGATAATCGCGTGCTCCTTGCAAAATAAGTAAAGGCTCTTTTCGTGATTTTGCCTCTTCAACTGGACGCCACCTAGAAACATCATACATAAAATGAGGCGACCCAAAATTGTAGCCAGCTGGAGGGTGGTCAGGATTGAAAGTAGGATCCTGGATAAAAGCGAACTGCCTTTTTATTTCATCGATTACTTCCTTTGATTCCCCAAGGTATTGATACTGATCAATGGCAATGTCAGTCAAAGGGCGTGCAGGTGGTGCGAGTAAGATACTTCCTCTGACAAGTGAGGAAGGCGCTTTGCTCAGTATACGTGGCATTGTACCGGCTCCTAGGCTATGTCCAAGAATGAAGATATTACTTGGATCAATGCCTTCTTGCTGCGCTGCTGATTTTGCTGCATATATGGCATCATCTGTAGTATCACGGTCTAACGTAACAGGTTCTGCACTCATCTTTAATGCGTGTTCTAAGGTGCGTTTTTCATAGCGCAACACTGCAATTCCGTTGGATGAAAGGCCCACCGCAAGATCACGTAAGATTTTTGTTCCCATATATGTGCTATCGCGATCATGGATGCCAGCACCATGAACAAGAACAACTACGGGTACCTTTTCACCAGGTTTATGTTTCGGAACCGTTAATGTGGCCGATAACGGATAGATAGAATTTCCAATGACGATTTCACGTTCTTGATAGGAAGCAGGTTGATCATAGCTAGGATGCGGGATGGTATAAGATTCCTCGGGTGGCCTTTCTCCAACCTCATCTACTTTCCCGCCAGGCGTGAATTTAAGGAGTAGCGGGATGGTAGTTCCTTCGGTAGTTCCATGAATTTCCACCGTCTGATGGACCAAGTTTCGTTCTTTTATCACGGGGGTTCCCATGCTTTTTAACCCGCTCCAGCCACTTTGTGTCCACCAGTTTTGTAATGTGGTTGCTGTAAATTTGGATTGAAAAGCAGCAGACGTCAACTGGAGTGCCTCTGCATACTTACCTTGCTGGAGGTATTCAAAAAATAATGATGTACGCTCCGTTAAAGAGATTCGTTTCTTTTCTGCAGATTGTTCCTCACTTGTATCTGCGTGAATAGCTGTTGCAAGCGGGAAAGATGAAACCCCTAAAGAAAAGAGTAGGGTAAAGGTAAGTACTGATTTTTGTATTTTCCTTTTTTTATTCATGTTTTAACCCCCAATATGTGATGGTAAAAAAACAGGTATGGTAATTAAGGTTCTGGTGCAAAAACTTCAAAATATTTGCAAGTAATCTCCAAAACTTGGACATACTGATATTATTACTCTAAAAAACTGTGGATTTCTTCTCTTGCCACTTTCATATTAACCTCAGAAACAACCTCTTCCTGCACTTTATATTTTGATTATACGAAACAAAGTTCTCGTTTTTCTTACTTGACACTTACAAATTCCTTAAGTAGGGGATATTTTAAAATCTTAGGTTGATGGATATGGGCTAGTACCACATCGCTATCAACCTAAAAAATCAAAATCCCCCCTTAACGAAAATTCTATTCATTGTTGACTACTTATAATGATAGGTTATGTAAACTTTACATGAATAAGGTATATAATATATAAATAACGATTAACTGAGGTGAGAGTATGGAAGATACATATAAAATCCCAAAATTAGAAACAAAGCGTCTTTTATTAAAAAAACTAGATTTTCATGATTTAGATGATTTATTTGAAGTCTATTCGGATCCTCAAACAACTACATATGTACCTCGAGAGGTACACAAAAATAAGGATGAAACTCGTACTTTTTTAGAAAATACGATGGACACAGCTAAGAAAGGTAAGTCTTTCATATGGTCTATTATCTTTAAGGATGATCAGAAGCTATTGGAACCTGTGGCATCTGGAAATTATCACACAGTAGCGCTTCTTTAGGAGCCGTTATTAACCCACTGTATTGGGGAAAAGGAGTTATCGTTGAAGCTTTAGAAGAACCAATAAAGCCTGGCTTTCAAGAATTAGATTTAAATCGTATTGAAGGAAGATGCGACATAAGGAATACAGCGTCTGAACGAGTTATGCAAAAGCTAAAAATGACATATGAAGGAACATTGAGACAAAGTGTAATGATCAATGGTATGTATTGCGATTCTAAGGTATATTCTCTTTTAAAACATGAATACAGTAACTTTCGATAACGATAATTATGTAAATAAGCTGTCCATATGGGCAGCTTATTTTATGTTTTTGCTTAGCATGTTTTTCTTCAAAAATGCTGGCGGTACCCCATGCCCATCAACTTAAAATCACATACCACGCCCAGAACGAAAATTTTGTGCATTTTGCTCGTATTTATTTTTATAAAATATCTATGTATTTCATTATGCAGTGTTTTCACATGCTCTTTATAAAATATACCTTTATCCTTTATTTTCAGTTGCGCTATAAACTGATTTGCAAGCATTTCCACTGTATCAAGCTAATAAAATAGGCTGACAATACGACGAATAGATTCGAAGATACCTTTATTCTAATATTCATCTTTAAATTCATACCAATCAATTTCATAAGTTTCAGCTATCCTCATAGTTCTAACAGCGGGTGACCAATTAGAGCCTTATATCAATCAACGCCTTAACTTCTCCGTTATATCCAATTATATTTTCTGGTCGAATGTCCATATGTAATAATTTCCTTACATGATCTGCTTGCTTAAGAACCTCTTCGATTATCGATATATCAGGAATTTTAATATCGCAATGTGTAATTTTATTAAATCCTTCTACTCTTTTTACGAAACGTTCAGCTATATACTTGCTAGATTTCCTAGTCCTATGTTGGTAATTTAAATCTGAAATTAGAATATGATCAGTAGCCAAGTAATCTGAAATTAAAAAATCAAGTTCCAGCATTAGGTGAAGATAGTGGCGGTAGAATATTTGAGTTTAAAAACAAAGAAGATCTTGAAAAAGCTACGAAATACTATGATGATTTAGGTAATGGTAATCAGATGCCATTCTCTCAAACTTACGCAAAAAGTAACTTTCTTATACAAATGAATAGGGATATGGAAGATGCCCAATTTAACAAATACAAAGAAGTTATGGATAAAGTAATTAAGCAAGTTAAGGAATCCGCTTTCATTTTTCTGAAAATATGTTAGAATTATCTTTGGATGGGAGTCCAATACATATTATTAAAATTAAAGTGGTTATCAAGTCGGAAGAAGGCACCTTAGGGTGTCTTTTCTTTATACAATTTTAGTGCTTGAGCGTGATATTATTCAAGTTTTTTCGTAGAGAATGCATAAATACAAACAAAACCAGTAATACATCTTCTGTACCGTACTGGTTTTGTTTAAGGTCATCTTAAATTGTAGCTAGTTCATCGAGATTGCAAATTCCGAGTTCGGTGCCCCAGCGAATACGATTGTTCCGTTCTTCGGCAGCTTCACCTTGTTATTGTCACTCACGATGCTAAAGATGACGCAAACTCCCTTCTCATCATACACCGCAAACGAACCTTTTGATGGCAACGTCACGGTCATAGTTTTCCCTGCTGCCGCTTGCGGAATTGCAAACCATTTCGCATGCCCATTTGCTTCCAACGTAACTTTAGATGATTGGCCTATATCAATTGGTTTTACATTAGATTCACTTACGTATAACAACCCAGCCATCTCCATATATTCATTTCCACCTTCTGTATAGAAGTGCGTTTCCGTTGTATCACGGCCATTCATTACGGGAATTTGGAGCTGATGCGTTGCGGTATTCGGACCTGTAATTTTTCTTCCATCCCAATAGCCTGCTGAGCCTTCTTTGCGAATAATTTGTGTAGTAAGAAGTTTCGGTTGAACGAGATATTGAATAGAACTAAATTTCTCGTTTACAAGATTGAACTTGACTCCTTCCCTTTTTGCCCATGCAGCAGCGGTTTTCTTCGATAGCACGTTGTCTTCTAGTTTCTCAGCTAAATAGTAGGTCATCACACTTTGCCCTAAACCTGGATGAGATTTATATGCGCTCTCCTTCAAATAAGTTCTTCCATTCTTCTCGGTTACGAAGTTGAGCTTGGAAGTACCCTCCTCATTAATAAAACTTCCATCAGCAGTATATACAAATTTTTCTTCTCGATTAGATGGTAAGAACAGTTCTCCGTTGTTCGTAATTTCAATTTTAAAATGAGTTTCGCTATTGCCATAAAATCCTGCTTTCTTTGCTACGCCTTGAGGCATTTTGACTTTGACCGGCTTACCAAAGGATTTGTTTGGCTTGATTTCCTTAATAGTGCCTTTTTCTTTAAGCGTAGCGAGCAGCAATTCAGTTGCCAATAGTTGATTTGTAGAGCTCCGTCCACCAGATGTCAATACAGCCGCTGCTATTTTCTGTTCCGGAAGCACGACTAGTATAGCATGTTGTAGTGCAGTATCGCCGCCCTTAGCCAAAGCTTTGATCCCATATTCACTGAATGGGTATAGTTTCACACTATCCCAGCCAAGGCCATAGTTAAAAATATTATCTCCAGCCCCTGGCCATACTCCTTTTTTATATTCCTCTTGCTCCATCGCATTAACTACCTTATCAGAGAGAATCCCTTTTCCCTTCCCCTGTCTCATAAATAATTGTGAGAATCGCACCATATCTTCTGCCGTGGAAGATATGCCTCCCGTACCAATTACATTCACCGATTCATTTGGAAGTTGTCCTTGGTACGCAGGGAAATATAGTCCAGCTCGATTTTCATACCTCCATTTGTCCTGTGGCGTTTTCGTATGATTCATCTTTAAGGGCCCTGTAAAGCTTTGATGTAAAAATTCAGTAAAGCTCATACCACTAACTCTTTCCACCAAAATTTCGGCCAGCGTAAAGCCATCATTACAGTATACCGAGAAAGCGCCAGGGTCCGCCTTCAAGTTTTGATTTGACAACTGCTGCAACA
The DNA here is from genome assembly GCF_051780025.1 of Bacillus cereus group sp. BceL062. Classification (NCBI taxonomy): domain Bacteria; kingdom Bacillati; phylum Bacillota; class Bacilli; order Caryophanales; family Bacillaceae; genus Bacillus; species Bacillus cereus group sp. BceL062. The sequence continues at coordinate 291,279 of NZ_JBPWGY010000006.1, read as the reverse complement.
AGGTATCATGGGCATAGGTATCATTATCGTTAAATAAAAATGCATTACCTAATGTAGAACCTTGCAATCCAGAGGAATGATTCAATAACATACGCGGTGTAATACGTTTGTATCGACCGTCTTTCATCTTAAAATCAGGAACATAGCGGACAACAGGAGCATCCAAATCGACTTTTCCTTCATCGACCAATTTCATTACAGCCGCAGTTGCATACATTTTACTGACTGAACCAATCCCGTATTGAGTATCATTGGTTAGCGGTTTTTCCCCTTCCATATCATTCTTGCCAGCCTGACCCGACAAAATAAGTTTTCCATTATCAATTAGCGCATACTGCACGCTATTCGCCCCATGGGACTCCGTAAGTAGCGCCGCCTTCTCTGCTGCAATCTTCTTCAGTTCTTGGCTAACTACTTCTTCATTAGTTACAACTGTAGTCTTATTATCATAGAATGCTTTCGCCCCTGTTGGTAGGATCAAAGTTAGCGCTAATGTCACGGCTAACACACCAGTTAACTTAATTTTCATGAGGGAATTACCTCCTTAAATAAGTGATCGATTTTATCATTAATTTGTTTAACTATGAAACTATGATAAATTTTACCCGTCTTTACTTTTAGACTACTTGCTAAATTCAGCAAGTAAAATATTTTTAAAAGGGTCAGGACTATCAGCTTTAAGGCTGTTCAAATTGATGGCCAATGTATGCTTGCCTCCAAGTGTGCCCCCAGCAAAAGTTAAAAATCCAGGAATGGTTCCTCCATGCCCCCATATCGATACACCGTTTGAAAGCTTCATATTGAAAATTCCAAGCCCGGAATCGCCAAGTTGATCTATTCCTGTAGGGACTGTTGTAAGCATTTGCTTTAGTTCCTGTTCTTTCAGTAATTTACCCCCAAGTAAATAAGAGAAGAATTTGTTTAAATCATCAGCTGTAGAAATCATATCTCCGGCCGAGCTCCCCATACTTGGGTTATAATCAGTAACATCTTTTGGCTCACTTGCTCTGTCTAATTGGATATATCCACGGGCATGCTTAGTTCCTGGAATAACGCTTGAATTTCCGGGTAAGAATGTATTCGATAATTCAAGTGGTTCAATAATTCGATTTTCAATTTCTTCCGCATAGCTGTTCCCAGTTACTTTTTCAATAATAATCCCTAGTAATACGTATCCTGTATTTGAATACGACCAGCTCTTTCCTGGAGCAAAATCTGGAGGCATGGATATTCCCATCTTTACTAATTCTTCAGCAGTATAAGATTTTTTTGTATCCATCATATTAAAATCCTTTGACGTTGTGTAATTAGCAATACCACTTGTGTGGTTCAATAATTGCCGGATAGTAATCTGTTTATCATCATATCCATTTCCTTGAATGACTCCAGGCAACCATTTTTCAATGGAATCGTCTAGATTCAAGCAGTTTTCTCCCGCTAATTGAAGTATAACTGTTGCAGTGAATGTCTTTGTCACGCTGCCAATTCGAAATCGAAAATCTGTTTTCATTGGTTTCTTGGTACTTAGATTCGCTACCCCAGCTGCATAACTCCATGTTTTTCCGCCCTCAGAAGTTTTAGCAAGTATCCCTGGATATCCAAGTTGCAATGTATCCCGCATTGCCTCTTTGACGGAATTTCGATCTCTTTGGTTGCTTGTTGGTAACGAACTAGATAGATTTTGAGTGGACTCCGCTTTTACACTTGAGGTTGGAGTTGTATAAAACAGGGAACCTCCAGTTATTAAAAGGGCTAAACCTGTAAATGTAATTTGACGATGCTTTTTCATCAAAATATTCCTCTCCCCTATTCATATTGTATAAATGGTTATTTGCTGGTTGAAACTAATCACACGGCTTTCTGACCTAAAAAATAGTCTATCCTTTGTTAGAGATGTATGTTAACTTTTGTAATGTCTCTTTTCCTTCATACAAGTCTTATTAATTGATTTGTTTTTTATAGAAATATATAGTATTTTTTCCTTCTCTTACTCATCTTTACATTTTAATCATACACAACGAAAATCTCTTTTTTCTTACCTCTTCCTTACAAATTCCTTACGTTCAAAATTACTTATAAAATTGATTATTTTTTATTTTAATAACATTTATTTGTATTAATTTGACAGCGTATAAAGGTTTATTTATTCCGAACAATGAATTTAAATACATGTTTACTATTTAACATTCAATATCTTACCTATACATGTCCTAACATTATTCCTTATCACCTATATGTATTATTTATTACAACAGCTTTCACGCTAAAAATAAGATATTTCAACAAGAGGAAATATAAGTATCTTAATAATAGATTACCAATATAAACAAAGTGTAAATGTAAGAACCCCTGTATTACTGCTGATATCCATCTAACTAATACAGTTCCAAACATTGGACACAAATGCTACATGTAATGTTGGGTTTATTACCTATTCAAAATTCTGTTTGTTCATTTTTTCTTAATATACAACAATATTTAACTTATAGACGAACAATGTGTATAAACATAATAAATTCTATATATACGAAAATTTTAATTTTAAATTATCTATATTAATGTTATACTAGGATTAACCAAGAAGTATCCAACACATTATTATTAATCAATACATTTTCTTTCATAGTATGTCAACGTATAAAAAGACACTTTCTACAGTGTCTTTTTATACGTTATAAGAATTATACATTAACTACATACTTTTAATTGGAGAGCTTTTGTGAATATCTTCTGTGAGCTGGTCCTTTGTTTTCCTTTTCATTTCTTCTTTTGAAAAGATACCCCTATATGGACTAAAAATCATTAAATGTTAATTTTGTTTTGATTGCCTATATATTCAATCGCCATCCAGCCATTTTTGGGTATATTCGATAAAGCGTTTTGTCGCTGGTAATGCGTGTTTAATTGAAGTAAGTGACAACCCAAGTGATCGTGTAGGTTTGTCTTCCAATTCCACAACCGTAACATTTTCGCTTTGTCCTTGTAATGCGAGTTCAGACATGACACTGATTCCAAGCCCGTTCTCCACCATCGCGACAATCACATGATCATCACCGGTTTCGAATTGGATATCTAGATGAACTCTAGCCGCTTCTAATACTTTCCTAACATCGTAACCGCATGAAGAAGCAGGCATAATAAAAGGCTCTTTCTCGAGCTCATCGTACCGAATTATGGATTTTTTACTTAATGAGTGATTTTTAGGAAGAATACATAGCATTCGATCTTTTCTTAGTGGAATAGATTCTAGATGGCCCGACGACGGTAGTGACATAAAACCTAAGTCAATCACCCCTTGTTGAATCCACGTTTCAATCATTCCATAATCACCTTCCATTAATTTGATTTCAATTCGAGGATATTCCAAGTGAAAACGATGGATGATTGCAGGCAGCCAATGAGTAGACACGCTTGTAAAGGTTCCAATGCGCAAGGTTCCAGCTACTATGCCATTAATCTCTGCAACAGTTTGCTTCAATCGCTCATTATAATTTACTACTTCACGAACATGCGTTAAAACACGCTCACCATTTTCCGTTAATCGAACACCCGTTTTATTCCGGAATAACAGTTGAAAACCATACTCCAATTCAAGACTTCTAATCGCATGGCTGACACCTGACTGAGTCACATTCATTGCTTCTGCCGCTCTTGATAAGTTCCCCATTTCAACCGTCTTCAGAAAGATTTCTAACTTAGTCAGACTCATAGATTCTCCTACTTTCTTATGTATGAATTTTGTTCAAGTATATCATTACATATATTCATTTTACTAATACTTGAATCACAATTATACTGAGTACATAAAAATTTTAAAGGGGAACTAATAATGAAACCAATAAAAGCTGATCTTATGATTTTACTTGTTACAATGACCTGGGGTACTTCCTACCTTTTTATGAGGATCGGATTGGAAACTGTCCCTTCATTTTCCCTTGTTGCATTGCGCTTTGGTATTGCTTTTTTGGTTTGTGTCGCAGTTTTTTTTAAACAATTTCGTTCAATTCATTTTGTTACTCTAAAATATGGTTTTATTCTGGGATTTTTACTTTTCGTCGTATCTGCTTCAGTCATCTTAGGTTTAAAAACGACATCAGCTTCAAATGCTGGTTTTCTAGCCAGTTTGACTGTAATCTTTATCCCTTTATTATCTATCGTTTTGTTCAAGGATCAACTGAGTTACAGACTAATCATTAGTTCTGTTGTTGCAATGGCTGGAATTGGTTTACTGACTTTAAATAATCAATTAACACTAAATTCTGGAGATTTACTTTGTATACTTGCTGCTCTCTTTTATGCTTTTCATATTATTGTCACCGGGAGGGCGGCTAAAATTGCCAATACATTGCAGCTTGGAATTCTTCAGTTGGGATTTGCAGGCGGCTTCGGTGTACTCTCTGCCCTGATTTTCGAAGAGCCGCAACTTCCATCCACTAAAGAGAGTTGGATCGCTGTACTGGTGTTAAGTATTTTCTGTAGTGCTTTTGCCTACATCATTCAGTCGATGGCACAGAAATACACAACACCGACACATACAGGACTCATTTTTTCATTAGAACCTGTATTTTCTGCACTATTTGCATACCTGTTCATGAACGAAGTATTGTCACTCAAAGGGTATATCGGAGCATTTCTTATTCTAAGTGGTGTTATACTCGCTGAGATAAAAGTGCAGCGAAAACATCCATTTAAAGCAAAAAAGAGAGCCGTGAAATGCACAGAATAGTACTACTGATTAAAGTTTCGGCTTATTCCAATGATTTTTGAAATTAAAGATAAAAGAAGCATTTTTTTCAAGAACCTCCAAAATGGAAGTAGAAAACAAAAAAGAGCATCTTTCAATTTATTTTCATTATTGAACTAATAGCAAGTTAGTTGCAGATTAGTGTAACAAGGAAATGCCTAAATAAATGAATAAAAACCTCGTCCCCGTCAAGCGTTTATGGCAGGAATGAGATTTTTATTCATTTTGCATGTTCTTCAATAAACTATAAAGATATTATGGCTATTTAAAAAAATGAGAGGGCATTCGAGATTATTTAATGATGCCTAGGTGCGATTTAAATATAGCGGTTATCCATACAGGGTGGTTTTCAGAATATACTAGAGTCCATACAGATTGAATTGTTCCTTTGTCGGTCAATTTAACCTTTTTTCTAAAGAACAAGTGTAGGTGATTGAAAAGATTTGCTTACGAAGTAAACTCTAACAAGTTTCAGATTTAAGTTAAACTAAGCTTATAAATTCAATTTTATTAATCTGTGTTTTTCTTTTACATATTAGTAGAATAAAAAGGTTATCAAAGGCTGCACGAAACTCTCAGCGGATGATAACCTTTTGAAATAGTGTATCAATGATTTAAATAGCTACTTTCATATATATCATTGAGCCACTCCAAATACATTGATTTCTGCCGCACTTGTCCATGGATTATTGTTTACCTCGCTTAATGCTCGTAGTCTAATATAACGACCTGTCTTGTTTGCAAAGCTGACTTCTTTCAAATTAGTATTATTTGCAAAAGCACCTATGGACACAGCTGTTCCCCAATTCACTCCATCACCACTGACGTAAAACTCATAGTCCTTAATCGTCCCATTTATTTGGCCGTCTTGCCTTGGCAGGTAGCTAAATTTGGAGAGGTTATAGCTCGCACCCAAATCAATTTGAATCTCGTGCGGCATTGGAGCTACGGGGCTCCAGTTTGTATGCCAAAATGTGTCTTTGTTCCCATCAAAGGCATACGTACCTAAATTGTACCAATTATAGCTATCTACATATTTTAGTGTCCAGTTTGTTTGCGGAATTAAACTAGCTTCTTTTGTTGTGACTGCTAAATTCATAGCAGAATTACTTGTACTTGTAGTTGTAATCGTTACTCCTGATTTTTCTCCCGTGTAGGTATTACTATTCGGATTGGTGTCTGGACCAAAGGTAGCAGCATGATTTTGATTCGTGTAATAGAACGGGTCTTGGTATTCACTGACGGATTGCTCTATATCAATGAAAGGATGAGGATCACTGGAATTATTATTCATGGATTCATCAATATGCCAAACCGCAATACCACCAGAATTTGTTGGTAAGCTCGCATCATATCCAACCTTTGCGCGATTCTCAACTAAAAAATACGTATTATCCTTTAAAGGAATCTTTAACACATTATAGTTATTTGGGATCGCATTTAGAGTAAAATTGTTAGTAGTATTTACTACATTTGGTGTTACAAATCCTAATTTTACTTTTGACCAAGCATCCATATGACCGGGTGTAGCTCCATAATCTTCTCCTTGAAGACTATTCCAAGATCCGTTACCCATTATACTTAGACTACCCACATGATTATTATCACCATATAGATCTGGCAGGCCAAAGGAATGACCTAATTCATGAGCAGGGATACCAATCGTTGCCATATGACCATATTGTTTTTCACCCTGCGCCGTATACATGCCTGATACAGTAGCACCATCGTGATTTGTATTGGGAGCATACGACTGATGTGCCCAAATATAAGGAAGTGGAGCACCAGGAGCAGCCTGTTCATTGCCAGCAAGAAAACTTACAATGTAGAAGCCATCTTTAGAGTCAATGACTTGATCATTATTAGTATCAAAACTAGCAAAATTCACTTGAGAATCAGCTTTAGCCAATGCATCTGTTATAACCGTACTCATGCTTTTTCCCGATGTACTCGGATGAGCATAGTCTAATTTTATTTTAACTACCCCATCATTTTGCGTACCATACGCTTCGGAAGCTGGAGTGATCTGTACTTTTCCATTACTTACTTCATTATAGTAATTCTTTACTGACTTTTGATTTGTAGAAAAGAATTTGTTACTCCAATCGTTATCGCTATATGCAATATCAACATCTGTAAACCCAATCAACAAAACAAGTAATTTTTTGGTCCCTATAACTGGAGTGACAGTTCCATCAATATTTTTTGGTGATTCTTTTTGTAATTTATTCATATGCTCCTGTTTTTTCTTTGCTTGAGGGTTGTATTTCTTTATCCATTTGTTCAAATTGTTCTCTTTTACCGCCATTGAAGGCTTCTTATCAATTTTATATTTTTTCCCCGTCGATTTTAGTTCATCTGATGTAAGCTCCGCGTAATTCCAATACCCCTTCTGATCTTGTAAAATCACGTCGCCATCCTTTGTACTTACCCAATGGAACCATTCATCTCCATGTAACGTGCCCTCAAAAGATTCGCCTGAGGGCTGCTTCATTTTGACAATTCCATCGTGTGCTGGTGCGGCAAAAGCGTTCGTTTGAACATACAAAACACAAATTAAAGAAAAAACGGACATGAATAGGAATTTAAAAATTCTTTGCATAAACTTTCCTCCTTTTTCAATGGTATGTGGCATATTCTGTTGATAGATAGACAGACTAGATTCATACATGGAATAAATCGAGAGATACATCTGAATAAGACTAACAGAATACCTTTAATTATAATTACAATAAATTGAAAAAATGTTATTTTTTAATTTGATTAATACTTTCTCAATATTAGTCAATAAAACAGAATTGATGGAAGTTACATGTGAAGTTCCGGAAAAAATTATACCTTTTTAGAATGTATATAATGCCACATGTTGAATAACCCAAATTACATAAAGCAGCCCAGTTTTGTGTACCATTCTTATTTTTAGGTTTTATAAATCCCGGCTCTTTTGCAAGTTGTTGAAGAATATGTAGAGATTCACTAAAGAAGTGAAATTTATCTCGAATCGATAAATACATAGAAAAACGCCATCCTTTCCTATCATTCTACAGAAAGAATAGCGTATTTTTTCATGTTAGGGGAGACTTTGTTGTATTAGCTTGATAGCGATTTGGTGTTACCCCTTATAGGATAATAGAAGTTTTCATTTCCAATTTTTTACACTCTATTAACAAGGCAGTTATAGCATCCTGGTTTAGCGTTAAGAATGTGAATATATTCTACTTCTTTATTATCAAAAATTTCATCTATATTTTCTCTTAAATTTACACCTTCTGTAACCCTTGCTTCTACAATCATTGAGTCAGCATTATAGCCGCGTACAGATAGATACCTATGATGTAACATATGCGGAATTTCATTTACATCTAGCTTTGCGGTAGTTGCTCCCTTTCGTATAAATATGGGACCACTTGCTTTATAAGGCGAATTAACACTATGATATTGGTAATTCAGTAAGATTACCTCTTCTCCTACCTCTGCATCCTTTAAACTTATCCTGCAAGGATATCCAGGATTTTTATTTACTATTATTTTGACTGCCCCGATACTTTTTAATACTTCTTCATTCATTAGAAATAGGTTATTAAACTCCTTCTCTTGTAACGCAACGATTTGAAAGTTATTTCTCATATTCTATCCCTCCTTAATTAGTTGTTATAAAGCATTTCACTAATGATGCTACCACTAAAGTTCATAAAACTTGTTCAATAATCCTGCCCGTTTATTGAAGATTGAATTTTCATAATCTTTATATTAAGTTTAACATAAAATTCCACAGGAACCTCTAAAAAAATCATCCTTTTTAAAATAGGATGATTATCCAGCTTATTTAAAGTATAGAATATCGTTTAAAGTAAATTGTTTATCGGTTAAACCTTGTTTCTGAGTTGGCGTTGATCTTGTCTTTTTAGATACTTTAGTAGCCAAACAGAAGTTGTAGTACGTTCTAAATATATATTTTTTTTGTTTCTGGGAATACTGTATTTCTTAACTTGACGGCGATGTGGCGCTACCCCACATCGCTATTTCCTCCAACTCGCAACATGTTTGCGGTATCCTTGCTCAAATCATAATAAATATCATGTATCTAGCAGCTTAACTCTTTTAATATAATACTTAAAAATAGATATGCTTAGTTGCATATCCACTATCAAGATAGTATACACTTTCCTTATGCATACTTTCTTCCTATTTATATACTTACCTTCGCTTCTCCAACATCCTGTTTTTTAATTAAATCTAAGTAAAAATGTGAGACAGTTGTGTTGTAATAAGGAGAAATGAAAATAAATGATAGATTAAATGTAAACATTCCTATAAATGCGGCTAATAAAAACCAACCAATAAATGATAACCAAAGAACAAATAACTTTAACTTTTGTCCTTTCATTATTCTTTTACTCTCCCTCAATGCTTCACTTGCTGTATAATCAGGATTCTCTATTAATATGTAATACGACATGGAATAAGAAAAATATTTAATAATACCTGGAACAATTAATAATAGACTCCATAAAAAAAGAAAAATAGCCTGCAACAGACCCAATTTTATTGGCTTAAACACATTGTTCTTCTTAAATCCCACAAATACATCATCTACTTTAGCATCTTCATTTTTACCTAAATGTAAGGTGAAAACAGAGTATCCATAGTTAAAGATACCTTGTATGGAACTGTAAATTAAGAAACAAATAAGTCCTAAAAATATATAACTTAGAATAAGTAATACTAGTGCAGTCGGATCTACTTGTGGTTCCCCACTAATTGAATAAATTAAGAACACATCCAAACCAATTACTCCAATAAATAGGCCAACTATTAAATACATGAAACCCGCGATTGCTGATGCACTAAGAGTAGGTACAAAATAGTTTAACGCTGATACTCCTATACCCAGCCCCCATTTACCATCTAACGAATTAATTGCTGCTTTTTTTAAATTTCTTGTCATACTTGTATTCCCTCCTTTTTCTTATTTTCCTTTACTGAAAAAATTAAAGAACTTGTAGCAGGCCCCGCTACAAGTTCTTTTAGCTAAATATTTTAGCTCATCAAAACAAATTATTTATTCTACACAATCGGGGTAATGCCTAAAATATGGTTTGTTAACATCATTATATAACATAATTATGCATCTTTGTTAAAAATTCTATATTTTTAGATAAATCACTCCCCATTTTTTTACTTGTTTTTAATTTTCGTGTAATTTTATCTTTTGTAAAAAGGTTCAAAAATTATTTGTATTAAATCAATAAAAAATCTATTTAATAAACATTAAAAGATCACCTATTTTATAGGTGATCTTTCTTGTGATTTTGCACTCGTGCACTACTTTAGAAATATATCATAAATTCATCTTTTTTGTTAAATATTTAATTCTATTAATTCTAAAACAACAATTCTAGGAACTTAACGTAATACTGTAACCATATAAACACTTCGATTATTATATTATCCCTTATTTCTTAAATAAAGGTGCTATTTTATCAATGCGATTTGTCCAAATTCCACCTGTATAATCCTCAGGAAGACGCTTTATATCTTCAGGTGAGTCAAATCCACTTGAAAATCCAAATCCATTTCCCCCTACAATGATAACTCGAGTATCCGCTTTATCCATTCGATTAAGAAAACGATTTGGCCATCCCCAAAGCCAAGGAGCTACTTTGTCTGGTATATGCAACTCACCATACTTCAGGCTTGAAGGCATGTAACCAGTCCACCCTAACGCAATATAAGTAAGAAGATCCTTTTTCATAGTTGCTTTTGACATTGTTCGTAAACTAGGGATGCGCTCTTCTATTGCAGCAATTGGTTTATCTCCACCATATACAGTTAGTTTCTCAAGGCGTTTTGCTGGTATTTTCTTTAGGTAATCAGCCAATTGGATTCCTTCATTTTCATCATCACTTTTAATATGAATAAGAAAAGAACGATTTGGAAAATGGTTAAGTACTTCATCAAGTGTTGGCATAAGATTAATCCCTTTACCACGAAACGGGAATGTTTTACCTCCATCAGCTGTATAACCGTAACCAATATCAAGTGCTTGTAATTCTTTTGTTGTAAAATCTCTTGTAACACCTTTACCATTAGTACGGCAATCAAGAGTCCAGTCATGGAAAATAACAAAATTATTATCTTTAGTAGGTTGAACATCAAACTCTACTAGATCAGCCCCAGCTTTAAATGCCGCTTCCATAGATGGAATTGTATTTTCTAAATAAGGATATTCAGGTTTATTTATACGTTCTGCTGTACATGTATCACCCTCAATCCCTTCCATGCTAAATGTTTGTGAAAGTCCTCGGTGAGCAAGAAGAATAGGAGCTCCCTCATCCCTCTTAGCAAAAAAAGAACTATTATTTACATAAACAAATACGAATAGGATAAGAATTATCCAAGTCGTTTTACGTTTCAGTAACCTTTTTATTTTATTCATTGTATTCCCCTCTTAACTATTTGTTGAAATGATTTAAACAATGTTTGTCATTTAAATACTGGTAAATGTTACAACCTATCTTATTACATTGCAATGGATATCATTGGTAAACAAAGGTTAGTACTTTGATATATAGCGTGAGGAATAGAATAGAAAAGTAATATAAATATGTTGCAATGCTTTTTCTATTAAGTAATTGTATGTCTTATGCATTGATTTGAAAAAAATCTTAGTGTTTTCCTCTCTTTCAATTAATGAAATTCAATTGATTTTTAATGAGACTATTTAACAGACGCTTATTTATTTGCTCTGACATATGGACAGTAGTAATTTCAAACAACATTATTTTAAAGCATTCATTTATTTGGAATAAAACAAAATATTTTATGTATTATGTGGAGAACAATAATATTTAATTACAAACAAGGGAGAAGGAATAAGAATGAAAAAATTTAAAATGAGTATGGTGGCATTCGTAACGACGTTGTTAGTATTGTCGGTCCCTTTTTCTACATTTGCAAACACAATAGATCCTTTTAGTTCTGGATGGGATTACTTAGGAGAACAAACGCTATATTCTAATGGTGCTGAAAGTGATGTATATACCTCTACTGGTGGAGATTATAAGATTTGTCGAGCTGCTGAAGTAGGTTCAACTAGTAAGTTAAAGGTTGAACTATGGGAGTACGATCCTGATAGCTATAATGATTATGTAGGAGTACGATATTTAGGCCCCGGTGAATGTGGAGTTTTCAGAAATATTGGTGGCTTTGTGGATGGAGGAAATGAAGCGGAATTTTTTGCGAAATCAAGATCTAGCAGTAAGATGCATTTAATCTTTTTTGATTAATCCATTAACAAAATGAAAAATAATCCGGGTTTGATACGTAAAAATCAAAATGACAGATGGGCAAGATTAAGTTGATAGGTTGCAATACAGCTTGTTTTAAGAGTGTTTTTGGTCTATTGGTAATAATTTTTTTACGAGTTAAGGTAAATGTATAGCTTACAGTATTTTTAAATGAAATCACCATGTGCACAAATCAGTTGCGACATTTTGATGTTTTTAAAGAATTCTAAGGGAGTTTTAATCGGAAATTTTCACCTGACGGACCGCTGTATCCCCTACTTGTTGCGCTTATTCTTTTGTTGTTACCTTCTTTTTCCTCAATATATATCTTTGCACCTGTGCAGCAAGTTTTATCCTGTCCTATGCTGTTTGAATCTCTAATTGGGTTTCTTTGTCCATCCCCTTAAAAAGGGTAAATTTTAAACAAACTTAATTGAGTTTTTACACTTTCTCAATATTACAGTATCAAATTTCTTATATAATCGAATTATTCTTTTTATTTATTTTTATGTATCTGTTCCCTTTGAACCCTATTATAGGGTTCCTTTTTTATATTCAAATATTTATTAATTAATTTATCAATTTCTTGACTTAAATGGATTACTTTTGTATGAATAAAGCCATGTTTATTTACAAGTTCTACTAATTCTAATTTTTTAGTTTCTATTAGATTATTTAATTTTGTCACTAACATAAACTTTTTTCTTTCACACTTCCCCTGAGCAAAATAAAAAGAGCTGCTCCCAGCCCTTGTATACTTAAATGTATTATAAAATTTTCCATATTCTATTATAAATGAATATACATAAAGCTAACAACAATAATTTTATTGTATTAATAAATAAAAAGCAGCAATATTTAATTACTGCTACAACTTCTTTATAAAATCATTATTTATAAAAAAGTATTCTTTCGGTCCATCAGCTTCACCATACCACACTTCCAACCTAGTAATATGTGCTGCTACTTCCTTTAAAATTAAATTCATAAATAATGTAATAGATGCCACGTTATGTTCTGGATCTCTGTAGTTCTTTAGATTGGCTATCAATGACCATTCATTATCTTTTAAATTTGTATAATAATCATTCTCTTCTTCCCAGCTTCCTTTACTTATTAATTCAACCAACACTTTATATTCATCCTTTATAATTACTTTACCGTGAAAGTCTGTATACATTTAAAATGGCACCTTTTTCACCCTCTTGAACCCATTATGAATTTAATTACCATATATCCTTAACTACACAATGGAAGGTTTTAGAAATCGTATTATGTTTCCCTTTTGATTAAATTCACTATCGTTGTTGCAATTCTTAGAGGTAAGATCAACTATATAACTCTCTGAAATTTTAAAAGTTCTTTCCTCATTAAACATTTTCAAAGGAACTGATACTCCAACATTATTATCCAAATGACTTAGTACCATTACAGGGATAGTTTCTCCTTTTAATAAATCAACATATGAGGTCTTAACTTTATAATAATGCCCTTCTAAAAAATACATTTTTCCGTTTATTAAATCCACTGCAACTCCTTTATTACAATACGCTAAGTTTTGATTTGAAAAATGAATATCGTCCGATACTTTAATAAATTTCATCGTTTTATTATCAAATATATAGTAACCGTCTCTTACTACAAAAAGATTATGTGGATTGATAAACTCTAACAGATAATGTGTGATTTCAAAGCTAGTATCTCCCTCAATCATTTCTCTGTATTCTACATAAAGTTTCTCTAACTTTTTAAATGTACTTAGTTTGATTCCCTGATTTGGTCTTGATGCAAGTGTTAAGTCATCTAATACCCATTTAACCACATATGTTGACGTTGGAATCATTTACAATTTACCCCCTTCAAAATTCTATATATGAACATATAAACTATTTAAATTTAATAAATTGGGCTCTACTTAAAGTATAGGCAGAATCTATTTAATAACTAAGATAATTCTCTAACTTTTTCATATTTACTTTTTATAAATTATATTTATCAAACTCTAAAATGAAATATTTATAATCAATTTAAATTTCCAGGAAAATGCGGGAGAAATTAGACCAACTAGCCAAAAGAGGACGATACAATCTTTGTTTTTCGACTTATGAAACTCATAATACATAGCCTTTTTGTTATAAGATTTATCTTAGTCAATATTAGCCATTAAAGTAAGATTTGACGTGTACTTAATTATAAAAATATATTAAACATGTGGTGCGTGAAATCTTATAGTGCTCCCAAAACGAAATTTTGTGCTAACTGGTAAGTAAAAAGCTCATTTTCCGTTTTGGAGTATTCGCTTTTCTTGTTTTGATAGTGATAAAATCTTTAGCAATTCAAGCCTTAACTGGATCAGGAGGTACAAACACGGTCACCTTGACAATTCGAAAAAATGGTGTAGATACACCTCTTACTGTTTCACTAACTGGTACTCAAACTTCCAATATAAATAATGATATTTCGGTGACATTTCTAGCAGGTGATCGTATTTCACTAAAAGTAACGACAGGAGGTGCAAATGCTACATCAGATACTGTAGCTCAAGTTGAAATTTTTTAATATACATGACCCCTTAGCGTACAAGGAAACGTAGAAAAAACATTATTATTGCAAAATTGTATTCTTCTTATCTTAAACAGAAAAAGAAAAGCGTGAACAATATATTTATCGAGTTATGAGGTTTACATTCTCATTTAATGAATATTTTATAGGTTGATAAAGGCGTAGCGAAAATCATTCTTGATTACTCAGTAAAAAAAGACCTGACGTTATATATCAGGTCTTTTACAGGACTTATTCTATACCAACTGCATCATAAGCCTTCGCTACAGCTTGTATCTCTTTTGAATTTTTACCATATAAATCTTCTGCGGCTTGAAGTGCAGCTTGGCGCATCATTTTAAAATCAGATTTTGCCGTTAAATATTTTGTAAGAGCACGATAGTAAATTTTTTCTGTAGCTTCGCGGCCAACGCCATTTACTTCCACACCGTAATGCCAACCACCTTCCGACAATAAATATGCTGCTTTATTATTGATACTACTGTTAATATGAACACCGCCATTATCATATGGTCCAGGATAATATTTTCTATAATGATCTGGATAACCTTGAGTGGGTTCTAATGGATTGGGAATAGAAGCAGGATGGCTTAAGGATCGCATCGCATCCCCTGCTATATCCGGTGTATAAATATCTTCTCCTGCCTCCCAATCATCACGGTCTACCATCGCACCGAAAATATCCGAAAATGACTCGTTTAATGCACCAGACTCATCTTGATACTCTAAATTTGCTGTATGCTCTGTTACAGCATGTGTTAACTCATGGGCAACTACATCTAAGCTCGCTGAAAATGGAATAAACAGTTTTCCATCACCATCACCATACGCCATATACACACCGTTCCAACTAGCGTTATTCCAGTTTTCTCCTACGTGAACAACAGAACGTAACTTCGCTCCTTTGTTATCATAGGAATTACGATTAAATGTTTTCTTATAATAGTCATATACTTTTTCTGCATTTGCATGTGCATCAACACCTGCTTTATCTTCAAAGAACTTGGATTTACTTTCAATTTCATAACCTGTATATCCCAGTCCTTTTGATGTTGAATCATAGGATTGTTTCAACAAATTTCTCCAATCAAACGTATAAACACCGTTTCCACGTTTACCATCAAATAAATGGAATGCACCCGTTTTTTCATTTTGAACAATTTCAAATGATTGTCTGTTTCCTAAAACACCATATCCAAAACCAGTAATATGATCGACCGCATTATATTTATTGATCACATTTCCATTTGTTGCATCAATAAAATAATGCCAGTAGCCTGGTGCTGGTTTTGAAACAGAGGCTTTTACAAGATAGGAAAGATAATATTGTCCATCTTTTTGATAAATGTATAAATCTTTCTTCATACCATCATAGTTATCTACTTTTCCAATCTCTTTCTCAATACCAGCTTTCGCAATATTTACAGCATCATCTTCTGAAATGCTTGCAGTTGATGGAATATTTTTATTTTCTAAATTCGGTATAACTTGTCCAAAAAATGCTTTCACATTATTATTTTTATCAAGTGCTACTGTTTGATCAGATCCATATACAGGAACACCATTATATTTTTCAATAAGCTTCACATGCGTTGTTTCTGCTTCTGTGTCTTTTTCTTCTTTAACGATTTCAAAATGTTTCTCCATATTTCCTGCTAATTTAAACATGTCTTTCTTACTCTTTAAATACTCGAACACAGTCTCTTTTTTATCTAGTCCTTCTGGCGCTTTCCACTCTTCCCCAATATAAGATGGTGTTTGATATTCTTGGTTGTATTGAATCTTTTGCTCTGTTGCATATGTACGTGACGTTCCTAATGTCGCAAATGCACCTAAAGCCATAGATACAGCTAATGTTGAAGATAAAATCACCTTTTTCAAAATACCACTTCCCATCCCATTTTTTAACACTTTTACACAATTCTAGATATAATAGTAAATCGCCTCCTGTTTGAAATTATATAAAAACAAAACAGAAAATTCAGATAACAAAACTTATAAACATTTCATGGTCATGCAAAAGACGTAAGATCATATGAGAACCAACAATTTGTACGGCATGGTCACAGTACCATAGCCTATAAACCTATATAGTCTATTGTGGGAGGGGTGATGGCACACCGCAATCTTGCAATCGACTTCGCCTTTGGTAGCAAGAATCCCACTGACGTTAGTCAGCTTGTGTCTTTAGCTGTAGTAGTGTCAAAAAACGCTAAGTTGAATACAACAAAAGTCTTGCAAATCTATAAAAAAATAAAACTAGTGGCTCTGTTACAAAGTTTACTAAATAAGGCTACACTCCATCGCTATCTGATGGGTATGCTATATTTTTAAAAAACCAATATACTTGTGACCATGTAAAAAAGCACCCTGTTTACAGGGTGCTTCACTTCTACCTAATGACTAATATTAGCAGTTGGGTATAAAGTTGTTCCTCCAATTGAAACTTTTATTTCATTTGTTAATGGAACATTTTGTTCATTAATAATTGTTCTCCACCATTCCCATGCAAGACCTGTACATTCTCTCGCTACGACTTTTACATTTTTTGAATTCGGTGGAAGTGGTATTACTGTAGAGTAATGAGCCGTTTTATCTTGGTTGTTTCCTTCCCAAGTCTTATGTGTTAATACTTCTTTCCCATTTGCATCATATGAAAATTCATCCCAAGATACATCAAATTGAGCAACATATGCACCGTAATGATCAAGCGTCATTTTCGCACTTGAATATTCTGTAGTTGTAGTCTCAATATAATCTGTATTGTTATGAACAGCAGCAGTTGCATTATCTTTTAAGAAAGTGCTTGTATATGAAATTGGGTATGCTGGATTTTTAGAACTTAATTCTGCATTATCTTTAATAATATTTCGGATTTCATTAAAATCTTTTGTAACAACCTTGTTATGCTCTTTTGCATCTCCGCCTAACACTACAGCCGTAAAGGTACTTTCTTCAAAAATATCTTTGTACTGTCCACTGGCTTCAACGCCTTGACCCTTAATTAGAGCTTTAAAAGCAGCTTGTACATCTTTACTTTTAGATGATGTTTCTAATTTTACATAAACGGTTCTACCATAGGCTACATTTGACACCATAACAGGCGGAGCCGTATTACTTACCCCTTTACGAGTCAACTCATCAAACGTAACACTGTTATCAAAAAGATCAGATGGATTGTTAGGTAGTTCAGCACTTACGGTATAAAATATTTGCTTATATGCCGCAACCATCACTTTTTTCTCTCCATTTGCAACAGCATTAAAGTCAATGTTTAGACTGTTATCAAGATATTTAGCGTTGACATTAAGAGCACTTGCAATTTGTGACTTACTATACACCATAGATTCTGTATACTGCATTCTTGCAGGTAACGAATGTGTTGATGCATACTTCTCATTCCAAGTAGATACTAAATCATCTACTGCTCCAGACACATTACCATATGTCGGATTTTGGACAGATATCGTATTTTCTTTTCTCATTCCAGGTAAGTCTATACTAATATTTATAGGTTTTCTCTTAGCCACTAATAAACTAGGTTGATTATCGGCAAAAGCTTTATTTGCAAGTTGTACTGCTCCTGGATACGTACGATTAGCCACAGAATCAATAATTGAAATATCCACAGGTGAAGTTGTAAGTGATTTTTTCTCACGTTCCACTACTACAAATTTACCATTTGAATTTGTACTTTCTTTCGGAACAAAACTCTCTACTTTATCCCCATTTACTGCTAAAATATCTCTACTATCATACTTTAAATTTGCTATACCAGTATCAATGCCAATAGCTTGTTTGGGTGCATTAGCTGAATTACTTTTAGGTGTTTCCGCTAATGAAATAGATGAATAATTAATAGTGAAAAAGCTGATTATTAAACTTGCTAGTAATTTTTTTCCTTTTGTATTTCTTGTAGTCTTCATAAAAATCAACTTCTTCCTTTTTTCGTATTAAGGTATAATAATTATTTATAAATAATTGCTAAATATTGAACTTACATAAATGCTTTTAAAAGTTCTTGAATTAATGGGAGTACTCCACCTATAAATTTTAAAATTATCATATTATTTCCGCCCCTTTTGTTGTTGCTAAGATGTGATTTATCTTTATACCCTCATTATAGTAAGCGCTTACAATTCTATCAATACATTCTTATATGTAATATTGCATATTAATAATGTTAAAGGAACTTTACTCACACAAATAATCTATATATCAATTCATCTTTGATATACAGATCATTTGTATTATAATTTTTATAAATAATTGCTAAATAGTGAATTTACATAAATGCTTTTAGAAGTTCTTGAACTAATGGGATTGCTCCACCGATAAATTTTAAAACTGCCATTGCGATTTCCATATTATTTCCTCCTCTTTTGTTAGTACTAGGATGTGATTAATCTTTATACCCTTATTATAGTAAGCGTTTACATTTGTAACAATACATTTCTGTATGCAATATTGCATATTTATACGTTTAGACAAAAATTAGACCTCTATTAGTCATTCTTTAATGGTACCATAGCGAGGTGAGAGTCTTTAAGGGTTCTTCTTAATAGGAGGAAATATGGAAAGAGTACAAGAGATTTACAGTAATCTAAAATTTAAGAGTTGGGTTAAACAGGTATTAGCTGTAGGCGGAATGGTAGGGTTCTGCTACTTTGTGTTATATATTTTCTGTTTCTTATTTGATATGTAAAAATTATACAACTACACTAATGGAGTCTTGCCTAGAGAGGTAAGGCTCTCTTGTTGTACTTGAGATGAACAAACTGCATACAGTATTTCTTAGGTTCGTCAGATTACTCTGTATGGTGCCTTGTTCCTCTATGTTCTAGAACAACTAACTCCTATCATTGAAAGTAAATAAACTTCCATTTAAAAGCTTCCATTTATATTGAAAACATAATTGTATTGATAAAAAATGTACTTTTTACTAGATACATATTAAAAAGACAAGCATAAGTTATATTACATTTTGGTAATTCTTTGTATACATTAATCTTTATATAGACATATAAATATAATATATTAAAAATAATTTAAATGCAAGAATACTAGTAGTGGAACCGCCAGCATTTCGGAAAAAAACCACGCTAAGCAAAAAATACAATAAGCTGTCCATATGGACAGCTTATTTAAATAATTATCGAAAGCGGAAGTTAAAAATTCTTAGTTTCTTGCTCAATTAAAGCACTACATTAATCTAGAAATTCAAGTGATTTCAATTTTTCAATTATCATTGACTTATATTTGATAGCTTCATACTGTGAATTATTAATTTTTGTCTTTTTTATATTTAACATATCAAATATTTCTCTTTCAATATCTCTTCTTGCTTCTAAAACTTTAATTGTTCCGTCTAAACCGTGATAGCCTTTCATTTTCGCATACCCTTGATTTGTATAATACTCATTGAACTACCCCCACTTTCACTTCGTTTAGAAGAGGGGGATTCCTAAGTAAAGAGTTCTATCGAACTCTAATTTATTAGGCTATCTCCGCAGTCCTTGCGGTTAGAAGCCTTATCGCTTCATTCTTTAGATTGATACTTGCGTTAATATCCCTATCATGGTGTGTAAGACAAGAAGGGCAGTCCCATTTACGTAGGTTTAGATTTTTAACGTCTTTGTTTTGATATCCACAACAAGAACATAATTGGCTGGAAGCAAATGTTTTCGACACAACAATGATTTGTTTGCCGTACCATTTTGCCTTATATTCCAACATAGTTCGAAACTGAGACCATGATACCTCACTAATTGCTTTTGCTAACTTATGATTCTTTAACATATTCGATACTTGCAAATCCTCTATACCGATAACATCGTGGTTTTTGATGATTTCAGTTGAGATTTTGTCCAAGTAATCTTTTCTAGCATTTGTCATATATTCATGAATTCTAGCTACTTTTACTCGTTGTTTATTCCAGCGAGAAGATCCTTTCATTCTTCTAGAAAGAACACGCTGTGCTTTTGCCAACTTTTCTTCTAATGATCGAAAAAACTTCGGATTTTTATAGGTTGTTCCATCTGATAATATGGCGAAATCTTTTAGTCCTACATCCATTCCAATGTAAGAATGTGTTTTCGGAAGTTCTTGCACTTCTGTTTCAACTAACAATGACACAAAGTATCTGCCAGAAGGGTTCCGTCTAACTGTAGCATTTACAATACGTCCCTTTACTTCACGACTTTTGGCAAATCGAACAAGACCTAGTTTTGGCAACTTAATTTTGTTTCCTATAACGGCAATGTTTTCATTTGTTTGTTTTGTGGTGTAAGATTGTACGTTGTTTTTCTTAGATTTGAAACGCGGGGCACTGTTTTATTTTTTGAAAAAGCGTGTATAAGCATCCGCGAGGTTGCGAACAGACGACTGAATCGCAATACTATCCACTTCTTTTAGCCAAACAAACTCTTTCTTCATGGCAGGAAGTTTGGCGGAGCATGTACCATATGTCAAACCTTTTCCTGTTTCTTTGTATGCATTATCCCATAGAGATAAGAAGTGATTGAATACAAAACGAGAACAGCCAATCGTTTTATTGATTAGGGTCGCTTGTGCTTGATTTGGATAGATACGAAATTTATATGCTTTATTGATCATCATTCGTTTCACCTCCATTTCGATATGTGTCTATTATACAACAAACGTACATTCGATAGGTAGTGAAGTAACAGTTTATGTATGTCGAACAATTAAGATGGCTTCCTGCCATCCCTTGTTCGAAGCCAATTCATCTCCCACCTACTCACTTCGCGTTCCTTGAGGAAGGAGTCTTCTTGGCTAAAATGATAAAATTTTGCATACTCTTAGCGTGGGTTTTTTCCAAAATGCTGGCGGTACCCCATCACCATCAAGCTATGCTTATACAAAGTCAATTTTAGGCGAGATTGTTTCTTTTTTCTAAAGGGCAAGTGTAGGTGATTGAAAGATTTGCATACGAAATAAACCCTAACGGGTTTCATTTTTTTGATTTAAGCCGCTTGATTATCAGACATGGTACAATTGTAAACGACACCTAATATATCAAAGACTGTTTTCTTCTCATATCGATGAGATTTTCTCCCGTTTTGCTGTAGGAGATTGAACAGACGAAGTAACACCTTTGATAGCTCTTGGGTGTTTTTTTGTATAGTTTGGAATAGAAAAAGAAAATAGTCTTTAATCATATATATGGCTTTATACTCACTAAGCTCTCGTTTTTTCTTCATGAGGAGCAATTGGCGCATTTGAAACATGATAGAAGAACAGAGTAGAATGGCAATCAATTGACCATATAAATGGCACTCCAATCGTTCTGGTTTTATCTTTTTACAATGATGGATTTGAAAGAATGACTTCCACGTTTTAAATAAAATTTCGATTTGCCAACGCAAAGAATATCAGTCATGTACCTGTCCCATCGGGACAATATCTGTAGAGGTGTTTGTCATATATACATTGATACCACTGAGTCGTTTACTACGAGGAGAATACTTCATTCCTTTCTTTTTTTCTCTTACAGCTTGATATTGTAATCGTTTTTTTTGTTGTTCTTTTGTTAGTCGATGAACAATCACACGAGCTGGGACTTTATCAGTCATTCCTACATAAGCCTTGGATATTTCACATGTTTGTCCTGGTTGAAGAGAGTTCATTAAAACCTCCATATCTATCTGTATATACTCTGTACCTTTTTGATTCGTCCATCTTGAAAGTAATCAGGGTTAGGATTTTTCTGATAGATACTTGTATTAGACTTGATACGAGAGATATAGTAAGCCTTTTTATCTTGTATATGTTGAAGATCTTTCAAATGAAAATAACCTAAATCTCGGATACATAAATCATTCGCTGTTATAGTTGGGACACACAGAGAGCCGTAAGTGCGATCATGTTGTCTACCTGGACCTGTATGAATATGTAGGAACTGTCCACTTAATAAATCATACTCAAGTTGAATTTTTATTCCAGCTGTATGGCTGCATCCTCCTGCACCTGGATAAACCGATGAAAATACATCCGGGAGTTGAAATGCAGTTGAATCTAAAATACGAATACGCTTGAAAACAGAAGTGTATGGAGAAGAAATCGGCATAGATGCGGCCAATTTTTTGCTTAGTAGTTCGGCTAGTAGGTGTTGTAAAAGTTGAACGGCCGCCTTGTTAAACCGTTGATTCAGTCCCTCAGGACTGATGAGTACTTCTGTTGATGCTTCTAAACAGCTAGATAACTGAGTTAAAGAAGTCATAGCTACATTTTGGCTCACCCATACACATAAAGCTACTAAATCTTTTGCTTGGTACTTACTGGTTCGTTGCACAAAACCAACATCTCTAGCAAGATTCCGTAAGGTATTTGGAAATAAAAAACTTTGAATCTCTTGAGCAAATAGTTGTAATTCGTCAGACACAGAAACAGACATAAAAACGCCATCCTTTCCTATGATTTAAAGAAAGAATAGCGTGTTTTTTAATTTTATGGAGAACTAATTATTTCTTTTTTTATAATAAGAAAGGAAATTCATTATCATATTAATTGAACATATAAAGATAAATGAGTACTTAAAAATAGTACTTTTATAGTTTCCAAAAAACAAAAATAGTATAGCTAAAAGTGATAGTATGCTAATAATTAAATGATACATATATTGAGACTGTTTCTTCATTAATCATTCCCACTCTTTATTTAATATAAATATATATAGATTACATATTATCATAGAGGAAATTAAAATAAATAGAAAATGCCTAATTGCATATCTAAATAGCAAGATAACCACCACATATCTCATTAACTAAAAAAATAAGCTGATCTTTCAAAGAAATTACCTGTAAAAAAATAAAAATTTTATTTAAGGGGTATATCAAAAACTTAGCTTGATAGCGATGGGGTCCCACCATCCAAATGATATAAAACACACGCTAATTCTTTTTGAGTAATGCAAAACACTTGATAATTCCATAAAAAACAAATAAAAAGAACTTAACCAATATTGATTAAGTTCTTTTTACTTTAATCTTTCGTATTCATCTTCCATTTCTCTTTTATATTGACTGTATAAATAATCTTTTTCCGTTATTTCACCAGTCCTAACCAATTCACGTTTCATCTTTAAAAAAGCTTCTTCACCATAAAGTACTTTCCTGGCATCATCACATGACTTCCCGTTAACGCCTTGCCAAAAAGCGTATGGATTATTACAATTACTAATCATTTCTCGAGCCTTAACTTTATCATATTCAATCGAATACTCTTTATAGCTGTTATACCCTTTAATTAAAAAAGGAGTCATGCAAATAAATATAGTGAATAGTATTAAGCTCTTTCTTGTAAAGAATATTTTGTAGTATGGATATAAAAGCTCTTTAATCATACGAATTAAACTTAATGTAGAATAATCTAGCTCAATTGAAAATTTACGTTTAAATTTAGCGAAACGACTTTCTTTATATCTCCTATCCCTCATATAAACTCCTTTAAAGATTCCTTTAATTAATATAACGATATTATATCATTTTAATAATCAATTAATATGTTTAACCAAAAATAATTTGTAACATTATTAGCAAAACAGTTTTTGTTACACCAAAATTACATATATCTCGGCTGAACAACTAACGCGAGAATCTATTTTGATTAATATTTTTTCAAAAGGAATTCCCTTATTCATTTTAAGACAGGGTGAGCAATATTTTTAATCGAATTTTATTTCAAGGCTTCATAATGTAAAAACTTTCTGCAATGTTATGCTTCCAAAATAAACTTTCTGCAAATATATGTGTTATTTTGAAAGGTAATTTTGCAATATTAAGCTTTGAAACCAAAAATTTTATGCAAAGTTATAGGTTATTGGCATGCAACTTTATGAGTTAAGTCATACAAAAAAAGAAAATTATACATTTAGACACAATTTAAAGTGTTTGCTATACATGAAGGTTATTATTCTGTTAAATTAAGGGCTATCTGGTGCTGGAAAGTCGACGTTTATTAAAATGTTAACTGATCTATTACCTTCACCAAAAGGAAAAATAAATAGTTGTTTATAAAGGTATACCTTTAAATCTAAACTTTCATTAAAAAGTTATTTAATTATATGAATCAAGAGTAACTTGTAAAAGATTATATAATAAATTCAAATTAAGAAAGTTAAAAATAATAAAGAAGCCGAATTCCTTAACAGGTGGAATTCGGTTTCTTACTACAATATTTAACTTTAATTAGGAAAGGATTGTCCACTTTAAAAGATAATATATTTATTTATATTTCGGATCGAAAGGTTTTACCTAACTGGTTACCAAGACCAAAATAATGACGGAAATTATATATAAGTGGGCTCCATTTATTTGGGTCAATATGATTTTCTTCAAGAATGATTTCCTTATGAGCGTGTACATGTATGGCTTGTGTCTCAACAATTGCAAAATCAGGAGAATAATCAGGAATTCGAATATGCTTCACCCTTGCCTCAATTTGAATTGGACATTCCATAATTCGAGTAGGTTTTACCGATTTAGACTCAGTAGGTGTTAATCTACTAATATCATATTTTTCTTTTTTATATGTAAACCCATTCTTTTTCTTATAATCTGGAACGGGGTTTTTCCCTGTATAGGGGGCTAATTGTTCAACATTCTCCCATAATGAAGGACTCGGAACATTGATTACACATTCAGGATGTCGTTCTAAATTTTCGATAGCTTTCCCGCCAACTCCAATTCCTAATATAATAAAATCTCCTAATGCCCATGATGATGACATAGGGCTGATGTTTACTGTTCCATCTTCATTTAGTGAATTTAGTAAAATCACAGGAGTTCCGTAGTATAAAATTTTAGGTTTAATAGTCTCTGTGTTTGAAACCTGAGCCATTTTTTTCATCTTTATTTCTCCTCCTATTCATATGTTCTTCCTTATTTATTGTAGAATATAAACATTTCGATTATCATCGAAACATGGATTACATTAGGGGGAATTTAAAATGAACGCAAGTCCAAATGTAGCGATGATTGCTACTCTTGTGAGTGAAGCTTCTCGTGCAACAATATTAACAGTCTTATTAGATGGTAGATTCCACCCTGCAAGCGAATTAGCATATATGGCAGGAATCAAACCACAGACGGCTAGTTTCCATTTGACAAAAATGGTCGATGCGAATGTAGTTATAGTTGAAAAACAGGGGAGACATCGATATTATGGAATTCGAAATCCGGAAGTTGCTCAAGTTATGGAGTCATTTTTATCAATAGCTCCACCCATTGAAATTAAATCATTAAAACAGGCTTCGGAAGATAAAGCGATGCGTTTTGCAAGAACATGTTATGATCATCTTGCGGGAAATTTAGGAGTACAATTAACAGATTCTTTAATTAAAATAGGTGTTATTTATGAAGAAAAGGACGGGTTTACTGTTACTGAAAAAGGGGAGTCATTCTTTACAAATTTTCAAATTGATCTTGAAAGGGTTAAGAAAAAGCGTCGTTCATTTACACACAAATGTTTAGATTGGAGTGAAAGACGTCACCACCTTGCGGGAGCATTAGGAAATGCCCTTCTAGAAAGACTATTAGAACTAAATTGGGTTCAACGTTTACCTAAAACAAGAGCAATAAAAATCACTACTGACGGGAAAAAGGGACTAAAAGAAACATTTTCTTTTGATATTACAAACAACTAAGTTTTGAATATAAAACCGCCGATTTAGTCTTAAAGGGATTAAAGTCGGCTATTTTGTGTTGAAATTTGCTTAACGTGGTTTTTTCCGAAATGCTGGCGGTACTCACTAAATAGCAAGTGTAGAGATTGCTTGTTAATAGATTAGTTGTTGTTTACCACGAACCATCATTAGGACGGTAAATTTATCTGTTGCAAGGATCTTCCCACGTACTGGAACGCCATTCTTTAAAAATACAGTAACTTCCCCCTTTTTCTCTTTCAATTGTTCATACATATCTTCTTGTAAATTATACATGAAATACGCCCCCTATTTTGCTTACATTAGATAGTTAAGATCCCCATGATTCAACTCATTGCCTTTTAAATGATTATGAACACAATATATACATTTGGAACAATGTTAATTTTCATATAGTATACCGTCATATTGATATAAAGGCGTTATCCTTTCCTATGATTTCTCAGAAAGAATAACGCCTTTTTCTTTTTAGGGGGTATTTTGTCTAGTTAGCTTGATAACGATGTAGTTCTACCCCTTTTAAATGTTACAAAAATCTTTCAAATGGCTCTAACTTGCACAATGCTTCCCGTTAATATAATACGCTGATTCTGTGAAAACCGTAAATACAACCTCTACTTCTGGAAGTCCAAAATCCATTACATATGTAGTAATGGCCTTGGCAAATCGATCACGAATTTCCTGTCCACGCTCGAACCATTTCACTTCAATAAGAGGAAACGCTTCTATTTCTTCTCCATTGAATACAAACGTAGAACTTGGTAGTTCCAACGTAAAATTATCCGTACCACACTCACAAATCTCTGCAAGCTCTTCTACTAATGGCTTGCTTATGTATTTTAATTGTTCAGTAGTAATTCCACGAAACACAATATGCGGCATGTGAATCCCTCCGTTAGATAGCTTTATATTTGCTCACATCATAGCACAATTTATTTTGCTACACTAGAATCTATTGGTACATTTCAATGACATTCTTAAGAATGATCATATGTTATTGAAGCAATACAAGTATTGTAACTATTTAAAACATGTGAGAGCTCGGTAATTGGGTAAATAAAAAAATACCTTATCATTCTCCCTGTAAGGAGGCATGAGGGGACCTCTATTAGGAAAGGGATGGTGCACCTATATATTTTAAAAAGAAAAGACACCCTAAAGTGCCTTCCTCCGACTTGATAACCACTTTAATTTTAATAACATTGGATTCCCATCCGAATATTATTTTACCACGTTAAGTAATGTTGGTTATTGAGAAAGTCAAATACGTAGTGTTCATATATAGTGACCCCTAGGATCAAACAAGATTTAATACAGTTTTTTGGTGGATCCAAAAACAAACGAGAAACCTAAAACCGCGCCAGAATGGGAATGTATGAAAAAATGCATAGGTCCATAGAACGAAAAAAGGAGGTTCCCTTGAGAGAGTAGGGTTCCTCCTTTTCCTTGCTACTGATAATAATGTGTTATGTAAATTAGCAATGAATAGAATATACAATTTCATCGTGGTATTTTAATTATATAATAATATTAGAAAGTAGGTACGGAGTTTGAAAAAATGGATTTTGTTAAATGAACAAGAATATGAGAATGTTTGGGATAGATTTTATGATGAATTTGCTTTTAATCCTAATATTGATGGTGACCAATCATTTAAATTTTCTTGTCCATATATTACTTATGATTTACCTAATTATTTTGAAGGAAAATGGACTGATGACGATGATTATATTTTTGATCATATATTATTGGAAGCTCTTATTTTATGTACCGAGAAACATGAATATATATATGCGTTAGATTGGCAGCATGCTGGCTACTGGATGAATCCTAGTTTAAATTTAAATCTAAACGAAGATGATCATCAATGGAAAATCCCATTTTTTCCGGATGGAGATTATTATTTCTTTTTGCAAAAAGACTTTAAGTGGGGTTATTTAGGGCATCCATGGGAAAAAGTTATTTATATTTTCGGAGAAGAATTAATCAAGAATTTCAAAGAATTAAGGGCTAGTAGATTAAAAAAGACCAATGATAAAGTATAAATTTCACTTCCCATATGGACAGCTTATTGTATTTTTTGCTTAGCGTGGTTTTTTTCCGAAATGCTGGCGGTACCCCACATAATAATATATACAGAATTCACTAGTAAGATATACTCTTGTTAGAAATGCGACAAGAGTGGGAGTGAGGCTATATCATACCTTACATGATCTCTGGTGTATTTAATGAACATCCACGTGTCGCCATGGCTTACCGTGATAGCGCCGATCGTGACAAATTCTTAGATTTTTATGACAAGGTAACATCACCCGAAGTCACTCTGGCTCCAGCCTCGAAATAGGTTAGATTGCTAAAGGTACCTCTATTGTTTCTCGTAGACGAAGCATACACTTCTCAAACATGCCCTTGTTGCCAAAGAAGAAAGAAAGTGCGGACACGTAACTACGTTTGTGTGTGCGGCTACGAAGAACACTGGGACATTCACGGTGCCCGCAACATTTTGGCAAAAGAACTGTACGGAAAGATGTGTCATATCCCGGAAGAAACGAAGAGAAAGTATTTGTGGATTGCGTAAGCAAAAAGTAGTAGACGGTGTGTTCCCACCCTTCTGCATGTGCAGAAGTTGCTTAGTCAAATGAAGAAAAGGAGTCCCTGCATAGGTGCAGAGAGGAGATGGAAAATCCGCTTCTCATGGGACCTTATTTTTGTTGATGCTAAGAAATCCCCACTTCAAGCGGAAGCGAGTAAGTGGGGAGGTTCATAGTGAATTATTTTTGTACTTAAATCACTTAATCTCTAATATCATTGCTACATCGATTGCATAATTCGTGCGAGTTCTTTTTCTAAAGCAGCGGGCTCGTTTGCATAATTGTAAATCCCTAAAAACTTCTCTATAGCCTCTGGATGGGAACTGATTAGCTTGTTGACAGCATCCTGTTGTTCAGATATGCGTTCATTCTTCGAAATTTGGCATCCCATGTGAAACCGAACCATAAACTCATCTTCTATAGCCTTTTGATATTCTTCAGACATTTGATTTGATTGATCGGATTGTCCCTTATATTTTGATAGAATATTGGATAATATACGTGCTCCACATATAGCATCATGGATACCCTGCGCCATGCCAGGATCTTTAAAACAAACTGCATCTCCAACCAGCGCCCATCCTTTTCCCATTCCTTTATACCAGTAATTATCATATCCGAGAATGCCTTTGACCGGTTCTACTAGTTCTGCATTTTTCAAGCGCGCCCCAATTGTTGTATTCGGAAAGTTATCTGTAAAGAAATTGCGTAGACAGCTTTCCGGATTTAATTTCAACCGTTCTATCAATTCCTTATTTTCTAATGGGAAAATGCCGACAATTACATATAAATCATCATTCGTCGGAAAGAGAATGGCTGTGTTATCTTTTACCTTGTATACTTCAAATTTAGGGACATTATCGTGGCGAAATCCAGAGAAATACCCGAAATAGATGCCGACTGTTGCTGGAATACTTATTTTGAGTTCACTTTTTACCAGCTTGCGAATAATAGAGGATCGGCCGTCTGCCCCGACTACCAGGCGAGCTAAAAATTCTTGTTTCTCGTTGTCGCCGTCTAAACCTTTCACCCCTATCACTGTTTCGTCATCACGGATGACATCCGTCACACGAAATCCTTCTAAAACAGTTACATTCATTTGGGATTTGGCTTGTTCAAGTAGAATATGATCGAGATAAGTTCTTCTAATACAATAACAACTTTCCTCTCCGTAAACCTCAGGGATGAGACCTTCTATCACGGTATCCTCAAATTGAAATTTAATATCCCGTACCGGCGGTGCTTTTGTTTCCAATAACTTGTCCAGGACACCGGTTTCTCGAAGAAGAGCGACAGTATTATTGAAAAAGGTATGGGTTGATAATGTGTCCCTTGGAAAATTCGCTCGGTCCACTAACAACACATGGAAACCTGCCTTAGCAAGATAAATTGCCAGGGTAGAGCCGGCACATCTAGCACCGGTAATGATGACATCATACGTCTTATTCATCGTATCACTCCATTTTCAAGTTTATCTTCAGCTATTTTTTCGTTTAAGATAAAATCCATTCCAGCATCCTTTATGTCAAATCGAAATAAAAAAATCAATATATCCCTCTCCTTTTATATAATACAATCATTTTTTATATAGCAAGTGTAGAGATTGCTTGTTTGTAGATTAGTTGTTGTTTACCATGAACCATCATTAGGACGGTAAATTTATCTGTTGCAAGGATCTGCCCACGTACTGGAACGCCATTCTTTAAAAATACAGTAACTTCCCCTTTTTTTTCTTTCAATTGTTCATACATATCTTCTTGTAAATTATACATGAAATCTCCCCCTGATTTCTTTGTATTTACTTTTCTTCTAATACCTGCTGCTTTTCACTGTTGGATATCTGTGATTCCCATTCACTTTCTATTTTTCTAAACCATTTTCCTATTTTGCTTAGATAATATCTTTTTACTTCACCATTAGGAATCCAAATTTCACGTTCCTGTATTTGATTCATCACTTCATGAAGAATCTCATCATGTTCATACTTCCTAGGTTTTCTATAATGTGTTTTTACAAACTGTGTATATTCTCTACGTAACCAATTAGAAATATGTTGCCTTTGTCTTTGCTTGAGATGTGACCATTTTTTATTTGTTTGAAGGATTTTTCCATTTACTTTTATGTGGTTTTTCATCGACACTCATCCCCTTTTACTAGCAAAACGAATATATAACTATCGTATCATATTTAAATCGAAATACTGCTCTAGGTATATATTTCGCAAGAAATCTATCCAAAATATACAATACATTCTTCATTTAGCTGATTAAGTCTACACAAGATTAAATGTAGACTATTATTGTATTGTTTTAGTTTT
Organism: Bacillus cereus group sp. BceL062; assembly: GCF_051780025.1. NCBI lineage: Bacteria > Bacillati > Bacillota > Bacilli > Caryophanales > Bacillaceae > Bacillus > Bacillus cereus group sp. BceL062. Next base: position 260,090 of record NZ_JBPWGY010000006.1, on the reverse strand, counting down.
TTAAATCATTGCGGTACGTGAAATTATTATGTTAACCATAAAAAAAAGCCCCTTGAAAGGAGCACTTATTTGACAAGATACTGTTCTAATTCTTTTAGTAATAACTCTGCACCTTCTGGACTTAATGTTATCTTACCATTTGCTAATGCTCTGTTATGAGTTGAAACTTCTCCTGTTAATGCACAAACACCACCAGGCTGATACTTCTGTAAAACAATGTCTTCCCCTTCTACAAAAATCTCTAATGGTGATTTTTCTTTAATACCAAGCGTATTTCTAAGTTCCTTTGGAATTACTACACGCCCTAATTCATCTACTTTTCTAGTTACTCCGGTTGCTTTCATCTAGCATATTTCCCCATTTCATTATCAATTTGTACCCAAGTTATTCTTTACTATTATAACAGGCTTTTTCCATACACGAGAAACATAATGATCCAAAAACTAACGATCATAAGCAGAATTCCTTTAAACATTTGCTTAAAGGAAATAAGACCTTCTTCCATTCTACGTACCCCTTTTCTTTACAAGGGATACAGCCAAGATACGGGTAAAAATAGGGCATAGGATTACTTTTATCCCCAATCTGACTTAAAATCGGATTTTTCAAAAAACTACTTCATAGAGCTACGGAAACGATTCAAAGAATAACCCATGGTAAGAATATTTCTATTCCTAAGCAAATTTTCAAGCGTTAAAATGAGAAAATTCAAAAAAACAATTTCTAAAATTACCTAATATTTACATACCTAACAGCATTATCATATATTTAAATGGTAATACTATTCTAATTAAAAAGGGGTGTCTTAATGTTTAAGAAATTAGTTGTAGGAGCATTAACAACGGGTGTTTTATTAACTGGCGGAATTACAGCAAGTGCAAGTGAGATATCTGTAAAAGAAAAAAATAAAGAGGCTTATGCTCAATCTTGTAGAACGGTTTATTATAATGAGCATTATAGTGAAGATGAGTATATTCCAAATTACATTACAAGAGAAATAGAAGGTCAATCTATCGAATTTAAAATGGTATCAATGACGAAAAAAGATGGCGAAAATTTTTGGCGAGTAAAATATAAGGGTACACTATGTGAATAAGACCAGCCGATTACGTTTAAAAAGCACTCATTCCGGGTGCTTTTCTATTTATTTACCATTCTCTTTCTACAATGAATTTTTAAAATAACTTCACACAAGAAATTCACTACATTTTCAGCCATCTTTCTGAAAATTTTTGGCACGATAACAAGATTAGTAACCGAAACGGAGCAATTCGTCAGATCATAGACAAAGGGTTAAGTCGTAAATAATGACTACCCTTTTTATTTTCTCTAAAAAACCTAAAAATGCATATAAAGTCCGTTTCTCCCTTTACATGCGTTTTTATAAAAAATACGACTCATTGTATTAATAACTTCATCAAAATCCCATACAACTAAATCTGAAAGGTTATTTTTTAATTGAACCTCAATTTTTTCACGTATTCTTTATATAAAGGATCAGTTAACGTTTAGTATTGATTTTCATGGTAAGGTTGAAGTATGTAACAACATGTCGCTACAAAAAGAACGGGGGAAATACGGTGAAAATGCATCTTCAAGAAAGTTTATATGTTGAGTTAAAAAATGCAATTCGTTGTCATTATAACGAACTTATAACTAGGTGCGGTGTTGATACAATATATGGGTACTCCATATTTACAGACGATTGTGTCAGTAGCATTGGACCAGTGGCTAATAAAGAAAGACTGATCAAAGTTAATAAATCGCACCCTTTATACAATTATTATAGATATGGAGCTGTTGAGTGGAGCGAATGGGACGATTCCGGAATGTTTGATGAAGTGAACAAAATTATTAAGAACTATCATGAAACCGTCGAAGGTGACTTTAACATGGGAGTAAATACACTGTTGAAAGAATCGTTAAATGTGTTAATGGAACTTGAATCAGAAGGATTGTTTGGAGACAGAAATGATAATCGATTTATTGTCATTTCTGTAGCTGATTCATCGAACGAAATCATGATTGAATCAGCTCGATTGCTTAATACATTAAAGATATACGAAGAATATGCTTCAGAATTTGCATAAGAATGCATATAAGTAAAACGGCTCTCTATAAGAGGCGGTTTTCTTTTGTTCGAAAGTCAACAATTAATATTAACAGAACCAATCAGAAAAAGAGCTGGATTTTCATCACAACTCATTTACTGATTGGTTCTGTATGTGTACATGTCGGATATTGAGAACAACCAAAAAATTTATAAAACAGCAAGTGAAGAAAGCTAATAATGAGATTTACTTATGACTATTCTAGTTTTTCTATTTTACATAGGACTTTTCTATGATGACAAAACTGCTGTGTTTAGCGTATCCGCTTGCCTATTTAATATTATTGCAAAGGATATATTCTCCCAAATAAGCGTAAATATTAAATATAAAAAGATCGTAGTATATATTAAATCCTCACATTACGTCGTTCTAATTATTCCTTGCTAATTCAGCGCCTTCTCGCTTCATTTACTTTAATACATTAACGTACACACAAATCACAATATCTTTTCTGTAAAAGACAATAATGTCATTTGAAAATCTAAAGGTCTATTCAACAATAGTATCATTTAATGGAATAGTTTTGGGTTATTACTGCTACCGTGGTATACAGATGACAGTAATTAATTGACTAACTAATTTTAAAATTAGTTACACCCTATTTCCAGTTAGTTAATTTTGTTTGGAGTTGAGGGCTTTTTAATATTTTCCGAATAATTTCTGTTAATTCTAACGGAAAATTAATCACTTCATATCTATTGATAAATTGTATTTCCTTTATCTTCTCTAACTCATTTATAAATGGAATACCACTAACAGAATTTGCAAAATAGAAGTATCCTTGCCATTGAGTATCCCCGAAACGAAAATTCCCTTGATATATCTCTGTAAGATCTTCAACGTGTAATCCAATCTCTTCTTTAACTTCTCGTTTAGCACATTCAAGTGGAGTCTCATTCAACTCCTGTTTTCCACCTGGAAAATTCCACACGTCAGCTCTATCTTGAATGATTAAAATTTTATTACTCGTATCTTTAATCAATACTCTAGAAAATGAATTTTGCATAAGATATCCCCCATATAGTGTTAATAAAATCTGATTCTAAAAAGGAAAATGAGTGCTGATTGTTGAATAAAATGACTTGTATTTCTTTTGACAACTTTATTATCTCTGTACATTTCCCTTTCAATATTAGAGCTTCACCCATTAATAAGTCGTTATTTTGATGAGAGCGAATAATTATGTCTCTATCTCCTACCACTTCAAGTATGTACCCTACTCTAATCTGAGTATGAGCAACCCAACCAAAGGTATCTACTAAAAAGGAATCAATATGATATTTAAAACACGACTAATTTTTATTTGTTTAGATTGGTTCAAGATATAATATTTAAGATTGTTTACATTTACAATACTATAATAAAAGAAATTTGAAGATTAACATCCTAATCTTTAAGTCCCTGAGCTTCCATATCTCTTTAAACCAATATTCCAAAATAAAATACCTATCATCCATATAAAAATTGCTACAAGTGGAGTTAGTAAAGATATAATTTGAAACTCGTCTTTAAATATAAAATAGCTCGATGGAAAAAACGAAGTAAATAAAAAAGGTAATGCTGTACTTAGTAAGATAGCTAGGAATTTAGGATAAATACTTATAGGGTACCTTCCATACTCAGCAAAATTGTTAACGAGTTGCATAAGCGATAAACTATCCACAATCCAAAATGCAAGTGTAGCAACATTTAATAAAATTCCCGCGAAAATAAAAGCTGAGCTAACACAAAATATAATAAGTAAAATAACTTCACCTAAACTACCATAATCAATATACGCTTTACCCGATACAAGTAATATGGAAATCCCTAGTATTATTGAGGCTATTCCCTCAATTTTAATTCTTTCAGAAATTATTTGAAAAAGAGGATTAATAGGTCTCAGCAAGATCCTATCTAATAATCCCTTTTTTATATAGTGTCCACCAATAGTCCAAAGACCATCAAAAAAGGTATAGCAAATCGCACTCCCTAAAGTGGAAATCCCATACATAAAAAGAAAATCTCCTCTCGAAAATCCTTCAACAGTGTTTATGTTATTAAATATTATTGTTATAGATGATAATAGTATTACTTGTTGAACTACGATTGAAATAGTACCAATAATGAAATCTATTCTATATTCCATCATTTTGATCAAAAATGTTTTCATGTAAGCAAAATACAAGAAAAAATATTTCAAAACTTAATCATCCCCCAAATATAACAAGTCTTCTTAATGCAAATCTCCACGTAAAATAAAATATCACTACCAACACAAATATCCACACTAGTTGGGGCAAGATTGCCATCCAAAACTCTGCTCCAGATTCAGTTATTAATAACTTTGATGGAAGAAAAATCGTATATTGAAATGGTAAAAAAGAATTCAGAGATTGTAGCCATTTAGGAAAAAGTGTGATTGGAATAATCGCACCAGAGAAAAAAGTAATTATTCCATCGAACAATATTTTTATCCCCCACCAATTTTCTGTCCAAAAAGATATCATACCGATAAATAAGTACAGTAAAAGCATTGTTAATGTTGCTAGTGAAATGCTGACAATAAATAGTGGAATATTTTGAGGTTTTACTGAAATTAAACCTAAATAATTGTAAAGGGTAACAATTGGAATAAAAAACAAGATAAATTTGAAAATATTAAAAAATAAACTTTTTACAGATAACATAACAATTGTGTTATACGGTTTTATCAAATCTGTAGCAATATCACCACTTAAAATCCTCTTACCTAAATTTACTCCTGCTTCACTACTAATAATAGTAGGTAATATTGCTGCAACTACCATATATCCTAAAACTTCATTATTAGACTCAAACCCCACATGGTTACCATTTTTTACAAAAACACTCCAAAAACTAAACACCAATAAAGTTTTTATTAATAACCCTAAAAATTCAAAAATTAAGCTGAGCCTATAAGCTATAAACTCTTGCATTGACACTGCATAGAACATCCAATAATTTCTCATTAAAATTACCTCACGTATATCGATCGAATGATTTCTTCTATTGTTGAATTTTTAACTGTCAAGTCATTTATTTCATTATTTTCTAATAAGGAATTTATAAGTTTAGCCGTTTCTACCTCTCTATTTAAAAAGGTCAATTTCGAAGTAGAATTACCATTTGTTTGCTCAATATTTACCAGGTTAAAGAATTCATTCCCCAACTTAATTGGTTTTCGTTCGTCATGTGTCACAATTACAGTTTTCTTTGAATCAAATAATCCATATACATCTCTAAGTGGCCCATCAAACATTTTTGTCCCTTTATTAATTATTACTACTCTATGACATAAATACTCGATATCCTGTAAATCATGAGTAGTTAAAATAATAGTAGTATCAAACTTCATATTCATCTTTTTAACAAATTTTCGGATTTGATATTTGATGTTTACATCTAATCCTATTGTAGGCTCATCTAAAAAAACAACTTTCGGATTATGTAAAAATGCTGCTGCAAATTCAGCCCGCATTTTTTGACCTAATGATAGCTGTCTGACTGATTGATTTAAAATTTCATCCAACTTTAAAGCATCTGAAAAATATTGTAACCTCTCATCAAAATCCTTTTGTGGTACATCATAAATTTTTTTCAATAGTTTTAATGATTCAATTACAGGAATATCCCAAAAAAGCTGTGACTTTTGGCCAAAAATTACTCCAATATCTTTTACATACTTTGAACGATCCTTGAAGGGATCCATACCATTTACTCGTATAGATCCACTTGTAGGATTTAATATACCTGTCATCATCTTAATTGTAGTAGACTTTCCTGCTCCATTAGTTCCGATATATCCAACAATTTCCCCTTTTTTTATATACAAAGATAAATCGGATACTGCATTAATGTCATTATACTGAGTAGAAAAGAAATTTTTAAGAACCGAAAATTTCCCTTCTGAAACTCTTTTTCTTATTTTGTATATTTTGTTAAGGTTAGTTATTTCAATCAACTTTCTCACTACCTTTTAAATGAACTTTTAAAACATGAGGGTTGAGCATTAGATATTCAGAATCGACACTATTTAATGCATAATCAATTCCACCGACATTTACTGTATAAAATGTTTTAAACGCAATCATTTTATATTCTTTGAATGAAGAAAATTTATTGATATCTAGTCTAATAAAAATGGAATTTCCATCCCAATTCATTTCACAGTCTAAATCGGTATCCCCTTTTACAATCTGATATTTTATTTCTTTTTCAGGCGATACTTGTAATTCAATGATTGTTCTTGGGTTATTCTGATTAACATCATAAAACATTAAATATCTCTTACAAACAAAGTTAAAATTATTAATATCAAGAGCAAATAAAATACAATTTTTCTCTAGTTGTACTTTGATATGTTCATTAATATCTAACTCCATATTTCTTAAACTCACAAATTCCATTGATATATTTTTATCATCAATTAATTTCGGAAGTTTGAAGTTTTTATTTTTCGTACTATAAGCACGGATACTATCTAAAAAATATAGTTTCTTAAGATGCTTATCTCTATCTTTAGTTAAACTAATAATGGAATCAATATCGCCCCAATCATGTAAAAATCCACTCTCATAAGAAAAATCATATTTACCTATGCAAAATATTTCTTCAACTTCATTAATAAAAGATTGAAAACTGTTGTCAGTTAGTTCATTAAGGACTAATAAAGCACCTTTTAATTGATTTAATATACCTAAACTATTAGCCTGACATACAACTTCTTTCCAATTTCCGAATATTTCCCTCTTTAAAGAAAAGTGATACAAGTCTACAAAATCTCTAATTTTAAATTTTGCAAATTCACCTTCAATATTTGCAAATACACTTGTACACAATAGTAAATAACTATTAACTAGATTTAGGGTCTTTACTTTTATGTCACCTATTTCAACAAAAACAGGATTACTCTTCAAGAACGTTAATGTACTATCATTTCTAATACTACTAGTTGCTAGTTTTAACTCTATTACAGAACCTTTCCCATCGTGGTACTTTATTTCATATGCATCCAGATAGTTGATTACATCAAAATCTTTATCAAAATTGCTTTTATACCCATTATTTAGTAAAAGGAGGTTTATCTTTTTAAAATCTCTTTTCTCAACAAGTATATCTAAATCATTGTCTTCTCTAGCATAAAAATCGTTATAAATATACTTTGAGAAAATCATTCCCTTAATTAAATAGTAGTCTATATCATTTTCATTAAATAATTTTATAATATTTTTCAACGAGTTATACCTTATGCTTTTTAGCCATTCATAGCCCTCACGCATCTCTTCAATTAAACTTTTTTTGTTCTCTAAATAAGGAAATTCTGATTTACTATACCAAAGATTGAACACATGTTCTTTAATAGCAGTTTCAAAATAATCCTTTTCATGCAACAGGTTTTCACACTTCGTTAACCCTTTAAAAAGATTAATAGTATTCATAAACTACCTCTTGTATTGAAATTACTAAAACAAGTATTTATTATTTCAATCTTTCTATTGATTTTTTGAACAATGTCAATATTCATATCATTGGACACCAAATCAAAATCTGAAGGAAGAATTACTATGTCCGTACCTAATTTTGCCATATTCTGAATATCTATTAGCTCCGATCTTTCTGGAACTAGTCTAAAATCAGAATACCTTAAAATATCTGTAGCACTCAGTACTTTTTTCCCTCTTTTTTTAGCTGTTAAATGAATATTTTCTGTATATTCCAATAATTTTTCGAAAGGAGTATTTAATGCTAAATCTCCTCTTGCAATTAGGACCCCATCGGAAACAGATATAATATTATCTAAATTTTCTAAGGCATTTTTCGACTCAATTTTTGCAATGACCTCATTTGAAGAGTTAACTTTTTTCTTAACTTCTATAATCTCTTTACCATTTTCGATAAAAGAAAGTAGAAAACCTGAATGGGGAAATTCATTTGAAATTTTTTCAATTACTTTTATAAATTCAACATTTTTAACAAATCCACAACTCAGGCCTTTATTGGGGTATATTTTGAAATCATTTAATGCTTTAATTTCAATTGAATCCGTACTAATTATTTTTTTTACTGTAAAGGCCCCTTGTCCATCCGCATAATAAATTACGTCATCAATGCTTACGTTAATGTCTTCTTTATCTATAAAAATGACATTATTCAAATCACTGTACTTCAATGAATTCGATGTTAAGATATATACTTTAGACTCTTTTATGGAACTTTGATCAATTTTAAACCCACTTATTCTTACTTTATTTTTTGGATATGGTACATCGAAAAAGAACTTTAAACCTCTATCTTTATACTCTTTTATATTTTTAAGGAGCGATTCAATTTCATTAGTTTTATATTTACATAAGTTAAACCTAATTCCACTTAAATTAGTGTTAAGGATTCTTTCAAAAATAACATCTACACCCTTTTTTTCACTTATCTTAGTTATTGTTTGGTATATCATGATCCTAAACTCCCTTACTAACTAAAAGATCTACTGATTTTCTTATCTTTTCAAAAATTAAATTTGCATCATCTGTATCGATATCAATTATCGCTGCATTATATTCACGTGCAAAATCATTATATTTACTATAAACCTCTTCCATAACTTCCAATTGTTCTTTTGGCATTATTTCTACTTGGTCTTTAATAGATCTGCTAACAACTCGCTTATATGATTTTTCAGGTGATATATTTAGATATATGAATAAATCTGGTGTAATAAATTGACTTACAATTTTTTCTATAAAATCTTTATCTACGCCTAATATAGGAGCGTACAATATAGAGCTTTCCCAATAGCGTTCTGAAATTACAATTTCACCCTTCTCTAATCTTGGTAACACTTCCTGTTTCGTATGCATCCATAAATCTAATAACAGACTCATTGTAACATTTCCACTTGTAAATACTTTTTGATAATGGACATTTAATTGTTCAGCTACATCCTGTAAATTTTTCACATTAATAGGGGGTTTATATCCTGGAATAATTGTAACTTTTTTGTCTAATTTTTCTTCTAAATAACGCTTTAATAAATTTGCGTGTGTTGTCTTGCCAGCTCCATCTAAACCACAAAAGCTAAAAAAATACCCTTTTTCATTTGCTTTACTCATTTTTCAACACTCCTCTTTAATTATAAAACTTTCATTTATACTATCTAAAATCTTACAAGATACCTCTTTTTTACTATATAGGGTAGCTATTGTAGCATCTTTCTTTACATAATCACCCATAAAGCTATTAATTACTAAGCCCCCTCCATTTAGTAACTTTGTATTTAAGCGAGAATCAAAATTAACCTCATAATTCACTAAATATCCCAACTGCTTTTGATCAATATAGCTGAGTTTCCCACTACATTTTGATTTCACTTTATATTTAAACATTTTTCCAATCTCAAAATAATCTAAAATACCTTTTTTAATTTTATCTTTTTCTCTGGAATCTACTCCATGGTATGTCAATAATTCATAGAATTTTTCAATTACCTTCCCATCATCAAAAAGACAACTGCCTATGTCTAACCAATTTCTTGAATTGTCATAATAACTCATTAGTTTACTATAGAAATCTAAAACTAAACCTTTTTGATGACATTTTAGCTTTTCACTGAATAAATCAGATTTAAAATTTGGATCCATAATTTCTACTGCCTCAATTACTTCAAAGACATTCCCTATTCCACTTCCATTCGGTTCCTCCATAGCAGTTAAAGTAAAAGAATTAGCTTGACCAAACTTCTCAAAGATTCCACTAAGTTTTTTTCCAATATCTGTTGCTTTTTCCTTATCGGATATGAACGCACCACTGCCATATCTAATGTCCATCAGAAGATAATCCGTAGGTAAGGCCAATTGTTTACTTGCTATACTTGAAATTATTAAGCTGTCCGCTTCAACTGTTCCTGATATACTTCTGAATGAGTATAATCTTTCATCTACAGGAGCTATAGTATCACCTGTACTAGACATCACTACTCCGAATTTTTCGAGTGTATTAACTATGTCAATTGTTGAATGAGGAACATAAAATCCCTTTATTGATGATAGTTTATCTACTGTTCCACCAGTATGACTTAGAGTTTTGGCAACTAAAAAATTTGAATTTATGTTTACTACGCTTTTTGTCGCAGCTAGTAGACTTGGTAATATAAGTGCTACTTTCTCAGAAAGACCCCCAGTTGGGTATCTTCTTGCAAAATAGGTATCTGAATCTTTAAGTAAAGATTTGTAGTTAACTATTTCACCAGAATGAAGTAGTTTTTCAGTCAAGTAAACTGTATCATCAAACGATATATCACGAACGTTAAGTAACATTAGCCAAAAAGATGTAAAGTTATTACAAAGAGAATTCTTTTCAAATTCATCAACAATCCAAGCAATAAGCTGCTCACCTAATTGTTCTTGATGAAATGTTTTGTAAATTATTTCTTCGAACTTGTCTGAATAACTATCCAACCCATTAAGGATCTTATACCAAGATTCAGGGTTTCCTGATTTTTGCTTCGAATATATTAATAATTTTTTTTCATCGACTGTTTTATTTTTTCTCAATTCGAGCAAAACCGATAATGAAGACCACTGAAGGGGCAATATGTTTTTTTCATTAATAAGCTGTGCTACAGTTTTAGAATCTAAACCCTTGTTAGATTTCAGCAGAGTATACGACTGGAAAATTTTGTACATAATGTAGTTTCCTTTCTATATTACATCTAATAATTCTAGCAATTGTTTCTTCATTTTGAGTGCCGTCTATAATGATGACTCTATCCATGTTCTTTTGCGCAACATCTAAATACCTATCTCTAATTTTTTGCTTATAATTTTGTGCAATTGAATCATAATAATCTGGTTTTATTCTTTTTCTTTTTTTTATTTCTTCAACTGGGACATCTATTAGAAACGTTAAATCAGGCTTTATATTTTCTAACGCAAGAGAATTTCCAATGTTTATAAATTCGGAATATCGTTCTTCTTGGTAGGCAATAGAGCTATCAAGCCCTCTATCACTTATAACAACATAGTTTTCTCTTAATTTTTTCTTTGTAATTTCTGAATACGTTTCGGCCCTATCAATTAGAAACAAGCATGCTTCTGTAAGACCAGAATAATTTCGGTTACATTCTTCTAAAACTAACTCTCTTAACCTTCTCCCAACTTTGGTACTTCCGGGCTCTCTAATGCAAACGGTTGCAATTTTCTGTTTAACTAAGTACTCGTATAACAGCTTAGCTTGAGTGCTCTTTCCACATCCATCTATTCCTTCAAATGTTATGTACAACCCCATGGTATATCCATCCCTTACTTGTTTAATTTTATTTCAACTTGGTACTTCCAGGATTTTTATGCAAACGGTTGCAATTTTCTATTTAACTAAGTACTCGTATAATAGCTTAGCTTGAGTGCTCTTTCCACATTCATCTATTCCTTCAAACGTTTTATACAACCCCATGATATTTTAACTCTTTACTTTCTATCATTTCTGCAATTTTTTCTGCTGTTTCTTTGACTGACATGTCCTTCACTTCTATATTAATATGCTGGATACCAAACTCTTCACTTAGTTGTGCAGCAGCTTCTATAAAGTAACGTTGTGTTCGAAAACTTTTTAGCAATTCTTTATTATTATCTAAATTTCTATTTCTTATATTAAGGTTCCTTAACCAAACATCTTTTGTAAGTTCAAATGTGACTAAATGAGTTACATTTGGTAGCCTATACCAATCCAATTCTGCAATTTCACTGGAAACATCAAAATAAGCATCTTTATCTTCTATTAACCATTCCATTCCTTTTTTTCCTAAATAACTTTTAACTGCTTTATCATAATATGAATCTACCACTACATTATTTCCTTGTTCATATAATTTTCGGGCTTTAATCAAGTTTGGTATTCTATTTGACCTGAACCACATTAGCCCAGTAAAATACCCTACAACTTCTCTTTCCTTAACCGCTTCACCCCAATACTTTTCTTCTGGTTCAGAAAAATAATAGTCAGTCCCTAAGATTCTAGCTACTTCCCTCATAACAGTGGTCTTCCCACATCCTGGTAGGCCCAATGCTGAAATAAATGCATTAGATTGTGTCATATTTGAATCCTCCCATCTTTTTGAAAACGCTTTATTTAGTTACATTAGCTATATTAGTATTTTTTTTACAAAAAGTAAAGCGGTTTTTTTCACATATTTTTCCTTATATTTGTTAAAATTTAACGATTCTTTACTCGGATCAGTGCTATATTCCTCATTACATAATATTCTCCCATGACGTCTCACTCTTACTTATGTTGCCATTTTAAAATGCTTTCATATCATTTTATACAGCTACTTGTACAGGGATAAAGAGGTACTAAAGGTCTTTTATTTACATCGCTACTATATAACCAGTAAAGTAAATAAAAACTTACATATGCAATATTGCATATCCCTTTTCTGTTCAGGTCATATTAGAGCAAAGTCCCCTGGTCGATATTGAAGTAACAAAGAATAAAGATTACTTATCTGTAACTATCTTTCATCATAAAAAATATAAATCTCGTTATAATGTTAATGTAAATAAGTTCAAATCATCTTATAGCAAGCAATAAGATGATTAAAAGATAAATACGAGAAACTTCAAAAATTTGAAACAATAGAGATTAAAGAAATGCAGCTTGAAACGAATAAGACTATGTTTTCATTTTTAATCAATGGTAAAAATGAAAAATGTATATCTCTCTTTTCTATAGTATTTCAGGACAATATCTCCCCAGTCAGATTAATATTATCTGAACAAGATGAAACTTTTACTGATGATAAAAATAATTTAGTTACTCAGAGATTAAATATTCTATTAACAAGTAGGATACAAACCATCAATAAGCATACGGGAAAACACTAATCTTTCTTATTTTAAGAAGGATTAGTGTTTTTTATATTACTGCATTTTTGTGGAGTTTTTGTCTCGTAAGGGTCTTAAATTATTGATTTTTGATTTAAGTTCTAAACATAATCATCTTTCAAAGTAATATGTTCTTCAATTTTCATATCTGTTTCATGATAAAGTAGGCCATCAATAATATGTAGTGCTTCTTTTGAAGAACCAATAACTTGTACATAAACTGTAAAAAGATTTCTTTTTTGTTATTTTATACTTTATCTACATATGATAAAATTTTGTATAGAAAAGATATATTTTCGTAAAATTATATCTTTTCATCTATATCAAGCGAGGTGATGTATTTGAAAGAAGTAACTTACAACTGTGGATTAGAATTACTATCTCATATGATTACTGGTAAATGGAAGATGTTAATATTATTTTACTTAATTTCTGAAAAGAAGCGTTTTAGTGAATTAAAATCTTTACTACCTGGAATAACTTCAAAAATGCTGACAAAACAGCTACGTGAGTTGGAACAGAGCAGGTTAATTGAGAGGAAAATATATCAACAGGTACCAATGAAAGTAGAGTACTCTCTTACATCTAAGGGATATGAGTTAGAAGCTATTTTATTTCAAATGTGTGAGATTGGTACAAATTATTTAGAAGATATTAGTGAACCTAATATTGCATTTCAAACTATCTAGAGCGCAAGTATTTTCATTATAATATTTTAAATTTAAAACAAAAAAATCACCCGTATTTTAAATTTCTTAACCTACTACGGGTGATTTATCTTTGCAGTTTAATATTAAGCTACAGGGAAGTAATTTCCACTTGATAGTTTACGTTGTCTTTAAAATAGAGAATTAATCTATTGTTTTTATAACTCGACAAGGGTTTCCTACTGCAACTACGTTAGGGGGTATGTCTTTTGTGACAACACTTCCCGAGCCAATAATACTATTTTCCCCAATAGAAACGCCCATATTTATTACTGTATTTCCTCCAACCCAAACATTATCAGCAATGTTTACAGGTGCTGCAATTTCGTATCCCTCTCTTCTAGCCTGTGGTTCTGTAGCATGGTTTACAGAATAAATCTGTACTCTTGGTCCAAGCCACACATTATCTCCAATTGACACTTTACCACAATCTAAGATAATGCAATCAAAATTTGCAAAGAAATTATCACCAACCTCAATATTGTAACCAAATTCACAACGGAAATTTGGCTCTATAAACGTATTTGAACCATTCTTTCCAAGAAGTTTTTTAATCAGTAGTTCACGATAGTCACGTTCTTCATCAGTTGTTGCATTATATAATCTTGTAATTTTCTTTGCATTTTCTCTTGCCTTGACTAATTCACTATCAAATCCACAATACATTTCGCCCAATCGCATTTTTTCTTTCACGTTCATAAATAATATCCCCTCTCCGCCCTTAAATAAATTTATCATATATTCTTTTCTTGTATTAATAATCTTCTAACCTAAACAAGTTTTAAAGAAGAAGTCCTGGTTGATAGAATATCTTCTTCAACCAAGCGTTATCAAGTTCTTAGAAAAAAGATGTTTAGACCATATATGACAATTTAATTATATTTGTGAAATTAGAAAAGTCAACAAAATCAGAATTTTCATTTTAGATTATGTAATGGTTTTATATTATGAATGCTATTAAAATTAATATGGAGATTATTTAACATTACTATCTTCTAATTGCTTTTGTATATGGTTTTGTCCCCATTCACACATACAATCAAGTACAGCAGTTAAAGTTTGTCCATACTCGCTTAAAGAATACTCTACTTTTGGCGGTACCTGACTATGAACAGTACGATTAATAATTCCATCTGATTCTAATTCTCTTAATTGTTGTGTCAGCATTTTTTGGGTAATGTTTGGCATAGCACGTTTAATTTCACTGGATCTCTTTTTTCCATTTAGTAAAATACATAATAATACTACTTTCCATTTACCACCTACAACATCAAGAGTTGCCTCAATAGGAAAATTATATTCTTTCATAAAATCGCTCCTTTTACTAGTATTAAGTCTATAATGTTTTTGAAATTAAATAAAAAACTAAGCCTCCCCTATTTTTATAGGAACTTCAAGGTTCCTATAGCACTTCAAGGTTCCTATAGCACTTCAGGGTTCCTATAGCACTTTAAAGTGCGTACTTTAAAGTATGTACTTTAAAGATTAGTATATATTACATGATATCAATATTACTGAATATAAAAAAAGTATTGATATTATTTATTATTTATTATTTTTTGAAAAGGGGAAATTTCATGAAAACACTTGTAATCATTGCACATCCAAATATTGAGGAATCTCGAGTAAATAAACGTTGGCTTGAGGAGATTAAAAAGCACCCAGAAGAATTTACTGTACATGAAATATATAAACGCTATCCAGATTGGAGTTTTGATATTGAATATGAACAAAATCTATTATTAGAACATGATCGTTATATTTTCCAGTTCCCATTCTATTGGTACAGCTCTCCGCCGTTATTAAAAAAATGGTTTGATGATGTTTTAGAATACGGATTTGCATATGGCTCTAAAGGAGATAAGCTTCAAGGAAAAGAGTTTGGCCTAGCAATTTCTGCTGGTGTAGCAGAGAAGGAATATCAAGCAGGTGCAGCAAACGAGTATACATTGAGTGAATTATTAAAACCTTATCAGGCTTCATGCCTTTATACTGGGATGAAGTTCTTACCGACTTTTGCTGTATATGGTGCAGAACACAATAACTTATCAGATGAAAAATTAGAAGAAAGTGCTAGAAACTACATACTTCATATGCAGAATTTTTCTAAAGAAATGAAAGTTTAATCACATTTTTAGGAAGATACAATTTCTACTTAGGATCCTATATTTAGGATCCTTTTTTATCATTTTAGCCAAGAAGACTCCTTCCTCCCAATTATGTTCTTGTTGTGGATATCAGAACAAAGACGTTAAAAATCTAAACCTACTACGTAAATGGGACTGTTCTTTTTGTCGTACACACCATGATAGGGATACTAACGCAAGTATCAATCTAAAGAATGAAGCGATAAGGCTTCTAACCGCAAGGATTGCGGGGTTAGCCTAATCAACTGGAGTTCGATAGAACTTTTTACTTAGGAATCCCTCATTTCTAAACGAAGTGAAATAGGGGGTAGTTCAACTAGAGTTACTAGGCAAAAATATATTATATAACTTAAAGGAATAACCAAGATATTCGTAGCATATTTCATTTTTATTTCCTTAAGAAAATAAAAATGATATGACATTCATTAAAAATAATTAACTAATTAAAAGTTATTATGTATATAACAAGATACTTTGACACAATAAAGTGCCTACTTTTAATGATTATTTTTAGAATATATAATAAAAATAGAATCTTAAGAATTTTGGATTTAGGAGGTGAACATATAAAGCTGTTTTATGCTGATACATAGGTCAGGGAATTATTTTTAAAAAAATAAATCAATCTAATTAGTTGAGGTGATCTCTTGCAACTTAAAGAAGAAATTTTTCTATCGAAGAATAAAAGTAAACAATATGAGACTCCTTTAATTACTGGTGTGAAGAATTATATAAATAGTGATTATTTACAAATGCATACACCTGGTCATATAAAGGGAAGAGGATTAGATGAAGAATTTACAACCTACTTTGGAAAAAATACCTTGGATTTTGATTTAGTGGGTATACCGCCATTAGATTATTTACGTCATCCAACTGGTATTATTCACGAGGCACAGGTACTGGCTGCGGACGCTTTTGGAGCTAATTACACTATTTTTAGTGTTCAGGGCACTAGTAGCGCCAATGTAGTTATGATAATGAGCATTTGTAATCCAGGTGATAAAATTATTATTCCTAGAAATGTACATGCTTCTATTGTTAGTGGACTAATTTTATCTGGTGCAGTGCCAATCTTTATATCTCCTGAGATTGATCCTGTCTACGGTGTTTGCCATGGGATTAGCTTAGAAAATATAAAGCAAACTCTAGAAGCTCACCCTGATGTTAAAGGTGTATGTGTAATAAACCCTACTTATTATGGCGCTGTAACTGATTTGAAAGCCATTATTGATTATGTGCATTCTAAGGGTATACCAGTCATAGTGGATGAGGCTCAAGGATCACATGTACATTTCCATCCGGATCTCCCTATATCTGCAATGGAAGCGGGTGCAGATATTGCATCCTCAAGTATGCATAAAATGGGCGGTTCATTTACTCAAACAAGTGTGATCAATGTTCGAGAAGGATTGGTGAGTCTAGATAGGGTTAAAGAAAATTTCTCTTTAATTACGACTACTAGCGCATCCTACTTATTAATGGCTTCTTTAGATGCAGCTCGCAAACAACTAGCAGTTAATGGAGAAGAATTATTGCAACGAGCATTAGATTTATCTCGTATCGCAAGAGGTTCAATTAATAAAATTCCAGGGCTTTCTTGCTTAGGGCCAGAGGATTTGAAGGGTTTAAGTTCTAGTTTTGCTTTAGATGAGACAAAGCTTTGTATAAATGTGACAAACTGGGGCGTAACAGGTAGGGAAGTTGAAAATATCTTACGTGATGATTATCGCATAGAAGTTGAGCTTTCCGATGTGAATAATATTCTTTTCATTGTAACAATTGGTCATAATGAATCTGATATTGAACAACTACTACAATCATTAAAGTCATTAGCTATTCGATTTGAGAATGGTTCAATACCAATTGATTTTGATCGAGTAACTAAGAGTAAAAATGCTATAAGAACATTAACTCCACCTACATTGGCTATGACACCTAGAGAAGCGTACTTCTCCAAATTTGAGTATGTAGATTTAGATAAAACTATTGGAAGAGTAGCAGCAGAATCCGTTCTGGTAACACCGCCAGGGATACCTGTCCTTTTACCAGGTGAAGTTATTACAAAAGATATCGTGAATTATCTAAAATACTGTATTGAATTAGGACTTTCTGTGCAGAGTAGCAATGGTTTACATGCTATTAAAGTCATTGATAATAAATAAACTTTTATATTTAAAAATTAGGAGGAATTTACTATGGAATTTCAAAAACAATTTGATGCAATTGTAGAACAACATATTAACTCATTACCTAAGGATTACTTATTAGTTCTTCAAGAAAGATTTAAAAATGAAGGTTTAGCAATGATGAATGACATGTTACCGCAACCTCTAATTGCAGCTATGTCTGCAGAAGCGAAATATCTTCTTTCTGAAAATGCAAAACGTCGTGATATTACCATTAAAGCTACAGGGAATACTCCACGTAACTTTAATGTAGTAAATCGAGATAATATTCATGAGGATGGAAAATTAATTCCAGCATTCTTTAAGTCTGAAGTACTTTTAAATTTCTTAACCTTCTTAAACAATAATGAACCCGTTCACCGCATTCCTTATACACCAGAAGAGTTTATTATTAATAACCAACAGAAAACAGGTGACACACACGGATGGCATTGGGATGACTATACATTTGCTTTAATCTGGGTGATTGAAGCTCCTAAAGAAGGTGAAGGTGCTCTTGTTGAGTATGTGCCTGATACTGTT
This sequence comes from Bacillus cereus group sp. BceL062, assembly GCF_051780025.1. Classification (NCBI taxonomy): domain Bacteria; kingdom Bacillati; phylum Bacillota; class Bacilli; order Caryophanales; family Bacillaceae; genus Bacillus; species Bacillus cereus group sp. BceL062. The sequence goes on along the minus strand of NZ_JBPWGY010000006.1, from coordinate 241,537 downwards.
TGGGATAAAGAAAACCCAGAGTCTGGATTAAAAGAAGTTTTAGAGAGCCGTGAAATTAAGAGTTTGTATGTTCCTAAAGATCATTGTTACTTTATGAAAGCCGGCACTACATTGCACAGGGTTACACCATTAAATAACGACTCTCGTCGTACTGTTGTTGTTTTCAGTTATGCATCCGAGGAAGATATGTCTAGAGAGATTTCTCATGAAACTATGGGCGAAATTTATGAAGATAACAAAGAATTAGTAGGAGTTTAAACTATACGGTGAGTTAAACATCTTTAGAGTCGGAGAGAAATTCTTCCGACTCTTTATGAAATAACCTCTACAAAATCAAGAGTGTTTGAATAAACCTGTAAGAATTGATGTTATTTCTAAATACTCCAAAAAATTTATATGGGGGATTTTATGAGTTCTGAAAGAGCGACGGTAACTTCGCATGTTGACAATATAGCTCAAAAAAGCACGGAACATCCTACAAATACATTAAAAAAAACATTAGAAGCTAGGCACCTTACTATGATTGCTATTGGTGGTTCAATTGGAACAGGACTATTTATTTCTAGTGGTACATCCATTCAAATGGCAGGGCCTGGAGGGGCTCTAATTGCTTATATTTCAATTGGAATAATGGTATACCTACTTATGATGAGTCTAGGTGAAATGGCCACTTTTCTACCTCATTCGGGTTCATTTAGTGCGTATGCCTCTAAATTCGTAGATCCAGCTCTCGGATTTGCTCTGGGCTGGAATTATTGGTATACATGGGCCATTACCATCGCAGTAGAGTTATCAGCTTCTGCTATTATAATGAAATTCTGGTTCCCTTCTATTCCAGGCATTGTTTGGAGTGCTGCTTTCTTAACTATAATATTTTTGCTTAATTACTTTTCCACCAAGTCATTTGGAGAAGCTGAGTTTTGGTTTTCTTTAATTAAAGTAATAACAATTATAGTTTTTTTATTAATAGGATTACTCACTATTATTGGGATTATTGGTGGGGAGTTTGTTGGATTTAAAAACTTCACTATCGGTGAAGCCCCTATACCCTCTAATGGTCTAAGCATCTTATCAGTCTTTATGATTGCTGGATTCTCTTTCCAAGGAACAGAGTTAATAGGGGTTGCAGCTGGTGAGAGTAAGAACCCTAAAAAAAATGTCCCTAAAGCTATAAAACAAGTATTTTGGAGAATTTTACTCTTCTATATTTGTTCTATCTTTGTAATTGGGCTGCTTATTCCATATACTCATCCTGATTTAATGAATATAGATATTGAAAATGTCTCGATGAGCCCTTTTACAATAGTCTTTGAAAAAGCAGGCTTATTATTTGCTGCATCGGTTATGAATGCTGTCATTTTAACATCTATTCTATCAGCTGCTAATTCTGGAATGTATGCATCTACTAGAATGTTATGGTCCTTAGCCAAAGAAGGAAAAGCTCCAAAATCTCTCATGAAAATAAATAAAAATGGTGTACCAATTAACGCTCTAATTTTTACGGCTCTAGTAGGAATGTTTGCTTTTCTTTCTTCCTTTTTCGGCGAAGGAAAAGTATTCATGTGGTTGTTAAGCTCTTCCGGCCTTTCTGGTTTTATAGCTTGGTTAGGAATTGCGTTAAGTCATTATCGATTTCGCAAAGCATATATAGCCCAAGGAAAAGACATTGATGATCTTCCTTATAGAGCTAAATGGTTTCCATTCGCCCCTATAATTTCAATAGTACTATGTATTGGTGTTATATTAGGACAAGAATATGAAAATATTGTAAAAATGAATGTTTCATGGGTTGATTTATTTGCGACATATATTAGTGCAATTTTATTTTTATGTATTTGGTTGGGGTATAAGATAAAATATAAAACTAAAATTGTTGATCTTAAGCAATGTGATTTTAATTAAGAATTTTCTTTTTTTAAATCTATTTATAATACTCAACATTTAAACTTAGGAGGAATTTTATTATGTTATTAATCGGCACAGAAGTATTACCATTTGAAGCGACAGCTTACCAGAATGGTGAATTTATTGATGTTACAGAAAAAAACTTCAAAGATAAATGGAGTGTAGTTTGCTTCTACCCTGCTGACTTCACATTCGTATGCCCTACTGAACTTGAAGATTTACAAAATCAATATGCAACTTTAAAAGAACTTGGAGTTGAAGTATACTCTGTTTCAACTGATACTCACTTTACTCATAAAGCATGGCATGATAACTCAGAAACTATTAATAAACTTGAATATATTATGATTGGTGATCCGACTCAAAAAATTTCTAGTAATTTCAATGTATTGATTGAAGAAGAAGGCCTTGCTGCACGTGGCACATTTATTATTGATCCAGATGGTATTATTCAATCTGTTGAAATTAGCTCTGACGATATCGGTCGTGATGCAAGTATCCTTGTAAACAAAGTAAAAGCTGCACAATACGTCCGTAATAATCCAGGCGAAGCTTGTCCAGCTAAATGGAAAGAAGGCTCTGCAACACTTAAACCAAGCCTTGACCTTGTAGGTAAAATCTAATAAATAAACAAAAAGAAATACAATTTAAGGAGTAAGACACAATGTTACTAGACGCAGATATCAAAGGACAATTAGCCCAATATCTTCAACTGATGGAAAGTGATGTATTACTAAAAGTTAGTGCAGGATCTGATGACACATCTAAAGATATGCTAGCTCTTGTAGATGAATTAGCAGCAATGTCATCAAAGATCAAGATAGAAAAAATAGAATTAGAAAGAACACCAAGTTTTAGTGTGAATCGTGTTGGTGAAGATACAGGGGTAGTTTTTGCGGGTATCCCTCTAGGACACGAATTTAATAGCCTAGTTTTAGCGTTACTACAAGTTAGTGGTCGTGCTCCAAAAGTTAAGCAAAAAGTCATTCACCAAATTAAAAATATTCAAGGTAAATACCGCTTTGAATCTTACATTAGCTTAAGCTGCCACAACTGTCCTGATGTTGTACAAGCACTGAACTTAATGAGCGTTTTAAACCCTGATATTACACATACAATGATTGACGGCGCTGCATTTAAGGAAGAAGTTGAAAGTAAAGACATCATGGCAGTACCAACTGTATTCTTAAATGGTGAAACATTTGGAAGCGGCCGTATAACGATGGAAGAAATTCTTGCAAAACTAGGCGTTGGCCCAGATGCATCAGAATTCGCTGATAAAGATCCATATGATGTACTTGTTGTTGGTGGAGGTCCTGCTGGTGCAAGTGCAGCAATTTACGCGGCACGTAAAGGCATTCGCACAGGTATTGTTGCTGACCGTTTTGGTGGCCAAGTAATGGATACAATGGGTATCGAGAACTTTATCAGTGTGACACGCACTGATGGTTCTAAGCTTGTAGCAAGCCTTGAAGAACACGTAAAAGATTACGATATCGACGCAATGAATTTGCAACGTGCGAAGCGTCTAGAAAAGAAAGACTTAATCGAAGTAGAACTTGAAAATGGTGCGGTTCTAAAGAGTAAGAGCGTAATTGTTGCTACTGGTGCACGTTGGCGTAATGTTGGTGTACCTGGTGAAGCTGAGTTTAAAAACAAAGGTGTAGCATATTGTCCACACTGTGACGGCCCATTATTCACTGGAAAAGATGTAGCAGTTATCGGCGGTGGTAACTCTGGCGTTGAAGCAGCAATTGATTTAGCAGGTATCGTAAAACACGTAACTGTTCTTGAGTTCATGCCAGAACTAAAAGCTGATGCTGTATTACAAAATCGTCTGTACAGCTTACCAAACGTAACTGTATTAAAGAACGTTCAAACGAAAGAAATTACTGGTAGTGACAAAGTAGAAGGTATTTCTTACATCGATCGTAAAACTGACGAAGTTCATCATATAGAATTACAAGGTGTATTCGTTCAGATCGGTCTTGTACCAAACACAGACTGGTTAGGTGAAACAGTAGAACGTGTTCGTGGTGAAATCGTTACAGACAAGCACGGTGCTACAAACGTACCTGGTGTATTTGCTGCGGGTGACTGTACAAATAGCCCATACAAACAAATCATTATTTCAATGGGATCAGGCGCAAACGCATCTCTAGGTGCATTTGATTACTTGATCCGTAACTAACAACATAATTTGATAACGATTAGAAAGTAATAAATTTGTTAATGAAGAACCTATAACAATCCAATATATCCTATCCTTAAAACCAGATCTATTACCGAAAAGGTATTATATCTGGTTTTCGTATGTATTATAAAAATTAAGGTTTCGAATTTAATCCTCGCATTTTCAATAGGTTGCTTTCTATTTAATAATTTACTTACCAATATAGTCTTCCTTTTTGGAGTTGAGTTCTAAAAAATCTCCTCATTTTTAGATAGCATATTTACAATTTGTTCTTGCTAATCCCCCTGCCCACTTCTCTTCTTTGAACTACCCCCACTTTCACTTCGTTTAGAAGTGAAGATGAGGGATTCCTAAGTAAAGAGTTCTATCGAACTCTAATTTATTAGGCTACCTCCACAGTCCTTGCGGTTAGAAGCCTTATCGCTTCATTCTTTAGATTGATACTTGCGTTAATATCCCTATCATGATGTTTACGACAAGAAGGGCATTCCCATTTACGTAGTTTTAGATTTTTAACGTCTTTGTTTTGATATCCACAACAAGAACATAATTGGCTGGAAGCAAATGTTTTCGATACGACAATGACTTGTTTGCCGTACCATTTTGCCTTATATTCCAACATAGTTCGAAACTGTGACCATGATACCTCACTAATTGCTTTTGCTAACTTATGATTCTTTAATATATTCGATACTTGCAAATCCTCTATACCGATAACATCGTGGTTTTTGATGATTTCAGTCGAGATTTTGTCCAAGTAATCTTTTCTAGCATTCGTCATGTATTCATGAATTCTAGCTACTTTTACTCGTTGTTTATTCCAGCGAGAAGATCCTTTCATTCTTCTAGAAAGAATACGCTGTGCTTTTGCCAACTTTTCTTCTAATGATCAAAAAAACTTCGGATTTTTATAGGTTGTTCCATCTGACAAAATGGCGAAATCTTTTAGTCCCACATCCATTCCAATGTAAGATTGGTTTTTTGGAAGTTCTTGCACTTCTGTTTCAACTAACAAGGACACAAAGTATCTGCCAGAAGGGTTCCTTCTAACCGTAGCATTTACAATACGTCCCTTTACTTCGCGACTCTTGGCAAATCGAACAAGACCTAGTTTCGGCAACTTTATCTTTTTTCCTACAATGGCAATGTTTTCATTTGTTTGTTTTGTGGTGTAAGATTGTACGTTGTTTTTCTTAGATTTGAAACGGGGGGCACTCGTTTGTTTTTTGAAAAAGCGTGTATACGCATCCGCAAGGTTGCGAACAGACGACTGAATCGCAATACTATCTACTTCTTTGAGCCAAACAAACTCTTTCTTCATGGCAGGAAGTTTGGCAGAGCATGTACCATATGTCAAACCTTTCCGCGTCTCTTTGTATGCGTTATCCCATAGAGATAGGAAATGATTGAATACAAAACGAGAACAGCCGATTGTTTTATTAATTAGGGTTGCTTGTGTTTTATTTGGATAGATACGAAATTAATATACTTTATTAATCATTATTCATTTCACCTCCATTTCGGCATGTGTCTATTACACAACAAACATACATTCGGTAGATAGTGAAGTAACAGTTTATGTATGTCGAACAATTAAGATGGCTTTCTGCCATCTCTTGTGCGAAGCCAATTCATCTCCCACCTACTCACTTCTCGTTCCTTGAGGAAGGAGTCTTCTTGGCTAAAATGATAAAGACAAGCAAAGAAATTTATGCGATCACAGGTATAGTTTTAATTGGTTTATATGGAAAGCTCCGAGAATTGAAAGAAAATAAAAAGACGATTTTTTAAATATAAAAAATCGTCTTTTTATTTAAACATACTTCTTAACTTACATTTTCCTCTTTTGATTCGTCTGACACCTTTTGTTTCTTTTTCATTTTCACAATATAGATCCCAAATAAAGCAATTAACATCCCCATTACTTCCACTATTGTAAGCTTCTGAGTAAAAATAAACCATGCATATATTGCAGCTACAATTGGTTGTAATAAAACTAATATAGAGGATAGTGCAACATTAACTTTACCCAAACAAAAACTCAGTAGCCCTTGTCCTAAAATTTGCGAAAAAATAGCTAAACCTATTAAAGGCATCCATTCTGAAGTACCACTTGGGAAATAAACGCCTTCAGTAAAAAGCATAGCAATGAAAATTGTTACTGCACTTCCAAAAGCACTAACAAACATAATAATACTAGCGCTTACTCTTTCTCGTACTTTATATACTGTCAATAAAAAGAATGCATAGAAAAAAGCAGTTAAAAAGGCCAACATATCTCCAAATAAATTATTCGTTGTTATTACTGCTTTACCACTAACTAAAATAATCACCCCAGATATTGTAATAATAGATCCTATAAAAAATGCACGTGTTATCTTTTCCTTAAAAATAAAAAATGAAAATGGAATAATTACTATGGGTACTAAATTAGCTAATAAATTAGCATTTGCAACACTAGTATAATAAAATGATATGTTCCATAAAATTAAATCACCTGCTAAAAATACACCTGCTAAAAGTATTAATAAGATATCTTTTTTTGAAACTTTATTAAGGTCTTTCCATACAAACGGTAATAAAAGAGGGATAGAGAGTAATACGCGATAAAAGCCTGTATTAATTGGCGGCAATTCACTTAGCTTCACAAAAATACCACCTGTAGCTAAAAAACAGATAGCTAAAAATACTAATAGTATATATTTCGTTTCATTATTTCTTATCATTTTTTTCTCCTACTGTAACCCTTAAATAAAATTGAACATTTTTTAACAGGAGGATCCTCAACAAAAAACAGTAAACTAAGCACGCTCATTAAACTACAGTGTCAGAAAATGGATTATTTATTTAACACTGTTGGGTCACCCTCTTAACGTAATTACTATATTTTTTAGGATTAGTAAATTAAATTTTTTTCATAATGTAACCCAATAGAAAGGAAATTTTGAAGAGAGGCAAACATAATATCCGCCTTTAGCTAGGCAAGGCTACTCAAAATATCTAACCTTATAGATTATGATACCCCTCCTGAAATTTTCAAAATAGCTATTAAAGTATTTGAACTTATTCATAATAAGCTTTTCATTATAAATCAATAATATGTGTTCAAAGTTATTAAGGCGTTACGTTTTTTTTATTAATTTTTACAACTTTTCACTTAGAGCGCCTTACGTATTCGAGATAAACCTGCTTCTAAAGTAACCCTAGGACAAGCAATATTCATTCTAAGAAATCCTTCACCGTTTTCTCCAAACATAGAACCTTCATTTAAAGCTAATTTAGCTTTTTGGTACATCCAATTTTCTATATTTTCTTTATTCATCCTTAACTCTCGGAAATCCAACCAAACTAAATATGTTCCCTCAGGTTTGATTACATTCACTCCATTTATATTTTGCTTAAAATAATCAAGTAAAAAATTTAAATTTCGCTCTAAGTAGATTAATAATTGATTTAGCCACTCTTCACCATGGTTATATGCAGCCTCTACTGCCGTTATACCAAAGAAACTTTCCGAGTGTAACGAAAGCATTTTTAACTTTTGTTCATACAATTCCTTTATATGAGGATTTTGAATGATTAGATTACATGTTTTTAATCCTGCAAGATTAAATGTCTTACTAGTAGAAATGCATGTTATACTATTCCTTTTAAATTCTTCAGAAATAGAAGCAAATGGTGTGTGTTTATTTCCTTTATATATTAAATCACAGTGAATTTCATCCGAAATTACAATTATGTTATGTTTAGCACATATCGCCCCTAGTCTCTCTAACTCTTCTTTGTTCCATACTCTCCCGACAGGATTATGAGGATTACATAACAACATTAATTTTACACTTGAATCTATTTTATCTTCTAAATCTTTTAGATCCATAGTATATCGACCATCTTCTAAAATAAGATTATTCGTTACTAATTTTCTGTTTTGTTGAATAACTACATCATAGAAAGGATGATAAACAGGTGATTGAATAATCACTTTATCTCCTGGGTTAGTTAAACAAGAGACCAAAATACTTAACGCTGTTACTACTCCTGGAGAATGTGTAATCCATTCCTTTTTTACTATCCATCCATGTCTTCTCTTCAGCCAGTCAATTATCGAAATATAATAGGAATCAGGTATTATTGTATAACCATATATCCCATGTGCAGCTCTATTTATAAGTGCATCAACTACTGCTGGAGATGACATAAAATCCATATCAGCCACCCACATTGGTAAAATATCCTCTGTTCCAAAAAGATTTTTGGACTGATCCCATTTGTAAGATGATGTATAAAATCTATCGACTTGTTGATTAAAATCAAATTTCATAAACTTTCCCTTTCGATTTTAAATTTTCAAATAATTAAAACGTGGGCATTTTATTATTTTGTAAACTAGCATAAGACCAGGAAGTAACCGTCGTTCCATAAGAAACCTTTTTAGGTTGTTCAGGTAGGATAAGATTAGTCATACCCTTTTCTTTACGATAGTCTTCATTATAAACTGTTTTATAATAGCGATCCCCTCTATCTGGAAAAATTGTTAGAATATTTGTCTCTTTTGAACACCTACTGCTTAAAAATCGTGAAACTGCATATGATGCCGCCGAACTATTACCTGCAAATATCTTTTCATTCGCAGCTAACTCTAGATTAGCTGCATAACATTCTTCATCGTTTAGCCAATGAACTTCATCAATTATTGAAAAATCTACATTTTTTGGAACAACACTATTTCCATGCCCCCCTTGCAAGCGTCCTGGAATATCTGGCTGATTAAAAATAACACTTCCTACCGCATCAACTGCTACAACACGTAAGTCAGGATTAGCTTTTCTTAGGGCTCGTGCCGTTCCACAAAGTGATCCTCCACTACCTACAGAAGCTACTAAAATATCAATATGACCTAACTCTTTAAGAGCCTCATTTGCTAATGACTCATAAGCATTAGGATTATCAGGATTTTCATACTGATGAGGACAGAATGCTCCTTTATTCTCCCTAAGAAGTTCATCTAGTCTATCAAGACGAGCACTTTGCCATCCTAAATGCGTCATTTCTGTAACTATTTCCAATTTACAATCAAGTGCTTTTAATTTTGCAAGGGTCATTTGATCGGTACGTTTGTCCGTTACAATATGAACAGGATGCCCCAAATAGGTTCCAACCATTGCAAGACCCAATGCCATAGTCCCCGAAGAACTTTCAATAATTGGAGCACCCTCTTTTAAAACTCCATTCTTTTTCGCCTCTAAAATTACTTGCTTTGCGGCACGATCCTTCATCCCAAAAGGATTTAGCATTTCTAATTTTGCAAAAACTTTCCCTTTAGCTGTAGAATCCAATTCGAGTTGTACTAACGGCGTGTTTCCAATAGCATCTACTATGTTTTCTCTTAGCATTATTAATACCTCTTTCCACATTGAAATTTAAATACAGCCTTATTAAGAAGTGCCCTAAAATTATCTCAATAAATCTAGAATTAACTTGATATTACTCGTATTACAAAATTCTAGAAATTTTTACTTTCAAATCCTATCTCTGTAACAACAAGAGTTATCTAGAAGTGAATGAGCTAAAGCAGGTTTCCCTAATTTATTCAAATTAATCTTTTTCTCCAATTTCTAAATATATTCGCTCCAAACTTTTCCCTCTCGAGTTTCTTCTTACAGAAATTTTTCCGATATCTCCAGTCTGTCTAACATGTGTACCACCGCAGGGAATATGCATATCACCACAGATCCAATTTATTGCTTCTGGTTCCTCACTTAATGGGATATTTTTAATTGGAAGATTCTCTTTAACTATTAAATTTGCGAACTCTTCTACTTTATCTAATCCTTCACGCTCAAGACGTTGGTCAGGACTATAAAAATCAAATCGAGCTCTATCTTCTGCGATATGACAACCTTTAACATACATCTCTCCAAAAACTTTAAATGTATAATAATAAACTAAATGTGCAGCAGAGTGCATTCTCATCAACATGTATCGTCTATCCCAGTTAATTTTCACCTTAACTTCCATTCCCTCACGTAGTTCCTTTACCGGTTCTTTTAAAACATGAGCTACTTCTGAACCAACTTTAATTATTGGAAAATCAGAATGATAAAACAGATTCCCTCCAGTTTTCTGAGTATCAATTACTTCATTTCCTTCAATCCACCCTTGATCTCCAAGCTGCCCTCCACCCTCTGGATAAAAAACAGTTTGATTCAAGAAAATTTTATTACCTTCTATTTTTGTTATGGTAGCGTTACATTCCTGAAGATAAGGATCTTGGAGATATAATTTCCGAACCATTTTACACACCTCATTTATATTTTAATTTCCCTAATAGTTGCGTCTGGGTACATCTTCGAAAGACGTTTTTTTGCATTCCTAATTTTCATTTCATCATTACTATCAAATAACAAAGAAAGAATTGAACCACTATGAGCCACCGATATTCCGTACGCTCCTAATTCGGGAAGAATATTCAAAATATCATCGAATTCTCTTTTATAATGTCTACGTTGATTAACCTTAGCACTTATTGTAGTAGCATGTCCTAATAGCTCAATATCCTGGTTTTTGATCCCACAAGTCGCTAAACGGTAAGCCTCCAAGATTTGCTTCATCTCATTAAATGTATAAGGTACCCTTTTAAAACTAACTGTGTCTACGGCCTCACCGTTATCAATAATAATCAAGTGCATAGACATTAATGGTCCGATATCTTCAAGCAATCTACCTTTAAAAAAATCATACACTACTGATGATTGATACATTACACCATCAGACGGTTCAATAGATGTACAAATACTTGATATTTCCCAAGGTCCGATAGGATAGTCACATAAATTTGCAATAGCCCGACAAACTGCTATAATGTCAGCTGTACTACTAGCCATCCCTTTCCCCTCAATTAATTCTGATTCGATTTTAACTGTAATTCCTAACTTCTCATCAACTATCCCTAAATTTCTTAATGAGCTTACTAATATTTCTGCAGCTTTTACAGCTTTATTTTTATAACTAGGAATTACACTTATTTCCCCCCCACTTATAAACTTAGCTTCAGCGCTAGCATAGAGTGGTATAGGAAATGTAATCATAAAATTTTGATCATTAATACACCCTTGAACGAGCTCTCCACATGTACCACAAGAGATTCCAACACCTGTTGCAGAGATAGTTTCATTTATAATTGAGGCATTTCCTCTACTAAAGGTCATTTATATCTCCTCCTCTCATTTGTTGAGTCAGATTTGTTCATTTAAGATAATAAATTTTGGTTCTATTTGAGAATAACATTATTACCCCCAAATATTTCCTTTGGTAATTAGCATAATCAAATTGGCGGGATATGAAACCAGCCATTTTTAAGATTTTCCACCCAACCAATTTGAGAAAATTAATTTTCATAAGTAATATGGAGATTTTTCTACCCTTAGAACGAGAATTAGCTACGCAGTTAAATATGAATTAAAGTACTATCATGACTACTTATAATGGATTGCGAACAATAGGGATTTTAGAAATTAGGAAATTGAAGAGATACTTGAGTAAGTAGATATGAGGCGTTTTTCCCTCGCTATATACGAGAACAAATTTTCTCATAAACAACCTTTAACGTAGTCATTAAGTTAAGAATAAAGAGGATCTCATCAGTAGTTGTTTTTATATGAAGTAATATCAGAGAAGAGGATAAATCTTAATTTAGTTCCTTACCTTTTATTATAGTTTGGTTTCTTTAAATAAATTGAATATTCATTACAATGTTTATAAAATATTGATTTTCTTCTTTATAAAACGAGAAATAACACTTAAAAAATATCAATAAAGATTTAATCGATTAACAGAAAAACAACTTCAAAAACGACGAGCAAGGATCGCAGAAAAAGAAAAATCAAAAAATAGAACATACTCAGAGAAAAGTAAAATTGTAATTGGGTTAAACGTTTACGTGACGAATATAGCTTGGGAATGGGTTCCTATGGAACAAGTACATGAGTTATATACTTTACGTTGGCAAATAGAGATTATCTTTAAAACGTGGAAATCACTTTTCAAAATAGACCATTATCGTCATGTAAAACAGGAACGATTAGAGTGCCAATTATATGGAAAGCTAATTGCTATCTTCCTGTGCTCCTCTACTATGTTCAAAATGCGTCAACTTCTTTTGAAAAAGAAAAAAAGAGAATTAAGTGAATATAAAGCGATTGGAATAATTCAAGATCACTTACACCTGTTGTATCAAGCTATACGACAAAGCACCATAGAAATGACAAAGATTCTAATCCGCCTATTCCACCTCTTAGAGAAGAATGGACGGAAGTCTCATAGAAATGAGAAAAAGACAGTCTTTGGTATTATGGGTGTTGTCTATGAGCATAGTGAACTTGGAAAACAAAAGAAAATTACATAATCAAAAAAGTAAAACCCGTTAGGGTTTATTTGGTATGTGCATTTTAAAGATTATACTTCTATTTTGAGAATGTTTTAATCCGGCTGAATGAAAGATCAGTTTTTTTCACTCTTAAGTTGATGGGCATGTATGGTGACCCCTATAAGGGCTTTTCTCCATACAAGGAATGGAGAGTATTTTTTGAGAACCCCACTCAAAAAAACTTCCTCCTTTCTCCTTGCATTTCGAAATTCGGCAGGTATGGGCATGTTGCCAAGTCGAACATACCAAAACGAGGATTTAGGTAGTACGACCTGGACTAGTAATTGTACCTGCCGAACCGCCTAAATCTACTGTTCAAAAATAAGCTCTTACTCTATATTTTTATAACACGAAAAGGGGCTAGCCCCTCGCTTCACTTCACCCCAGCCCTTACCTCACACCCAAAAACAAGGGGAAAATAGAGAATATCGCTTTTTATCCCATATTTTCATGTGTTAATATGGGATAAAAAGGGATTTTAATGGGAGTGATTATATGAAAAAAATCACCTTATATAATTTTGGGGATTGGACTTAGTACGCTTTTTTTAATTAGATATGGTTTGTTAATATTTTTAGCATATTGGAGAGCTCAAGAAATTACTCAAAGCAATGTTATTATGTTCGGAATAGGGATGTTTTTATTATTATTTGTAGTGATTTTTAATAGACGTAATCTTGGTAATGTCAAATAGGGATAGATATATAAGAAGATAGATAGGGGTAGCAGTATGGGTGAAAAGAAATTTATAAACTATGAGAAAGACCCAGAGTATTTAAACGACTATGTAGCATTTACAAGTAAAAAGTTTGGAAAAACCTATTATTTGACTACAGACGTTAAGGGGTACACAGAGTATGAATTGGAAGTGTATATTGTAGAACTGGAAGCATATAAGAAAAAGAGGAGAAAGAAAAATTGGATATACTTTGGTTGTTTTGTATTGTTTTGTATAGTCTTGTCAGTAATAGAGGGGTATCAAAACGATGAACTAATTGTGAAAGGTAAACCAATAGAAGCACCTGTTCTTGGGAGACATGTTGAGACCGAGTATCTTATTCTGGAACACCCTACTTTAGAATTGATTGTTGATGATAAAGTTAAAAAGTTATGGGTAAAGCAGGAGTTGTATGACGGTATAACTGTCATGGATAAGGTGAAGGTGATTGAATATAAAGGTGAGATTAAGTTAGACCCTAGATACAAAGGTGAAGACTTAATTATAAGGTTTATTAAAAAGGAAAAAGAAGTAGAAGTGTAAAATAAAAAAAGGTGTGGTATCAGTATGGAGATGAAAGATAAGGGGCAAGAAATTAAATCAAATGATAAGCCTTTAGCTTTTGGTTTGATTCTTTTCATTGTACTCAGGTATTTTTGTCCAAATCCCTGAGATGGGATAATTATCTATAAATTTAGAATTTTTCATTTCAAAAAACCAACTTATAATTATTTGAAATATTTCAATTGAAATCTATACATAACGTCTCAATTATCGGTAGCAAGGAACAAGGCGGAATCTTATTCTCAGAAGGAATCCCCTTTTTTATTTTCTATAAAGCGATTCATCTTTTTATACATTCCAATTATGGTGCGGTTTTAGGTTTCTCGTTTGTTACTGTTTTAGCTAAAAAACTGTATAAAATTTTGCATACTCTTAGCGTGGGTTTTTTCCGAAATACTGGCGGTACCCATTAAATAGCAAGTGTAGAGATTGCTTGTTTGTAGATTAGTTGTTGTTTACCACGAACCATCATTAGGACAGTAAATTTATCTGTTGCAAGGATCTGCCCACGTACTGGAACGCCATTCTTTAAAAATACAGTAACTTCCCCTTTTTTGTCTTTCAATTGTTCATACATATCTTCTTGTAAATTAAACATGAAATGCCCCCCTATTTTTAGCTACTTTTCTTTTAATACTTGCTGCCTTCCATTGTGATCTATTTGTATTTCCCATTCACCTTCTATTTTTCTAAACCATTTTCCTATTTTGCTTAAATAATATCTTTTTACTTCACCATTAGGAATCCAAATTTCACGTTCCTGTATTTGATTCATCACTTCATGAAGAATCTCATCATGTTCATACTTCCTAGGTTTTCTATAATGTGTTTTTACAAACTGTGTATATTCTCTGCGTAACCAATTAGAAATATGTTGCCTTTGTCTTTGCTTGAGATGTGACCATTTTTTATTTGTTTGAAGGATTTTTCCATTTACATTTATGTGGTTTTTCATCGACACTCATCCCCTTTTACTAGCAAAACGAATATATAACTATCATATCATATTTAAATCGAAATACTGCTCTAGGTACATATTTCGCAAGAAATCTATCCCAAATATACAATACATTCTCCATTTAACTGTTTAAGTCTACACAAGATTAAATGTAGACTATTATTGTATTGTTTTAGTTTTTTAAATCATTACGGTACGTGAAATTATCGCGTTAACCATAAAAAAGCCCCTTGAAAGGAGCACTTATTTGACAAGGTACTGTTCTATTTCTTTTATTAATAGTTCTGCACCTTCTGTATTTAATGAGATCTTACCCTTTGCTAATGCTATGTTACGATTTGACACTTCTCCTGTTAATGCACAAACATGACCAGGCTGATACTTCTGTAAAATGATGTCTTCCCCTTCTACAAAAATCTCTAATGGTGATTTTTCTTTAATCCCAAGCGTATTTCTAAGTTCCTTTGGAATTACTATACGCCCTAATTCATCCACTTTTCTAGTTACTCCGGTTGCTTTCATCCAGCATATTTCCCCATTTCATTATCAATTTGTACCCAAGTTATTCTTTACTATTGTAACAGGCTTTCTCCATACACGAGAAACATAATGATCCAAAAACTAACGATCATAACCAGAATTTCTTTAAACCTTTAATAAGGATTTAAAATGAAAAATCATATTATATTCATGAATACACCTTACGGGACAGAACTACTAAATCCATCAAGATTGAGCCTTGGCGTTCATTAAAAGATGAGATGCTGGTTTTGGGCATAAAAGACAGTGATATTTTCCAAATTCAAATGAAGGAAATAAATCCAAATAAAAAGTAATGTAGGGATTTCCTGCATTCCAGAAAAAGGCACATGTTACCCACATTAATAAAAGAGACAGGAAGGACATAAATCCTCCCTGTCTCTTTTTATTATAGGCATTAAAAATGACTACAAGATACCCAATTATGAATTTCATTAGCTACCTTTTTAGGATTATCCCAATGAACCATATGGTCAGTTTCCTCCATAGAAACAATGGTGACATTTTCTATATATTGTTTTAATTTGTTGATTCCAGTTCTTCTAGCGCTAATTAAATCTTCTGGAAGAGTTGCGTGGATTAGAATCAATGGTGATTTTATGTAAGGATAAGTTGTTGTAAAACTTTCTTTAAAAAATGCTTTAATAATAGATAATACAGTAAACTTTGAACTAATAAGTTCATATTTTTCTTTTTTATTAAAAAGTGTTTGAACCATTTGTTCAATTTTTTCATTCCATCGTTCTGTACATTGTTTGTATTCCCCGATTACATCAGTCCAAGTGTCGAAAACAGAGGAATTTTCCATATAATCATTCCATCCATCATATACTTTAGAAAATGTCATATCTTCCTGAAAATCTGGAAAAGTATAACCACCATCTAGTAAGATAACCCCTTTAATTTTTTCAGGATACATTTTAGCATAGTGTAATGCAATATCAGCCCCCCAAGAATGGCCAAAAATATAAAAAGGATCTTTTAAGACTTGTTGGAATACATTGTTATACCATTTTGCAATGTTTGAAAATAGATAGCCATCTTCATTTACAAAAGGAGTTGTCCCTCCGTGACCTGGATTATCAAATGATAATATATGAAAATCATCTTCTAGATATTCAGCTAACTCAGAAAAGACTGCCCCACTATTTCCAAGTCCGTGTATACAGACAATCGTTGGTTTGGCATTATTCCCTAATTCGTAATAATGAACATCAAGCCCTTCGATAGTTAGATTAATATCCTTCATGATAATCTCCCCTTGTTTAAAATTAATTACATTTGTTTATTTCTATAAATTATTAGGGTGTTCTTTCTTCCCCTAAACTGCCCCTTTAGTCGCATAATGATTTTTAAACAACTTTAATATCCCTTTACATATTCAGAGTACTGCCAGCATTTCGGGAAAACCCCACGCTAAGCAAAAAATACAATAAGCTGTCCATATGGGCAGCTTATTTACATAATTCTCGAAAGCGGAAGTCAATTAAAATCATCTGGAGTCCAAATTGCTATCCCATCTTCAGGAACAGAAACTAGTGACCAGTCACCTCCACCATAGTCTCTACCATCACCTATTTGCCAACATTCGTATTCAGGATGGTGTCCATTTATAAATAATACCTTGCCTGATTCTAAAGTGATAATAAGATGTGGGGAAACATCTCCTAATCGAATATCTACTATCTTCTCTCTCCTTATATTAATGACAGATTTCAATAGGTCTTCTTCTGTCTTTATCTCCATCTCTTTTTCAGATAACGGGTATGTATCTGGGGCTTTCGAATATACAATCCATCTTGATTCGCAATGTAACCATAACTGATCAGCATCATCTCTTTCATCATAGTGCATGAAATATAATAGAGGGCTATTAGATCCAAATCTTATACCGTCTATTTGACTTCCTAAACATAAATGCCTTAATACTTTCTCTGCAAATTCCTTTTCCTCTGTATTCATGTTTTCACCATCTTTTGTATGTTTCTATTCATCATATACTTATCGAGACCTATGTAAAAGTCCATGTATATTGTATTCATGTGAAGTTAACATAACGTCTCATTATCAGTAGCAAGGAAAAAGGCGAATTCCCTTTGAAAGTGGGGATTCACCTTTTTCTTTTTCTATAACCCTATTCATTTTTTTATACATTCTTATCCTGGCGCGGATTTAGGGTTCTCATTTGTTACTGGGTTCGTCGAAAAACTGTATAAAACCTTGCATACTCTTAGCTTGTTTTTTCTATGGAATGCTGTCGATACCTTTTTAATGCATAAAGAAAAGATACCCTAAGGTGCCTTCCTCTAAATTGAACCACTTTAATTTTAATAATATAGTTTTAAGTTTAAAAACTATATGGATTTTTCCTGTGGGATTTGTAAGTAGTTTTTACGAAATTATGAGTGTTTTTTATTCTGTATTTCAATAAGTTCATCTTTAATCATTTGTATATAATGTTCTTTTTCTCTTAGTTCAAATATAAATAATGCTTTTTTCATGTTATTAACAACATCTTCTTCATTATGTTGTTTAATCTTTAATAAATACTGACTTTTTAAATAGTATAGTTCACCTAGTAGGTATAAAGTGTCTAGATTAATAGCTAATTTGATGCCCTTATCAAGGTATTTTATTGCCTCTTCATGTTGATATGTGAGGTCCAAAAATTTTGCTAAATTTAAAATGATTTTTAATTTAATTTCTTTATCTCTAGGAAAATCTAACTTATTAAAATTGGTTAAACATCTTCTTAATATATTAATACTTTTTTCATATTCTTTGTGTTCTGCATAAAATATAGCCATTGTCTGCATAATATCTATTTCTCTTTCTGATAAAAAATCAGAATTGGTTAAAGTTAGTTTTAATGCATGATTTAAAAGAGTTAAAGCAGTTTTTGTTGATCTATTTACCTCAAATATAGCAATTGCTTCATGCCATATTAGAAATTGTTTATCTTCTTTTGATTGAAAATTATTTTGTTTTTTTTCTTGTTTTACTATTTCATAAAGTTCTTTATATTGTTTTTGCTTTGTGCAATCTCTCATTACGTATTTTACATTTTTTACGTATTTTAATTTCTTGTTTTGAGTTAGTGCAAATATATTATTTGGATCAATACCAAGCCGTTCAGATAACTGATACAACAATATGCTAGATGGATAAATCATACCTTTTTCTATTTTGCTAATTTGACTTTGTGAACATATTCCATGACATAATTCGGATTGTGATATGTTTTTTTTAATTCTAATTTCTTTAATGGTAATACCCAAATCGTAAAATTCCATTTTTTCACCTACTATTTAGCACTTTATTAGTATACGAATATTCGCTAATCTTTAATCTAATGTAAAATTAATATATTTGCAATCGTTGTTTATTTTCAAGGACTTACTGTTTCTATAAGATGGTGAGGCTTTTTTATGTACAAAAAAAGACACCCTAAGGTGCCTTCCTTCGACTTGAACCACTTTAATTTTAATAATATGTATTGGACTCCCATCCAAATATTATTTACCATGTTAAATTGTTTTGTTCATTGATGGGGATTATCATATTGCCATTAACCTAAGAGTACCTATAACCTATCATTGTTATAAATATTATTCTGCCTAGAATAATAAGAATAGATGAAAAAACACCTTCACAGGTGTCTTTTTTCATTATAGAAATATCTTAAATAGGACTCTTTTTTTATAGTCTAATTGCAAAACATTTGGATATTTTTAGGGATTATAATCAGGGTTTTATTTTCTCTCTCCGAATTCACATAATTTTCAAATATTATAACTTCACATTTTAAGATTTGATATATAATGAAGGCAACCCGTAGTTAGAGTGTTTGCTCCGATTCAAATTATGAGATAGTTTGTTTAACCTTTTTTACATTATCTAAAAAAGAACTTGTAGGGATTTCTACAAGTTCTTTTTGTGTTTTATTTTAAATAACCTAAAATTTTTTAAATAATTAAAAGGCATAAGCTCAGTTTTACTTTTTACCAGTAATATGCTCTTAATTTTATCTTTCTTGTCCATCTGTTTGATTGGCTTGGAACTCCATTTTTAGCGCAATACTATCCCCTTGGAACACGTTCTGATCTGTGCCGTTATCTTCAAATACAAACTTTATCCAAAACCAATCCATTTTCCCAGGTTTTAATCCCCCTGTTTCAGTCCACTTAGAATGAAATACTTTTTTGGAGGCAATCTCTGGGCTTTGTAATTTTAGTTCTGCAAGAGTTGTCTCGTATACAGGGCTTTTCGCAGGATCCCAATCCAAAAGAAATTGTACTTTAATATGTTTACCGAAATCTTCTGTAGTGTTATTCTGTTTTAAATCGTTTACAGTATAGTCTATTTTCATCATGATATCTTTAATATCTAATGTACCACTATTTTTTAAATTGAATTTCTTTAATATTTTGTCCCCAGGTTTTAAATTTTCTAAGTTAAGTGAAGTAGTTGGTTGCATAGCTAAATCCAATGTACCTGCAGCAAATGAATTATTTGTCACCACTTGATCGCTAAAATATGCATATGTTCCCCCACCAATTAAAGATAAGCCAAGGGCGGCTGAAACCACTCCAACACCTAATTTCTTTTTCAATGACATTTTTTGTTCCTCCCATATCATTTTTATAATCTTTCTCCCTAATCAACCGAAAAGGTCCCCTTAATACAGATATACCATGAATTGTTAAAAAATTATATTAAAAGAAAAAAATGCCTTATTGAGAAAATTATGTTATTATCTATCTTCTGTAAATGAAACGTCCCAAAAATAGAAAAGTTGAATTTATAATTATCAAAACCTCTGCCAAAAACAAATTAATATTAATACCCTTTATGATTAGAATTATTTATTTCTTCCGGAGTATTCTAACACTTCAAATGGTACACGTTAAAAGATATGTCGGTAGGAAATAAGTCGAGATTCACCTTAAGGATGATTCAGAAGTTATATTTTCTTACAACTAACATTCATTGTTTTGACTTGATTGGCTGTTTTTATTTCTTTTGAGCTTGTAGCTTTTTTATAATAAGATAATAGCCCTAAGTAAATACTCTCATCTTTATTTACACCTTGATAAGGATGTGTACCTTCTCTAGCAGACTCTAGTACTTTATATGTACCATCTACTACTCCTACAATTACATATCCTTGTTTTCGTTCAGCTTGTTGAACTTGAAATAGATATGCTCTCTTTTCCCCTTGTGCATTATACAAATCCCTATCATAAAGTAATTTCCCCACATTCCAATTTGATTCAGTATTATCAATCACTGTCTGAAAATATGAATTTGCTACTGTAAAAGTTTTTTCATTAGATTTCTCATCTTGGTTTACAATTTCTTCTGTATGAATTTTCATTGTAGTGACAGGACTTATTAATAATAAAGATACAAGTTAAATTTTGTAAATACATAAAACAAGTATGTAGTTTATCAGAGTTATATAACAATAAATTTTTATATTATAATATAATTAAGGAAGCTTCATTATATACAAACAGGAGCAATACTAGTTGTAAGAGTTTATAAAAAATATTTAGCAAAAACAGATGAAGATAGAGAATATGGAACAGAAGTGATTGAACGTATTTGCAATAATGATACTACTCGTGAAGATACTGATTTTTTTATAAGATGCACGGAAGTTTTTGATGATATTATCGATAAGTCGTCGAGGAGAAATTAACAAATAAAGGCTAACATACTACTATAGGCGTACAGCCGAGATATGTGTAAAAACAGGTCATAGCCTAACTTTTATTTTTAAATAATTGGAGTTGCTAAGGAATTAGAAGATTTAACACCAGAAGAAAAAGAAGTATTGATGATGTATGGAAACGATTCAAAGAATAACTCGCCATAACTAAAAATCCTTCCAATTTAAACGATGAAAGGAAAATGTTACACACATTTAGGCATTCATTTTAATAGATGCCTAAATGTGTGTTAAGGAGCATAGAAACGTCGGAATTCACTTCTCGTTTCACTTATGAATTTAAAGATTTCGCCACTCATCACATGCCTTGCGAATATTTTCACGCATATTATTTGTAATTTCTAGTCTGTCATTTAAGAAAGTATCTCTCTGTGAGATTATCTCATTTTTAGCACTCAAATAGACCCTTTGAATAGATGTAGAATTTCTACCAGCTTCGGTTAATCTATAACGTGGGATACCTGAAGATTCTGTGTACCATAGTGGATCTGTTAGTGATATAAGATCAGAATCATATATATGAACCTTTGTGTCTAAATTTTCATCCCATTCATCTACAAAATTAAACCTGTATTTGAGTGTAGGATAAGAATTAGAAGTAGTAGGAGCTGTGATCATATCGTAGAGGCCACTATTAGCATACATTGCATCACCTACACTTACATTTGTAAAGTAAACTAATTTGTCACCACGTGGTTCACATAAAGCAGCATACTCATCCCCACAACGACTTAAAGTAGCTTTATACCCAGAGTCAATTTCACTAAGAGCTTTTATGTCAGTTAGATGCAAAGTACAAATGTAAACAAGGGCTGTTATACCTTCAAACGTTTCAAAACGTACTAAATCTGATACTAAATCTGAACCATCGTCATATATGCCGTGTAAAGTATTTACATCTCTGCTCTCTGGATAGCCCTGAAGACGTCTCGCAATACTGTCACAGTTAGCTACATAGTGATCTAAAAAAGCTTGGTCAATTATTTTTTTAACCCTATCACAAATTTCTTCTACTGCTTGTTTCACCGCTTCTTGAGCACTATCTTCTGATGGAAACATTTCGCTTATTATTGCTGTACCTATTGGAGAACCCAAAGAACTAGCTCCTATTTATAATATTTTCTGCCAGTTTAACTCGTCATTTATCATAATGAACACTCCTTTATAATTAGAATGCTCACCATCATTTCAGTTTTATACATTTTTTATACCCTTATGCATTTTGGACACAGTTTAAGATGTTTGGTGTATATCAATATATGAAATTACCAGTGTTTCAAGAATCGGCTTTACCCCTATACGATAGCCCTCTTCAACAAATATCTACTGTATTTACACATGTGGACATTTGGACAAGTTCACATTTTCACATTTACACATTTACACATGTGTAAAAATTCACTACAAACTTATCGCTAAAAACAAAAATGAATTAAATAATATATGCGCTACTATTGGCACTTTTATCATTTTAGCCAATTCATCTCCCACCTACTCACTTAGCGTTCCTTGAGGAAGGAGTCTTCTTGGCTAAAATGATAAAGTCATTCTTTTAATAGCTGGTTTGGCTGTTGTACCAGGCGCATGTACTAATATATTCTCCTTTGTGCACCTAGCCATCTGGTATATTCCAAGATGAGGTAACTGTTCCCGCACGTGCTACGCCTTGCTTTGGATTCTTTTCTTCTTCTGTAGGCATAGCCTCAAATGTATCATCATTAGTACACGCATAGAAATACGTAGTGTTGACCCAGCTACAGTAGACCGCAGCATCTATGTAATGACATAAGAAGAGCGTGAAGAAGCGGGTATCATTGACTTACCAGTAACATTAGCGCAAGCATTCGCTACATTACAATCGAATGAAGTCGTATGCGGTGTACTAGGAGACCATTTACTTGAGCAATTCATCGAAGCAAAAGAAATTGAGTGGGATATTTTCCGCACGCAAGTATACCAATGGGAACGCGATCAATATATGTCTCCTTACTAAGAGAAAAAACCTTGATACCAGCTGTATCAAGGTTTTTTGTTTTCACTTCTCACAACTATATTATTCAATCTAAGACAAACTTTATTCTTCTATGTCTCTTATGCCATTTATTGTCATGCCAAACTGCTCGAAACCATATAATACACCATTTAAAGCCGTGTCGCCCTTTTCTACATCTCCTTCGTCTAGAGCTGCAAACAAGTCGCCTAATGCCCGTAGAAATGTCTTATTAGCATCTATAAATTCAATTTTAAAATAACTGTACTTTTCAGGCGGTTTAAGGCCTACTAACTTCTCTGCCTCTCCTTTCACTATATTAAACTGTGCTTTTAATTCGTCTTTATTTGTTCGTAGAGTTTCATCTTTTTCAACTATTGGTTTCGTAGCTTTTACCGCAGCTATGAATTTATTAGCCTGTATTTCTACTTTTTCTTGATACTCTTTCATACTATTAGGTTTCGTAGCGTCAGACACCTTGTCTTTCTCTTTATTTACTTCTTCTTTCTTCTCTACCTGAACTTCCTTTTTACTTGTTTCTTCCTTCTTTGTTTCCGCTTCTTTTTGTTTCTCTAACTTGTCTTTTTCTTCGTGTATTTTATCTACGTCTTTAATTATAGTAGCTATTGGGTCCTTATTTGTTGTTCCAGACTCGCTATCACTTGCTGAAGAGTCATTATTTGTTCTTTTATCTTTATCTTTTTCCTTCTCCTTCTCTGTTTCCTTATAGTCTGCTACTTTTACACTATCCTCTTTTTTCTCTTCCGCTACGTCCTTACTTGCACAACCTACACCACTCATCAACATTACTGGCAGTGCAACTGCTAATAATTTACGCTTCATTGTAATTTACCCCTTTGTTTCGTGATTGTTGTTTCTTTTCTTCCAACTCTTTCTTTTTTGTTTCGCAATCATTTCATCTACGAAAATCGTTTTTTAACCTTGAGACTTTTCCTATAAAGAAGTAGCATCTATCATAATGTATACTTCTTTTTAAAAGTGTTGTAATTTATTAACATATGAAACCATATCATAAATTACATAAATAAGATATGCAAATTTTTATCTTTAAGAGGAAACTTGCCCTATCACAAATAAAAAGGATCCGATATGAATATCAGATCCTTTTTCACTATATATAATTATTTCACTGCCTCTTTTAATTCTTTTCCAGCTTTAAATGCAGGCGCCTTAGAAGCAGCAATTTGCATTTCTTCACCTGTTTGTGGGTTACGCCCTGTTCGTGCAGATCTTTCACGTACCTCAAATGTACCAAATCCAAGAATCTGTACTTTCTCTTCATTTGCAAGAGTATTTGTTATTGCGTCTAATACAGCTTGTGTCGCTGTAGCAGCATCCTTTTGTGTAAGTTCTGCTTTATCTGCTACTACTTTTATTAATTCTGTTTTATTCATTTTCTGCACCTCTTTATATGTAATTAGGGACTATTATAACGTGCCTATACTCATGGTGCAATAAATAACAGGTTGTACTGATATGCCTCACAAGTGTAATCGTCTATTTTCAATATTTTAAGAAGACAATCGTTATAACTCCTCCTTATTGTAAATCCTAAAATATTTATTGTTTATATTATTTCATTGTTATATAATACTAAATGTCTTTACTTATATGCGATTACGATATATCATAATTAGAAAAAGGGATCTTTCGGGATTCCTTTTTTCTATGCAAAATAAAAAACATCCTAATTAGATGCTCTTCGCTTATCCCTTAATACAATTCTACTGTTAAAATAGCCACACCAAATCCGATACATATAACCCCTATTAATATGAAGAGAAATCGAAAACCCCATAAATCACTAATTATATCTACAATGCGTACCAGCACTATAATTATAAAATCTTTAATTCCACGACCATTTTCTTTTGCTTTTCTGACTCCATCAATTATAGTTAGGCAAACAATCAAAATACTTAAACCGATTAGCATAAAACCCAATACAAGCATTCATATATCTCCTTTTTCTTTATATTAATATAAAAGGATATAAAGTGTCGGAGTTGCCTCTTTACAAAATAAAAAAGAAGTGGATTCGCTACTTTAATTCTTTAGCCTTAGCATAAATAGTAGTGCGTGGGACACCTGTCATCTTTGAGGTATTATTGACACCCAAACTATTTACTAATCTGTTGAAAAATAAGTTCATAGCCTGTTTTACGTGTTTTTCATCTTGACCACGCCCCATATTGTTCCCTTGCGCCTACAATCTTCCTCGGCCCTCTGTTGTTCTTTCATTAATCCAGTTTTTTTCAAATTCAGCAATAGCACTTAGCATTGTAAACACGAGCTTTCCAGAAGGTGTAGAAAAGTCGAGTTGATCCTTTATAAATACAACTTATATATCTCATTCCTTTAATTCTTTTACAATTCTTTGCAAATCAAATGTAGAACGTGCTATCGATCTACCTTGTACACAACCAATTTATCACCTGAACGCAAATATTCTAACACTTTCTTTAATTCTTAACGATGACTTTTCGCCCCACTCTGCTTTTCAGTGAATATTTTTGTACAACCTTATGTTTCTAGTTTTTCACTTTGCAATCCTAGGTCTTGTTCTCTTGTACTAACTCGTACGTGTCCCACCACTCCCATAAAATCATCCACTTGATACTGTCTAAAAGTTATAAGTGTTTTATACATTTCATTTCAAACTAACTTTTAGATAGTTAAGCAGGACATTCATTTATTTTCGTTCGTTGTGTTCGTTTATTTTGTTAGCTTTCCTTAACAACAAACAAGACGCCACCCAAATCACGGTGGCGCCTACAATAATTCCTATACACTTAATCAACTTATTTATCCTCACGTCATTTATTTCTTTGCTTCCATACCCCATTCTCTTTACGATAAGTATTCTTTCCATTCATGAAGTCAGCTGTATTACCAGGAATGCTATATTTCTTATTCTTATTCTTTTTCTTAGCCTTCTTCTTCAGCCTCTTCTCTTCTTGAACAGCTTGCAAATCCGTCTTCCACTGTTTCAACAAATCCTTTTCACGTCGCATCGAATTTGTACCTCTTAGAGTAAAATATGCATCCAATAATTAGATTCTTCCTATTTATATACTCATTTAACCCAAATGTCCATTTTGTTCAAAATAAAAAGAGTACCCATCATTAGGTACCCTTAAACAAATAAGTATGGCGCTCCAAGTTTCACCTCATATGATAACTCGTCCCACGAATTCATCATATGCTTGTCTTATTAGAATGTTCACTAGTTTAATGTGTAATTTCTATATAACAAAGGAAAAAGCACCCGTTTGGGATGCCTTTCTAGTTTCATTTTAAAAATACCTCTTTATCATCCGTAATAAGTTGCTGACTCTCATCATCATTATCAATTTCTTTTCTTAAGTATTCAAGGGTAATTTCGATTTCCTCCTTATTCTCATAATAAATCCCTTTTGTACTTTTAATTTCTTGGTCTAATTGTCTCTCTCTGTCTTGAAGCGGATTGATTTCTGCTCTTACGAAAAGTTTTTTCCTTTCCCCTTCAAACTTTTCACTCACTTTTTTTAGAATTTCAATTTTTTTCATCAGAGTAAAGGATTCAAGTTCTCTTTCTCTTTCCACCTTTACAATCGCTTTATACTTTTCTATTAATTTTTTTTCCCAATTTAATAATTCATCAAAAATATATTTATCCATCTCCTAATCCCCTCCAAATTAATTTATTCGATAAGAGTCATAAATATCCTTTTATTAGAATAAATTAATTATACATTTGAAATAGAAATCCTAAATAGGATGTGAGAAAATAAATAAAAAATTAACTATTAGTTCAAGGCTGAGCACTCTCAACCTTCTCCAAGCCACTTCATCATGTAATTTTTTAGCTCTTATTAGCTACGCGCTTTACGTTCGGTGACTAGGAGAAGACTAAGAATTTTCTCGTTTATACTCCATAGAGTTGGCCAATACTTTGGCTGTCGCATAGCCTTCACTGAACTATAGTCTTTACACAATGTGATTATATCTAAGACGTATATCTTTTAACCTTGTAAAATAATATTTGGATGGGAGTCCAATACATATTATTAAAATTAAATTGGTTCAAGTCAGAGGAAGGCACCTTAGGGTGTCTTTTCTTTATAAAAAAAGACTCCTAAAACGCCTTAAATTAGTAAACTTCAATATTACTCTTTTTTATTAATTTATTTTAACTTAATATATTAATGTTAAGTTAAAAATTTGTTATAATTAGTAAATAATTATATTAATTAGATGGAGAGGATACAATATTATGGGTTATAAGTTTCGTAGAATTATCCAAGTTTCCCCGGGTGTGAAAATTAACTTTACATACACAGGTACGGGAGGCAGCGCCCTTCCACCTGAATCAAGAACAACAACTTATATACCTGGAACTGGAATCTCGTATACACCACGAATAGCTGAGTCAAACAACTATTATATACAACGAGGGTTTCAAGGGCAAAACACTTCCTATCCCACTATGAATGAACAAGATTACAATACGGTAAGAGCATTTGAGCAGGTAAAAGAAACCAAAACTTACATTGTTACTGCTTTTCGTAAGAAGGATAATCAAGTAAACTCCGTGGGTAGAAAACTAATGAAACCACTTTCCATAATTACAGGCGTTTTTGCAGGCCTATTCTTAATTATGTTGCTTGTTATACCTGCTCTAGTCCTTGCAGTCATTTCTTTCCTATGCTATAAAAATATAAAAACACCATTTGCAGTGATATGCCCAAAATGTGATGCTGAGAATTTATTCATTTTTGAGGAAGAGAAGATTGCTTGTCGTAAATGTGAGAGCACTCTTATAATCCAAAAATAAAAGGTTCTCAAATACACTTCCCAAAAATGAATTGTGGTATTGAATTTCAAGTTGGCCGTTGAAGCTCATAATTGTTTCCATACCTTCTTGAAGGCTCCAGCTCTCTTTTTTATTTCCGTTCGACAATATATGACAATATAAAGATAAATAATTTGTTATTATATTTATGGATTTATTTACATTAGGAGGAATGAACAACTATGTTTAAAAGATTAGCAGTATTACTTATTGGAGCTCTATTATTATTTGGTTTATCCGCTTGTGACAGCGTTAAATCAATGACAAGTAATGTCACGGTTGGTAAGGTAATTGAAGAATTTAAAGCTGCAGGATTAGAAGCTGACAATCCTAGTGACCTACCAGAAAAAGAATTTGGAAATACTAGAAAAGAAGCAAAGCGCATTCTTGTTCCAGCATTAGGTGAAGATAGTGGTGGTAGAATATTTGAGTTTAAAAACAAAGAAGATCTTGAAAAAGCTAAGAAATACTATGACGATTTAGGTAATGGTAATCAAATGCTATTCTCTCATACTTACGCAAAAGATAACTTCCTTATACAAATGAATGGTGATATGGAAGATGCCCAATTTAACAAATATAAAGAAGTTATGGACAAAGTAATTAAGTAAGTTAAAGAATCCACTTTCATTTATATGAAAACATGTTAGAATTATCTTTGGATGGGAGTCCAATACATATTATTAAAATTAAAGTGGTTCAAGTCGGAGGAAGGCACCTTAGGGTGTCTTTTCTTTATGATTTTACACAAATAAAAAAGCCCCTTTATAAGAGGCTTTTTATAATAAATAGATTTTATTAATTAATACCATCCTTCAAAATAACCTGTCCATGTACCATCCCTTTCTTGCCATGCGTCTTTCAAGTACCACGTGATTCCATATAGTACAGTTGTGCTCGGTATAGAATTTCTTGATAGGTACCCTGTTAATTTAATATTTTTCTTATCTGCTGCCATAGTAATCTTTTCTGTCTTTGCACTATCAGTATTAGGTGTTGCAGCCATCGCTCCACCTGCACCAGATAGCATAATACCAGTTGCTAATGTTCCAACTACTAATTTCTTGAACATAAAAATTCCCCCTCAAATATTTTTATAACTTGCACCTTAAATATATCACTTTTTCAATTTTTGTAAATATTTTGAATTTGTAGAAATATTTATTTAAATCTTATTAATATTGGTAATTCATTTTATCAAATGGAAAATAGAGGAATTTATTAAGATATGTAATAATGCATGATCACTCAGCAAAAGAATGTGATAAACTCTAACCACCTGTTCTATTTTTTTCAGTTATCTTAGAAACCTTACTTCTTATTTACCCAATTATGGGGACGCTTTATAGCGTCTTTTTTTTATTTTCAAGAAGACTTGCTCAATTCATTCTTAAATACATAAGGTAATGTGAACCCATTAAATTACATGAAATGACCCCTAGTTTTCCCCTCTGATTTAAAGGAGGCACTATTGTTATGGGATATGGTGGTAGTTGCGGCGAAGGCTGCGGTTTCGCTGGAGGATTTGCTTTATTAGTTGTATTATTTATTTTATTAATCATTATCGGATGCAGTTGCTTCTGCTAAAAAACTATTGGAAAAGGCACCTTAGGGTGTCTTTTCTTTATGAATAAGAGATACGTGGGAAAAATATTTAAATTTGGATGCCTAGGCATTATAGCTTTATTTGTAATCGGAATAATTGCTATGATCGCTGTTGGCGGAGATTTAACAGAAAAGACTTCAACAAACACTAAAGCGGTATCAAAAGAAGGGGTATCTTCTGATGTAAAAATCTCTGTAGGATCTATGGAAACAGTAGATTCTGTGGGTAATGAATACTCAAAAGAACAAGCACAAGGTGTCTTTAAGATTTTAGAAGTTATACTTACTAATAATCAAAAAGACGCTATCACTGTTGATACTAACAGCTTTAAATTGGTAGATAACAAAGGTCGTGAATTCACATCTTCAGTACAAGGTCAAACATCTTTTGACTTAGCTAATGGTGGTAAAACTGACTTCTTCTTAAAACAATTGAATCCTGGTCTAACACAGACAGGTAAAATTGTATTTGATATACCAAAAGATGCTGCAGGACCTTTCTTAAAAGCTAGTGGCGGTATAACAGGTGAAGAAATTAAGTTAAAAGTAGAATAGTAAAAAGATACTCGAAAGAGTGCCTTTATTTTTTCACAATGGCCAACATTACTTAACGTGGTAAAATAATATTCGGATGCGAGTCCAATACATATTATTAAAATTAAGATGGTTCAAGTCAGAGGAATGCACCTTTGGGTGTCTTTTCTTTATTTTCAAAAGGACCTGCTCAATTCATGCGTAAAAACATACAGTAAATTGAATCCGTTAAAATACATGAGTGAACCCTTGTTTTACCCTCCGATTTAAAGGAGGAACTATTATGGGATTTGGTGGTAGTTGCGGCGGAGGCTGTGGCTTTGCTGGAGGATTTGCTTTATTAGTTGTATTGTTTATATTATTAATCATCGTTGGAGCTGCTTGTTTCTGCTAAAAAAACTATTAGAAAAGGCACCCTTATCTGGGCGCCTTTTCTTTTTTGGATACAGACCGCAAAAAGGAAAAAACCACGTTAAGCACATTTCGACATAAAAACAAGTAATTTTAACAACGCCAAGAACATTTAATGCAACACTATTTAAAATAAGATTAAAATGATTTAAAAACTCTTAGCGTGGTTTTTTCCAAAATGCTGGTGATGGCTCATTAAATAATTGGGATTAGGTTGAGGAATTACTAGAATGAGGTTTATTAGAGGAATTTGCTAGGTTATGGCTTTGACTCGGTTTTTCTAAAGAATACATTTGGATTATTCAGCCCGTTCAACGTATTACGATTATCACTCCAGGCATGAAGCAGAGATTCTCGAGGACCTGTAATGACTTGATTATAGTCAGCCATATAACAAGGACCAACACCAGGATCTTGAGGTGGTCTAGTAATAGTTACTGGAGAAGATGGGTTACTTATTACTGATTCTGGATTTAAACCTCTAGTAACAGAGAATGTTTTCTTAAATATCCCGAATGTTCCGTTGCCAATTCCACCAACTCCCGCTGGATCATTAAAACGATTATATTGAGTATGCGCTCCTTTAACATTGGCAGCTACTGAAGGGAAAAATGCAAATGGCAGACCCTGCGTGATATTCACTGGTTGTGACCAAGTGCCCCTTGATTTCTGCTGAATGCCAAAAAGATATTAATATCCCCATTAACTGTACCACCATTCCATACAGCATAAATAGTGCCATCAGGTCCAATGGAAGCTTGAGGAAATTCATTATTCCTAATATCCCTTTGAGCATCTACAAAAATAACTGTACGGTTAAACCCGGGTTCACATGGAACAACATGGTTCGCTGCAGCAGCGAAAGGTGTTGTAGAAACTGCTACGTCCGTATTCACTGGAAAAGTTTGTCCACCGTCAGTTGATTTTCTCATTCGAATTGTCCTATTGGCCTGCTTTAATAGTAGATTGTTGTTTGGTATTACTGCATAAAATACATAAATAACCCCTTGCATGTCTACTATCACGTATTCTCCTTCTACAAATGTATTAGCATTTGGAGGAGAAATGATATCTATATCGGTAATCAAAGGATTTAAATTAACACCGGTTGTATATTTTGAGAAACGAATTCGTCCTAGATTAGTAGTGAAATCTTTCCAAACGATATACAGTGCCTCTTGTCCTGGTCTAGTTCTATCAGTTCCTACTGTAATCCACTCTTTATCTTGAGAGAAGTTACCATTTTGAGGGTTTTGTCCTCTCCCGACGACTTGCGGCGGATTCATTGTAATCGTTTTGTTCGGATTAATCACTCCAGTTGATACACTAATTACGTCTTGTTGAGTGCCTCCGACAACTTCTTGTCCAATCTGACCATAATAAAATATTCCTTTTTTATCTACAGCTATTACAGGATCTCCGTTGTTGACTCCCCCGGGATTTGTCGGTATTGAACCGCCATCTGTCCAGGTCTTACCTAAATCTTTTGAAAAAGCAAATCCAGAGAAACTATTTCTCGTAAATTCATCATTTGAATCATTAAATCCATAGAGAATGAAATCTTTAAAATGGGCTAGGCTTGTCTCACTTTGAGTTATGTTAGGAAAATTAGCTATATCACTAGCAGAATTATTCACTTGTACTTCTTTATTATTTGGTTTTGGAGGTTTTGGAGGTATTTTAACCACCCTTTCATTATTATTTTTCAATATATAATATAAAAAAATGAAAAGGGGTTTGTATCTTTTTATTATATTTCGAAAAGTTCGTAACATTTGTTCTTGTAATTTGTTTTTTCTAAGTAGGGGTACCGCAAACACTGACCTATCCTTACTAAACTCAATTAGGAAGAAACAAATCGCTCCCATCTTTTCTGCTTTCTCTAAGCAGTCCAACTGGTGCTGCGCAATATTCTTTAAATTAAATCGTGTTGTGCTCTCTGTAGACTTTGCTTCAAATGCAATAGCTCGTCCTTTATACACACCGTCATAATCTACTGTACTTTTAGCTTCATAGAAATCATTTAGTACACGACTCCCTGAGCTTTTTAATACCTTCACAGGAGTTGGGCGCTTGTTTATAAGTGCCACTCCACCTCTTTGATACATTTCATTCGCTAGATTGATAAGCTTCTCAAAATGCATTCCTCTGTTTCCTAGTCCTATTATTAGTCCTCGCTTTCTATTAAAAGGATTATTTTATTAACTTTCTACAAAATGGTAATTAATATATAATTAAACTATTCAAATCTTAGGTGGTGATGCAAATGACTGATACAATCCGCATTGTTCTTTTCACCCTTGTAGGAATAAGTGCCGTATTTTCTGTAATTAAAGAATTTCAAAAACCAGAGAAGAGAATATTTTGGATTACATTCGAAACTTTAATTCTAATCGGGGCAGCTTGGATGTTAATAGGGCTTCTCACGTAACCTACATAATTAGTAAATCCCCTGAATAAAACTCAATATTCCGTCAACAATGTAGATGACATTAGATTTTTCTCCTTTCCCCCTTGGAGATGAGCAGTTAGCTTTTGCTAGCTGCTCTTTTGTGATTCATCGTCACATTATGATGAGATGGTCATATATTATCTCGAAGCAAAAAACCCTAATTTATTTTTCAGTATCTCACTTTTCCCTTAAAGAGCACTTTTTAAAGGTGCTTTTTTTGGGTTCCCTAGAATAAAATTTAATATTTCGTCAATAATATAGATAGGCGATGGCCATAACTCATTTAATGAAGTCCTTAACCTTTCTCCTTTCCCCCTTTTGGAGAACCAGCCGAGCAGTTAGCTTTTGCTAACTGCTCTTTTATTGTAATTTTCCTCTGTATATCTTCTTGATCTGCGCTTCAGTGAATCCCTCATATACCGCAAACACTTCAGGGAACTCACTTAAACACAAAACAATGATAGTATTATCTGTCGTTCGTATATAGAATTACTTAACTAATTCGATGTAATCATTGTGTAAATAGTAACTCTTAATCTCGTGATGATAGTTGTTAGCCTTCAAGTAAAATAGCATTTTTTTAGTTCTACTACAGTCAACACATATAAACAACTATACATTAGGGAGTTAAAACGTTATTGTGGTTCTCATATAGAATCACAAACGACTTTTTCTCTGTTTAAGGAGCTCTTACTTAGTAGTAAGAGCTCTTTTTTATTCAATTATCATAGTCACTTCTTCTCAATCTACAATTCGATATGCAATATTACATATTCTGTATATTTGATTTACGAACATGAGATAATTGTTTTATAAGAATGTACAAAGCTAATATTGAAGGGAGAGTACTAAATGTCTTTCTTTTCTTGGGCTCCTCTTATTTTCTTAATAATTGTTGCAATCATCATTTCTGTTAAAAGGGCTAAGAAACAATAACTTTATTTAGTTACAACAATTTATTACTAGGAGGTGTAATTATGTCATTTGCAGCCTGGAGTGCGATCTTTATGACTTTAATCGGTGCAATGTCTGGAGCAATCTTTGGTACAATTTCCTCTAAAAATAAGAGCAAAAATACCAATTAAAAAACCTAATAATAAAACTCAATATCTATTTTAGTGACAGCTGATACGACCTTAACATTTCAGCTGTCATTTTTTATTCAAATTACGCTTTTGTTCACTTTTTTGATACATTTACGAAACATTCATATGTTATCTTCAGTACGTTCTATTCTTTTTATAATATCGTGTGAGATATACCAAATCGAGAATCCCTAGCCCCCTAAGTCTAGGGATTCTTCATTTAAATACGGATTTATAAAATTTTATTCTTTTCATAAAATTTTATATTTATTATACATAATATATAAATTTACGTTAAAATATCTTTATGAAACATCGCGTGTTTCAAATACAACATTTTTTGATGACCTCTTATCTCTCCGTAAGAGGTCTTTTTTTAATTAACGTTTTTGTTTAATTTATATTTAAATAGTTCATTTTCATACAGACTGCCCTTATATGCTATACTCATTCTTAAATAATTGTATAAGGAATGTTAAAAATGGATGATAGATCATCAAGACAATGGAAAATGCGACAAAAGTTAAAAGAACTGAAAACAAAAATAGAAATGATACAAATTTCAAAATAACCGCCATTAATCTATAAAACTGGGATATACCAATGAATAAGCATTCAAACGAATGCGGACTGCTAAAATTCGATTATAAAACTATTTCTCTGTAGAAAAATAAAGAAGGGCTATGATCGGAAAAGCGATTCCTATCCATAATGTTAGGCTCCAACCACCTAAGGCATATGCCCATCCTCCAAGAGAGGAACCAACAGCACCTCCTAAAAAGAAAATAGCCATAAATAGCCCGTTTAGTCGACTACGAATTTCTGGATCCAATGAGAAAATTAAACGTTGACTAAGCACAAGGTTTGCAGATACTCCCATGTCCAACAAAATTGCAGCAATTACTAAAACAGCTATTCCGATAGGCGAACTACCTTGAATAATAAGTGGTAGTAATAAAGAAATAATAACAACAGTGAGAGCTATCCCAGTGGCGGATCGTGTCCAGCCAAAATCAGCTAGACGACCACCTATTGGAGCGGCTATTGCACCTGTAATTCCGACAAGTGCATATAATGCTATGGCAGTCTGAGAAAAATGAAAAGCAGGACTAGACAATAATAATGGAACAGTGGTCCAGAATAAGCTGAAAGCCCCAAATACACAAGCATGATAAATTGCGCGACGGCGTAAAATTGGAGTAGTTCGTAGCAGTTGCCACATTGAACTAAGTAAAGCAGTATAATTTGTTTTTTCCGTTGGTTTCCTAGTAGGGAGTACTTTCGATAATACAAACGCCAAAACAATGATTACAGTAGCAGATAAAGCAAATATTGCATTCCATCCCCAGATATCAGCTACTAGACTAGATATCGGACGCGCAAGCATAATACCTAATAACAGGCCACTCATGACATTACCAACTACACGACCGCGTGCATCTTCCGATGAAAGGTATGATACAAAAGGTACGAGCACTTGCGCTGCAACCGATCCCAATCCGATAAAGAATGAAGCTACTAACAACAAGATTGCGCTCTTTACAAAAACTGTGGCAGTGAGAGCAACTGCACTTAGAATTAACAATATAATTATCAATTTTCTATTCTCAACAATATCCCCTAAAGGTACAAGAAATAGTAAGCCAACAACATATCCAATCTGAGTTAGTGTTACAATTAATCCAGTGCTACTATTAGAAAGCCCAATTACATGACTAATTACCCCAATTAAAGGCTGAGCATAATAAAGATTAGCCACAATAATACCACATGCAGTTGCTAGAAGAATGATTAAACCCGATGAAATCTCCTTATTGATTGCTTTATTTTTAAAATTAGACATATCTATTTCCTCCCATACTTTTATTTCAAAATTACTGAATCGCCTTGGCAAGAACTACAGCACTACCATTATTCTAAATTGAGCCTGAACTACTTTCTGTTCTTCTTTCAAAAGATCCAATTTCCCCACTTTTTTATTCCCCTTTTCTAAATTTTTTTAGTAATTCACTTTGTGGATTTGGAAACCTGTTTAAAGACCTTACCATTATAAGTTGCTAGCTAATTAATAAACTAAACGTTCAGTTTATTAATTAGCTAAAATATATACTAAACGTTCAGTTTTGTAAATAGGCTATTTTATTATCCGTTCATATTAAGTATACTAAACGTATAGTTTATGTTCTTGAAAGGAATGATTAATGTGCAAGGTAAAAGAGGTCGACCACGTAATATCGAAACCCAAAAGGCTATCCTTTCTGCATCCTATGAGTTATTACTGGAAAGTGGCTTTAAAGCAGTCACAGTTGATAAAATTGCAGACCGTGCTAAAGTTAGCAAAGCTACGATTTATAAATGGTGGCCAAATAAGGCTGCTGTGGTAATGGATGGTTTTCTTTCTGCTGCTGCTGCCAGATTGCCTGTACCTGATACAGGTTCAGCATTGACTGATATCTTAACTCACGCCACAAGTTTAGCCATTTTTTTAATAAGTCGAGAAGGCACTATTATTACTGAGTTAGTTGGCGAAGGGCAATTTGATTCGAAACTGGCAGAGGAATATCGTGCTCGCTATTTCCAACCACGTCGCCTGCAAGCAAAGCAACTTCTGGAGAAGGGAATTAAACGAGGTGAATTAAAAGAAAACCTCGATGTTGACTTAAGCATCGATCTCATCTACGGACCAATTTTTTATCGGTTGCTAGTAACAGGTGAAAAGTTGGATGAATCCTATGTGCATGACTTGGTAATAAATGCATTCGAAGGAATACGATTGAAGTGATTAATATTCAAATAAGTGTTTAGAATCCCCATTCCCTCCTATGCGGATGCAAATTAAATTAACTTGATAAATAAAGTGTTTTATGTTTTTAAACTGATGTATATGGAGTGATCTCCTATATACATCAGTTTAAAAATTGATAATTACTCTAAAAGGAGTATCATGAAAATTGGCGTAGGATAACACTACATCACCATCAGCCTAAGAAAAGCAAACACCCCAAAGCGAAAAACAAGCCGTTTTCTATCAAAAACACACGAGATTTTCAGCCTGAGGTGTTATAAAATTCTAAAGTTGATGGGTATAGATTAAGAATTCGATATATCATGCTTTCAGATCAAATAACAAACCTGAATAGGACTTTACATTTAATTCGTAGGAAACCCCTCTTTTACAAGATCTTCAATGTTATTCGCTTCTTTAATTTCTTTTGATGATAACCAAGCTGTATATAATGTTCCAGTCTTATTGGTTAAATCTATGGCATAATTTTTATTATACAGTTCTTCTTTAAGTATTTTGGTTACTTTGATTAAATCCTCAATTAAAGGAGGATTGTTTTCAAATATACCGTCGCTATTAAATTTTAAAATCACTATATATTTTCGAAGTCCCTCATGATCCGAACTTATATAAGTAATACCTTTAATTGCAAATCGATCGTTCTGCAATTCATATAATCTTTCTACTACTTTCGTGTGCGTTCTAATCCAACCTTCCCAATATTTGTTTATGGTATCTGACATCGTAGTTTTCATTGTTAATAACAGTTCTTCTTTTGTTATTATATTTTGTACATTTTTAAAAGGTCCACCTAAGGATTTACCATTTTGATCCTTAATCTCTAGTTCTGTTATCTTTTTATTATTCTTCTGAATGAGTTGAAATAGAGCATATAAACGATCTAATTCTACGGAATCCAATTGGCTAAAGTCAATCTCGTTGCTCATTTTCAAAGTTAATAGCAATTCATCTGTCGGGCTTCCTTCTTCTGGATTTTCATTATCCAACAAATATTTAAGAGCATTTTCCTCTTCAGTTTCCACGTACCCTAATTTTTTTATTTCTTCTAGAGTTGGTTGGAATTTCTTATATTCCTCATATGTTTTTTTCCCATATTTGTATTCGTCACCCACTATAGATGAATAGAGGAAACCTTGCACTTTTACTCGGAATTTTAGATATTTGTTATCTTTTTCTTGCACAGTATGGTAAGTGTTACCAAAATTATTCTCGTTTATTGAGCCCCATTCTGTTATATCAACATCGATTCCATGTTTTTCTTTTATATAACTTTGTACCTCAGCTTCATTTTTGGAATTACAACCACTTAGAAATATGAAACATACTACTAGCAATATTACATTTTTCATACTTTTCATATAAGCACTCCCTACGAAAGAATTAATTCTTGAATGTGCAGTACACTGCAAAGTCCTCTTTCCTTAGTCGTATACTTCAACTTTTATATAGTGTGAATCTTAAATCATTTAAGTTCTTGACGTTCCCATCTATACTGCTTGGAACATTACCGCATTAAAATATATAACTTATTTGTTTTAAGGTCTTTCTCAGTTCTAAAAGCATATGGTTCATTGGGCAAATATCTAAATTGTACATTCATACCATGAGACCTATTTTACTATAAAATCTGGTACCATTATTAAAATATTCCTTTTTATTTTTTGCTTTCTAGTATAGATGTTCCTTTTACTTCAATGAGGGAGGATTTATGGAAAGACATTATACAATCTCAAATTATGCACTACATATAAGAAGAAAAAACATGACTCTAACCATAATATAATAAAAAATCATATATATGAATAATTATATTTAAAATAACTGATGATAATGGTATACTAATATCAACCAAGAAGTATCCAACAAACTATTATTAATCACTACATTTTCTTTCAGAATAGGTCAACGTATAAAAAGACACTATATATAGTGTCTTTTTATATACCTAAATTATTACTAGATTAGAAGTACACCTATTTATAAACCGTAAATAAGACACGGCAGTATAGGAGAATATATCAATGATTCAGAAGACACAACATTATTTTTATCATTTAAAAACACAATGGTTTATTCTGTTCATGACTTTTGCATCTTTCTTGTTACCACTCCCCACCAGTTTTCTACCAGGAGGATTACAAAAAAACCCCATTGAAGATGAATATATATGGATTCAAATAGTGGATGGCATAGTCATTGCACCTTTATTAGAAACAGCTCTATACCAAATGTTTATATTTTGGATTTTAAAACTGATCCCTGGTATGGAAAAATACAACAAATCGATTATCTTTATTTCAGCTATTCTATTTGGATTGAGCCACGATTTTAGCTATATTTATATATTATATGCTTGCATTATGGGTTTTGTATTTGCATACTCTTATTGGACTTATACAAGAAAATATGAAAATGGACATACAAAATTCCCACCATTTTGGATTGTATGGTGTATACATGTTTTACATAATATTGTTGTATTTTTTATTAAAAATTTATAAATATATTATTAATATAGCGAGGTTAAAAAATCATCTTAGGCTAGCATCAACTGCTATTCAGCTAATCTTTTGATATATCCTTTAAATAAAAACTTTTTTCAATAGATAATACTAAAACAATGTTGCCCGATAAAAAAAGAAGCTGGTGGATAAATTCTCGACCAGCTTCTTTCTATATTGCTATTCAATTAGAAGCTAACCGTCGCTGCTTCCTCTCCTGAACTAATCATTCGCTGTTCAATCTTTTCTAGCAGTTCCTTTATCTTACTTGAATAAAGTTTAACTGCTTTCGTAGATTGAGCATTCTTAAGCTCTTCTGTCCATTCTGCTAAATCTTTCTTTTCTTGATTATTCAAATAATCAAAAACTTCCTTTCGAGACATGGGGCTCACCTCAACTCAACTCTGTTTATTTGGCCATTACATAACCAAATCTCCTCATCTCTCTATTTCTATTTATAACAGATTACTCCTCTTTTATTCCTTATTCTTTTTTTCGAGTTCGGTCAATTTCTTTGAAATTGACTGAATCTCGTCGGTTTTCACTTGTTCCGTTGCCAAGCGATTGTGCAGCAGGAAAGCTTGTCCTGAAATCCCAGCAAGAATACTCACCTTAAGAATATCCATCATTGTTTCAGGGTTAAACATTGCAACACCAACGAGTGAAGCAATACTGCCCACAAACATCTCTCCCAAGAAACCCGGGTGAAATGCAAGTTTGCTCTTACGAGGCAACAAAAACTTTTTGTTTGTGATGTAATGACTAGCCAATCCTGAGACCATACCAGCCACAACTGACACAATTACTGTAACCAACATAATATGCACCCCTTTTCGAAAAACTTTTGACATTGCAGCAGCAGTTTCTATTTAATAATTAGTTCTTATGACATAGCATCACCCCTTTCAGGCAAAAACAAATAACCTTCTGGGATAATAAAGTGTTTACACAATAAAATAAAGCAACATAAAGTTCCTTTTTGTGTAATTTCATTAACCCGAAAGGTTATAAGTAGTTAGTGATATAAAAAAGAAAGAGAAAAAAATGCAACTAAATTATATCACAATGAAGTTCATTTTATCTTTTAATTCAGAAATTTTATTCTTTTATTTAACTTTCTCAAGTTAACAAATCAAATTATTTGATACCTTTACACTTTCTAATAATTCGAAAGCCTGTTTATTATTTATTTTTTAAAATTTGCCTTCAATTATAAAGTAGATTACAATACAATTTTGATGAATATAGAATTCTAACATCTCAAATGCTACCTATTTTCCCTCTACATTTTCATAATTATAATTTTCATAGTGGATATATCCACACTTCTTAGAAAATAAAAAAGACAAGGAAAGAATCCTAGTCTTTTTCATAACCGCAGTCATTTTTTTTCTTCATATTCTACTACCATAACAAAAAGCGGTTGGCCTTGTTCACGTTCCATAAACCCGCTGGGCGTTATTTTTTTAACTATTTTTCCGTAATTAGTACAATACTTCAAAAAGCCATTCACTTCTTCATCTATTCTTAATACATCAGCAATAACCGTTCTAATTTGTAATAACATAATAACTCCCTCCCAATAATTTTTTATTTTAAATATGTAATCTCAGAAATTCGAAATCCATCTATTTCTGGTACATATTTAAATTCCAGAATTAAGTCGTTTTGTTTTATCAAAAACAATCCTTTTTTATTTTTTTAACAGTTCTTGGTTTTTCATCATTAAATTGACTTGGTTTACTTTCATAAGTAACTTTTTGACACTCCCATGGCTAAAGCCGCAAGTCCTACCCCTTACGGTGTAACGGATGGGATTCTTGAATGACTAACCGTTCGCAGTTCATTTCTGTTTTGAACAGCCTTCAAGATGAGGGTGTGCCATCACCCCTCCTAAGACAGACCATATAGGTTCTTAGGCTGGTTGACTATTACCATCAACCACAGTTGCGTAGCGAATGTTCATCGCCCCAACGATATCACGATGCTTCTCAAATCCACATTGGCACTTATATTTTCTATCTTGTGCTTTGTTCTTTTCAGAACACTTCGGACATGTTTGACTTGTATTAGAAGGATTCACATATTCGGTCTTTATACCAACTAATTTCGCTTTGTAATCGATGAATTGCGCTAGACGACAGAATGACCAAGTGTGTAGATTTTTTTTGTTTTTACGGCTTGTTCGTGCCGTCTGTCTAATGTTCGTTAGTTGTTCTAATCGAATGACAGAGATATTATTATTCGTTGCGAAATCAACGATTTTACGACTCACTTTGTGGTCTTGGTCTTGCATCCATCTTTGTTCATTA
Organism: Bacillus cereus group sp. BceL062; assembly: GCF_051780025.1. Taxonomy (NCBI): domain Bacteria; kingdom Bacillati; phylum Bacillota; class Bacilli; order Caryophanales; family Bacillaceae; genus Bacillus; species Bacillus cereus group sp. BceL062. The sequence goes on along the minus strand of NZ_JBPWGY010000006.1, from coordinate 199,948 downwards.
TCTTCAAGTTGCCGAAGGGCATTCAATTTCTTAGCTTCTCCTAACTTCTTGCGAATACTACGAAACTTACGTTTCATATATTTGTTTTGTCTACCGTTTCCAAAGAAACGAACCTTATCATCGTCTGTGATGGCCACTGCAGGAACTTTGAGACCTAAGTCCACTCCTAAAATCTTTGTCCCCGTTTTTTCGTTTGTAGGGATTGTGACAGATATTTGAGCGATCCATTTAGCAGATTTCTTTGTGATACGAATTGTACCTAACTTGTGTTTCAATAATTCAAAATTGCGATTGTATTTGTCGGTTAATAAAGCACGGATCTGTAACCCAGTTGAACTTCCATTTACCATAAAGGGCATTGAAATGTGCGTGAAGTTAAATGAATAGTTTTGGTTATTCCACACGGAAACAGGTCTTTTTAGAATTGGAACAATTTTATATTTACTCTTTTTCACTTTTGTAGAAAATACACTTTTCGCATCTTTAATCGCTTGATTTTTAACCGCACTTGGAAGATTGGCTTCAATATCCTTTGTACTTTTCTTCGTGCTTTTCTTCGCTTCAACCATTTCAGATACCAGTGTATTAATGAGTTTAATATAATCGGAACTACTTTGTTCCAATAGCCTAATTTGTTCTTTTGTTGGAAGTAATTTAACTTTAACCGTGATTGTTTGTGTCACAAGTTTCACCCCCTCGTTTTTTGACTTTTAACATAATGTTGTATTGTTTCACTTGATACATTCCCAGCAGTAGAAATAAAATAGGAACGTGTCCACAGACTTGGCAAATGTGCGAGATGAGAAAACTCTTCTCTTAAACGCTTCGACGTCACTCCTTTAATTTTCGCCATAATATCAGCAGGGCTAAGTGTTGGTAGTGCATTTAAGAACAAGTGAACATGGTCTTTGTCACATTCCATTGCACTAATAACAATATCTATTTCGTTACAAAGCTCTTGAACCAATGCTTTGAAACGTTCTTCTACTTTTGCGTTAAGAAAAATCTTTCTTCTGTATCGTGGGCAAAACACAAAATAGTAGTTAATTAATGAAACGGTTGTTTTGGTTTTTCTATAATCATTTATCATGCTTACGCTGTATCAGTTTGATTATAAAACAGCAACGTGAAAGATCAAAAATAATGGATACACACACTTTGGATAACTAAAGTGCCACAAATCTTTCGGTTATTTAGTAGCACTTCGTATCCAACCTCACTTTCATCCCATGCCTAAAGGCGATGGGCTTTCTCGTTCGGAAAAGGCTGTAATTCTTATTTGTACTAATATCGTCTTATGTAAATTCATTAGCTAATTCTGCACTAGTTACATGATTTCCTAAAAACATTTCTAGTTCTTTTTTATTTTGATAAATGGTTAAGTGGCCGTTCTTATCAATATCATCAAATATTAATTTGAATTTCCCTCCTAGGTCATTAATCACATTTTGTGATAATTCAACTTCAAACAATCGTATTGAATTTTTTTCAAATCTTCTACTTTGATTGGAATTAAAGCATTTGTTGGATGTTCATCTTTTATAAAGGTGTTATAAAAAACAACCATCATAGCAAAAATGCCTACCAATAAAAACAATCTCTTAATCTTCATCCTTTCACAATGTAATGTTCTCCAAATAACGCAAAAAGGCCCTTTTCAGAGTTATATTTTCAAAGAAAGTAAAAGTAAAATACTTAAACTATCTTTGAAAATCGAAACCCCGAAAGGGCTATAGTAGCTATAGATATGAAAAATTGAAAATAAAAAAGGTATACTAATTTTAGCAAATTCCATCTGTAAAAACAACAACATTCTGAATATTCAATCCGTTGATTTTATAACAAGGTAATTCTACGCTATAAACCATTCGATAGATTCAGGAAGTTTTATAGGGCATTTTAATTATCATAAAATAAATACCCTATTGAACACACTTTTTAAGTATCCATGTGATAGGGTACATTTAATTTTTTATCGTTTTGCTAAAAGCTTATTTAACTACACTATTAGAATTTGATACAAGTAAACCATTTCCTGGCTCTTTAGAAATTGTTCCTACAGTTTTCTGTTCTGGCTTTTGTTCTGCTTTTTCTTTCTCAAGAACTACCACGTTAATTTTCGTCGTTGAGCTGTTACCTGCCTTATCAGTTGCTGTTACTTGAACTGATATCGTACCTGGCTTACTTGTATCATACGACCCTACTATTACTACTGGATTTGGATCTTTATTATCTTTTACTTCTACTAAATCTCCTGCATTTAAGCTATCCCCGACATGTACTACCACACCTTGCTTCGCTGTAAGTACTGGTGCTTCTGTATCCTTCTCTTCTTCTTTTTCTACTACTTTTACTGTTACCGTTACAGTTGAGCTGTTACCCGCAATATCAGTTGCCGTTACTTGAACTGATATTGTGCCTGGCTTACTTGTATCATATGCTCCTACTGTTACTACTGGGTTTGGATCTTTATTATCTTTTACTTCTACTAAATCTCCTGCATTTAAGCTATCTCCTACATGTACAGTTACACTTTGTTTTGCTGTAATTACCGTTGCTTCTGTATCTTTTTCCTCTTCTTTTTCTACTACGTTTACGGTTACTGTTGTACTTGAGCTATTTCCTGATGCATCTATTGCCGTTACTGTTACTTGAATTTCTCCCGCCTTACTTGTATCGTAATCTCCCACTGTTACAACTGGATTTGGATCTTTATTATCACTTACTTCTACTAAATCTCCTGCATTTAAGCTATCTCCTACATGCACTGTCACATCTTGCTTCGCTGTGATTATTGGTGCTTCTGCATCTTTTTCCTCTTCTTTTTCTACTACGTTAACGGTTACTGTTGTACTTGAGCTATTTCCTGATGCATCTGTTGCCGTTACTGTTACTTGAATTTCTCCCGCCTTACTTGTATCATACGCACCTACTGTCACTACTGGATTTGGATCTTTATTATCTTTTACTTCTACTAAATCGTCTGTACTTAGACCATCACCGACATTTACTGTCACACCTTTTTTTGCTGTAATTACTGGTGCCACTGTATCTTTTTCAGGTTTCTCTGGTTTTGTTGTACCACCATCGTTACCATCACCGCCTGTTGGTGGTTCTGTACCTCCTCCGCCATCGTTACCATCGCCGCCTGTTGGTGGTTTTGTACCTCCTCCACCATCGTTACTATCACCGCCTGTTGGTGGTTTTGTATCTCCTCCGCCATTATAACCATCGCCGCTTGTTGGCGGTTTTGTACCTCCTGCGCCACTAGAGTCTCCAGAAGCTGGTGGCTTTTTATCATTATTAATTGGGGGTATTGAATTATCCGCACTAGCAACTCCATCATTGATATTTAGATCGCCACCAAATACAAAGTTCTTACTGTCCTTATTATCCGAAACAGAAGGATTGTTTGTTGCTGATGCTATTGAAGTATTTAAATCTGAAAAACGATTATTTGATTTATCACTGTCAATAACTGATGCTAGATTTCTATCTGAATTTATAGCCGCGGTCACAATTGAATCCGTTAAATCATCAAATTTCTTTTTGGTTTTGTTATTTTCAATGATTCCAGATAAATTTTGATCTGAGCTACGTTTTGCATTATCAATGATTTCATCAAAATCATTAGTATTTAAATTCTCAGTTGTTTCATCCTTACTTTCATCTTTCTTCTTTTCTTTTTCAGTATCTTTTTTCTTTTTAGATACTGATGCTGTTTTGGTGCTCTTTTTTTCCGAAGAAAACAGCGAGCAGCCTGAAACTACCCCAACACTTAGGGTAGTAGCAGTAGTAGCAAGTAAAACTTTCTTAAAAATTTCCGAATAATCTAATGGCACAATCAATTCCTCCCCATTACTTTAACCTGCACTAATAGTTGCTACAGAGGTAGCAGAGCTATTAGGGGCAGAATTATTAATTTTTTCAAGTAAATCTTTATTTCCAACCTTTTGAGCAAACTTCTTAGCTTCCTCGGATTTATTTAATTTCAAATAACTATTAACAATAATTCCTTCTCTTCTTCCATCTAGTGGAACATGATCTTTTAATTTAATAACTTCATCATGTTTGTCATCTAATGCTGCAATTTCAAAATTAATTAGTGGATTTTTTGTTTTAAGTTCTTTTACTTTTTTCAAATTATCTACAGCTATATAATATGAAACTACTGATTCTGCAAAATCTTGCTCTAAATCAATAGCCTTTTGCGCTTTACCGCTTAAAAGATAAGTAAATAAAACCGCCTTTTTATCATCTTTTCCTAACTTTTTATAATCCACTTTATCAAATTCCAAGGCAGCATCTTGATATTTTTGAACTGCAGATAATCTTAATCCATTTATTAAATTTACATTAACTTCTAAACTATTTACATTATTTGCAGATGCAGCCTGTGAATTTTTCATATTGGTAAAGGCAAAACCTGCTACTACTAATAAAACAATTGATGCGACTCCTATAATAGCGTACTTATATTTTTTCATATAATTTAAGATTCCTTTTTTATCAAGATCTATTTTCTCTTCTTGTTCAAATTTAGTTTCATTTGATGGATTTGTTTCTTTATTTAAATTGACTTCCTCACTTTCTGATTCTCTTTTGGCTACTACTATTTTTTGTCTCTTTTGTGCTTCTTCTATTTTCTTCTCTTCCTCTAATCTACGTTTTCTTACTTCTTCAAGTTTTTTCTCCTCTGCCTTACGACATGCTTCCAATTCTGCCTGTTTTCTTGCTTCTTTCTCTGCTTTCCGTCGTGCTTCTGCTTCTACCTTTTTCTTTGCTTCTTCCTCTGCTTTTCTACGCGCTTCCAATTCTGCCTGTTTCTTTGCTTCTTCCTCTGCTTTCCGTCGCGCTTCCAATTCTGCTTGTTTCCTTGCTTCTTCCTCTACTTTCCGTCGTGCTTCCACTTCTGCCTGTTTCCTTGCTTCTTCCTCTGCTTTTCTACGTGCTTCTGCTTCTGCCTGTTTCCTTGCTTCTTCTTTCGCTTTCCTACGTGCTTCTTCTATTTTAAATTCACTTTCAGAAGTGCCTGACTGTTTTTGAATTGTTGTAATCCAATCATGAGCCGGATTATTATTTGAAACCTCATTTTTAGGTGTACATAAATTTACACTTTCTTCGCTTTGTTTCAGTGGTTGTTCTAAATGCTCTTGCTGAAATTGCTCACTTACTTGATCCTCATGGAAATCCCCATATTGTTCTTCTTCCTCTGCTAGTAATCGTTCTCGTCGTTCTTTTTCTTGTCTAATCCTTTCTTTAATTACGTTTCTTTTTCTATTATTTTGCATATAACAACAATGGCCTCCTTTCTATTGGTACCTCATAAATGAGAATAATTAAATTATTTATCCTTCATAATTAATCATGAGATATTTCTTTAGAAAAACTAAGGAAAAAAAGATAATATTATTTTTTTAAGCATGATATATAAAAAGAAGGATAAACAGGTAGCACCCATTTATCCTTCTTTTTTATTTTACATCTATTAAGGTTATATTATATGTTATACCCTTAATACATCACTTTGTTTCCACCTTTTAGATACAAAAAAACCTCATAGTCTCGTATTATTACAAAATTAAATAACAATTTTGTAATTCACGTTACTCGAGGGGCAAAATTTTGTGAAATAGATATTTAAAAATACAATACGCTCGTTACACTGTATATTCTAATAAATACGAATATATAATTTCACGCCATATTAAGTTCATCCATTACTTTCAACTTTTCATGTAATAGATTAAAAATTTCATCTTTATAGTCGCATTTCTTCAATCTATTAATCGCTTCATCTTTTAATTGTGATACCCTTTCAGTTGTAATCATAAGTGCTTTTGCAATTTCTTTATGCAAATGAATTTTACCATCTAGTAGACCAAAACATAGATTTAGTACCATCTTTTGCTTCGGATTTAATACTTCATCAAATATTATCCATATCTCGTAATTCAAGTCCTCCATTATCATCTCATTTGTGGAGGGAATTGCTGAATTATCATTACAGAATGAGTTCAGTATACCTATATCTTCATTTATTGTATCTATATCTAAAGTCATAGTAGTAACCCGATTATAATATACGTTGTGGCGAACTACCTTTTCTCTAGTTACATCTAACTCTTTTACTACCTCTTCAACTGTAGGGATTCTGTTGTGCATTTGTAAATATTTATCTTCGATTTCAACATATTTCACATTAAATTGATTCACATAGTTAGGGATTTTAAAAGGCCCAGATTTTTTTTTACATATAAACCCTAACATACTCTTTTTTATCCAACAGTAAGCGTATGTAGAAAAACAATAACCTAAATCAGGATCAAAATCCTCAATTGCTCGCAACATTCCCTCATTACCTTCTTGAACCAAATCATCAAATTCTATTTCTGGGTGCTTCTTTTTATATTTTCTTGCAATAGATAGTACTAGGCCTATATTTACATGGAACAAATATTCACGTAGATCCTTTTCACCATGTTTGTACCTTCGAAATAAATTTAAACTCTCTTGCTTTGACAGTACTTTATAATTCCAAATCTCCTTAACTTCAAAATTTTCATCCTCAGGTTTAACCAGCGGCCCAATACTTCTTGCAGTAGTACCTAAAGTTATAGTTCTTGTTAGTGATTCCTCTCGATTTAAACTGCTATATGATTGATTCATACATATTCCTCCTTTCTGTTTTTTAGCGAAGTGTTTCTAAAAATATTTTTGTCTCTTCTTGTAAACTGTTTATTAAATTGCAATCCTTTGCACATGTATTAGCAACTTCTTTTCGTGATTTCGTCTTTTTTAACTCATTATATATATCGCATCCTTTACAGATGCTGCTGATGCTTTCCATTATTTCTAACTGTTTTTTTCTTTCATATAAAAACTGTTCTTTTGATTTCTTCCTATCAACTTTTCTCCCCATTTGATTCACCTCGTATAAATGAATAGAATTTAGCAATTAAAGACTACTATTGATACTACATAGATACGAAACTTCCCCATTAGATTTTTTCCAAAATTCCCCTATATATAATATATATACGATTACAAAAAATGTAAAATTAATTATTAGAAAAATCTTAAAACTTAAAGATATCTATTTCATCATTATTTTCTTATAGTGGTGTTACATATTTTTATATAAATCTACTTTAATACTTTACTTAAATATCAAAAAGAATTTCTATTTTTTAATAATCATTCAAAACTTAATAATGCTATCGTTTCATTGACAAGTTAGTTTCCTCTTTGAACAATAGCGTTTATCTCACTTTCTCTATTGCTGGAATATAATCGTTTAACAGTAAATCATCTAGCCCCTTTCCAAGATTAATATCCCAACTTGCATAATTAATACTTATCCCTTCTTGATAAAGCGCTTGCGCACATTCTAATAACGACCACTGAACATCTGAATTTGTAATCATATCCATATCTAAAGCGAAAGTTGCCTGTTTAACTCCCATTTTTTTTAATGGTTCAATTAATATTCTCCATACTTTAACCCCAGGTATTGATACGACTGTGGTACCATACATTAATTTTTCCTCATTTGTTAGTAGCTCGTCTAAGTTTTCTGCAGCAATATCAGACTTTAGACTCCCTTCTGAAATCCATACACTATCCTTTTTTATTAATTCTCCACGTTCCCAATTTTTCAGCTCTCGATTAGGTACTGCTACATGTATTGGCAACGGGTTCCCAACTCCTGTTCCATGAAATCTCCCACCTGAGCTGATCCAAATATATTTACTTTCTAACTTTAATTGTACTTCACCTAATTTTTCACCCTCATAATTAATTTCATACCATTCTTTAACATCGACTTTATCTTTAAATATAGACTCTATCTTCCCATTGATTTTATAGGTCACCTCTATAGTATTGGGTTGCTCTATAACTTCTGCCTTAAAGCTTGGTTTATGATTTTTTACAACTGTCATATATTCAGGATCATCAATTCTACATTGAAAACCGCATATCTGATTATATATATTTCTCTGCGGTATTAATAAAGAATCTCTCCTACCTGCAAACGTGAAATATCTTCCATCCTTCGTTTCTTTTGCATAAAATCCTGGAATTCCAACAATATAGCTTGTTTTCCCTCCTACCTTTTTTATTAACTCTTTCGTAGTATCCCAAGGTTTAATAGGAAAACTTTTGTAATTTCTAACATTTATTACTTCCCTTGTAATCCTACGTTTTGATCCCCTTAACATTTTAATATGTTCATCTCGCACGTCTAAAGATTCTAAGAATAAAGTGTAAATAATATCAAGGGTGTAATCATTTTTCTTCCTATGTTCCTTAAGCATCTGATCTTGAGAAAAGTCATATCCCCTTTTTTGATCTTCAGCTACTATATGCAAATAGCCTGCTTCCCCGAATACTGTTTCTGATGAAATTCGTCCACATATTATTTTGGTTTCAGAATCATTAACCATGCACCATCCTTGCTTACCACATATAGGGCATGTTGTTCTATAATATTCAAACCATCTCTCATTACTCCCCTTATTCATGCTTCTCACTGGTCTTAATATTCTACTTGCTGCTAACTTTTCAATTGACATAACATCTCTCCTTTTCCCTTAATCAAATAAAAAAGCCCTTTGGAATACGGAGGTTAAATACCACACAAACGTGTAATTTAATCCGTAACCCGAAGGGCTTCATGTAATCACTAGAAAATAAAAAAAATTACGTTTTATAATAAGAATATACTAAAAATTATAAATTTAATCCAGAGGTTAATTATAATATTCTTTACTTAATCAAATAATCTTCTAAATATTATTAAACCCCACACTATAATTATACATGGGCATCTCACTATTTAACTCCTTTTGGACCTTTTGAAGCGAGAACTTCTTCAGAATCAGATACTATTTTAGCAATCTATATTTACCAAGCTATAAGGATACCCGTTATTAACAGTTTACTAATGTTTTTCTGCTGAATTTTTTTGATACAGTATATATACCCTACTAACCAATTAATTGCACTATTAAGCGCATTCTTGTTAACCATAATCAATTCCTTGTAAACAATTATCATAACTTTATATTTTGCCGGAAATTAATCAGTCCTAATTTTTAGAAATTTAGACCAAGGACTATAAAACAATCAAATAATTATCAATCTCATGTTGATATCAACAGAAAATCAATACAGCTTACCTATGTTTGACATTGACATATCAAACGAGATTAACATGTTAACTGAATCGCGCCAACTTAAATGCTAGTATCTATCAATTAACATCAACATAACATCCACAAGCAGACGCTTATCAAAAATGTTTGTGCCTATCAAAACTTCAAGATCTATATTAGTTGAACATTAGCCTATTGCAACGGATTGTACGGAAGTATGTTAATTAATAAACTAGCATTGAAACATTTTCAACGCTAGTAAAATATACAAAAGAAACAACACGAAAATATCAATCTCATGTTGATATCAATGGAAAGATAACTGTTTTTTAATCTCTCATTTGTTATTAACATGTTAACCGAGATTGACATGTTAAGTGATTATTTTCTCTTGTTATCAATATCATTCTGATTATAATTGACATAACATTAACAATTCGGCATCAAAAAAGAAGGAATGTTTATAACTTTCGAGATTTCAAAATCTATATCGGCTGAATTTTTTCTTCTGTGGTAGTTTTCTTGAAGTGAATCTAGTAACGATCTATCCTAAAATGTTTCGACACTATCAAAACATAGCTAGAGATTTAATCGAGTAATAAATGATGACAGTAATTCAATGATTTTTACCCTCTATTTATCCTTTACATATAGTTGAAAACAGCAAGTATAAAGGAATACTTTCTATATTGTTAATCTCATATCAACAATTTGAATTTAACATTGATATAACATTAACAATTAAGTAGTTGAAATACGTATAAATACAGGTCTTGAGTCTAGAAATCTGCATTAATTATAAATTTATCTACCACAACAGTTTTCCCTTCATTTATCATTGATATATAATATGAGATTGACATGTTAAGCATTTATTTTCTTTTGTTATTGATATTATTCTAATTGATATTGATATAACATTAACAATGAGGTGTCAAAAAAAGAGAAGTATTTATGGCTTTCGAGATTTCAAAATCTATATTGATGAAAATTTTCTTCTGTGGCGGTTTACTCGAAGCGAATCTAGTGACGATCTATCCAAGAAGATGTTTTCACACTATCAAAAAATACTTGAAATTTCATCACAATAATAAATGACGACAGCAATTCAATAGTTTTCTTACCTTGTTTATCATTGACATATAGTCTAAAAGCCAAACGTAGGGAGAAATGCCGTTTTTATTGTTAATGTTATATCAACAATTTGCATTTAACATTAATATGACATTAACAATTAAATAGCTAAAATGGTCACAGAAGCACCTTTCGATTTTTCAATATCCGCATTAGTTAAAAATTTATCTACCACCACAGATTTCTATTGAAAAATAAAAAAGAAAACACCCTAAAAGAACTCTAAGTAGTTAGAAGCCAACAAGAATTCCATACAATTGATAGTTTCTTATTAGTGACACACAAAAATTAATAGTTTTCTCTTTATTTATCATTGATATATAATCTGAGATTGACATGTTTATAGGGCTAGTTATCAATTAATGATAGCGTCATATCAACTATCCCCAATACGTATTAACATGACATTAACAATTATTAATTCTAAAGTTGAGAATATACATACAAATAGAGTTTTAAGTTCTACATTTATTAAAAGGCTTTTTTCTATAGCGAAATCCACTGGATAAACCGGGGAAGATATCATTCTTGAAAGCATTTTGATAGTGGCTAAAAACAATAAATTGCTTTTTATTACTTCCGATTTAAAAGTAACAATTGTATGAATCAATTTTGATTATATAGAGATCACTTGTAAAGGGCGGTGCCCTCTAGAAAAAGCGAGTTTATATTAAACTGTATTAACACTAATTCAATAACCTATAATAACCTTCATGTGCATTCTAAAGACCTGCTGAAACTAATTAACTATACAGTTCTTAGCTTTATACTACCAAGTATCTTAAATTATAATAAATATAGGCCTTTATTTATTATTAGTATTGGCTTTTCGCTTTACATTTATACATACTTTTTAGCTTTTAAGTCTTTAAGTTTAATACTATATCCTCATAATTTATTTACAAATCACTAATATTTTCTTATCATTAATATATTGTAGACTAATTTGTTAATTTCATAGCAACAATAATCATTAACAACTAACGAATTATTAACAAGATATTAACAATAGTTAATTTCAAACCCTTTGTTTATTAACTTTATGTTAACAAGTGATACTTTACATATTAATGATACATTTCATGTGAATGTCAATCAATAAAGGGATTCGGGTTTATATTATCGAAAAAACACTTAACATGTTAATCTCACCTTATATGTTAATTCCATTTTATTGTGGCCATTATATTTCAAGGAGGTATAACGATGATTGAACAAGATAACAAAAATACAAATGAACATATGGAGTCAAATAATACAAACTCTAGTCATGAAGATGCTTTTGAAAAAGCTTGGCGAATAACAGAGTTTTCAAAACTAGTAGGCCGACATCATAACACTGTGTACAATTGGTTCAATACCCTAGAGGAAAAGGGGTTACACGGAACATTAAGAACCAATAATACAAATGAAAAGCTATATAACACACTGGATTTAGACATAGCTTTATTTATTAAGCTAAAGAGGGATGAAAAGTGGTCGCTAGATGCAATTATTGAGCTTTTACCACATCAATTCGAACTAAGACCAGTTTCTCCAGAAAATCAAACTAGTGAAGTCTCAACCCCATTAAACATGCAGGAAGCTGCAGCGACTATTGAGAAAATAGTAGAGCAAAAGATTCAAATGCATTTACAAAACATTGAATTAGAGTATCAAGGAAAGTTTGAAGATGCTATACGTGCGGTGCTACCTGAACCAGAAGACCCTGAAATGTTAAAAGAGCGCCAAAGACAAGAAAGACTAGATAATATGATAATTCAACATAGAGCACGTACAGAGTTAAGAAAACAAGCTGAAAGAGAGTGGAGTGCACAACCAGAAGAAACTCGTATTAAAAAAGTTGGCTGGTTTAAAAAAGAGGAAGATCTTGCAAGAAAACAACTTTTTATAGAAAACTATATTGATGAGAACATGATTGAATATATGAAAAGTGTAATGAAAACAGAAAAATAAGCCTGGAAAATCCCAGGCTTATTTTTTATTTTGATCCAAACATCTTATCTGGATCCATAAATGCTGCTAATTCTTCATCATTTTGTGCTTGTGGTTCTTCATTTTTAACTGGTTCTAATTCAAAGTAATCACCAAAATTAATATTGAAATCATCATCAAAGTCTTGCGCTTCAATTGTATTAATTTGAGACTTTGTATATTGGATTTGGCTTTGTTTTTCTTTAAATTCATTATATTCTTCAACTAATCCTTTAGATAATCGTGATGGTAGTGCATCTGTCTTATAGAAAGTATACACGCTGCCCATAAAGTCATTTTTACTGACTAAATAACCATTAAAAACAGTTCCATTGATTGGTAGTTTATTTGTCACTTCTACTTTTGCATCATCCATAAATGAATCATCAATGTTCTTCTGTTCATCTAAAATTGCTAACATCCCAAAATGATGTACCTTTGATGCCTCTAAATCTCCATTTTCATTTGTCTTCATCAGGTCAATAGGGTGATGGAAGGAGCTTCCTTTCAATGATTCTGAGAACATATCTACAATTTCTTTACTGTTTTCAATTTGATTCATATTACGTGAAACCTTATTAATTACTAAACAGCCTGTTCTTTCTAGTAAAATTCGTTTAAAGTCCTGAGAATCTAGAATTACTGATGTCCCTGAACCATTTGCAGCTGTATTTAACTCATGAATAATATCTCCAATGCGTTGGTTTGCATAGTCTCGTGAGTTTCCAATGCCTTTTTTCTCATTTTCGTTTAATCCCTTAAACTCATCATAGAAGTGTTGGTTATCTGCAAATACAACAAATGCAACGCCTTTCGCTGGATCATTAGCTAACTTCCAAATTTCTTGTGAAAATTTATTCACCTGTCTTAGTACATCAGGCCCATCCGCTCTAACTGGAAGTGTAACTACAATACCCATTTTAATGAAATCTTTACGCTCAATAGCATTATTGAAAGCAATTCTTGCATACTTTTGTTGATTTTTTATTAATTCTTCTCTAGGAATTTTCATTGCCATACTTTTAAGTTCTTCAGCAATTACAGGTTTATTATGAAAAGCGGAGAATTCTTCAATTGCTTGAATAATTGTAGATGTACCTGTACCACCGCCTAAACCTGCAAAAAATAGCACTAATTCATCAGTTGGTCTAACACGTTCCGTTATAAATTCTTTTAGTTTATCTTTAGCTTCTTCATTAGATTCTAAAACCTTTACAGCACGCTCAGGATTCTTACCTAAACCACCTAATTTTAGTGAAACTTGGTTACTTTTCGGCACATTTTTCAGTTCAGCTAAATCCCCATCATTACTATTCAATGCTAGGCAATTATAAACTGCTGTACCGTCTGTATGCTTATACTCAGCAAACTTATCTACCATTCTAGTTCCAGCTTGACCAAAACCAACCATAGTCATTTTCACAGCTACTTCGTTTTTCAGAAAGTTTTTTGCCATTATTTTATCTCTCCCTTATTCTCATTACTTTTTTTACGTTTCCCTAATTCAACTAATACTTGTTGTCCCCTAATAGTTGAAATTAAAAACTTATACGGATGCATAATTTTTTCTGTTATTAATGACATTGAAGCTAAAGTAGCAACACTACCTTCTGCCGATCTTCTTGAAATGTTAGTTCTTTCAAGTTCTAATGAATAGGATTTACCCTTAGGTTTCTTTACTCTCCTATCAATAACAACACTTTCTACTATTTCATTTATTGAGATTCCTCTCATATACTTTGTCTCTTGGTATTGTTTGTTTACTTGAGATCCTATGTAATGAAATACATTGTAGAGTATTTCGTCTCCTTCAATAATGTCTGCAAACATTTCCACAACTTCTTCAGTGAATTTGTTTTGTTTATATTTTTCACTTAATACCTCGTTCAAGTTGTCCCCCCCTTAAAACGTTGGTTAATTATTCCTAAAAATATATTACATCATTGTAAGACGTATATCAAGTCATTATATATAAGCCTTATATTAAGTTGTTATATACAAGACTTATATAATATTTACAAAATGTAAAAACGAAATAATGACCTATATATCAACGTCGAATGTATAAGACGTACATGAAAGTCGTTCATATAAGCAGTAAATAAAACATGTTAATATCAGGTTTCATATAACTAACAATAACTATTAAATAATAAATATGAGTGCAGTATTTATGTATATTTTTACCTAGAATTATACTTCCAATATATAATACTTCTAAAATAACGTACTATTATCATGGTCATTTGATTTATACGTCTTATATAAACGAACTACATACAAGACGTATAAACAAACACTTATTATTAAAGGTTTTATATGCTTTTATATTAATTTCATGTCAATAGAATATTACCACGAGTTATTATACGCCCTATTTAAAGGTCTTATATGAAAGACTTATCAATAAAACGTGTATATAACCCTAAAAAAAAGAGTAATACTTCTTAAGTATTACTCTTTTAACTATATAGTTTTATATAAAATACTTAGTTTATTAAACAGATCTTTATGATCCTGCTTCTTTTTCAATAACTCATTTTTCTGTTGGTTGTCTACAGAAAGGAAAGGGGATGTCAATGTCATGTTATATTTCGTTATTTCTTTTATTAATTCCGTAGTTATTTCTGAGATTTGCAGAAATAACACATAAAATTGTGATTCATTTTCATTCATTTGTTTTTCTCTGAAATTAAGTTCTACTAACTTTTCAGTATAACTTGTCAATTTCATATCAATATAATCACTATAACTCACATGTAAAGCCATAAAGCGATTAAACTCAGATAAACTAATTAATTTCTTTGTTAAACATAGATGTACTAAATAAATCTTGTATACAGCTTTAAATGAAATAATATATTTAGTTCCTTTTTTTATTAATTGAATGTATTCACCGTATCTGTTAATTAAATACCTTAATTTATTAGGTTTTAGTCTCAATATTCTACTAACTTGTGAAGTATTGTAGATTTTATAAGGATCTAGAGCAGCAAACTGTAATGGAATTATCTCATATTCATTTTTTAATGTATTGGTCACCTTGTTATAAAAAAAGTCTGTTTCAAATTCACTTTGTATAATCTTTTTTATTAACCCATATTCTGTGTTCCAATTCCGCATTTTTTCACCCCTTAAATCAGATTGTAACATGCAAAATACGAAATATACAAAATTTTCATTTACTTTATTATAATTATTTACTTATTTCTTTTATGATGTAATTTTTCCTCCTGATAAACAGTTACATCTAAAAAATTTTTAACATTCGTTTCAATATTTAATTTCATTCATTCAAAAATATATTCACTGTGTATTTTATGTATTTTGGGGACTTTACACAGATATGACGTAATACATATGACGAACTCTATTTTTATCTTTTAGCTTCGTCACATGTCTTTTTATTTATGTCGAAGGATATATGACGAACTCTAATAGTAAATAGATCCTTATTACATTTGATTTTTATAAGACATACATGAAGATGTATTACGTGTTTTTAAATCCAGAGTCTTGATGGATAACGAGTTGTTTTTTTGTAAATTTCAGTTAAAATATTTTTAAAACATTTTTATGTTCTCAAATGTTTTATTTACCCAATCAGTCTAGGTTGGCTTTTGGATAGTTGCAATCAATTTTATGCAAGTTTCCGTATTTTATTTCCATATCAGGGGAGTGTTTAAAATTGAAAAAATCATTTAATCATGCAGTTAAATATATCGTCGGAGAAAATGATCGTGGAGTTTATTTTAATCGTTCTGATATTTTTACAGTTTTATTTTTATATGAACAGCGAACAGTATCTCAAATTCAATTACGTAAATTTTATGAATTGATAAGTGGGGGGCCTATAAGTCGCACTACTTTTTCATCAAAGTTAACTAAATGGGCAAAAATGAAATTACTAAAAAAGGAAAATATAAGCGTGAGAAAAAAGCGAGGCTTTACACTGGATTTCGTTTCTATCTCTTTAAAAGGAGCTGAAATATTATATAGATTAAAATTGATTTCTGATTGTAGTACCTCATTTGTTACTAAGAGGCAATATGAACACAATATAGCAATTACGCAATTTGTTTTAAATTTACTTAAAGCAGAATCAAACAATGAACATACTGGTGCAATTGTAGGTGGTAATGGAGATTATCTCTTTCCGCTAAGTCAAATCGTAAAGCAAAACTTGCATTTGCCCAACCTAATGTATTCCGATTCAAAAGATGTCTACTATTTATATGAAGATGAAGACTACCGTGAAGTGTTTCAGCCCGAACTTCAACCCGTTTCTTTCCTACCAGATCTGCCTCAACTTGTATATTCATTTCGTCCATCTAAAGAATTTTATCCTGACTCAAAGGGAAACCCATTACTAATTCCTGATTGGATTATTACTTGTAACAATTCTATTATCAATATTGAAGTTGATACAGGATCGGAAAACATTCCGTTTTTAGAAAATAAATTAAAAAAATATCTCGATATCGCTGCTGCTAACCCATCTAAGCAATATTACGTGTTATTTTCTATTATTGATGACTCCTACCATACCATTTCTACTTACAAAAAACGGACCACACGTGTTACCAATTTAAAAAAAGCTTTTGGTAATATTCCACGTTTAAGTGTGTTAAACAACCTCAATGTTTACGTATGCAATATGGGTAGTTCTGCACTTGTAGTAAATAATATTCTTCAAGAAATTCGCGAAACTAATAGTTTAAGCAAAAGTCACCTGATCAAAAAAATCACTGAACGTTTAAACATAAATTCTTCTTTCCCTTATTCGGTAGAGTGGATATCTAATAAAAATGAAATGCAAGCGAAAGGGGTTCAGCATTCTAAACTACTTGAGCTAACAGATGACATTCTGGTATTACGAAAAAAAACATCTGATGAAGAAAAAAAATCTTTAGATTACTTAGAAATAGTTTGTATATTAACAATACTTAAGGTAGGGGAGGTTAACACACACTTTAAATTACAACAATTATCAGGATTGTTGGCCATGCAAAATCAACATCAAACACTAAACCCAATTAAAATATTGGGGATATATGAAGCGGACGAATTAGAGCATGGGCAGCAGGCCATTTTTACTGATTTGTATCACAATTCCATAGCACCAGAGAATATATTATTGGCTACTTCTGCTGAATTGCTTAATTTCACCGCTGCTTTTTATTCTTTAAAAGAGAGGGTGAAACAAGAATTTGGAGAACGCAGTTCAAAAGAATGCTGAACTCAATAATACACCAGGTAATGGAGAGGATCCAAAAGCCGGGAGGAGCAAGAAAAATTCCTATACAGTTACAATCGATATTACAAAAATCTGGAAATATCGTTTAGTAGCTCGCTCATCTTACTATGTTGTGACATTACTACTGCTGCTAGCTTGGTATTTTGCTTTCAGAGGAATATATAAATACGCTTCTTTCTGGTCAATACAAATGGGCGTTCCATTACCTACCTTAAGTATCTTCGGTAATCCGTTCAAAACTAATTATTACATTGAAACCTTTTTTAGCTTTTGGATTTTAATTTATACTTGGCAGCTTTCAACCAAGGTTAAAACTTATCAGGAGATAAAACGTAGATGGTTTATTTTCTCGATGATGTTAATCGGTATAGTTGCCCAGTTCTTATGGGCGTTTAGTGTTCCATTAGCTAAAATATTTATTCCATTCTTAAATTCGAAAGCTGGAGAAGTTTCACTAAATGACAAAGGATTAGAGGATACTATCCTTTCAAATTTTAGTAATATCATGCACCTTGTATTTGCTATACCTGTAATTATTATTATTCTCGTACTCTTATGGCTCTTTAAAATTTTTTATGAACATAAAAAGGAGCTTTTAGATGCATTCGGAAAATGGGAATACGTGTTTAAAATACCTGGTTGGATGCTTTCCTTTTTGAATGAAGATCGTCAACGAAAACTTGCTATTTCATTACACAGATTTTTCACTGAAAAAAATCCATCAAAATTGCCAGAACCCGATATCTTTCTCGGTCCTAACAGTGCTACACGGGAAATGGCAGTAATACAGGGCAAGTCTTTAACACTTAATATAATGATTATCGGTAACATTGGTACAGGTAAATCAGCTGCACTAGGTTTACCAATTGCTAATCAAATTCTTGACTATATGGCTTCAATGATTAATAACTTTAAAACCTTATATGCAAGAAAAGATTATCATTCAGAGGACGTAAAAGGAACACAGGTCAATGGTCTTACAGTTATCGAGCCATCTAATGACTTCTGCGACAAGGTATATAAATTGGTATTGGCACACAAGATTCCCGAAAGTGTTATTTTCTATTTAGATCCGACAAATCCTGATACCCCTTCAATAAATTTCGTACGTGGTCCAGTTGATAAAGTTGCTGAGATGTTATGTTCAGTATTAACGGGGCTCTCTGATAATGGAGCAGGAAATCCTTTCTTCGTTCAATCTGAGCGTTCCCATCTTAAACAACATATTTATTTGTTAAAACTCCATGATTCAAAATTTGAAGCTAGATTTGAACATCTAATTGATATGTACAATGATGCTAATCTCGTTTTTGAGATGCATCTCAAGTTAAAAGAACGACTTCCAAATGACATTGAATCTATACCTAATAGAGATGAGCGAAATCATTGGCGCATAATGAAGCAAGTTGATGAATGGTTTGATTTAAATTATGTACCTGAAATTTCTGGTGGTCGTGGGGGAGGGGAAGTTGTTTATCATACTGAAGGGAAATACTATGGGCAGCCAAAGATTATTGATAAACAAGAAACATTCGTTCGTGGTTTACGAAACACATTAAATGATATTTCTGCTCAACCTCTGCTCCGACGTGTATTATGTGGTCCATCGGAGTTCGACTTTGAAAAACATTTGGAATTTGGAGGTATCCTTTTAATTAATACAGCAAAAGGGGAACTTTCTGATCTATCTGATGTATTCGGTAAATTATGTTTATATGCCGTGCAGAATGCTGTTTTCCGTCGTAAGCCTAACGTATCTCCTTACCATCCTGTTTTAGTGGATGAGTTTGCGGATTACATTTATAAAGCCTTTAAAAGTTTTCCTGCACAATCACGTAAATATAAAGCACCTTTAATTGTTATTGCGCAAACAATTAGCCAATTAGCAATTGAACATGGCCCAAGATTCATGGATATCCTGTTAGGTACATTTCGTAATAAACTTGTTTATGGTGATGTCACTAATGAAGATGCTAAATTGTTTAGTAAGCTTATGGGTACGAAAACAATTTATGAAGCACGTGAAGGTGATCAAGAAATTGATATGGTAACAGCTGAAACGAAAACTCAAAGTACACGTAGAACATCCTACTCTTATTCGAAAACAGAGGTACCCATTCTTTCTGAAAATGATATATTGATTCAAAAAGCATTCCAGTGTGCTGCTAAAATTGTAAAAGATAATGCTCCTCAAGGAGGAATACAAGTAAATGCAAACTTTGTTCCTGCCACTGAGTTTAAAACAGCTAAGATTCAAGTTGATGCAGTAGCAGCTGATTATTGGCTAAAAGTACGTGAAGAGTCATTGAATACGGAAATTAAATATGATGATTATGTTACAGATACAGATGTTGATAGTGAAGAAACTGTAATTGAGGAATTGAGGACACCTAAAACAGCGCCTACTGCAATAGAAGGTTGGTTACAAACGTTAAATCCTGATACTTACGATTTTTATAACAATGAAGATGATACTGACAATGAAGGTGAGTTAACAAATAATCAGTCTGTGCAAGATTACTCAAGAAATTCTGCTCCTAAGCTAGAAAAGGTGGACACTACAGCATCAATTGCCACTTCTAATACAACAGAACCCGCAAAAATTAATGAAGTAATCAATATTCAAAAAGAAAATGTACCAGATACAAGTAAACATAGAGAACCTATTGAACTTAACAACAAAGCACCAGTTATTACTGAAACTCCAATAGAAGTGCCAAGGACGAAGCATACACCACAATATAGAGAGCCTGCTTACACATCGACTGTAACGCATAATCAGCAGGAGCAGGAAATTCAACGAACTGCAGAAATCAATGGTAAAAACACAACCTCTAACTTAACAATGCAATGGTTACAACAACAAATGGCTGCAACTGTATCTCAAGATGATGAAAACACCTCATCTTCTGATACAACAGAAGATGGTTCTCGACTTAAAAATCGAAAAGTGGCAGAAGTGACTCCAGAAAGTGCAGCAATTAAGGATAAACTCAGTCAATATATCGAAGGTGACATTGATCTTGATTGATACACTAAGCATATAACGAATATTTCTACTGGTAAAAAGGTGTGGGGCGTAAACTCATACCTTTTTATTATGTCATATGTAACTTTCCCCAAGGAGGCCATTTCTTTATGCTAAAATTTAATTGAGTTTGTGAAGAAACAGAAAATGGATTAAATAATCAGGGGGAGGAAGGACATTGGAAATAGCCAAATTAAATTTGCCCATTGATAGTAAGCATTTTTTACTTAATCATCAAATTAAAGAAACTGAATTCGAATGTCTCAATGTTGATTTTTACACCTATTCTAATGGTTTTCTTTTAGATGTAGTAGAATGGACAAAACAAAATGATTTTTCTTTATCAATATTGGATAAAGAATTTACAGAAGCGTTTTTAGCGAGTTTAGAGAAGTTTAAACCATACCTTGTTATTGGGAGCAATATTGACTCAGGTAATCTAATTACTATCTACCAGCCCACAGGAGAAATATATGAGCTAGAACATGAAATTACGGAAAGAGTAGAAAGATATTTTGTCAATTCTTCTATAGAGAAAATGTACTGCTGCTTCAATTATTTTAAAAAGTGTTGGATTCAACTATTAGAGCAAGAACACTACAAAAGTCATAATCTAATAAACACTTTTTATGAATTAAAGAACAAATTATTGGAGTTTGATACTAACATATTAATAAATGCTGATGACTACAATAGACAATTTTGGAATTGTTTATATCACGGCAATTTAAACTTTCTTTTGGAAAAGTCAGACGAGAAATAGATTATCTCTAATTGAGATACTTACATGAAGTAAACGTTATTTCAAAATGAAAAACGACTTTTTAAGAAACAAAAGCAGATTAAGGGATAGCTCCTTACTGGTTAAAATTTCACTAACAAATAAAATAACAGTAAGGAGTGGTTTCTTAATCCCGCATTGCACCTGCTTCTCGGGAAGTCATTGCTCCTTGTCCTTCTCTTACATCATTTTGAATTTCTTGTTTCACTTTTTGCGCATCAGTTTCTGCAAAATTTGGTTTCATAATGGAACTAGACTTTTCTATAGCTTTTTTATTATGTTGCATACAAACCCTCCTGACTTTAACATTTAACAATCTTATTATGTGCAAATGTACATATGATATCCATCGAGCAATCGAGAGCGTTTATAGAGTGATACAGATGTTGAGTGACAATAAAGTTATTTACTTCCAAATAAAACCAATGAATTTACAATAAAGATGTAAAGGGTCATTTAACGGATTAAGGAAAAGTATTATTAGTGGTAAGTCAAAGTAATTTGATTAAATCCACTAAATGTACAGTGATAATAAAGTTGTTTAAAAAAAGCAAGTCATGTTATTCAACAATCCGGCCATTTAATGGAATAAAAATCGCAAATATAATTGGATATTTATGTTAATATTAGTGTAGATTTTGTGAAGGATTGTCTAAATCTAAAATTGCAGTTAATTTTTTTTGTTGAACATAGAAGTTGTTTGTATGGGTGTAGGTATTCAGATAACAAGGTAGACAAGGAGACTGAAATGATTAACTTTGTTAAGCAAAAAAAACTTAAATGTTCTACATGCGGGAATAAAATCAGAGAAAAACAGGTTATGAGGAAAAGACAATTTACAATAGGCAAAATGTTCGTAATCGCCATACTAATGCTAATGATAAGTGTTAACGGAGTTATATTTGCAAACGATAAAGAATCTACAAATGTTAGTCTTGATATTTCTAAGATTGATCAGTTTATGACAAATGAGATAGAGAGACTGAACATTCCTGGTGCATCATTGGCTATCGTAAAGGAAGATCAAGTGGAATATATACAAGGATATGGTGTTTCAAATCCAGATGGGGAAAAAATGACATCGCAAACGCCGATTGTTCTTGGTTCGACTACTAAATCGTTCACGGCTCTTGCCATTATGCAGTTAGTGGAACAGGGAAAAATCGTCCTAGAAGAACCGGTACAATCCTACATACCTTGGTTTCAAATTGCAGATGAAAAAGCATCTGCAAAAATTACAATTCAACATTTACTGAATCATACAAGCGGTCTTTCTACAAATGATGGTCAAGTATCTATATCACAAGGGAATAAAACATTAAAAGAACATATTAAAAGCTTGGCAAATACAGAATTAACATATTCTGTGGGCGCACAATATCAATACTCGAATTTAAATTATAACATTTTAGGCTTAGTCATCGAGGAGGTTACGAATAAATCGTATAAAGAGTATATCAATGAATTCATATTCAAACCGCTTGAAATGAACAATAGTTATGTTAACCCAAAAGATGATACAAACAATTCAATTGCGACTGGATACCAAACTGTATTTGGATTAAAGGTGCCGACAAAGCAATTAATCCATGAAGGAACTGTTTCTTCCGGTTACCTTATTTCCAGTGCGGAGGATATGGCAAATTACATGATCGTACAATTGAATCAAGGAGAATTCAAAGGAAAAAGTATTTTATCAGCGAATGCAATGACCACAATGCATCATCCATCAGCACTCATGGGGAATGATACCTACTATGCAATGGGATGGGAAGTGAATAATGAAGGAATCTCCCATAATGGATGGACAGAAAATACATACTCAAAAGTTGTTTTAGATGGGGAGTATGGCATCAGCTTGCAGATCAATTCAATGGATTATCTTAATCTTAATGAATATGATGCCATCATAAGCTGGATAAACAAGCTGGTACATCATGAAGAACCTTCTATATCTGATAGCAATCCATTTATGAAATATGTAATTATTGATTTGATTTTACTGGCAATAGTTGCTTTAATTGTTTGTTCAGCTTACAGAACTTTCAAACCTAAAAATCGTAAAGTAACAACATTCCGTAGGATTCTAAACGGGTTGTCTATATTAGTATTTAACTGGCTGCTGCCGTTGATTATTTTAATTGGATTTCCTAAATTATTTGGTCCTTTGTCCACGGTAACATTATTTGCTCCAGGAATAGGACATCTCTTATTTTTAATACCTTTGCTCTCTATAATTATGGGAGTCGTTAAATTAGGTAAAGTAACACTAACATTAAAGAAAAATACTTTCGGTGCATAAACTGAAAAATCGTGATTGATTTTATGAATTGTCTCTCTAGTAATTGAAAAAGTATGTTATTTTAATTTCATTTAATCCTCCTATACCCATTAATATTTTTCAATAGGAGATCAAGTGCGATAGATACTATCATAAGGGGGGCCATTATTTCTTATTGAACTAAAAGGGGCTTTAGTTCAATAAGAAATAAGTGATTGTGTTTTTAGGTCTCGTTCATGATTTAATTTATTCCATTAAAGGGCGCTTTTGTTGAATGAGCCTTAGATTTTCAAACGATTTTATTGTTATATTTTGAGTACAGTGAAGTATCTTATATCGAAAATTAAACAACTAAATTTTAACCCCGTCCTAAATTGAGAACGGGGTTATGCTTGTTTTAGGTTAAAAATTAAATAACTATATTGTAACCATACAACAGATAGAATATGAACAAACTAAAAAGAAGCAGGTACCTCTCCATTTAAAGGCATCTGCTTCTCTTTACATAGACTCTATAATCATTTGTCTTTCATACCACTTGTTCAGTTTTTCATTAACGCTTTTTGAAATACGCTTCATTTTGTTATTACAGAATCTTGATAGTGTAGCAGGGGATAGACCTATTTCATCTGCTATCTCACGCATTGTTTTATTTTGATGCATATGCTGATGCATAATTTTCTCTCGAATCATATCCTCTGATCCTACAGTAGGTTGTTTTACTGTATCTACAATATAACGCTCCTCTTGCTTCTCTTGCGTATCTATTGTTTTTTTCTTCACCATACTATCTATATTATTCATCAATTCTTGTGGTGGTAAGATAATGATTCCTAATTTTGAATAGTAATTCTTAAACCAATTACGTTCTCCTATCTTTGTTTCATCCAATTCCTCTGCATACGCCCAATGTGAAATTACATTTTCTTTTTCTAAATCATTTAAAACATTTTCTAGTTGTTCACGAATTCGAGTTGGGCGCCCCTTTGTAGTTGTAATACCCATTACAGATAGTAAACCTTTTTCTCCACCAATGGAGTATGGTCTTTTTAAAGTACTATATTGTTGACGGATTCGCCACTGCCAGGATAAATAACGTATTAAACGTTTATGAAACTTGTGTCTATAGCTATTATACTCTAATGCTTTTTTCGATAATAAAGCAGTTGTGCTATTAGATCCATACAAATAGCCTGATAAAAAACTACCTGGTTTAATCTTACAGGATTCTATCCCCATATATTCATTAGTATTCTTATCTCTCCATAACACCACAGAGTCCAGTACGAATAGCCTTTTGATTACTTCACGTTTTACTTCAAATTTTTCCCCGGTTTCAGCTTGATCGTTCAATACTACAACTTCATTATCATCATTCAAATAAATAAAGATGCTTGCTAACGCTGCAATACGTTGCGCTACTTTTATCTTATCTTCTGCACGATAATACTCTACACCGTTTGCAGATGCTTTTGGCATATTACATAATTCCAACACATTTTCATAACTAAAATCTATGAATTCATCTGGAGATTTAGCTTGATTTAACCATTGTATTGTAATGGTATCCAAACAGTCTGCTGTAAGATCATCCATATTACTAATTACTCCATCAACCAATATAGACCATCTTTCTGCTTCGTTTGTATTCACTAATCTCAAATCCTCATCCTTATGTGAAGATAGTTGTGCAACTCCGCTTGAATTTTTTGTTTCTAATGGCAGTACCGGTTTTGCTACTGCTTCATCTTCCTCAAAATGATTTTTTGCTATTCCATCACGTAATTGATAGTACATTGCGTCATTGGTTACAGGATAGTAATCATCCGATATATCTTCTATATGTTCTGTTACCCTATCTTCAAAAATTGAAATTTGAGTTGGTACAACTGCTTCAACTTTTTCTCCGAATTCTTGTTCAATGATCTTATCTAGTACATTTTGAATTTCAATTTTATATTTATTCAGATTGGCATAAATGTTTAATAACGATATTCCTTGCTCTTGTTTCTGACCTAACCAAGAAACAAGTGTCGAAAAGGAAGGGGACATATTAGCTGATGTTACTAATTTATCGTGATTCCCTTGTACTTCTTTATAATATTTATTCCATTTGGCCCATAACTGCTTGTTTTCTTCATAAATTGGAGCAGCAAGTAGGAGGGCATCACTAAACAATGCTAACACTTTCTCCATATTTAAATACCTCCTAACAATGTTAATTACAAATATAATTTGAATCTTAAAAATGTGAAACGTCATAGCTATATGATGGCTATATAACCTTTAAGTTGAAATGTTATCTGAATAATCTACATAATCGTTGTTTTTTTACACGTTTTACTGTGAATCATTTAAATTCTCTTTACTTGTCTTTAATTATATAAAACTGCTTCTATTTGTAAAATCATTACTTTACAATACAATTTCAATTTTTGAAAGTTTTTAATGCTCAAATTCAGTTACTGTTACATTTTTAACATCTATATTTTTGATTCAACAAGTTGTAAACCCGGGTGGTAAATATGTTGATATAAGTCCTTGGATATCGTATTCTTCAGTTTTCCATTCCCTAAATCTTCTTCATCAACAATAATAGTTTTTGGGGCGACTCGATTTGTTAGCTTAATAATTATGGAGCTTTCCTCTAAAAGAAGCAAAGCAAACAATAAAAGCGCTTGCATAATTAAAAATCCGAGTTATAATACTTGTATACAAGTATACTTGATTAACATGAGGTGAATTTATGGCGAAATCAATGGAATTTCTTTATCCTGAAAAATGGCTTTCAAAAGCTTCTACAGGTGATCGTGTTGCGAGCGAACTGAGAATGCGCATTATTGCAGGTGAAATTGAAAGCGGTACCATCCTGTCGGAAAATAAATTAGCTGCCGATTTTTCTGTAAGTCGGTCACCCGTCCGTGAAGCATTAAAAGTACTAGCTTCTGAAAATATTATTCGCTTAGAAAGAATGGGGGCAGTTGTCATTGGTTTAACCGAGAAAGAAATCGAAGAAATATATGATGTTCGTTTACTTATAGAAACGTTTATCTTTGAGCGACTTGTAAAGATGGACACAAATGATTTAGTAAGAGAACTAAATAAAATAATGGAAATGATGAAAATCGCCATTAAATATCATGATTCTGATGAATTTTCTTATCAAGACCTCTTATTCCATGAAACGATTATTCGAACCATTGAGCATTCCTACATCCTGATGATTTGGAATAATTTAAAGCCTGTTATGGAAAGCTTAATCCTTTTATCAATGCGTACTCGTTTCAAGGAAAAGTACGAAGACTTTGAACGGATTATAAAAAATCATGAGCTTTATATAAAAGCAATCGAATCAAAAGATCGAGCCCTCATGATTAAGGCCTTACATCAAAATTTTGATGATGTTCAAGGGAAAGTTGAAGATTTCTGGATGTCACAACAAATGTTATCTAAAGGAGTAGAGCAAGGACATGAGTAGCTATATGTTAGGTATAGATATCGGTACAACAAGTACGAAAGCAGTTTTATTTACTGAAAAAGGCGAAGTCATCCAAACCGAGAATATTGGTTATCCACTTCGCACACCGGATATATCCACAGCGGAACAAGATCCAGAAGAGATTTTCCAAGCTGTTTTACAAGCGATATCAAATATAACGAAACAGCATTCAGATAAAAAACCATCGTTTATTTCATTTAGCAGTGCTATGCATAGTGTTATTGCCATGGATGAAAATGATCAGCCGCTGACACCTTGTATTACTTGGGCAGATAATCGTAGTGAGGCATGGGCACATAAAATCAAAGATGAACTGAATGGCCATGAAGTTTATAGACGAACAGGAACACCTATTCACCCAATGTCACCATTAAGTAAAATTACATGGATTGTGAATGATCATCCGGAAATTGCTATTAGAACGAAGAAATATATTGGAATCAAAGAATATATCTTCAAACAATTCTTTGATCAATATGTTGTTGATCATTCCATCGCCTCGTGCATGGGTATGATGAACTTAAAAAAACTAGATTGGGATGAGAAAGCTTTAAAAATTGCTGGTATAACATCAGCTCAATTATCCGAACTCGTACCAACCACCCAAATATTTAGCAACTGCAATCCAGATTTAGCCCAAAAGATTGGTATCGATTCCCAAACACCGTTTGTCATTGGTGCCAGTGATGGGGTGCTTTCTAATCTAGGTGTGAATGCAATTCGGAAAGGGGAGATAGCTGTCACAATTGGAACCAGTGGTGCTATTCGGACCATCATTGATAAACCACAAACAGATAAAAAAGGAAGAATATTTTGTTATGCCTTAACAGAAAAGCATTGGGTAATTGGTGGACCTGTAAACAATGGAGGAATGGTCCTTCGTTGGATTCGTGATGAACTTGCTTCATCAGAAGTAGAAACTGCGAAAAGACTAGGAATTGATCCATACGATGTATTAACTAAAATAGCTGAACGTGTGAGACCTGGTGCAGACGGATTATTATTCCATCCATACCTCGCAGGTGAACGTGCACCATTATGGAACCCAGATGTACGTGGCTCCTTCTTTGGTTTAACGATGTCACATAAGAAGGAACATATGATTCGTGCAGCTTTAGAAGGCGTTATATATAATTTATACACTGTATTCTTAGCGTTAACCGAATGCATGGATGGTCCTGTAACCCGTATTCAAGCAACAGGCGGCTTCGCAAGGTCTGACGTTTGGCGACAGATGATGTCCGATATTTTCGCATCTGAAGTCGTTGTTCCAAAGAGCTACGAAAGCTCTTGTCTAGGTGCATGTATATTAGGTCTCTATGCCACAGGAAAAATTAATTCTTTTGAAATCGTTTCCGAAATGGTTGGCAGTACCTACAAACATACACCGAAAGAAGAAGCAACAAAAGAATACAGACAATTACTGCCGATATTTATTAACCTATCAAGGGCGCTAGAAGATGATTATACACGAATTGCAAATTATCAAAGAAATTTAATAAAGTAAAACTTTCATCAGTAATCCCCACGCCTCGCTTCTATCTAAATATCGAGGTGGGGGGCCTTACTGCCCACGAATAGCGGGATAAATACAAATACAGCTAAGATTAGGGGGGAACTACGATGCCATTAGTCATTGTAGCAATTGGGATTTTAGCATTACTTTTACTGATTATGCGCTTTAAATTAAATACCTTTATTTCATTAATCATTGTATCGGTCGGGGTTGCTTTAGCACTTGGAATGCCACCAGAAAAGATTTTTAAGACCATTGAAGCGGGACTAGGCGGAACACTTGGTCATTTAGCACTCGTTTTTGGACTTGGTGCGATGTTAGGTAAGTTGCTTTCAGATTCTGGGGGCGCACAACGCATTGCCATGACCCTTGTGAAAAAATTTGGTGAAAAGAACATTCAATGGGCTGTTGTGACTGCCTCATTTATTATCGGGATTGCATTATTTTTTGAAGTAGGATTAGTATTATTAATTCCAATTGTATTTGCGATTTCAAGAGAATTAAAAGTTTCTATCTTATATCTCGGTATTTCAATGGCAGCAGCTTTATCTGTAACACACGGATTTTTACCGCCACACCCAGGGCCAACTGCTATCGCTGGTGAATTGCATGCAAACATCGGTGAAGTATTACTTTACGGTTTTATGATAGCGGTTCCAACGGTTGTGTTAGCTGGACCTGTATTTACTAAACTTGCAAAAAAACTAGTACCTGATGCGTTCACAAAAACCGGTAATATCAAATCTTTAGGTGAGCAGAAAGTATTTAAACTTGAAGAAACTCCTGGCTTTGGAATCAGTGTTTTTACCGCTTTACTGCCTGTTCTTTTAATGGCAGTCGCTACAATTATTACTTTGCTGCAAAAAACAATGGGATTCAAAGATAATAGTTTACTAGCAACGATTGAGTTTATTGGGAATGCGGATACTGCCATGTTGATATCCTTACTTGTTGCGATCTATACAATGGGATTGGCAAGAAATATTCCAATCAAAAACGTGATGGAATCTTGTACAACAGCGATCTCGAATATTGGGATGATGCTCTTAATTATTGGTGGAGGCGGCGCTTTCAAACAAGTATTAATTGATGGCGGCGTTGGTAACTATGTAGCCGAATTATTCAAAGGAACTTCATTATCACCAATCTTGCTCGCATGGATTATCGCTGCCATCTTACGTATTTCATTGGGGTCTGCTACGGTTGCTGCATTAACAACTGTCGGTTTAGTGATTCCGATGTTAGGTCAATCTGATGTTAACCTTGCTTTAGTTGTCCTTGCAACAGGGGCTGGTAGTTTAATTGCTTCACACGTGAACGATGCTGGTTTCTGGATGTTTAAAGAGTACTTTGGTTTAAGCATGAAAGAAACATTTGCAACATGGACTTTACTTGAGACTATCGTTTCTGTAGCCGGATTAGGATTTACTTTATTATTAAGTTTATTTGTATAGATCTTTCTAAACAATAAAAGGGATACGGAAGCTGTTTAATTTGATTTTCCGTAATTAACCAGTTATTTTTCATGATTGATTAATAAGGATGAAAATCTCTCTTTATTTTTTAACTTGATAGTGATGTGCCGTGTCCCTATAACCTTTCGCAAGAATACTGGCGGAGCCTATTGAAATGAAAAAGATTGATTATTTGATTAAAGTGTTATTTTAGGTATATATACTATAATACAGAGTAACATACATGGAAAGGAACGATGGAAT
Source organism: Bacillus cereus group sp. BceL062 (assembly GCF_051780025.1). Taxonomy (NCBI): domain Bacteria; kingdom Bacillati; phylum Bacillota; class Bacilli; order Caryophanales; family Bacillaceae; genus Bacillus; species Bacillus cereus group sp. BceL062. The sequence continues at coordinate 169,602 of NZ_JBPWGY010000006.1, read as the reverse complement.
ATGGAAAAGTTACAAATTGGAGTTGTTGGTGTGGGCGTTATGGGAAAAAGCCTCGCACTTAACTTTGAGAGCAAAGGGTATTCTGTGGCCCTATATGATATTTCAAAGGAAAAAGTTGATGAAATCATTGAGGAAAACCGTGGTAAAAACTTAGTTGGTACTCATATAGTTGAAGAGTTTGTTAACTCACTTGAATCACCTAGAAAGATTTTATTAATGGTGAATGCGGGGGAAATTACAGATAAGGCGATTGATTCTCTAGTTCCTCACCTCGATAAAGGTGATATTTTAATTGACGGTGGTAATACATACTTTGTCGATACAATTCGCCGAAACAAACGTCTTGCCGAAGAAGGAATCAATTTCATCGGGGCAGGTGTGTCAGGTGGCGAAGAGGGTGCATTGAAGGGACCATCTATTATGCCAGGCGGACAGAAGGATGCATACGAAAAAGTAAAGGATATGCTTGAAAACATCTCTGCAAAAGTGAATAACGAGCCTTGCTGTTCTTATATCGGACCTAATGGGGCAGGCCACTATGTAAAGATGGTTCACAACGGTATTGAGTATGGAGATATGCAATTAATTTGTGAAGCATATTTCTTCTTGAAACAAACACTTGATTTGACTGCAGAAGAGTTCCATGAAATATTTGCTGAATGGAATAAAGGTGAACTGAACAGCTATCTAATTGAGATTACCGCCGATATCTTCAAGAAGAAAGATGAAGAAACTGGTAAGCCATTAGTGGATGTTATTCTTGATACTGCAGGACAAAAGGGTACAGGGAAATGGACAAGCCAAAGCGCACTTGATTTAGGTATCTCTCTGCCTATTATCACGGAATCTGTATTTGCACGTTGCATTTCTGCTTTAAAAGAAGAGCGTGTAAACGCAAGCAAAGTTTTATCTGGCCCTAAAGATAAAACAGCAATTGGAGTTGAAAAAGCTGAATTAATTGAAGCAGTGCGCCAAGCTTTATATATGAGTAAAATTTGTTCTTATGCACAAGGATTTACGCAATTGAAGGCAGCTTCTGAGGAATATGATTGGAACCTTGATTTTGGCAGCATTTCTATGCTTTGGAGAGGCGGATGTATTATCCGTGCTGCCTTTTTACAGAACATTAAAGAGGCTTATGAAACAAACACTGAACTACCGAACCTTTTACTTGATCCATACTTTAAAGAAATTGTAGAGTCATATCAAGGCGGATTACGCCAAATTATCTCAATGGCGGTACAACAGGGCATTCCGATACCTGCATTTTCAGCAGCAATTTCTTATTATGACAGCTATCGTACTGCCAAACTACCTGCTAACTTGTTACAAGCGCAGCGCGATTATTTTGGAGCGCATACGTATAAACGAGTAGATAAAGAAGGTACATTCCACACAAAATGGATCTAAAATAAGAAATGGACTAAGATTAAATTCTTAGTCCATTTTTCATCCCACAATTCACAGGCTATAAGACTCCCACTGATGGAATTTCACTTTAAACGAATGACTGAATCAAAATGCGTTTATTTTTCCCATTTAGATGAAAAACTACATAGCCTTTTCAGGGCTATAAACTCTTATTTGAAACTATATTGCTTTATCTTGGCCATAAGCTCTTATTTGAAACTACATAGCCTTATCGGGGCTATAAACTCTTATTTGAAACTACATAGCCTTTTCAGGGCTATAAACTCTTATTTGAAACTATATACCTTTATCGGGGCTATAAACTCTTATTTGAAACTACATAGCCTTATCGGGGCTATAAACTCTTATTTGAAACTATATTGCTTTATCGGGGCCTATAAACCCTTATTTGAAACTATATAGCTTTATCTTGGCCATAAGCTCTTATTTGAAACTACATAGCCTTATCGGGGCTATAAACTCTTATTTGAAACTATATAGCCTTATCATGGCTATTACTTCTTACTTGAAATTATATAGCCTTATCACGGCTATTACTTCTTACTTAAAACTATATAGCCTTATCACGGCTATTACCTCTTACTTGAAACTATGTAGCCTTATCATGGCTATTACTTCTTACTTAAAACTATGTAGCCTTATCGCGGCTATTACTTCTTACTTGAAACTATGTAGCCTTATCATGGCTATTACTTCTTACTTGAAACTATGTAGCCTTATCATGGCTATTACTTCTTACTTGAAACTATGTAGCCTTATCGCGGCTATTACTTCTTACTTGAAACTATGTAGCCTTATCATGGCTATTACTTCTTACTTGAAACTATATAGCCTTATCGCGGCTATTACTTCTTACTTGAAACTATGTAGCCTTATCATGACTATAAGCTCTTATTTGAAACTGTATAGCTTTATCGGGGCTATAAGCCCTTATTTGAAACTGCATAGCCTTATCACGGCTATTACTTCTTACTTGAAACTATGTAGCCTTATCGCGGCTATTACTTCTTACTTGAAACTATGTAGCCTTATCATGGCTATTACTTCTTACTTATAATAATGAATAGCTATATTGTGGTTATAATTTCGTAATTTATGAAACGTTATAGCTATATGATGGCTACAACTTTAAAAAAATGAAACGAGAATATCCTGAAAATCATTCGACTAAAAAAATTTTTATTCTATGTAATTTACTAATAAACGTTGATATAAAGCCATTTCTTTAATTATGAAAGAAAACACAATAAAATCATTATAGCTATATGATGGCTACAACTTTCACTTTAAAACTTCAAACAAATCTATATATACCAAGGGTTACAGCAACTTTCAATAAAATATAACTTATTTTAAAAACATGAAACGTTATAGCTATATGACGGCAGGAAACATGAAACGAAATGAAACGATTATAGCGGTATGATGGCTACGACTTTTCATTTAAAAACAGTTATAACTCCCTATATATCAGTGTTTATACGAAATCTATAGAAATTTCTTAGTCAATCCAAAACATGAAACGTTATAGCTATATGATGGCTACAACTTTAAAACGAAATTAGCGTAAAACCCTATAAAATCAATGGTTTAGTAAGATTCACCCCACAACATACTACGTTTCATATTCAAAAAACTTCATAGCCCTATGGTGGCAACAAACTTTTTTTTATGAAACGTCAAATCCCTTGTCCCCCAAGGGATTTGGGCACGTTTCATTTTTTTGTTTTTCCTCTTAAAGGGACAGATTTCACCAGCATTCGATTTGATATAATCAAAAATGAAATTCTATATCTAATTGTGGGGAAAACTGCAACTTAACATAAAAGGAGGTGAAAAAGATGGCAAAACCTTTCGTTATAAAGAACAAGCGTAGTTTGAATGGTGAAACAACAACACCGGTAATTGTAACAATTAAATCGTGGCAAAAGTTAGTAGAAGCTTTGGAAGGTAAGTATTACAGTTTTAAAGATACTTATCTAGAAGACATTGTGAATTCAATGTCCTATGAAGAACGAATTGCTGATGAAGAGGGATTTGTTGAACAAGCAAAGCCATCTTTTTCACTGAAAATGAAAAAGATTGTAGATAAAGTAAGTGGATTTGATAAAAATGAGGGCAGAAAACATAAGCTATATGGTATTACAAATGCTGATCTAGAAGTATTTCTATTTCTTCATAAAAAATGTAATACATATGGTGAGCTTTCACATGTATCAATCCATATGCTTTGGGAAGATTATAAAAATTATAAAGAAGCATTTGCACATATTCACCACTCGCAATTTTATGTGGCTTTGAAGAAGTTAAGTTTCCATAACATCATTACAATTGAAAATGAGTACAGTGGTAAATATAAAATCACCTTAACTGACTTCATGAATAAAGAAACGAATAAAGCAAATGCATATACATTTATTAGCCCGATAGTATTTACCAAAGAATTCTTTGAGTTATCCATTGCAGCTAAGAAACTATTCATGGATGTAGCAATGCAGCAGAAACGCGAAACTACCCTGAAACGTTCTTTATTCAAAGTTGATGAACAAGGAAACTCAACTCACTTTGGCGGTATGTATCGTTACTTACATAAGAAATACCCACATCAGATTCGTGCTGTGCTTGAGGAACTAGAAACAAAGCTATCAGCTACTGGATCTCCTTTATTTAAAATTTGCAAGTTAGAAAAAGGGAAGAAGAATAAAAAGCAATACACAACATTGCATTTATCTGTACATCCTGATTTCTTATGCGCAAAAGAAGAAGGAGCAGAATACCGTGATCCTTTTACACCAAGAGATACATATAAGCGTAAAGTTAAATTCATTGAAAATCTGTTAGTGGAAATGAATATTGCTGAATTTGCAAAAGATATGAACCAATTCATTAACGTTTTAAAACACTCTTGTCATCGTCAAATTCGCCAAGTAGTTCGTGGCTTACGAGAAATGATTGATCGACAAGAAGGGTATCCGAAAAAGCTTGTTTATACACTAAGTAAACTATTAAAGCAATCTTCTCAATACCGTGTATTAGATACAGCTGCTAAAACTGGTATTTATCCTTTAATTACACACAATGTACCTAAACATGAACAAGAAGAGGCCATTTTTAAATTTGGTACTCATTTTGCTATATACTCTTTACGCAATGTTCAAAAGCTATTCCGTAAAGCGCATGACCTGCTTCATGCGAAATATGCTGTACCTGTAACCTTAGATGCTTACCATCGTAATTACATGCAGTATCAAGAGGAATCACTATTTAGAAAATATGCTTATGAGCAAGGAGTAAATATTAACGCATATATAGCATTAGAAATTGAAATCCGTGAACTATTAAAGTCTAGCGGGCATCAAGGAACTAACATGCCTAGTGATATTCGTGAACTGTTCATTGAAAAAGTTGATAAATTGTCGAAGGAAAAGATTCGTGTAATTGAGGTCCCTGAAGACTTTGATTTAATTCAGTTTCTACAGTCCTTAGAAGCATACTACCGTTCAACAAGTGAAACACCACATTCGGTTGATCAGCTGCTTCCAGCAATGTAAAGATACAGCTCTCTATTTTTGAAAAAACAAAAGTGGAGGGCTATTCGTGTTGAAGATACCCTATGAAATGCATTACTTCAAACAAAACAGAGAGAAAGTTTTCAATTTTAATGATCACGCCTCTCTATTTTTTATGCAATTACATACATTGCATGTAAATCAAAATGAGATATTCACAATTTCTGAGTTATTAAATCTGAATTTTCAATCCTTTTGTGTCATTTCATCTACAAAAAAGCATAAATATTTTTTATAATTCTGTTGATATCTTAATAATTTTGACCTGATGTGTATAACATAAAGCCTTAAGTACTGTTCTTATCATGTTCTTTCTCTAAATCTACTTAAAATCAGAAAAACTTCTGTTAGTTATGTTTAAAAAGTGGATTCTGTTCCTAACTTTGACCAATTTGTTAATAAATTGTGTGTAGTTTTTAAGAAATGTGGAAAGCTTGTTCATAAATCAGCAAAATTTGTATTTATTATTTATTCATTCACTCGCATCAAATTAACGATGATTATATGTAGTTTTTATATACCTACTTTACGATATTTTGTAGTTTTTAATCATCATCCAGCTCATTAAGTACGTTCCCAGTATTTACTTTTTATGATTTTTTACGGCTAGAGTAATGATGAACCCATAGCACAGCAATGTTTTAAGACGATTTTTTCTCTGTATAAAAGTATTATCTTTTTTCTTTATATATATTAAAGATATATATTATATTAGGTTTTTATATTGTGTAATACTTACTATAGAGAATAGACCCTGTGTAAAACCAATTTCATTTCTTAATGGAATTGGTTTTTTTATGTACTTTAATAAACATTATATTTAGGTTTAATCTTTCTAAAAAAATTTTGATATAAAACATAATTTTTTTTATTTCTCTTAGATTTTCGAAAAAAGTAAATCATACTTAAAGTAGATAGTTAATTAGTGGAAATTACAATGAACCTTGTAATCTCCTAACCATTTAAAAAGAGAGGTGAAGACATGGTAAAAAAGAAATCCCAGAAAAACGCCGAAAAAAAGAAATTTACATTCTTTAAAAAGGCAAAGAATAAAACAACTGAACTATTAGATATGCAACAAGAAAATTCAGAAGCACTTAAAGAAAAGAAGACACGTAATACAAGGGAGAAAGTTCCAGTTATAACAGGAAGAAAAGTAGGTAAGGTTACATTTTGGTGTGTAATGGGATTCGTGTTTGCAGGAAGCTCCCTTTCATTTATCCAACTTGCCGCTCCTCCTAGAGCAGTAGCTGTTCTAGAAAAGAAGGAGGAACCCGTAAAAGTTAAGATGTCGGAAGCAGAATTAATTGCATATGCCAATAGTTTTGCCGCTGATTATTTTAACTGGAAGGTTGATATGAATGTAGCTGAAACACGGAAAAAACGATTAGAAAAATATTTAGTTGAAGGATCCGATGAGCAAGGAGGATTAAATAGGGATAGTTTAAAAAATGCTTCTAGTACGTTAGTTAAGTCAGAAGCTGTAGAGGTTCGTCAAAAAGGAAATGAAGCAGAAGTTACATTGAAAATCATTCAAAAACTAGAACCTGTAAATAATCCAGCTCCTGGAACGACTCAAGCCCCAGATACACCAAAAGAACCTAAAGAAGTGACAAGGTACTTCTCTATTTCAATCTTAATGGAGAAAGGGAAGATGGTGATTCCTGACCATCCTACAATCGTTCATGGAGAGAGAGAAAAGGCATCTTATAAAGTGGCTACATTTAAATCAGAAGGACGAGAAATAAATACAGATTCAGAAATAAAAAAAGTAGAACAATTTTTGCAATCTGTATTTAAAGTGTATACAGAAGGAACACCAGAAGAAATTGCTTACTACTTTGAAAAAAGCAATATAACAAATGGACTAAAAGGTATTATGACATTTAACAAATTAGAAAACTTGCGGATTTATGAAGATAAGGATAAAGGGTACAGAGTCTTAGTTGATGCCAAATTAAAAGACAACGATAGCAGCTTAGAGTACACATACACATATGATTTAAATCTAGTAAATAAAGATAATAAGTTTTCAATTAGCTCTATGAAAAAATTTGAAAACACATTAGAGAAGGTGGAGGGTAAATAATTATGGAGCTTTTGGGATTAGATATGGTTGCTCAGCAATTACCTGCTATTACAGATGCAGCTGTAATAGGTAATATAAATTTTGGAGTAAATATTAAAAACTGGTTAGTAGCTCAATTGGGCCCGATCTTTTTAGTTGTAGCACTTATTGGAGTAATCGTCTTTGCAGTTAAACGACAAATGGCTGGTTTACTTGGTTGGATAATTGTTTGTGCACTATTATCAGTTTTTGTATTCTCACCAGACATTTTCAAAGATCTTGGTACAAAATTATATAATTTAGTATTCAAGTAATAAATTAAAAATCTCTAAAAATATTAAAGGGGTTGGTAGAAATGACTCAAAAGCCGACTCGTAAAGAAGTTAGGACATACAACTCAATATGGGATATTCCTAAGAGTTTATACGGGATAAGGGACTTAACTCTCCCTTTCCCAGTTCCCTATAGACAGTTGGGCTTCTTTGTTGGATCTTTACTTTTAATTTTAATTCTAGATCAGTTTTTACCTTTAGGAAATAATGTGTTTTTAAAATACTTAATTTTACCAGGTGGAATAGCATACTTCTTTGGCAATGTAGAATTGGATGGAAAAAGCCCACTTAAATTTTTATTTCGATTTTTCGTGTTTATGTTCGAAAGTAAGAAGATTAGTCGCTATAAAGATACAACTGGTAATATTGGAAGCTATCAATATAAAACCTTAATACGATTCAAGGATGATTCAATCAATAATAAGTAAGTAATTAATCTATACGGAAGGATTATTTTAGTCTCATATTCTTCTTTAAGGAGGGTAAAATGAATCAGGTTGAATTTCCAGTCAAATACTTTCACGATAATTTGATTTTTAACCAAGATGGTTCTTGCTGGGCGTATTACGAGGCATACGGAATACCATATGAATTCCGAGGAGATGATGATAAAAATACCTTATTCATGCGCCAACTTGGATTGTTTTGGAATTTCGATGAAGAAAAGCACCTCTTAATGATTCCTGTTTATCAAAACTTTCAGGAAAAAGCCGATGAATTTAAAGGTACAATAAGCGGTGAACTAAAAGAACTTGCAATTGATCATACAGATGATGTGGTACATGAGCTAGAACGAAAATTTGGGAAAAATGCAGTAGAGTATCGATATTTTATTGGCGTGAAATTAAAGGTAAGACACATACAAGAAGGGCTTAAAGAAATGTTGTATACAGCATTTCATACCTTTAAAAATACTGCAGAACAGTTTGGGTTACTTGGTGATACTAAAATACTAAAAACTGATTTGGAGATGTTTAAAAGAGAAGCTAGCGCTTTTAAAAATAAAATAAGAAAACATTTGGCTGTAAGGGCTCTAGAAACTAATGAAACGCAATGGGTTATATTAAGAAACTTCTATCGCACATTAGAGGCGCCAGTAACTGCTGGATGGACACCTCCCGTACAAAATGACGACTCTGCAATCATACCAAATCAAGAAAGCTTATTACGTTTATCAGAGGCAGAATTTGATGTTAAAGGAAGACATATTGAAATGTCTCAAATTGGTACCGACGGGTTAGAATATCTAGCATATATGAGCTTTTTATCGGCTTCTAAAATCCCATATACGATGGAGTTTCCAGACCAAGAGTGGATGTATATGATTCAAAATATCGATTTTCCAATTGAACTGAGTGTTCGCACTGAAAATATTAACCATCGCAAAGCTCTATCTAAACTAAATAAAAAGAAAAAAGATTTAGAAGATCAAGAGGCACATGCAAGAGAAAATGCACAAACTGTTGGGCTAAACGTGTATGAAGGCGTTCAAGAAGCTACTGAATTACAAGCACTTATACAAAAGACACGTATGCCATTAGTTAAAACATCGGTATCTTTCTGTATATGTGCTGAAGATTTAGATACAATGCGTCGAAATACAAATTCACTTATTTCTATTTATAGAGAGATGATGATTGAACTAGTAAGGCCGTATGGAGATCAGTTCCTACTGTTTAATGAATTTATCCCTGGTTCAAGAAGATATGTAAATGATTATATACACTTTATGGAACCTGGAGTTCTAGCAGCCGGTATGTTTGGTGCAACACAAGATTTAGGAGATAATATCGGGTTTTATATTGGAACAACTGGTATTTTAAACAAAGCAGTTTATATGACACCCTCACTTGCAGCAACAAATACCGTTGCAAATCAAAAAACAAGCGCACTTTCAGTTGCAGTAACAGGAAGTACTGGTTCCGGTAAATCATTTGGAACGAACTTAATTGTTTACCTAGCAGTACTTGGAGGAGCTCAAACACTGATAGTCGATCCAAAAGGTGAGAGGGGAAACTGGACAGAAGATTTACACGGTATAGAAGGTAAAGTAAACGTAATTACACTAGGGACTGATAGACGAGATGAAGGGAAACTAGACCCATTTATCATTCATAAACATAGTCGGAAAGATGCAATTGAGTTAGCAATGACAATTCTTACTTTCATTACAGGTATTAAACCTGATAACTCGGAAAAATTCCCGCGCTTGGCTTCAGCTGTAGAATTTGTAGCAGGAATGGAAGAGCCGTGCTTAACAGCTGTATCTCAATATCTTGAAGATAGTGAGGATAAAGTGGATCAACAATTAGCCGCACACATTCAAGCATTTGAAAATTTATCATTTGCACACTTAATCTTTGGTGATGGAACAAATAGAGATATTGAACTTGATACAGCAGTGAATATCATACAAATTCAGCATCTTGATATGCCAGATATTCAAAAAGATCCGAAAGATTATACCTTACAAGAAAATTTATCAGTTAGTATGCTGATGTCTCTATCTTCTTTTGCAAGAAAATTCTTTCAAAAGGACCCTACTAAATTCAAAATTGTTCTATTAGATGAAGCATGGGCAATCATGGGAACTTCTCAAGGGCGGGAGTTAGCTCGTAAGTTAGTGCGTGAAGGTCGTGCATTAAACTCTGCAGTATACTTTGCTACTCAAAGTGCAAGTGACCTTGGAGATGAGACATTTAAGAATAATATCGGTATGAAGTTCTCATTCCGTAACACAGACAGTAAAGAAATTTCTTCAATCTTAGATTTCTTTGGATTACCTGACAATGAAGAAAATCATGCAATTATTACAAATTTAGAAACAGGCCAATGTCTATTCCAAGACATTCAAGGAAGAGCAGGTGTTGTCACAATGGATGTAGTGTTTAAAGATTTATACGATGCATTCGATACAAGACCAAATGCAAGAAAGAATTATAGAAAGTCAAATGATGATGAAAGGCAGGAAGTTAATGCAACCTTTGTCGAAGAAGGGGGAGAAAAAATAAATGTAGGAGTGAGTTAATATGTTGAAAACTAAATTCAAAAAAATCATGCTAACAAGTCTATGTGTAGGTACTCTTTTCTTGAGTGCAGCATGTGGAAATAGCGAAACAAATGTAGGAGAAGAAAAAGATAAACAGGGGCACACTCCTAGAGAAATGATGTTGGATTTTGTAAAGGCCGACTTACAACATGATAATAAAACAATTAGAAAACTTATCGTCGATGGAGATAAAAATAAAATTTTAGATCCGAATCAAGGACCACAAAATAATTTATCTTACAAAGATTATACAGTAAAAGAGTATGTGGTAGATAAGGATACAATTATGTATAACTTTATTTCAAAGAAGCCCCCTAAAAATATCGATAAAGCAGTGAAATGGGTAAGAGTAGTTCGTACAGAAGATGGTTTCAAAGTTCGAAGTTATGCTGCCCCTTATCGAAATGAAATCGATGAAGTAGCAAATACTAAACCGACAAATGAGTTTAGTTCGAAAAATTAATAGGTTTCCCATAAAAGGGGGAGTAACATGTAATGAAAAAGTTTATTACCCTATTGTTATTAATTTGTACTTTGATTTTAGCATTTAATTTACTTTTTAAAGCTACCCCAGTATATGCAGAGGAAGAACCCAGACCTTCTCTTATAGATGATATTATTCCAAAGAGTAAGGAAAAATTAAAATATGAGGAATACCCTCCAAGTAGCTATGGGATTGATATTTATACACCAGAAGGTGGATTTGGTGAATCCCTTAAGTTCTGGAAATGGGGGGATAAAGTTAAAGAACAAATGGTTGCTGTATTATTTAGTCTCATAAGTATTGGATGGACCATTAATCTTGGAATTAGTACTTTTGTTACAAGTATGGTCGGCCAATCTATGAGTCTCAATATTGTAGCTGATGTAGGAGATAAATTAGGTGATGTAATATCTAAAGCAGCAGGGTTCAATGGTTCTTGGGGTAATGGAATATATAGTGAATTAATTGGACTCATGTTAGCTTTATTAGCTTGCTGGGTTATCTGGGTAGGTTTTGTACAACGACGCCAGTCAGATATGCTAGGAGGATTGTTAAAAGCATTAGGTATTTTAGTTTTTACTTTAGGTTTTTTCGCAAATTCAAGTTATATTATCAAAGGATTGAACACTTTCTCGGAACAAGTAAATAAAACTGTTCTTGATTCAACACAAAGTATTAGTGGAGCAAGTGAAGGATATTCAAGCGGTGTCGATTCCATCACTGATTTAACACACACCCTATTAATCAAACAATCTTATACATTATTACAGTTTGGTACAACAGATATGAAGAAAATCGGTGATGAAAGAATTAAGGAAATGTTAACAATAACAGCAGCAGATGAAAGGCAGGAGCTATTAAAAGAGGAAGTAGAGCAGAAGAAAAATACGATATTAACTTTAGATGCTACTTTTGAGCGTGGCGCTTTAGTATTACTACTTTTCTTAATCAATGGACCTTTATGGGTTGTCTTAGGCTTATGTAGTATGGCGATGTTATTTTATCAATTAATGTTTATCATCGTAGCGCTGATGTCACCAGTAATGTTATTGATGGCTTTAGTACCTGCATGGACTGGGACAGCTAAGAGATTTTTATCTGAATTGTTCCGAACGCTACTTATGAAAGTTGCAATTGGTTTTCTATTAACTTTAATGTTTTGGGTTTCTTCAATCTTATATAGCGCAACTGATAAGTATGGTTATTTAGTAGTTGCTGCATTACAAGTACTTTCGTTCTTAGGTGTTTGGTTATATCGTAAAACAATTTTCGATGCTATTACTACAGTACCAGCAAGTGCAGGAGCTGCACGGGCATCAGATGCTATGAGTAATATTAGGCAGAAATATCGTGATGTTAAACGTGGATCTAAGACAGTTGGAAGAGGTGTAGCAGTAGCTGGCGCCACGGGTGTTGCAAGTGCGGCAATGGCCGGGAAAATGGGAAAATCAGGTTATAGTAAGTTTAAACAGTTGAAAGAAAACTATGCAGATAGAAAAGAAAAGGTAGCAGATGGTAAACGTAAGGAAAAAGAGCAAATGCAAGCGGAAAAAGAAAAAAATATTAATCAAATGAAAAAAGAAGAAAACTTAGGTGTTCGCGATAGAAAAGGAAATCAGGAGCAAGAAAGGGTTAAAGAAGAAGTAGCCGCAACTAAAGAGAATCCAGAATTAGCAGTACGGGGGAAACATCAAAATAATGATCCTGAATTACAACAAGCAGAACTAAAAGTTAAAGAAGAAGATGTAAAAGCGGATGTTAAACCAGTAGGACAATCAAACGAAGAACTAAATAATAAAGAAGATGTGAAAGCTCATGTTAGACCAGTAGCAAATCAAAATAATGGTGGACTTGAGAATAAGCAAGAAGACGTAAAGGCGGATGTTAAACCAGTAGCAACAATTAAAACACCAACGGGTCAAACAAAGCCAGTTACAACACCACAGTCAGGAACAACACCAATACCAGCGAACCCAATAGAGAGTAAGCCAATTACAACACCACAGTCAGGAACGACACCAATACCAGCGAATCCAATAGAGAGTAAGCCAATTACAACACCACAGTCAGGAACGACACCAATACCAGCGAATCCAATAGAGAGTAAGCCAATTACAGCACCACAGTCAGGAACAACACCAATACCAGCGAATCCGATAGAGAGTAAGCCAGTCACTACTTCCCTGGTGAGTACACCACAAAAACAAGTAGAGGTAAAACAAGTTAATCAACAACAATCAAAAAATGTTCCTAAAGTGAATAATCAACAACATGTAAAAGAAGGGGCAGTAATTAAAAAAGTTGACCAAAAGTACAAACACAACAAGAAGCTGTGAACTACTCGCCACTTAGCAAAGCTTGAAGTGGGAGCTTCTCAGTTCCGCGAAGAAAGTAACCTTTCGTCTCCCTGAGCGTTACTTCGGGGTGTTCCACCCCTAGATGTCCAACGTATGGACGCTCTTTTGGTACGGTTGATATTTTACGCAGGAACCGAATGGCTTGTTTTTCGCACTCTATTTTCTTCCTGCAACCTTCTATATCAAGTTATCAAAGAACTTCATGTGGTTAGTTTATTAAAAGTTTTTGGCTATGCCAAACCGAATTTTATCTCCCACTTATCGTTGGGCTACGCCATTCACACGCTTGAGGGAGGAGAATTCTTTCAGGGAATACGTTAAAAAATATAAAAGCAAAAGAAACCAAAAAACAAAAAAATTCAGCTCGTGAGGGAGGGTTTATACATTGAGTGCGGAACTAAATCGCGACTTTGAAAATGAACACCATCCTGTAGCTGAACTAGGGAATGCTAAGCCTGCCTTGAAAAAGGCAGGCCATTCTTTAGGGAAGATGGCTGGTAAAGGAACAAAAGTAGCGGGTAAAGCAGTTGCACAAGTAGGGAAGAAAGTAGCGGTAAAAGTAGCACAGAAGGCAGCTACAGTTGCTGTTGCAAAGCCGTTATTAATAGTTGCCGGTGTTATTATGGCTGTTGTTTTAGGTTTAGGTATAGTGATATTTTTATTAACTGCCACAATGAGTGAAGATGAAGTCAGTCCTGGGGGAATTGGTGGTCCTTTTGCACCGGGTACTGCAAGTGTTAGTCCTGAAGTAATGAGATGGGAGCCATTGGTAAGGAAATATGCGGCGCAACATGGCATAGAAGCAATGACTCCATTAATATTAGCTCTTATTCAACAAGAAAGTTCTGGAACACAATTGGATGTTATGCAAAGTTCAGAATCACAAGGGTATCCTCCGGGGTATTTTACTGATCCAGAGGAAAGTATCAAATATGGTTTAATGCATTTTGCTGATTGTCATAAAAAATCAAATGGTGATCAAAATACTACATTACAATGTTATAACTACGGAACCGGATACGCTAACTATGCAGTATCGAAAGGTGGATATACACACGAGAATGCAAGAGCATTTTCTGCAGAACAATCAGCTAAAAATGGTTATAGATGTGCATCATGGCGAAGTGCGGAGGCAGTAGCTAATAATTGGTGTTATGGTGATCCAGACTATGTCCCACATATTATGAGATACTATCAACCTGGTCAAACCCCTAGTGGTTCTGGTGGAATTGCTGGTGGTAGCGTTTTAGGTGATGATGTATTCCAAGCAATTATGGCAGAAGCACTAAAGTATCAAGGATGGCCATATGTGTTTGGAGGGCGAACACCAAATACGTCATTTGACTGTAGTGGAATTATTGAGTATACGTATTCAAGAGTTGGTATTAATTTATTTGGTACTGCACAAACCCAATGGGATAAAACCCAACGTATAACAGATCCTAAGCCAGGAGATTTAGTGTTTTTCCATAGTACTTATGCTACAAGTAACTACATTACGCATGTTGGCATTTATGTAGGAAATAATACAATGTATCATGCTGGCGATCCGATTGGCTATGCTGATTTAGGTAAACCATATTTTCAACAGCATTTTGCGGGATATGGTCGTGTAGTTAGATAATTATGCATGTAACATCTAGCAACTTATGAAACTGCGAAAAGGAGGTAAATCATGAAGAAAATCACCATTATACTAGCAATTTTATTAATAGCTAGCGTAGGGTTTTTAATAAAATATCAATCTGATAATGAGAAACTTAAAACTGATAATATAAAATTAACGAAAAAAGTGGAAAAGGTGGAGGCACAATACAATAATACGAAAAAGGAGTTGTCAGCTCTAAAGAGTAACAATCAACAACAAGTAAAGGAAGCTGCAGAACGATTTCTTAAAGCTTTCCGTACTTATGATACAGGTAAAGGCGAATCATACCTTGCTAATATCGATGCATATATAACACCAAATGCAAAGAAAGAATTAACACCTCCAGGTGGACCAACACAATCTGCTCCTGGAACTGGAGATGCGAAAGAAAAGAAGAAAGTTTCCTTTCAATCTGAATACACAGGTGGCGAGTTATATTATGCATTTTTGGATACTACAAAAGCAAATGTATTAGCAAAAGTGAAAAGTAAAATTACAGTTAATGGTGTTTCATCTGATAATATGTCATTAATGCAAATAAATCTTATCTATGATGGAAATAAGAAGTTATGGCTTGTTGACAAACTTATACCTTTAGCAGATTTAAAAGATCGTATGCCGTAAGTAGGAAACTGTACACGATATGGTAGCGTACTAGAAATAATCCCCCTTGTCATTTTAAATAAGGGGATTTTTTACTTTTTAGTAATTTATATAAATGATAATAAAATTATTGAATAAATAATTATTGGTCTTAAATTGAGCAAGATAAACTGTATTAAGTAATTTTAAACTAAAACGATTTTAGTAGATTCTATATTTCGAGTTTAGTAATTTATTTTAATTTTAAAAATGGAATTAATTCTAAGGGGTGTGAAGAATGTGTTATAGAATCAAATTTCCTTAAGAAAATAATCAGGTTAGAATCGAAGAATTAGAAAATAACGCATTTATTATAGTTGAAGCAAATGGTTCTGGAAAAAGTAGATTAGGGGCATGGATAGAGAAAAAGGCTTTGAGAACATACATAGGATAAGTGCACAAAGGTCTTAAATATTTAAGGATTTTATTTTTTGGTGAAGAAAAAGGAGAACGCAATCAAAACAAGGGATAACGTTGGAATTGGGGTAAATATATTTATATGAATAATTGATTAAACGCTTTAATCTATGATACCTTATATTGATATATTGTATTTAATAGTGTATTAGAGGTGGACTTAGATAATGAAAAAGATTTATACAATGACATTATTATTATTTATGGTATTTATAGTATACTCTGCTTTTATGGATATTGTAAGAGAGCACATAGGTAATATAGCTGATTATATTAGGGTGATTTTATTTTTTCTTTTAGGTCTTTTTGTAAATATAATACTATCAATTGTAATAGGGAAGATATTTAGGTGGATGGGTAATAAATCTTCAAAAAGAAAAAAAATAGGGTTATATACATGGACAGGTGGGATACAAGACGTAGAAAAAGATTTCCAAGAAATAATAGGGAATTCTAAGTCTTCAAAAAATATTATTTATAACATGGAAGAATTAGAAAATAAAATAAAACGATATTTTTATAACGATAGGGATAAATTAAAAAGGTATAAAGCTTATTTAAATGTGGTGGAAAAGGATAATATGGTAGTAGTATTTCAAACTTTTGTTATGTCAATATTATCATCTTCTTTTGCCAGTATATTAGTAACAGGGAAAATTAAAGGTATTACAGAAAATCTTCTACCAAACATGGGAAAAGGGCTCTCTGAGACATTCTATTATGGATTAGGTGCTATGTTTTTATTTTGTAGTATAGGGGCTATAATTGCACCTCTTATGAATCAAAGTGATAAAACTAGGGTGAGAATAATGCAAGAGACAATTGATATATGTATTGATCAATTAAAAGAAAAGGAAGATTCATCTAATAAATTTAATGGATAGATATTTAGAAAGTACCTGTGGTAGGTGCTTTTTTTGTTGCATCAAGTTGTATTTATTGCATGTGAATCACAACCTCAAGAAACTCTTTCGGTCCGAATTACTTCCAAGAAAACCTATATATTTGTGGAACATATCGATAGGAAACACTAAATAAAGTGAACCATCTTCTGATTCTTTTTCTAATACCCTTTTTTCGTAAAGGAGTATATGTATATTTCTTTGCGCGCAATTAAAAATTCAAAACAACAAAAAGATTTTTTTCATATAGAAGTAATTTTAGATAAGAATTTAATTGATTAAATATATAATTATTTTAACGTTAATTCTTATAAATAAAATAAGTGGTAGGTCTATATAAAAAACAATTAAAAAACTTAGTTTCTCAGTTAAAAGTAACAATAATTCAAGTAGAAGTATTATTTTTGAACTTTATAAATATTGAACAAGGGAGAGGAGATATTTTTATGGATTTAAAAAATTATGAAAAGCTACAGGTACTACGTAGATATAAAGAGCCAATTCAAGCGGTATTGAGAACGGTTAAAAGACACGATAAAGACGATCCAGATACTGAATATGCTGAGTTTGCCCTTGAAAATGGTAAGATTATAGGTATTTGTAAAAAAGAAGACTTCTCTGATTACTCTTTTAGAAGTATTACTCAATTCACAGGTAATATTTTTAATGTAGTAATTACACAAATGTCTGATGAACTGGATATAAATAAAGTACAGGTTTCAGTAAAAGAAGCTAGCAGGAGATCGGCAGATGCGTTAATTCGTGAGTTAATAGAATTGGAGCAAGATGAAAGAATGCAAGAGCCAGCCTACGAAGCAGAAGTAACTGGATACAACATGAATGCTCAGGTTCCTACTATATTCTTACGTATCAATGGTGCGGAATGCTTCATGAAATTACATGAACTAAACTATGGAAGAGTGTATAAAAACGCTGTGGATCGCTATGCACCAATTGGTGAACGTATCCCAGTTAAGATTCTACAATTTAATCCAGAACAGCGACTAATCCACGTTTCTAGAAAAGCTGCCGTGGAAAATCCTTATCAGTTATTATCTGAATTAGCTGAAGGGGATACAATTGTAGGAAGGGTTGTAAATGTTGACCCGCGTTTTGGTGTTTTTGTTGAATTGGACCAAGGCTGCACAATTAAAGGAATTGTCCCTAAAACAATCGAACAGCCAGTGTTGGATGACGTAGTAAGTATGAGAATTGTAAGTGTGGATGTGGAAAAAGAGAGAGGGTCGGGGGTTATCTTTAAGTTTCCATTTGGACGCAAAAAAGTTAACGATCCAACGGCGTTTTTATATAATTAATGAGTGCGCCGCAGGTTTCCGTACAAGAGAATGGAAAGGCGGTTCAATATTGGCTTAATAGGGACCAATCTTTATCACTTTGGGATGACCCCTCTTTGCAGGGGGGGCCAATTCTTCCAGATAAATTCAAACCACTCACAGATTTACGTAGTATATATGACAGAATTAATTCAGGTTTTATAAATGAAAAAGACAATTTAATACTAAAGCTTATTTGGGATTCATTAGTGATTACTGAAGCTCAAATTAAAAATTTTGTGGAATCTAAAATTAGTAGGTCACAGGTTTCAGAATCGCTGAAAAAACTGGTACTGTATGGATTTGTTAGTCGATGGGAGATAAAATCGGGGCTATTTCCAGATCAACCCAAAACCTCTGCTCCAATCACTTTAAATACTGCTGGTCATTTGATGATGTGGGCTTATCATAACCGTAATACAAACTATTCTTTAAAGCCAGAACAGTGGTTAAGACTTGGAGTAGCAGGGGTACAAAGATTTGTCACTATGAATCAAATAAAATATGAGTTTGCAGTTAGCCAACAGCTATTAAAAAACTGGTGTTGGTATCCAAAGCTAAAAGGTACTGGTAATGGTTATAATCCAATTGCCGTTGGAGAAATTAAAACTCCAATTGGAAATCAAAACTTCATATTTGAAAGGGTACAACAAGGTCAGCGATATGCACAACATTTAAAATTGCGATTGAAAATTTGGGAAGATCACATTCAAAATGGACCAAATAATTTATTGAATTTCGAAAACACGAAGAGTTTACCAGGAATTTTTATATTATCTATATCTAATCTCGCTTTAGCAGAACATGTTAGAAAGGAGCTAATGTTAGACTTACGAAAGATCCCTATAATGCTTGTAATAGACGAATGCATTCACAGTGAGGGATTCGCAAAATCTTTTTATATCTCAACTCAAAACGGAATTCAGCAAGCACCATTGCCATTTTTGAGATAACAAAAGCTGCTTCAGGTAAATATGCTGAAGCAGCTTTTTGTTGTTCTAACGATGAATCGATATGCACAGTTCAACTTTTGTTTGCAATATATCTAATTTCATTTTTTATAGATTTCAATTAGAGTTGTTTAAATGAAAAAACATTGTGTTGAATAGATAATTAAAGAAGGCTTTTCTACTCTTTACTAGAATGAAAAGTAATGTATAATCTACTGTCCCTAAATGTAGCAAGGAGGAAGTAAAATTTGAACAGGAAAATTTGGTTTATATTTACTTTTTTAGCTATTTTAGTAGCTAGTTATGTTGTTGTCCAATATTTTATTATGGATGGATTTCAAACAGGGCTGGTCAAAATGAAGCTTATGTTTGTTTCTAAATTAAGTAGTTTTTGGTACATTATATTATTTATACATATTACAACTAGTATAGTAGCGTTAGTAATCGGTCCGTTTACATTATCCACAAAATTTAGAGGAACGAAAATCAACCTTCATCGAATAGTTGGGAGAATCTATATGATTGGTATATTATTAGGTGGCGTTTCAGGACTGTACTTATCCTTTTACGCTATGGGGGGATTGGTAGCAAAGCTTGGTTTCGGTTTGTTATCCGTATTGTGGCTAGCATCAGCATATCAAGCATTAAATAGAGTTAAGAATAAGAAAATTAAAGATCATCGAAATTGGATGATTAGAAATTATTCCTTAACCTTTGCGGCAGTTACATTAAGAATTTGGCTACCTTTGTTTGTATTGCTATTTGGACTAGAGCAGTTTGAACTTAGTTACGCTGTTATTGCTTGGTTAGCGTGGGTACCAAATTTAATTGTTGCAGAATTATTTATAAGACAAAGACTTAATAAAGGGCAATACCAGGAAAATGAGGATTTACATTTTTGATGCCAATCTGATGTAATGTTGATGACAGAGTTCTTCAGTAATTCAATGGCTTTTTAAATGATTTTTCCTGCTGAGATTTTGTAGGAAGAAAATACTAAAATATTTACTAAAAAGCTTCAATATATGAGGCTTTTTTCTTTGTGTAGAGTTACTTTCCAAAAAGAAAAGCCACCCAAAGGTGTCTCCCTCTACTCAATCTACATAAGACTTTTCTTACAGCACAAATATATCTGGGTTCCCACCCAATTTATATTTTACTACATCTTTTTATAAAGTTTAATTAATTTAATGTGAATTTTATAAAGAAAAGACACCCATATAAGAGTGCCTTTTCCGATAGTTTTTTAGCAGAAGCAAGAAGCTCCAACAATGATTAATAAAATAAATAAAACAACTAATAAAGCAAATCCTCCGCCACAACTACCGCAACTACCACCAAAGCCCATTTTAATCTCTCCTTTGAGTAGGAGGGGAAAATTAAGGTCACTCATGTATTTTAATGGATTCACTTTACCTTATGTTTTTAGGTATTAATTGAGCAGGTCCTTTTGAAAATAAAAAAGACACTCAAAGGTGCCTTCCTCCGACTTGAACCACATTCGTTTAATATAAATGTATCAGTATTATCCCTTTGTTATACGTGTAAACACACCCTATAAAACAGAATCGTCTATATATACCAGATTGTTAGTTTACAAAATACAAGAGAGTTGAGATCAATATTAGAGTGACGCGACATCTTTTATAATTGTCAATATGTTACGTCTTTCAAAAGAATCTGCTTTATAGAACGTGTCCACAATTGATATTTTACTACATGTAATATTTATTTAGTGTAATTTTTACAAATATGTATAATTACATAAAGTTTATGAGAAAAAGAGAATATACTTTGATATTGTGTAATAAAGACAAGGCCCACCTACGGAAATAGGCGGGCTTTTTTATTGGGTATTACTATCTGAGTGTACAAAAGGGAATTTGTATTTAAATAATAGCATATCCTTAAAGTTCTTATATTGAGAAATAAAGAAAAGCCACCCAAAGGTGCCTTCCTCTAATTTGAATAACCTGAAATTGAATTTTTTTCATTTTTATAGAAAATATTAGGAGTTCACTTTGATTTTTATGTTAAAATATTCAATATTTGTATTGATATTAGGGAGATGAATAGTATGTCTTGTGATTTCAACATGGATTCTAGTGATTATAAAAGTAGTTCTAAAATCTTAGAATTATTAGGTAGTCCAAGTCGTTTATTAATTGTAAGTGAATTGATTGTAAGTGGTACCTTAACAGTTTCTCAGTTGAGTACAGCGACGCATATTTCGGAACCTATGATTTTACAACATTTGCGAAAACTAACTATAGGTAATATTGTAATTAGCGAGCGCAAAGGCACAAGACTTTATTGCAGAGTAGAAGATAAGAAGGTCATTGAGATTACTGAATTATTAGGATTAGCACATTAAGTTCTATGCTACGTATTTTTGGAATTTAAGCAATTTATGATTGAAACAGTAATCAAAAGAAAAGCCACCCCAAAGTGCCTTCCTCCGCCTTGAACCATCTTCTTTTACTTGTACAATTGATGTTAAGAAGGTACTGTATTGCTTAAAAGACATAAAAAAATGTAACAATCATTGAGTAAGTATAGAATCAATAAATAGAATTATATATGTAATATTACATATATATAGATTTATTTATATATAACCTGTATATTTTAATTGTCTGTTATTTGTTTTAATTCATTTACTTATATTATTTTTTGAGCGCTCCAGCAATGGAGCCTTTTTTATGCAATAAAACATTTTCTTTGCTCTATTTAGTTAATTTATATTAACTTTATGATTCCTCATACTATTAACAAGGTTCCAGCATTCATTGCTTCATCCTCATAATGTATAAAACGAAATGGAAGAGGAAAAGTATAAACAGCTCATTTTGTTGAAATGGATGAATTATTGGATAGTGATCGTGGCACAGATGGAGGATCAACAGTAGTTAAATAATAAGGGCTAGGATTTTTCCCAGCAAAGAGTTATGTCGTACAGAAAAATAAGTGTTTGCAAATTAATTAAATTGTACAGAGATAATAAAAATAAAATTGTTTAAAAAATGCCAGTCATGTTATTCAACAATTGGGCGCTATTATTGAATAAAACTTAGCTTATTAACCAAATTTGTTGTGATATTTTTGAATACAGTGAAAGCATATATCGAAAATTATATAACTTATTTTAACCCCGTTCTAAATTCAGAACGGGGTTATGCTTGATTTAGGTTTTAAAATCGAATAACTTTATTATCTTTTTACAGTTATATTTAAAAATAAAATAGTTATTTGAAAAAAAGACCTCTTATGGAAAGATAAGAGGTCATCAAAAAAATGTTGTATTTGAAACACGTGATGTTTCACAGAGATATTATATCATAAATCAATATATTATGTATATGCAATATATTGATTTATGAAAATAATAAAGGTTCATAAAATCTATATTTTAAGTAGTTCAGCCCCTTGGAGGGCGCTCCAAGAGGCTAAGATTCGAGAATTTTTAAACTCTTGCTTAATTATATGAGAACTCGCTAAAGAGTACCCATGCTATTTTAACACTTAATCGATTATGTTTACAACTATATATATAGATTTATTTATTTTTTAAAATTATCATGTTGTGTAACCATAAGTGGTTAGCGAAGATGATGGGACAACTTAAGTATTGACTCAACCTATGGAGTATAAATGAGAAGATTCTTAGTCTTCACTCAACCACCAAACGTAAAGCGAATAGCTAAGATAGATAGAAAAAAGTTATATGATGCGGTGGATTAGAGAAGGTTGAGAGTAGTCTTGAACTTAGAAGAGGAATTTTTCCATTTGTTTATTAAAATTTCGCTCTATTAGATATGTGAACTATGGGTAATTTATTAAAACGTAACTTTTGAATTATATAATAAAAGAATATATAATTATATTGATTTTATTATATTAACTAGTTAAAAATGGGGAAATAAAAATGAAAATTAAATTTGGTGTGGTTAAAGATGAAAATTTTGATTTTACTTTTTTAGAAACAAAATTGCTGAAAACTTTTAAAGAAGTGGATCAGGTAGCAATAGTTGAAAAGGTTGAAGATAAAATTTTTGAAAAAGATGATGTGCAAATCCATTTAGCAGAAATTACTATTAATGTTACAGGAAAGAATATCGGATATAGATCGGTTTCAGCAAGTATATTTATTGTTCTAGAAAGTCTATCAATAAAGCTATTTAATATTAATATTAGTATACATTAAGCACCCAAATCGGATGCTTTTTTCTTTGTTATATAGAAATTACACACTAAACATATATTCACAAGCATTGTTATTACACGCTAAGGAATAATAATAAAAAGATGAGACCAATGAAACTATATAAAAACCAAAAGAATCCTAAGATAGGGAATGTTTTATGAAAGTTGAGCATGATAAACCTCCTTGGTGTATATAAAGGATTATAATACATCGTTGGTCTATTTAGAATATTAACCATGAATTGGATGGAATTGGGCATGGTTAAATCAATAGAAATTATACATTAAACGTATTTAATGAGTTTGCTAGGTATAAAGGTAATTGAGAATCATACAATGATACGGAAGGGTCTTTTCTAGCGTGTTAGTTACCTCAATGTATATGTATCTTTTGGCGCCTGGGCGAGGGCGCTTTTTTATTGCACATTATGATAAGGACAAGCATATTATGCAATAGGACGGAATCTTCGTGTCCTATTCAATGCTCAGGATAAAACCCAATTCACATTGAGAGCATCCAATATTGAGGGTGCTTTTTTTTATTGAAAATAATTTATGAATATATATAATATGATTATTGGATTAACATTTCAATATAAGGGGTACAAATTCGATGCGACGTAAAAAGGATTTGTTGAAACAATGGAAGGTGGATTTGCAAGCTGTTCAAAAAGAAAAGAGGATGAAGAAGAAGGCTAAAAATAAGAAATATAGCATTCCTGGTAATGCAGCGGGATTCATGAATGGAAAGAATACTTATCGTAAAGAGAATGGGGTATGGAAGCAAAGAAATAAATGACGTGAAGGTAAATAAGTTTTGTTAAATTAATAGCAAGTATTGTAGGCGCTTCCGTAATCTGGGTGGCGTCTTGTTTGTTGTTAAGGAAAGATAAGGATGAGGGCTATATAGATAAACGAAGTGGGTGAAATTGTTTTGAAAGTTATATTAAAAATCATCGGGATAGGGTTTATCCTTTTCTTAATTGGATTAGAAACAGGATGAGTTATATGGGGATAAAAAAACAATCGACCTTAATGAACGAAAATAGAAGTACAAAACAAAAGACTCGTCGTTCGCTACAATTTACTAGGTAGAAAGCGAATAACATGACAATATACAGGTTGCGAGAGGTAATTTTCATTCTCGATAGAAAATATATCAAAATATTCAAATGTTTTATAAGGAACATTAAAAGTTATAAATGAAAATAGAGAAAGGCTAACGTCTCAAAAATATTAGTTTTTAAGATCCTACCAAGATATAAATTTGCAGGTACGTCTTCGTATCAGTATGACGCGTAATACAATGTTTTTAGATGGTGGCAGTGCAGTGGCTGCCTCGGAGAAGTGAGATCCCTGGCAGATAACAATGAAGTACCTAAAGAAGCAAATATGTAGGCCCATTGAATTGAAAGGGGTACAAAGTCATAGCAGCGGTGGAAACAGCTCATTTTATAGAAGAGGAGGATGAGAAAAAATGAATGGATTATTAGCGAAACCCAACTCTAATCATCTCTTCATCTTCTATTTCAATTATGAATTTATATTCTTTATCCAATAACCAGTAATGAAAGCTGACTGCATCAATGTCAACTAGTGATTGAAATACTTTATCAAGATTTGTACTTACTACAGGGACTTTATAGTTATCCCATAGTATAAAAATCTGTTCATCAAAATCTGGTTTATTTATATTAATGAGTGAAATTAATTTTTCCTTGTTTGTAACTAATAATTGATTATCTATCTGGCCCCAATCTATTCTTCCGGAGACAGTTATAGGAAAAGATTTTATTAAATTAGTAGTAATCTGCTGGCTTTTTTCCTGGGAGAAAATTATCGTTTTGTCTCCGAGGGATTCAAGACATTCATTAAATAAAGGGTTTGTATCATTGCTAATTTTTGTTTTTAGTACTCTTAACTTTTGTTGTATTATCCATCTTCTTGAGGATCTATCATTCATTTTTATCATTCTTTCTACAATTAATTAGGAATTAGTATAGCATATAGAAAAAGCAATTAGGAAAGAAATTTATTAAAATAATGAACGAAACAGATCGTTATTTTAATTAAAAAGCGTATTATACAAAGGTGCTCGTTGAAAAGGTAACAGCTCAATACAAGGAGATACAGAGGAAACTACTTTAAATGAATTTTGGCATACGGCCTATCTACAGTATTATCGGAATATTTATTTTAAATCCAATTTACTTAAAGTGTACATACCGACAGATAAGATGACAGCACCTACTGCAGAGCCCAGCCAGTCTCTCCAGCCTAATGTATTTAAAGAGATATCTGATAAATCCATAATCAAGAAAATGGCAAACATAAATACACCAAATGCTAAGCATCCCCAAAACGTTTGTAAAGATTGAATCATCTTCTTACGGAAATTTTTCATATAAATCATCCTTACTAATATCGTATATTTTTATAAATAAATTATCGCATGTTGAAAGACTGAAAGTAGAAGATATGCAATATTACATATTAAAATCAACCTTTTGTGGTGAAAATTAATGAAATTGGATAAATAGAAAAAAGTTGCTAATTAAAGACTGGATAAGAAAAATACAAAAGAGTAGCCAGCAAAAGCTAACTGCTCATCTCCAAGGGGGTTTCAAGTAATACATATCAAGCAATTTACCAATTGAAAAGCGGGGATACATTAAGTTCTATATCACAACAATATAAGGTTTCAATACAGTTTATTAAACAAAACAATAACGTAGACGGAAATCAAATTTTTGTCGGTCAACACTTAAAGATTGATACGGATATTCCATTACAAGAAGTGGATTTAATGGCTCGATTAGTGAATGCAGAAGCAGGGGGAGAACCGCATGAAGGAAAGGTTGCAGTTGCAAAGGTAGTGTTAAATCGGGTTAACGCTAATGGATTTCCAAATACAATTAAAGACGTAATTTATGAACCCATTAAAAATGGTTATGCATTTACTTCTATTACAGACGGTAGAATTAATCAGCCTGCTACACAGGAAGCAAGAATGGCAGTAGAAGAGGCTCTCACTTCAAAAGGAATAAATTTTGATTGGCTTTATTTCTATAATCCCAAAACCTCGACTGATAAATGGATTACAACACGTCAAACCGTTGCACAAATTGGAAACCATCTGTTTGCTAAATAAAATAATAATATATTAATGGATTTCCAATGAGATAAGGAGAGGTTATTTTTGCGTGTAATACATTCACTATTAGCAATATTAGCAATTATATTTTTAATTTGTGGTGTTATTATTCACGAATATGTATTGGTGTTTTTGGTGGGGATTTGTTGTATGGTGATAGTAAGTTTTATGATTTCCAGTATACGTAATTGGAAGGTGAATAGGAAGCGCATTTCTATCGTGTATTTTTCTTGTGTATTAATATTATTGCTCTTAACAATATATCTTTTGTTTGTCACTTTTTATACACGTTCTTTGGAATTTTAGTACTTTTATTTGTATAGCAAAAACCCCTCAAATCATGTTCCTTTGATTTTTATTTGCCAGTTATGATTCAGTTTGTAATACCTTTAGAAAAAATATGTTCATTCTGTTAATAGAGAACCGGTATTGAAAAAATCAAAAATAATGATGAAATCCTCAAAAAATAATCAGCTCGGTTTAACGAGCTGATTATTACATCCAGAAATCCTCAAAGTCTACGCTGTAACCTTTTCTTTTTAAGGACCTAATTAGTTTTTGGCCATTCCCTAATGAAGGCTTGTATGTGTTTGAACGAGAAATACGACTAATTGTATTTTGATTAACTCCACTCCATTCCTTTAATTCGGTTTGAGTAATATTATTTTTTCTTAAAAATTTACCAAACTTTGATAATGGTTTCCCCAAGCCAAACATTGTGAACACTCCTATTCTTAAATCCTCTATTAATCACATCTTCTCCAAAGCATGATTTTTTTAAACAAAAGTGTTAATAATGTACAAGCCCCACGCAATATGATGTATCAAGGTAGCCACCATGGTATCTAGCAAACTAATTACCAAAGTAGATACCAAATCAACTAGCCTTTGAACTAGCAAAGTATCTACCACCTTAACTGTCAAGATAATGCTATCAAGGTAATAAGCGTATAAAACCTATATTTTATCTAGTTTGTTCATTCTGTTTATAGAGGGGGCATTTAAATGCGTGGTAGGAAGGAAACAATTTCTTTTCGTGAGTTTATGGATCGGTCATATGAAGATAAAGAAAAGAAAATACGTAAATACAATTCATTAAGTCCTTTCTCATTCCTTCATATGTCGGATCAGGTACTCAATACTTACATTGCGTTAGGCATAATGGGAACCGTTTTAATCGGGGCAGTCATGTTAGAAAAATATTTGGTACGACA
The DNA here is from genome assembly GCF_051780025.1 of Bacillus cereus group sp. BceL062. Lineage (NCBI taxonomy): Bacteria > Bacillati > Bacillota > Bacilli > Caryophanales > Bacillaceae > Bacillus > Bacillus cereus group sp. BceL062. The sequence continues at coordinate 141,848 of NZ_JBPWGY010000006.1, read as the reverse complement.
TGACTATATATCTGCAGCTAAATTTGTAAGTGAAGGAATTTATCACGGCATGCGAATTGGTGGAGTTTGTTTAATTGGATATGTATTTATTCACATCGTAATCATGTTTTAGGGGGGGAGTATATGAAACTGATTAAGAAGTGGCTTCTTATACAAAGGTTAAGGAATCAACTTATAGAGGTATTTGGAAAAGCAGGTCTATATACGGAACATCAAACACGTGGGGGGAAAGTACTTATTTATCCAAAGGTACATAATATTTCTTCTTCAGCAGAAAGTGTGAGATATGTATTTACCATACCAAACGGATTAGATCCACAGAAGATTGAAAAGAAGTGGTTTTGTTTCCAGCAAATATTAGGACGGAATATTACGATTGAAGGGGATGTGAAAAAGTTTGTCCTACATGTATTTGATTCGAATGCTGGGCTAAAGCCGTATACTTATTCTTATAAAGAATGGAAGTCACTATTAAAAGAGTACCGTTTACCTGTTGTTGTCGGTAGGGACCAATTCGGAAAGATGATTGCGTACGATATGATTGACTCCAATTCACCGCACTTATTAATTGCAGGGGAAACGGGAAGCGGGAAAAGTAGTATGGTACGTGTTGTATTATCAACCCTTATTCAATTTATGTCTCCTGAAAAGTTGCAGTTGTACCTTGGTGACTTAAAAAACTCTGAATTTCATTTTTTGCGTAGAGTGAAGCATGTAAAAGAAGTTTGTATGGAAGAAATCGAAATGAAAATAATGCTTCAAAAGTTATGGAAGGAAATCAGAGAACGAAGAAAACTTATGGAAGAATATGAAGTGGATCATATTGATGCGTACAACAAAATAAATCCTAATTATCAAAAACCATATATTCTACTTGCTATCGATGAGGTAGCTATGCTTAAAGATGAAAAAGAGTGTATGGCTACAATTGAAAAGATTTCAGCAGTCGGGCGGTCGCTTGGAGTCTTTCTTATGCTAAGTATGCAGCGACCAGATGCCAAGGTGTTAGATGGTAAGTTAAAACTTAATATGACTGTAAGAATTGGCTTTAAATGTGATAGTGTGATTAATAGTAATATCATGGGTACTCCTGGTTCAGAGTATTTAGAGCAATCTGGCCAAATGATTTTTAAACGAAATGGATTAAAGAAAGTGCAAGCACCTTACTTGTCACTATGTAAAGCGAAACAAATTATTGAGCCATATCGAATGCCTAAAGTGGAGAAAAAATCTAAAAAACCTCTGCAAAAAGAAATACCTTTATTCGGGGTGTTAGATGATGAAGAGTAGGGATATAGGGATTTTGAATGACTTGAAACGATTTAGGTGTATGTCTCGTGACGATATTATTTATTTACATTTTCAAGGATTAAAAAATGCAATAACTTGTTGTAATACAGTTATGAAACGATTAAGAAGAGATGGGCATGTTGATGCTAACGTATTGCAGCACCCATACATTTATTTTCCGCAACCCAGTTCTATTAAAAAAACGAGTCAAAAAATTCCTCATTTCCTAGGTATTGTGGACGTATACAAACAACTCGTTCATTATGAAAATCCTAAACTATTCGAAGTTGAACCAAAGTATGGAAAAGAATATATGGAACCGGATGCTTTTACAATATGGCGTAGATCGCCATTCTTTATTGAAGTTCAAAAGTCAGTGTATAGTAAAAAGATAATGCAAGATAAGATAAACAGATATGAGTTATACTTCCATAGCCAAGAATGGCATAATGAATCTTGGCAACCGAAAACTTCTAAATTCTTTCCTTCAATCCTTATCATTACTGAAAAACATTACGACGTTCAATCTTCTTATTTTCATGTATTCCAGGCCAATTCTATAGAGAGTTTTATAAAAAATTTAGCGGTAAAATCATAAAGAAAGCCTGCATAGTGTAGAACTGTTTCTTTTCAATAATGTATTAAGTCATGTGTGATGATGATTGTTAGACGGCAATAAATGCGATGAGTAAATTTGAAGCGAGTTATGAAATAGTAAAAAAATGAAGAAAGTAATCCTTTAAATAATTTTCAATGGTTAAACGAATATCTCATTGTATAGCACTAAGGGTGATAATATATCAAGTATGAAATAATTAGTTATTTGTGATGGCTGATTCTCTTACGTGGAGGGTTAGCCGTTTTTTTATTATATTTTATCTCTTAATTTTCTATATAAAGTATATTAAAAAGATAGGGTAAATCTTCTTCTGGAATGATACCTCCAAAATTAATAACTTGTACGATAATCTCTCAATTATCACTAAACCCATTCATATCAACAAGTTCTCCCACATATCCGTTTGTACCAATACCTTTTTAATGTACGCATAAAAAATGCCCTTTATCTTATCTTTATCTTATCTTTACCTTATCTTTAAATTTTTATATTAAACTTTAAACCTTAAAGTATTGATGTTTAAGTCTAAAAAGGAGCGGGAGATAGATGTTTATTACATATTTTATAAATAACCAATTACCTTTGAAAAATAGAATTTCTTATACGAGGAGGAATATATGAAGAATACGAGTAAAATACGAATTATTATATTATTGTTTATTAGTATTTTAGGTTTAGGAACAATGCTTGGAATACTATATCTTAATCATAAAACCAATATTCAACAAAATAAAGCGCTCGCAACCGAAAAACGTGTTTTGCAATATGAGCACACCTTGAAAAAAGAATTAGAAAAATATAATTTAGGAGAGAAAACAGCAGTTTTATTAGGAATTATGTATCAAGAGAGTAGAGGTGAGGGCAACGACCCTATGCAGTCTTCTGAATCACTGGGATTAAAGCCAAATGAAATTCAAGAGACAAGCTTGAGCATTAAACAAGGGGTAAAACACTTTGCTAAAATGTACAAATATGGAACGGAAAAAGATGTTAGCATGGAGACAATTATTCAAAGCTATAATATGGGACCAGGGTATATTGATTTTATCGCCAGTCAAGAAGTTAAACAACACTCGGAAGATTCGGCTAAAAAGTTTTCTAAGATGAAAGTTGATCAAAATCCAGCGTTGTACACTTGTGGTGGAAATAAAAATAATTTTAGGTATCCATATTGTTATGGTGATTTCACATATGCCACAAAGGTAAATGAAAAAACAAAACTTATTGAAAAACTTCTTCGAAATGTACATGCCCCTTCTAAATAAGCTGTAAAATGATACTGTCAGTCATCAACAATAAAATATTAGAATGTAACTTATATTTTAAATAATTATTTTTTGTTTATATTTTTGTTATGTTCTGATGCAGGATTCCTATAATAGGGGTCACGCAATATAGCTATCAGGCTAACAATACAAAATATCCCCTAAAATAAAAAAAGACGTTATTCTTTCTGAGAAATCATTGAAAAAAAACGTCTTTTTATCGATGTGACGGTATACTATATAAAAAATTTCAATCTTATTTCAATAAGGTGAAATAAGATTGAGACTCTTTTGTTATTTACTTTATGGATAATGGAATGGTAATCAAAAATTGTACGCCTTGTTTTGTATTACTCATAGAATACGTGATAAAAAGGGATTCTAAAATTTGTTTTACAATATATAACCCTAAGCCACTCCCTCCCGTATTTCGATTTCTTGACTTTTCGATTCGATAAAATGGTTTGAAAATATGTTGTATTTCTTCTTCTTTTATTTTGACACCTGTATTGATAACTCGTATTTGGATGTTGTTTTGTTTAGAATCCTTTGTTAACTTTATATAGACTTTTTCGTTATAAGGTGAATACATAATCGCATTATGAATGATATTTTTACAAGCTTTTTCTAAAAGAACATAATCCGTATAAACAAAAATGTCAGAATCGACTTCTTTTATTATTTGAATGCCTTTTTGAGAAGCAAAAAATTCGAGGTTTTTTGTGATTGTATCTATTGATTTCGAAAGATTTACTTCTTCCACTTGAAGTTTAAAGGTATGTTGTTCTAATCTTGACATGCTTAAAATTTCGCGAACCAGCTGTTCCAGATTTTCAATTATTCGGAAATTTTTCTTTAAATATTGGTCACGATTTTGATAAGGGCCGATATTATATATCATCCCTTCTAAGTATCCTTTCATAACAGTAAGAGGAGTTTTTAATTCATGTGCTACAATAGCAAAGAATTCCCTTCGCTTTGTTTCTATTTCTCTTTCTTTTTCAATATCACTTTTCAATTGAAGATTCGCTTTTTGTAAATCAAAAATTGCCTGTTGTAAATTGATGGACATATCATTCAAGCTATTGGACAATTCCCCTAATTCATCCATAGAACGAACCTCAATTTTTTCGGAGAAATCCAAGTTTGCCATCTTTTGTGCACCTTCATTAATATATATAAGTGGTTTAGTAATAAACCTTGAATAGAGATAAGCACTTCCTAAACCAATAACCAGTACAATGATACTAATATAGGGTAGAAAACGTACCAAGACCTGTGAAGCTTCATCGATCGGTTGAAATGTTGCGAACACCACAAGCGTTAAGTTAACATCTTGGAATTGTATTGGCTTGGTAGCCTCATATGAATTACGAGATTGAGCCAAACCCTTTATTGGTACTGTTGTAACAAAACCTTTTGCTGGAGTACCCCCCTGAACAGTACTCCTCTGAACAGTACCCCCCTGAACAGTACTCCCCTGAATAGTACTCCCCTGAATAGTACTCCCTTGAATAGTACTCCCTTGAATAGTATTCCCTTGAATAGTACTTTTAAGAAAAGGATAATAAATAACCCTTCCCTCATTATCTTGAAGATATATCATTGCATTATTTTTTTGTGCGTATTCATCAACAAGTGGTGTTGCATTTTGAAGCGTAAGATCTTTAGATTTATCAATTATTTCTTCGATTCCCGTTTGAAGCTGATCTGTTTTGTATTTCTCATAAAATTTAGGGAGAAAGAAGTATAAAGTTACATAAATTAAGGCTGCAAAGGCTAACAAAATGAGGGATGTAGTCATAAAGAGTTTATAGGTAATTCTCTTCATCTTCATGATTTTTACAATCCTATTCATCGATTTTATAACCAATGCCCTTTACTGTTTTAATATAGGGTATATCTAATTTTTTTCGTATGTTTTTCATATGCGTATCAATCATTCGTGTGTCTCCGGCATACTCATATCCCCAAATTTTTTCTACGATACTTTCTCTTGTGAGTACCTTTTTTTCATTTTGAAGTAGTAGTTGCAAAATTTCAAATTCTTTTGTCGTTAAGGGAACTTCAACCCTATTTACATATACTTTATATGCATCGCCATCGACATGTAGTTCTCTAAATACAAAATGATTATCCGTACTTTGATTATTACTTCTTCTCAGTACTGCTTCGACTCGTCTCATCAAAACATGAAAAGAAAAAGGTTTCGTAATATAATCATCGATTCCAAGATCAAATCCTTTCATTTGATCTTGTTCTTCTTCTAGCGCAGTTAGCATAATAATTGGTATATTTGACTGACTTCGAATCATTTTGGCAACTTCAAATCCATTTAGGTTTGGCATCATCACATCTAGAAGAATTAAATCGAAGGATTGCTTATTAAATTGTTTCATGCCCTCTAATCCATCTGATGCAACTATAACTTTATACTGTTGTGTCATTAAAAATTGTTTGATTAATTCTTGTATTTCTTGATCATCTTCTACCACCAGAATGTGATAGTTCTTCATAATATCACCTCTTGTAGTCATTATAACCTTCCAATCTGGAGTTGATGTGGAGACGTATTAGAAACACTATAAAAACTTCACAAGAAAACTACATGTATTTTAAACCAGTTCCAGATGCATGAGATAGGTTATATACATAACAAGACAGAGGGAGGTAATTAAGATGTCACTGGAAGCAAACATCATTCTTTCTTTATTAGATGTACAACTGTGGATGGTCCCTCATTCGAATAATAGACGCATCAAAGAGGAAAAACAAAAATTGAAATCAGCACCGTGCGTAAATAAATACACAAGTGTAAATAAAAGAAAGCTATATAAGTCTAGTGAACAAAAGTAGGGAGGATCAAATTGATTCTCTCTATTTTTGTATTCAATAACTAGATACTGAAAATCTTTACTATAACTCTAGATTAACTCCATATAGAATACAGATTAAGTTTGTATGATACATGTACCAAATAGAAAGGAATGATACATGGTGTTGACGATTTACACAATCTATCAAATTTTATCCCTTCCTTCTTATTTACACACAAACCTATTACCATCCATTCTCACGAGAATGCTAGGATCTAAGTTTATAACAAAAGAATAAATAATCTAATGGATGTTTATTGTCCTTTGTTTCCGCTTTTTGCAAAACACCTGTATAAACACGCATGCTACTATGTACATTGAATACTCTATTTGTTGAGAGCCGAATAGGCTCTTTTTTTAGAGACAAGCTCGAAGTGGGTTTGAATATCGTTATACATATATTCATAGGAAATTTCAAATATAATGTTACCTCTACGAAAAAACAGTTGATTTATGTTTAAACCATGTCGAAAGGTAAAATTTTCTTTTTTTGAAATGGTGATTCTTAAATATTACATTCATATATCTTATTTCAAATATCAAGATGAAAATATTCAATTGTAAATTAAAGGAGAAAGGGATGTTCACAATGGGACACTATGATATAAATCAAACAGAAAGCAATAGGAATAAAGCCTATAAAAAAACAGGGTATTTTTTCACAGGAATAATTGGTGCAGTGATTGGTGCAATTACCATTGGATTGACCACCCCTTATATAAATGAAATCAAAGGAAGTGCAGGTCAATCTTTTAAGCATAACGGAGTAAATCAGGCTACGCCGATCTCTTACAAACCAGAAGATGTGAGCAATCCTCAAAATATGATTGAATCTGCAAAAGAAGTTGTCGTAGGTGTCATTAACTATAAACAAAATGCAAATTCATTTAATACGCAAGATCAATCAGAAGAAGCTGGTTCGGGATCAGGGGTCATATATAAAAAAAACGGCAATAGGGCTTTCATTGTTACAAATAATCATGTGATAGACGGTGCGAATAAAGTAGAAGTGAAATTGAATGATGGTAAAAAGGTTCCCGCTAAAGTAGTAGGGACAGATCCATTATTAGATTTAGCGGTATTAGAAATTGACGGGGCAGATGTAAAAAGAGTCGCAACACTTGGAGACTCTGAAAAAATTCGTACAGGGGAAACGGTAATAGCCATTGGGAATCCATTGGGGCTAGAAGGTAGTGTAACAAAGGGGATTATTAGTAGCAAGGAACGAGAAATACCTGTTAGTACCCTCGGAAATCAACAAGTGGATTGGCAAGCACAGGTAATTCAAACAGATGCAGCTATTAATCCTGGGAATAGTGGAGGAGCTTTGTTTAATGAACGGGGTGAAGTCATTGGAATTAATTCGAGTAAAATTGCACAACAAGCTGTTGAAGGAATTGGATTTGCAATTCCGATTCATATAGCCAAAACAATCCTAGAGTCTCTTGAGAAAGATGGAACAGTTAAGCGTCCGATGATGGGTGTACAGTTATTAGATGTGGAGAAAATGACAGATTCTGCACGTAATCAATTAAAATTACCAAAAGAGATATCAAATGGTGCCGTGTTGGGGAATATCTCAAATCAATCACCAGCAGAAAAAGGTGGATTGCAACAATATGATGTTGTGATTGCATTAGATGGACAAAAAATAGAAAATGTCGTTCAATTCCGTAAATATTTATATGAAAAGAAAAAATTGGGGGATATAATTAAAGTAACAGTTTATCGAAATGGTGAAAAACTAACAAAAACCGTGAAATTAATGGAACAAACACGTACCACTTAACAGCCACCTTTTGGTGGCTTTTTCTATTTTACTAGTTTTATATGTACGATCATTCCATTCGTCCTCACTCCACATTAATGAACTGGCTCTCTACCAATTTTCAAAATCGATTACGTATTTTAATTTGTGTTCCAGTTTTTCTTGACTATATTAACGAATCACTACATATGCACTCCAGATAAGCCCTAATATCTTTAGATAATCTACTGAATATCTTCATATAAACTCCAGATAGTGTATTTAGAATAACAACTATCAAGGAGGTTAGGAAAAATGAATTTTATAAAACGCGCAATTCTCAGTATGAAAAAAAGAATAGGAACATCATTAATTTTGATGGCGGTCTTTCTGATTGTTACAAACTTAGTGCTGGCAGGATTTGCAATCCAGAATGCATCAAAAAAAGCTGCTGATTCAGCAAGAAAAAAACTGGGTGCTGATGTTACTTTAAGTCTTGATTTTGATAAATTAGGAAAACAAGCAAGGGAAACTGGAGAAGCGCCTAATCCGCCGCAGCTCAATACAAAAGAAACAGATCAATTAGCGAAGTCCAAATATGTTAAAGACTATAATTATATAACCCATAATTTCGGAATTGCAAATGGGTTTAAATTAGTAGGAGCTTCAGAAGGAGAAGATGAAGGAAAAGGAAAAGGTAGCGTTGCAATGGTTGGAGGATCAGGTTCAGGTTCAGAAATAGATATGAATTCTTCTCTTATAATAGAAGGAGTTCGCAAGACTTTATTACAAGAAAGTTTTAAAAATGGAAATAGTAAAATCATTGATGGGAAACCAATTACAGAAAAGATGCAAGATCAGAATGTAACTTTAATGGAAAAACGATTAGCGGAACAAAATAATTTGAAAGTGGGAGATAAGGTTAAAATTCAATCAGGGGATAAGAAGGAAACTCTTGAAGTTGAAATTATTGGTATTTATGAAACGAATGAGCAACCAATGGGTCAAAACCCCCCTCCTATGATGAATCCAGCTAATAAACTATATATGCCTCACTCTACTTTAAAGAAATTAGAAACAGATGAAGGTATGAGTAGTATTCAGGTCGTGTACTTATTGAACGATCCACAGTATATTGATGCATTTAAAAAAGAAGCAAAAAAATCTGATATTGATTTTAATTATTTTAAGTTAGATGCACATGATTCATTGTACAAGCAAATGATTGGCCCTATAGAAAATATCGCTTCTACGTCTCAAATGATTATCTATATGGTATCTATTGCAGGTGCGATTATTTTAGGATTAATCATTATGTTATCGATTAAAGCACGTCGTAAGGAAATGGGGATCTTATTATCTATTGGAGAGAAAAAATGGAAACTGATGGCGCAGTTCGTAGTAGAAGTAGCATGTATTGCTATTTTAGCATTTGGATTATCCCTAACAACAGGAGCTAAAGTTTCTCAATTCGTAGGGGATAACTTACTTTCGAGTGAAATTGCTACAGCAAGCGAAGAAAAAGACAATTCACAAAATGGGAGTGTAATGATGGTTGGGGCTGGTGGTACTCCACAAAACCAAAATGAAGATCCAATTGATAAAATTGATGTAAGTGTAACAGGAGAGGATTTAGGGAAAATGGGGGGAATTGGACTGACTATTGCTATATTAGCAACGCTTCTTCCGGCATTATCTATCCTACGCTTAAATCCAAAACAAATTCTTTTAAAAGATGAATAAGGAGGCTCGATATGGAGACAATTTTACAATTTAAAAACTTAGATTATTATTATGAAAGTAACGGCAAAAAAGTAACGATACTAGATAATGTGAATTTTTCTTTTCAAAAAGGGCATTTCTACACGATTTTAGGGCCATCTGGATCTGGTAAAACTACAACTCTTAGCTTAGGTTGTGGGCTGGATATACCTAAAAATGGTTATGTACTGTATAACGGAAAGGATATTAGAAAAATTGGCTTGGATCGATACCGTAATCAACATGTATCTGTAATTTTCCAATCTTATAATTTGATTACCTATATGACTGCTCTTCAGAATGTATTAACAGCAATGGAAATTACAGGTGTGAAGGTACAAAATAAAAAAGTAAGAGCATTAGAATTATTAGAGAAGGTAGGACTCACAGAAGTAGAAGCGAAACGAAATGTCTTGCAATTAAGTGGCGGGCAACAACAACGTGTAGCAATTGCTCGAGCGCTATCTTGTAATGTCGATTTACTAATCGCTGATGAACCAACAGGAAACCTTGATGGAGAAACAGCGAAAGAGATTATTGAGCTGTTTCAGGAGCTCGCCCATCAAGAGAATAAATGTGTAATTGTTGTTACGCATTCACAAGAAGTTGCAAAAATATCTGATCGAGCAGTTTATTTAAGTGAAAAGAAGTTAGTAGTAAATGAAATTAATAATAGTTAAGAAAAAAGTTACTATTGTTCTTAATTCACATAATTTTCAAAATTAAAATCTATGGATGTTAATATTTGTTATATAATGTATTTGTCAAAGCATTACCCCTGTAGTTTCTATGATGAATCTGTAAGATAGTTTGTTTGCCCCGTATATTCATCTTAAACTAAAAAGAACTTGTAGAGATTCCTACAGGTTCTTTTTGTTTTAAGGGTTATATGTGAATTTAAAATATAATTACAATTTTTTGAGGGGGGAAAAGTACATGTTTGTAAAAGCAGAAAGATTATTAATACGGAAATTTGAGTTCAAAGATTGGCAAGCTGTCCATGAGTATACATCAGATATCAATATTATGAAATACATACCTGAAGGGGTTTTTACTGAAGAAGATACAAGGAACTTTGTGAATGAAAACATTGGTAAAAATGCTAAGAACTTTCCTGTGGTATTAATAGATGAAGATATCCTTATTGGTCATATAGTATTTCATAAATATTTTGGTGAGCATACTTATGAGATTGGTTGGGTGTTCAATCCAAAATACTTTAATAAAGGATATGCTTCTGAAGCAGCACAAGCTATATTGAAATATGGCTTTAAGGAAATGAAATTACATAGGATTATCGCTACATGTCAGCCACAAAATATCCCATCGTATCGAGTGATGGAGAAGATTGGAATGAGAAGAGAAGGCTATTTTAGGAAATGTATACCACATGGGAATGAATGGTGGGATGAATATTATTACGCTATTTTAGAAGAAGAAAGTGTGCAAAAGAAGTGTTAGAAAGCCGTAGCATGATTGACAGAATTAAACTCGTTAGATATCTCGTAATAGATAGCATAATAGAGAATTAAATTGTTGTATATTTTAATATATTGTTATAATATTACGAAGGGAATAAGGTAATATAAGGTAAATACGCTAATGTTATTGTATAAATATAGCGCAAACAGGGAGAATGGACATGAAAAGATATCTAGTATTAGGATTATTGTTATCAAGTTTATTAGTGGGGTGTGGTCAGGAGAACGCCTCTGCCAAGAAAGAAACGCCTATGAGTGAGCAGGAAGTGAAGAAGGACGCGCAAGCCGATAAGAAGGTAGATGAAACAAAGCGTGATGAATTAAAGGACGCGGAAAAGTTGGATGATAATGTGCCAAGGGATAACGAAAACAAAGCGATTGATACGGAAAAAAATGAAGATAAAGTTGATATTGTGCAGTATCAGCTTCCATTAGATGAAAGTAGTTCTACAATGCCTGTCGATTACTTTGAAGCACTTGAACATGGTATGCCATATGAAGAAGTAGCTAAGGCATTACACCGTAATGCGACAAGTGCATTTAAAACGAAGAAGTTTGATACGGAATTAATTGAATATATTTATGAGGCGCCAGAAGCGGTGATACAAGTTCAATTTAAGGACGGTAAGTTATTTGGTGCGGATTATGTTGGCCAAGATAAGGAAATGTATTCAGTTATTCCTGTCGGATGGGATGTTAAAAATAATCGTTGGGCTGAAGAGAAAAACGTAAGCGTGCAATCTAATGAGAGTCAGTCAAATAATCACAAGTCTCAAATGAACGAAGGCAAGAATGTTGAAGCCAATGATAAGCCCGAAGAAGTTACTACCAACCATAAACCAAATAATAACGAAGTTGAACAAGAACGTAAGGAAGTAGAAGAATTTAAGCCGAGTGATGCAGACATGGAACGCATTAAACGACAAGAGGATCGCTGGAATACGCCATCAGGTGGTGTTGGTGCTACATGGCAACAAGAAATGGAAGAGATGAAAAAACAGAAATAAAATAATGTATATACCTATTATGCGTATTAAATGAATTTAAAGCGGGAAATTTATTTGATTTACTAATTCTTAATAAGAGTGGAAGATTATCACAAGGTAAAGTAATTAATGCTTTAAAAGACTTTGTGATAATTTATAACAAAGTCTGATTATTGATAGAAATATTTGAAAAAACCCCCTATTAATTTTTATGTTAATAGGGGTTTTTATCGATCTTATTTTCAAAAAATGCTCTTTAGACTTGCCTATAAATCAAATTTTATTTTTAACTAATACTACGGTTTAGAAATCATAAAAGTTAATCTATTTCTAAATTTAATTGGCTACAATTAAATTTCTTGTCTTATCGATATGATTAAGTAACATACTATACTCTTCTTCATACATAGCTAAACGTTGCGAAAGAGAGTGATTCTCTGCTTCTAAACATTCAATTTGATTTTGTAAAGTTTTCAATTCATCCATTTCTTTATAATTTTGTAGAAATGAAATAATGTCATCTAAGGTAATAGATAAAGAGTTTGTTTCTTTTTTTTGTTGGGAGGGAGAAATGTTATTTTCCACTTTTCGATTATGTTTTGCCTGTTGTATTTCTTCTTCGTATTGTTTTCGCAAGTAAGAGTTCCAACGAAATCCGCAAGCAGCAGGAGTTCTGACCAATTGTTTAGCTACTTCTTTAAATGCAGCTAACTGTGTTCCGCCGTTACGAATATTTTGAAGCACTATTGTTGCGAGAAGTAAATCGTCATCGTTAGTCCAGGAATCTTGTCTTGAAATTACCACGTTTCCATCCCCCTTATATGCTTTTTATTATATATATGCAATTACTTAAAATGATAGAAGCTCAACTTCTCTTAAGATAATTAGGAGAAAATTAAAAGAAGTATGTATTTTTAAAAATGCGAAATTGCATAAAAAATAAGGTTGACTATTCACTATAGCTGTAACTATAATGGTTACAGCTGAGCAACTGAATTAATAGATTTGATGACATGAATTAGTTGTAATAGTGATGTATAAGCAATTATTAAAAAATGAATGGAGTTGAAAATATAAGTCTACATTTAAGACGTTTGTATAAGAAAAGAAGTTAGGTAATATACATTTTTTTATAATTATATATAAATTAAAAGAGGTGCACATTTTGAAAATTTTTAAGGGAATTCTAGTTTCTTCAATTGCGTTAACAGCATTTAATGGGGTAGGTGGTATACTTCCAAGCGAAAAATCAGAAGTTGCCTACGCCGCTACTTACAATTATTCAAATAAGCAATTGAATTCTACTGTACATAAGCAAGTTACTAAACAATTAATTTTGAAATTTAAAAATGAAGCAAATTTACCATATCAGGATGGGGTAGAAAAATTTATTAAAGAAGAAAAACAAGACCCTGAATTAATTAAAATTTTAGCCGAATACCCAAATATAACTATAAATCGACTTTTTAATTCTTTAAACCCTACAGAAATTAAAAATTTAGGTGAAGAAATAAAAGACTCGGATCATATTTCTTCTAATTTGCTAAATTATTATATTGTAGAAACCCAAGGTAATATTGATGTACAAGCATTACTTGTAAAATTTGAAAAATCATCTCTTGTTGAAACGGCATATTTACAGGAAGAAGAAGCACCACCAGAAGAGCGTTTACCGAATTTATCTGTTAATCCATATGATGAGCCTAGACTTACAAGGCAAGGTTACCTTGAACCAGCACCATTAGGAATCAATGCACCTTATGCCTGGAGTATAAAAGGTGGAGATGGAAAAGGAACAACTTTTGTAGATATGGAGTATGGCTGGTTATTTACTCATGAAGATTTAGTGAATCAGAAAATCGAATTGATATCAGGACAGAATAAGAGTGAACACCATGATCACGGTACTTCAGTCTTAGGGATTGTTTCGGCAGAAGATAATAACATAGGCGGAATTGGGATTGCACCAAAAGCTAAGGTAAAAGTTGTATCCCAGATTAGAGATAATGGTAGATATAATACAGCAGATGCTATATTAAGTGCAGTTAACAATATGCAAGCTGGAGATATCCTTTTATTAGAAGCCCAAGCAACATATGATGGATATGGAGATAAGAACTATCTTCCTGTAGAAGTAAAACCAGATATATTTGATGCAATTCGTATAGGAGCAAATAAGGGAATTATTATTATTGAAGCAGGTGCAAACGGCGGAAATGATTTGGATCAATTTAGAGACCGTAATGGTAAACAAGTTTTAAATCGTAATAGTCCTGATTTTAAAGATTCAGGGGCAATTATGGTTGGGGCAGCTTCTGCAAGGGTCCCTCATAAACGTTCATATTTCTCTAATTACGGTAGTAGAGTGGATGTTTATGGGTGGGGAAATGCAGTAGACACAACAGATGCAAAACCAAGTGAATTTATGACAAATCTATATACATCTAGCTTTAGCGGAACGTCTAGTGCATCACCTATTATTGCGGGTGCTGCTGCATCAATTCAAGGGATTGCAAAAAATAATCAGGGGAAAGTATATACACCAAGCCAGCTAAGGGATATTTTAAGTGATTCTAGTACTGGAACGAAATCTAATGATCCAACTACCGATAAAATTGGTGTGTTACCTGACTTAAAAGCCATCTTATCTAAACTTGGTTTTTCACCAAATTTAAGTAATGATTCTTCCATTGTGTTTCCTGAGGAACAAGAAATAAATAATGGAAATAAGGGAAATGAAGGATCTACTATTACATTCCCAAAAGAGGATTCAGCTAATAGTGAAGGGAACTCTAGCTTCATTTTCCCAGAATAATTGTAGAGATATCTTTTATTTAGTATGAAAGACTTTTATAAAAATAGTTGTTAATAATACTAGTCAGATAGGCTCTTATGTGTAATAGCATAAGAGCCTATCTGTTGTACTTTTAACCATATGAGGAGGAGAATACTCCTGGATATATTTTTAGTGTAGTGAAGTGTCTTATATCAACATTTAAATAATATTCAGTGTAGCCTCATTATAAATTTAGAAATGGACTACTTTTTCAATTTTATGCATAATGGCAATTGGTGGTAATAGTGCAGTCCAACCAACCGCATAAACGTTTAATTTTTCAACTAATTTGTAGTTTTCACTATTTGAAATAGGTAATCCATTGTTATAGAAATTGCTGTATAGAGTGATGGAAACGAATGTGTTTAAATAATTAAATAGAAGGAGGGGCTTATATTAAGGATTACTTAAAGATAAGCCCTTTTTTTTTATTATTTCATGACATTCACCCCAAAATTCTAAACGATGTGGAAGTAAGGGTAGTTCAAGATAGTTTGTATTTAATTTATGACAAATTTAATAAATTAATTTTTACTATCGTATGAATTAGGATAACTTATTATAAGTTATGGTTATTACTTTGCATTTTGTTTTACTTGATCTTTTAATTCATTAAGGGTCTTACCGCTAATATTGTCAGTAATAGTTTCATGTATTTCATTTTTCAATACAATTGTTTTACCTGCAATTTCTGCCTTGGAAGACATTTTACTTTCATTAATAGTTTCTATGTTTGTTTGAAGGTCAGCTTTGTTATTTTCATCAAAAGTAATTGCAAATGGTTCAATTGCTCCGTAGTAGTTTCCAAATAATTGATCTTTCTTCAAAAACATCATATATTTTTTATTAACTTTAGGCTCGATATATAAAGGATCCTTATTTTGAACCTCTTTAGTAGTTACCTTAGTAGCTTGTTTTGTAACTGTGCCATCTGGTGCAACAACTGCATTAGAATCTTCAAGCTTAACTGTTTCAGCAAAACGATGATTGATTTTTATTTGTTTATTTTCATTCACACCTTTAATTGTTTCGGAAATATTGAAATTATATAGATGTCCTTCAACATAATTTTCTTTGTCCTCTTCCGACGGATTATTTGGATTACGTGCCATATTCCACTTAGAGTCCAGACCTCCATATTCACCAATTACAACTAGATCGGCTTCATTAATCATTTGATTTAAATCACTTGTAGCAGGGAAATCTTTACTGAGAATGACAGTTTCAGCATTCTTATCTTCGCCAGCAACATTGGAGAAGTGACTATTATATGCTGAATATCCTCCGAAACCAATCACTGCAGCTAAAGGAATTGCAATTACTATAGTTTTTGCTTTTTTACTTAACATTAAGAAATCATCTCCTTTTTCTGTTAATAGATTGCATTCACACCATTTTTATCGTCAGTTTGAGGGACATGCATAGTAGTACGATTACGATTGCTGTTCATAATTGAAGTGCCACTGTTGTGACCTATTCCTATTGCATGACCAAACTCATGTACTCCTGTACTTTTAGCAACATTAGATTTTGTAATATTTGTATTCCCTGCATTAATATCACCAGCGAATTTCGTTACTTTTTTAGTGGATGTATTATAAGTTGTGTTCATTCTTCCGTAATAAGTAGAGGAACTTTCAAACCAAGAGTTTAATTTGTTCACAGAAGAAGAAGAGACTGTAAAGTTAATACGAGAAGCAGTGTACCAGGCTGAATCTGCAGCTTGCCAACCGGATTTAATGATACTGGAGCCATCGTCTAATCTGTCTCCCCACTTATATGTAGCTGATTTTGAAGGTAGCTGCCATCCTTCTTTTACATAAGCTTCTGAAACTCCAACGCTGGAAAAGACAAACACACTACCTAATAAAAATGCAGTAATCCCTTTTCTAAAATTCATATTATCCCTCCAAAGATTATTTTTAACAAGAGAATTATAGCATCATTATCTTGTTTTGAATTAATATTTTTTAAAAATTCGGAATATTTATATTGAGAAAATGGTATAAAATATCTTTTAAGGAGACGTTATTATAATGTATAAACATAAAGTAATAAAATGGAGTCTATGTTTATTAATATTTACTTTTTTAATTATTATTGGAAAAACAATTTGGTCAAATACAGACATAGCAGAAGTTTCTAATGTTTCATCGAATTCTGAGACTATAGTATTAAGTAAGACATTCAAAACTACAAATTATTTAAGTGAAATGGTAGAAGAAGCAGATGTAATTGTACTAGGTAAATATGACGGTTTACACTCTAAATGGAATATGGCAAACAATTCATCATATGAGATTCAAGATGAAGATGTCGAAGGCCATCTGTTTAATTTTCATGTTAAAGAAATTTTAAAAGGGGACTCTGTAGAGAATAAAATTTTAATAAATCATAGATACTCAGAAAGCCTCGTATTAGAGGAAAGTAATGAAGTTATTGATGACAATGGAATAATTCTGAAAAGTGCTACGAAAGTTTTTACAAAAAAAGTAAAAAATAAAGATCCATTGTATATAAAACCTAAATCTGGTGACACATATATAGTTTTTTTAAAAGAGAATAGTAAACTTGGACATTTTTATCCAGCTATAGAACCTTTTATGATTCAGTTTGATTTAAGGGATATTGCGCAATTAAAAAGCAATTTAATAGATTGGGATAAAAATAAAAATAAATATAAATTTGAGGTAAAGGTTAAAGAGAAAACTTTTTATATTGAAAATGAAATAGATTCAACCATCAAAGATAATATTAGTGGAAAAAAATTAAAGGATATTAAGGATTTTGTGAAGAGTTCTTCAAAAATGAAATAACATTTTCACAGGCTATAAATCTAACCTGCATTAAAGGATAGAATTTGCGTAGATTTAAAATAATAAATGTAGATTTAAAATAATAAATTGCATTATGAAAAGAAAAGAGCTCAAAAAAAGAGTCTAATCTTTTTTTGAGTTTTCTTTTGCATTCTATATGCAGAATATGAATTAAGAAGATGTCTTATTTGTTCTATAAAATAATGATGGTGTATATTATTTTTTCATACTCGACTAGCCATAATAGGTTCTTTCATTGAAGAAGAAAGGAAAGAAGCAAGTGACATAACATCTATATCATTTTTAGTTTCATTTTTTTCGATTCCTTCTTTAATAAGAGATTCCAGGCTACAAATTGATAGAAAAGCCGAACAATGCCAAAGGTAAGTATGTAGAAGGAGCAACGGAGGTCATTTACGTTTATGAAAAGTTGGAAGAGGTTAAGAAAGACGAACTGCCTACAAAAGTAAAAGAAAAATTAAAGGTGAATTAACATATAAAAGACGCCATTGTTAGAGAAATATAGCCCCTATTTGTTTAGAGTTTCAAAAGCAAAAGACTGACAGTTATTGTAAGTCTTTTGCTTTTACAGGAATAAGCACGTAATTTTGAGGTGCTTTAAGTACTAAGAAGGTTTAATTTTGTTTATGTACTTGTTGTAGCTTAATGGATTTTGTAATGGTTATGATATAATAAAATTCAAGTATAATAAGGGGGACTAATTAAATGATTTTTCAAAGCATGATAACAGCTATTATAGAAAAATTACAAGAGACGGTGAATCCCTATTGGATAATTGTGTTTGGATCAACAGCTGAGAACAGAGAACGGGAAGATAGTGATATTGATATTGCTTATTTAAGTGACACAACTTTAGGGAACTATGAACGTTTTTTATTAGCACAGGAATTAGCTAACATTGTTCATAGAGATGTTGATTTAGTTGATTTATCCGAAGCTTCTACAGTTTTTCAAGCTCAGATTATACATACAGGAAAGACAATATTTTGTTCTGATGAAGAACGGAAAATTATTTTTGAAATGAAAACTTTAAAAATGTATTCAAAATTAAATGAGGAACGCAAGATAGTGTTCGATGATATAAAGAAAAGAGGTTCTATATATGAAGAATGAGGTTATTTTAAATAAAATTTCCACAATAGAGCGCTGTATAAAAAGAATCCAAGATGTATATGGAAATGCCCCTGAAAATTTGGAGGATTACACAAAGCAAGATTCAATAATATTGAATATACAAAGAGCTTGTGAAGCGAGTATTGATTTAGCAATGCATATTGTTGCTGGGAAAAAATTAGGACTACCCCAATCTAGTCGAGAGGCTTTTGATTTATTGGTTACAGCGGGGTTACTTAACGCAGAGCTAGCAAATAAGTTAAAGGCGATGGTTGGATTTCGTAATATTGCTGTTCATGATTATCAAAGTGTAAATTTAGATATTGTTCGTCAAATTATTGAAAAACATTTAACTGATTTTAAACTATTTACGAAAGAAGTTATGGGGATATTGGAATTTTAGGGGAAGGAACAGAAGAGTAGAGCTAAGAAAGTAAGCAATTTTGAGATTCACGAATTAGCTATTGATAGTAAGGTTAAGAAAACACCATCATATACAATTTTATATCTTACAATTTCAAAAACAAACAGAAATGAAACTTAAATGTAGAATAAAAAGGGACCTAGTTAGTAGGTCTCTTTTTTATTTTCGAAAAATATTAAATAAAAACCAGTCTTCATTCCTCACTGATAAACATACTAAAACAACACGAGTTGGAAATTCCAATAAAATAACGATTCTTTAACACCTATTTTGCTCCTCTTGCTGTTAACAAGTACCAAACATAACTTATAAAGTTCACTAAGGGTGGTTTTTGCTCATCCCCTCGAAAAGGGGGAATAAGAAAAAAGCAAGCCTCCCTTTTAAGAAGATTTGCTTTTTTATAAGCTATATTCATATTCTTTGACTCTTCTACATTTGCTATGGTAAGCGCTTTAATAAATACAACATATTTATTGATTAACAAAAATATAAAACCCTTTTTCCCATCGATCTTTGAGCCATTGCAATTCTTCTTTCATATTGGGAACGTATTCGTTTGTTCGTTCCATCAACTTATAGGTTTCCACTAGTTCCAAACATCGATTTGGACTAGTAAGAGAATGTATAAAGAGCATATCACGTTTTGTTACCGAACCAAAAGAGATCCCTTCACGGCTTACCGATAATAACTCTTGAATTTCCTCTTGATCCATATCTGTTTTCTTTAGGTAATTATTCATATCAATGAATGTAGTGTAACTCCATTTCATATTGTCATAATCATTTTCTTGTAGGAGCATTTCACGATAGGATTCCATGTCATGTATGAGGAAATTACGAATCGCGTCTATAGAAAATTGCATGTACCAAACTTCCTTTACTGTATAGGGTATGTGTGAGTTTTGAGGTTCCTTTAAAAAAAGTATTTTCCTAATATGCAGGGAAATACTTTTTTACTTTACCATATATTTAAGTTCTTAGCTGATTTTAAAACCTGGTAATTTTGAAGGGAGAATCTTCATCGCTTCTCCTGTTTTTGGATTATGACCGTTACGCTCTGCAAGTTCCTGGACTTCGGATGTCCTCAAAAACCAAGTAACTGTACTTTTTCTCCTTGTTATAAACATTTTGCGATTTGGTACAATCCTATTTGTATCGCTGAAAACGCATCTTTTGAGTTAAGTTTGTTTCTTGTTTAATGAGTTCGATTTTTTCATCCTTCATCCTTCATACCTATATATTCAACAAGATTTCAGTAATCAATATAACGTGTTTGCTATATATAAAACGAGTTTATTGCATTAGCATATTTATACTAGAGAAAGTTATGCTGTCTCCAAAAAAATCAGAGAATGATTTATATCTGATGTACTGACAGGCGTGTTGTTTTTTGGGTATATCTTCAATGTTCTTAATATAGCTACTTTACTTGTTTTATTAATAATTTGTATTTTGAAATTCAAGGATGATATTAATGTATATTTGCGTAAGTGAATAGTTTTCTGTCGAGTTTATAATAGGTAAAAAAACGATCAATAGTTGGGGGACGGAAAGGATTCGAATTTACATTCTTTCTCAATACATATTATGGATAAATAAAGTAAAATATGGGTTGGGGTTATGTCTCATGTTGTGTTAATCCTAACAATAACTAAGGGTACATAATTTGCTTTCATACCTTTGAATAATTTTGTTGTAGAAGGGATGGAGATTTAACTGGCTCAAATTGTTGGTATTAGTAGATACCTTTGTACTGGGGCTTTAATCTATATGCGTGAGGGCCTTTCCCTAAGTCTTGTCAGGAAGTAAGGAACAGTATGCCAACACTTATACAATATGAATAGAGGAGAGGAATGCCATATGAAAATACGTAGTCAAATTACATGTGCAAGTCTGGCCCTTTTAATAGCTGGAAGTTCCCTGTTATATACAACACCAACCTCAATTGTAAAAGCTGAGCCCACTCAAGATGTATCTAGTTCGTTACAAACAAATACTCAACGAGATCATACTTCCGTCAAGCAAGCAATGCGGGATACATTGCAACTTGGATACCCGGGGATACTTGCTAAAACTTCTGAGGGTGGAAAAACGTGGGGGTATGCCGCTGGAATAGCGGATCTGAGAACCAAGAAACCAATGAAAACAGATTTTCGCTTTCGCATTGGGAGTGTGACGAAGACGTTCACCGCAACAGTCGTACTTCAATTAGTTGGAGAGAATCGCCTGAAGCTAGACGACTACATCGAAAAATGGTTACCTGGTGTCATTCAAGGAAATGGATATGATGGTAACAAGATTACTATCCGGCACATATTGAACCATACAAGTGGTATCGCTGAATACTCAAGGTCAAAAGACGCTGATTTTACGGATACAAAAAAATCGTATACGGCTGAAGAGTTAGTGAAGATGGGGGTTTCTCTGCCTCCAGACTTTGCTCCAGGAAAGGGCTGGTCTTATTCAAACACAGGATACGTATTACTGGGTATCCTTATTGAAAAAGTAACTGGAAACAGCTATGCGGAAGAGGTTGAAAATCGAATTATTGAACCTCTTGAATTGTCGAATACATTCCTACCAGGCAACTCAAGTGTTATTCCAGGCACTAACCATGCCCGTGGATATGTCCAACCAGACGGAGCAAGTGAGCTAAAAGACGTTACTTATTATAACCCAAGTGCAGGTAGCTCTGCTGGAGATATGATTTCTACTGCTGACGACTTAAACAAATTCTTCTCTTACTTGCTCGGTGGCAAATTACTGAAAGAACAGCAACTAAAACAAATGCTTACTACAGTTCCTACAGGAAAAGAAGGAATCGATGGATATGGTCTTGGAATCTATGAAACTATGCTTCCAAGCGGTGTCTCGATATGGGGACACTCAGGTGGCATTCTAGGGTTTACAACTCTAGTTGGAGGTAAACTTGGAGGCAAGCATACGTTGGTCGTCAATTGGAATAGTTTGGGTAGAACTGGCAGTCCTAATCCTTTTAAAAATATTTTACTTGCTGAATTTAGCAAGTAGGAAAAAAGGAAAAATTTATCATAGTTTTCATAGTTGAAAATATACTTTTCTGGTTCAAAAGCCCCAACTTATTTTCAAGAAAAATTTGGGGCTTTTTTTGTTTTGGTGGCGTTTATTTTTCTTAAGCTGATGGATGTGGGGTAGCACCATATCGCTATCAAGCTAAAATTTTATAGTACCCCCAGAACGAAATTTTGTACTAAATTGTAACAAAATGCTCATTTTTTCGTTTTGGGGTATTTGCATTTCTTAGCCTGATGGAGATGTGACGCTACCCTTATAAAGGTATAGTTTTCGTACTTTCATATACAATCATGTCACTTAAGTAATGTGAGCGTCGCTGCTATTACATTGTCGACAAATGAACGTTGGGGGCGAGATTTCATCATAACCGTTAGACCGATTAACGCTACAATCAGTGCCTGTGCCAAAGACTTTGCATCTGTGTTGAATTCCAGCTCACCTGATTGGATTCCTCGTTCAATCGTCTCCTGAAAAATGACGGCGAGGTACATTTGATGTTCTCTGGTCAAAATTTCAAATCTCTCATCATGAGGTGCTAATTCAACCATTGTATTGATACAAAAACAACCTTTACTAAGATCCCCTGCGTATTCTTCATTGACGACATCGGCAAAGAAAATAGAAAATGACTCTTTTACAGAGGAGTGACTTTGAAGCCTATTTCGTATATCAGAGGCCCGAGACATTGTATATCTACGAAGTGCGGCTTCAAACAATTCTTTCTTATCTCCAAAGGCCGAATAAATACTAGGGCGTTGAATGCCCATTCTAGAAGTAAGGTCACTTAATGAGGTAGCCTCGTATCCCTTCTCCCAAAATAACTGCATTGCTGCATCTAAAACTTGATCCTCATCAAATTCACGAGTTCTTGCCATAAAGAATTCTCCTCCTCAAACTTTGATTTTATTAATTGTTTTAGGATAGGTGTGTAGGTAAATACAATTGTTTTTTTATTACCAAACAGTATGTAATTATTATATAATTAGCCATTCTTTATGTCAAATCAAGCTGCATTCATTTAATGTAACATAAACTTTAGTTCAAAAATCGTTGACATCATGAATGAGACTAAGTTATATTTACCAGTAATCATATTGTACTGAACGGTATGTTATGGTTAAAAATCTAATGTGATTGGAGGGTAAGGTATGTTCAAAACAGAGACAAATATAGATGATGATCCACTCTACACTAAGATAAGTCATAAATCTTCCATAACAAAACCTAATTTGAATCAACAGCCATCCATGTCTCACGCTTTGGCATTATTGTTTGCGGCTGCCTGTGGAATGTCTGTTGCCAATATTTACTTTGCACAGCCGTTGCTTGATCAACTATCTAATGAGTTTGGTATTAACCATTCCATTATTGGTGTTGTTATTACCGTTACACAAATTTTTTATGGAGTGGGCTTACTGCTACTCGTACCGCTTGGAGATTTGCTAAACCAGCGACGTCTAATTGTCGGTCAAATGCTATTATCTACAACAGCTCTGGTTATAGTTGGTACTGCTTCCTCCAGCATGGTACTTTTCGCAGGTATGGCTTTGGTGGGGCTGCTTGCAGTTGTGACACAGACTCTCGTGGCGTTTGCAGCGACCATCGCTTCCTCAACAGAAAGGGGACGTGTCGTGGGCATTGTAACAAGTGGGATAGTTATTGGCATACTTCTCGCACGTACTTTTGCTGGTATATTAACAGATGTTGCGGGATGGCGTTCTGTATATCTATTTTCTGCTGCGCTCATGCTTATGATGGTTTTTATGTTTATAAAGATGTTGCCCAATGTTGAGCGCGAGGTAAAATCGCTATCCTACCCTCAGTTGATTAGATCGGTGCTTACTTTATTTATTCAAGAACGAACGTTACGCGTTCGCTCCGTTCTAGCCATGCTGATTTTTGCTGATTTCAGCATTTTGTGGACTTCACTAGTACTGCCACTTAGTACACCGCCAATTGCTCTATCTCATAGTGCAATTGGCGCATTCGGTCTTGTAGGTGTGGCTGGAGCCTTAGCTGCGGCACGGGCAGGGAAATTGGCCGATCAAGGTTACGGACAACGAACGACAGGCATTGCTTTAGCTCTATTATTGATTTCATGGTTGTTCATCAGCTATATGGAGCAGTCATTAATCGCATTAGTGATAGGGATAGTTCTACTTGATTTGGCCGTACAAGCAATACATGTCACGAATCAAACCATGATTCTTCCATTGCATACAGAAGCACGGAGTCGACTTACTGCTGGATATATGGTGTTTTATTCTATCGGCAGTGCTGGTGGTTCAATTGCTTCGACTCAAATATACGCACACTTTGGCTGGGGAGGGGTTTCCTTACTCGGAGCCTCTGTCAGTGCTTTCGCTCTTCTTTTTTGGGCTATGACCAGACGAGTTAAGATTTTATGAAATAAACGTGTGTTATCCAATATGAGAAACATGTTACTACCATAAAGGAAATGATTAATTTTTTTGACTTACAATCTAATTGGACTAGGAGAGATAACAAATGGAAATAGGTATTACGTCTTTTGTAGAAACGAAACCAGATGTTCATAGTGGTGAAGTGATAAGTCACGCACAGCGGTTGCGTGAAGTTGTTGAAGAAATCGTTCTTGCTGATCAAGTAGGACTTGATGTGTTTGGTGTTGGTGAGCACCATAGGAAGGATTATGCAGCATCCTCTCCAGCGATGGTTCTATCAGCGGCGGCACCACAAACGAAAAAGATACGGCTTGCGAGTGCAGTAACCGTGCTTTCTTCAGCTGATCCTGTACGTGTTTTTCAGGATTTCTCTACACTGGATGGCATTTCAAATGGACGTGCAGAGATTATGGCGGGTCGTGGTTCCTTTATCGAATCTTTTCCACTGTTTGGCTATGAATTGAAGGACTATGATGAACTGTTTGAAGAACATTTGGACCTACTGCTCAAAATACGTCAGTCCGAAAAAGTGACTTGGGAAGGCGGACATCGACCAGCAATCAATAATTTAGGTGTGTATCCAAGACCTGTTCAAAATCCTTTACCGATATGGGTTGGTAGCGGTGGGAATCAGGAATCTGCTATCCGTGCCGGTTTTCTGGGATTACCACTTATGCTGGCGATTATTGGTGGTAGCCCAATGCATTTTGCACGAATTGTACAGATATATAAGAAAGCGGCGGCTCACGCTGGTCATGATGTATCAAAACTTCAGGTGGGATCTCATTCGATTGGATTTGTTGGAGAGAATACGGAATTGGCAGCAGATACATTTTTCCCTTCCACTCAGGCAGGCATGAATAAACTTGGTAAAGAGCGGGGGTGGCCTTATTATGATCGTTCCAGCTTTGATGCTGCACGAAGTTTTGAAGGGGCGTTGTATGTTGGTGATCCAGATACAGTCGCCGAAAAAATCATCCATCTTCGTAAGCATGTAGGGATTACACGCTTTATGATGTATGTACCATTAAGTACCATGCCACATGATCAAGTCATGCGTGCCATAGAATTGCTTGGAACAGAAGTTGCCCCTCGTGTAAGAGAGGAAATTGCCAAATGGGAAGCTGAAGGAGAACAGGAGACACATCTATTCCGTTAATTATTCCATAAGGATTGCATCAAGTTTCATTATTTAATTGGAGGAATTGATATGAAAATTGACAGTCGAGTATTACCAGAATTAAAACAGGCTTTCTCACAATTTCCAGGCTTTCAATTAGAGGAGGATTTAGAGGCGAGTCGAAGTCTCTTGTCGAATCCACATTTGGAAAAATCAGAGCTAGTACACATGACCAAGCGAATGATTCCTGGCGCAGCCGGCGAGATGTTAGTTAAAATTTACGAACCCGTTGAGAAAAATCTTGATAAACTTCCAGCTATGCTGTGGATTCACGGTGGTGGATACGTAATGGGACACCCTGATATGGACGATGTTTTGTATGAACGCTTTGTTCAGTCTGCTGAATGCGTTGTTGTGTCTGTCGATTATCGACTTGCTCCCGAACATCCTTATCCAGCGGCTATCGAAGATTGCTATGCAGGCTTGGTTTGGATGACAAATGAGGCAGAATCGCTGGGCATTGATGTGAATCGAGTTGCGATTGCCGGTGCAAGTGGAGGCGGTGGACTAACAGCAGCGCTTGCGTTAATGGCTCGTGATAAAGGAGGTCCATCTATTATTTTTCAGATGCCGCTGTATCCAATGCTTGATAGCCGCAATATAACACCATCAAGCTACGAGATTATAGAAGACAACGCAACATGGAATAGAGCAAACAATTTGACGGCTTGGGGTATGTACTTGGGCAAGGAGAACGATACTAACGAACCATCTCCCTATGCCGTACCTTCGAGAGCAGACAACTTAGCGGGACTACCGCCAACTTATACATGTGTAGGTCAACTCGATTTATTCCGAGATGAAATCATTGAATATGTAACACGACTTGCACAAGCAGGAGTAGATGTTGAATTTCATCTCTATCCAGGCTGCTTCCACTGCTTTGAAGTACTTGTGCCTGAAGCCGAAGTGAGTCAGCGTGCCAGTCAGAATTATTTTGATGCGATGGCACGAGCGCTTCATCCATAATTTATTTATCACCAATGATTATCAATAATTGAAATGCTAATGATTATATTAAAAAAGAACCTTCAATAGGTTCTTTTTTATAGTTGGTAAATATGTTATCAACAATAGATGGTAATAAAGATAAAAATTCAGACACTTTATATTAATGGGCTAAGTTTTCTTAGGAAGAAATCTATTTCTCATGACTGATCGCTAGATATAATAGGATATATCATTTATTAATTTGGGTGGGTGATTTAGCTTTTTGAGTTTACCACACTTAAATTTAAATTTTGTTTAGGGACAAAATGTTAAAGTTGTACATTCTGAATTAACAGAAAATTAAGGTGGTAAAAATCCTATTAAATCTTTTATCAGGTAACTCATATTTCTTTGGCCTTATTTTCATGGTATTACCGAACGTTTATATGTCTCTAAGGGAAAGAAATACTTTAAGTTTTATTACCATCTAATGTTTGATTAAGATGGTAACATGAAAATAAAACGTTTACAACCAGAAAATAAAGAAAAAATATAAAAATTCGACTTTATTCGACATTATGACTATGAGAGAAAGAATCTAAAATAAGTAAATCTTATATTTAGAGGGGGTATTTATCTTATAAATAACGGTTAAAACGTTTGCAAATGTTTCACGAGTAATTAAAAACGTCTAATATAAAATTATATTGTGACAATTTTAAACGAACATACTTTATAATTCATACTTAGACTATTGAACTATCCCCACTTTCACTTCATTTAGAAGAGGGGGATTCCTAAGTAAAGAGTTCTATCGAACTCTAATTTATTAGGCTATCTCCGCAGTCCTTGCGGTTAGAAGCCTTATCGCTTTATTCTTTAGATTAATACTTGCGTTAATATCCCTATCATGGTGAGTACGACAAGAAGGGCAGTCCCATTTACGCAGGTTTAGATTTTTAATGTCTTTGTTTTGATATCCACAATTTTAATGGGCTTATAAAGGGAATATACAAGGAAAAGGAAGGTGTAATCCTTCCTTTTCTTATCCAGTATGTCCATGTGAATATTTGATAATATTTACCGTACTTTGAGTACCTGTTGAAGAACTCGATCCAAAAGTTACTGTGACAACAATTAAGATACCAAGTAAGCTAACCGCTAATTTTCTCATTTTAATGCTCCTTTTTTAAACTTTTTTTCACTGGCTTTGCTAGCTTCATAAAAGTAATAGCTTGCTTTTACATGATTATTTTCTTTATAAAATTGGGTTGCTAATTTTTCAGTATATTCATTTATATACTCATATAGTTCTTCGCGTTCAAAATAAGAAATTCCTTCTAAAATGGCTTTTTCTACATCACTTGCACAACTATTAAGGTTCATTTTTTCTAAAATATTAAAGTGATGTATATAACCTTCAATACATAACTGAGTGGAAAGTTGTAGTCCCTTTTCAATTAGCTCTTGAGCTAATTGGTTTTCTCCTAATTTATAATGTTCTCTTGCCTCAATAAATAAAGCTTTATAATCACTTGGTAGTTTTTGATTAACTTCAGATAAATATCGTAATGCTAACTCAGAAAGGTTTTGTGTAGCATACATAAATCCTAGATTGTGACGGACAATTAAAATATTGTATTCTAAATTTTCTTTTTGGAATGCATCCATCGCTGAAATATAATGTTCTTCGGCTAATTCCCACTCTCTTAAATGAGTACATGCCAGCCCGTATAAGTTATTGCAAAAAGCAACTTTTAATTCATATCCCATGTGTTTTGAAAAGATATCTTTAGCTTTCATAACATGATTAATACATAAGATCGATTTATGTGTATGACAGTAGAAAACAGCCAATTCATAATGGAATTCAGCGTATTCAATTTCGTCAGGTATTGTTGATAATAAACTTTCAGCTTTATCAAAATGTATTCTTGCAAGACTATGATTACCCGTAACATTCGAATGTATTGCTTTAAAGAAGTGATAATAGTATGAAAGGAAGTCATCTGTAGGAGTCTCGTAAGCATCACATTGTTTAAAACTATCTTTAGAAATACTTAAACTATCAACTAGATATTGGTGTCTAAAATCAAGAAGTGAGTAGTATAATAGTATGGTTTGATTTTCTTCTATATCTTGGATTTTATTTTCAATTTCTTGTTTCAGTAATTGAGCGGCATCTACATGTCTGGCTCTAATTTCCTGATACCATTCATTTAATAAATGATTTATTTGTTCGTGTCCCTTTAATTGAACATTCATTGTTCAGTCTCATCCTCTCCATAGATACTATATAGCAATTAGTATCATAGCAGAGTTTTCCTCTATTAAAATCTATCAAACAGCATTTTTCAATATAAGACGGAATATTCTGTTAATTAAATTCGGTTTAATTTTGGTTTAAATAGTATTTATTATTGTTATTTTTGTAAAAATAATCTCTTATTTAGGCTACAAAGCAGATAAGAAATATTTTCTCAACAGGATAAAAGGTATTCATCTATAAGTACTATGTATAAGGATAATAGGAAAATAGAAATAAATAATAAAGGGGAATGTGAAATGATAGCATTAAAAAATGATTGGGATATAAAAGAAATTTCGGAAGAGAATGTAGATTTGTTAAAGGTTATGGCTCATCCAGTAAGATTACAAATTGTAAATGAATTAATGCATCATAAAAAATACAATGTTACACAGTTAACGGAAATAATAAGGCTCCCTCAATCTACTGTTTCACAGCAATTATCAAAATTGAGAAGAACTGTACTCCATACAGAAAGAAAAGGATTAGAAGTATATTATTATATTGGAAATGCTAAAGCTCGTCGGATTGTAGAAATTTTAGGTTTGTAGGTTAATAATATGCAAAAAAAGTTCCTTTTATAAAGTAAGGAACTTTTTTATTTATATATAATAATTTCATTTTGTAAGAATTACTGTGTAGATAAGAAAATATTGCTCATATAATTTCTGTACATTTCAAAGAAGTGTAATTAAATAAGGTCTACGTATTTATTTTCAATAGAACTTATCAAAATCCCCTGAAAAGTAGGGGCTGGTTGTATAGATAAAGGTACATTTATTATAGGAATATATGTAAAATTAATTAATCATTAGTTTATTATTTCTGAATTAGTTGTAAAGCTTTCATCTGTTCTAAAAGAATTAAATTGTTTTGTTCAATCATCTTTGCCACTGCTTCAAAGTATGCTTGATTCTCAAGAACCTCAATCCGTTTCTCTTTAGGAAGTGATTGAAGTATTTCTTTCATTTCTTTACACTCGTATATGCTATTCTCTGAGTCGTCTATTAATTTATTGCGACGATTTGTGTATTCAAGTGCACCTAACGTCGCTAATGCGCGGGTATCTAGTCCTAGGATTTCCATGCATACATCTCCTTTCCTCTATAATAATT
Organism: Bacillus cereus group sp. BceL062; assembly: GCF_051780025.1. Taxonomy (NCBI): domain Bacteria; kingdom Bacillati; phylum Bacillota; class Bacilli; order Caryophanales; family Bacillaceae; genus Bacillus; species Bacillus cereus group sp. BceL062. Next base: position 111,603 of record NZ_JBPWGY010000006.1, on the reverse strand, counting down.
CGATAGGGGAAAGGAGATTCCTTTAGTGATTTGGTAGAGTTTTTATATTGCAATGCTTATAGGTGATTTTCCAACTGTTATTACTGTATTTACGGTATAGTCAACGGAGTTAAGAATTGTAACTGTATATTGTTCCGGCTGAGCAATATAGATGAATTGCCCATCAGGTGTAAATGTAGCGTCTGCTGGATTGTTGATGGAAATCGTTCCTGTGGATAGTTGTTGTGCTGTATCAATAATATTGATTTCATTGGTTGTTTTGTTTCCTAGCAATGCTACGGGTTGATTAGGTGAAAGAGAAAGGGTTCCATTTAAGATAAATGTATTTTCATCTTGTGGTGTGACTGTTAAACTCTTAAGTTTAAACCCACTAAAATTAAAGCAGCAATTAGAATCAGTTGTGTAAAAAACAATCTCATTAATGGATAATTTGTGCCATTTAGAAAAAGCTGCTGGTCCTTGTCCATATTGATTTTGAACAGGAGAAATAGTACGCCATATATACGAACACTGTGTACTGGATAGGAAGCATCTGGTGAATTGGTTTGTAGTAGGCAAGGGTTCGGTGTTTGCAGTGTGCATGGTTCAAATGTACATTTGAATCGCTCTGTATTCCATGTAACGGCAACGGTGTAATTCGTATCATTAATTATATATTCTTCAGGAGCTGTAATTAAAACCTCAAAATCTACATATTGATTGCACGTACCTTGGCACGGTAACAAGTACTTCACTTCCTTTATCAAAAATTATGTGTTTTTTCATGGGATTTATAAAGTTGATTACATACCGTATTTTAAAAAGATTTTTAGAACCTATGCTTTTTAATAAGAAAATCATGTTTGAAAGGCTTGTCTTCTTTGATACAACATACAATTAGGTGGCAACGCTCTATATTATGATTCTTATTTCCTAATGCGTGTACATATTGTGGTTATCTTAATCGTTAGAAGGTATAATCCAATAATGGTAAAACATATTGAAGTAAGTAGAAGGTTAATCTCGATACGTTAAGTTTAATGATAGGGCACGCGATAAAGTGTTATTAAATTCGAGGAAGCCAAAGTATAAAAGGGGCATTTATTGCAGCTCGAATATCTATTACTGATTTATTGCATATAAAAAGTAGCTGCACAAAAGTACAGCTACTTTTTTCTCAAAAACATTATTATGCAAATAGCATACTTAACGTAAACTTGCGCTTAATGGTACTTGTGAATATACTGTGAAATTGTTACCATAAGTATCGTGTCTGGAAAATGAAGAAGAAATTGAACTGTTCCAATTTTTATAGGTAGATCCAGATGTATCTGCTCTTAGAAGGACGTTTGAAAAGCTAGCTTGGCTAAAAGAATTACGTCCAGTATCTTCAACACCCTGAACCATTTTTACTGGTTCGTATTGAGAAAATGTACCATATACAGGCTGATTTGCGTATCTAGGGCTTCCATTTACATACATAGTAACTGTACCATTTCCGTTATTAACTAATTTAAGATTTACTCGATCCCCATCTTTAATTGATGTATCATACTGTGTATTCCAATACTTACTGTTTTGACCTGATTCATTATATCCTGAATTAAGAAATACTTTATATCCACTTGGTGTTTTTGAAATACCACCTTCAACTTTAGATGCTCCAATACCTAAATACCAATTTACATATCCATCCTTAACAACAACTGACTTTGGTAGATTTATATCAGCTGCAATCCCGGTATAGTTACTATTTGTAACACTTTTTACAGCACCTTCTGTAGCTGCAAAGCTTGTAGTTGAAAACATTGATAGAGAAATTAGAAGTGAACCAAATAGATACATCATTTTTTTCTTACTTTTCTTTAATACTTGATTCATTTTAGGTCCCCCTTACTTTTTATTGTTAAATTGCATTGAAAGTTGGCCAACTAACTATGACTTACAAAGCAAAGATACATCAGGATTCATTGGATGTATATATTTTCCTGTTATAAGTCATTGAAATGTCAAATATATTAGGTGTTTCATATTTATAAATATAGATGGAGTTGACAGATTAAAGTGGTATGTCTATTTAAATTTAAGAAGCTTTTGTTAAAAATACCATTAAGACCTATAAATGTGTTGGATATAAGATGTACTACGATTTATTTGCGAGAGATAAATATGGAATGAATACAAAGAGGACTTTTCAAAGGATGTATCTGAAATTTTTAGAAATAGAATGACGATAAATGAAATAAATAAACAGTTTTTGTTAAGGAGTTTATTGGTTCGTAGGTGGAAGGAAATATTTTATTTAAAAGGCGTGGATTTCCTATATGAAAAGAAGAAAGGGGGTCCAGCTATGGAAAATACAAAATCTAAGTTAAGTAATGCAACTATTGAAGGGGATATAGAAGCATTAGAAGAAGAAAATGAACGTTTACGTATGGAAATTAATTATTTAAAAAAGTTAAAGGCCTTAGTTCAAAAAGAGAAGAAATTACAGAACACATCTGAGCGAAAGTAATTTAGCTTAAAGAATTCGAAGTATATAACATTATATAATTAAGTTAGATAAATATATAAATTTTTATAATCACAAAAGAATTAAGGCGAGGTTAAAAGGAATGAGTCCAGTACAATACCGGACTCACATTAAAATGGCACTTAAGTTTGTGTTTAACTTTTTGGTTCCAGTTCATAATAGTCGGTTGGTTGTTTGCTACGCTTAGCAACTTTTATCCATTAACTCATCTCATATTGCGTTTAGTTTAAGTATTGGGAATAAAAGAATAGGAATAGAAAAATTAATGTTTTGCTAAATAATCTGTTAAAGAAACTTAAAGGAATAACAAGTTCTCCTATTGTAAGGCTTTTGAGTTTATCCTTATTCGGTCTTTTTATCATTTTAGCCAAGAAGACTCCTTCCTCAAGGAACGCGAAGTGAGTAAGTGGGAGATGAATTGGCTTCGAACAAGGGATGGCAGGAAGCCATCTTAATTGTTCGACATACATAAACTGTTATTTCACTACCTATCGAATGTATGTTTGTTGTATGATAGACACATATCGAAATGGGGGTGAACCGAATGATGATCAATAAAGCATATAAATTGCGTATCTATCCAAATAAAGCACAAGCGACCCTAATCAATAAAACGATTGGCTGTTCTCGTTTTGTATTCAATCACTTCCTATCTCTATGGGATAATGCATACAGAGAAACAGGAAAAGGTCTGGCATATGGTACATGCTCTGCCAAACTTCCTGCCATGAAGAAAGAGTTTGTTTGGCTAAAAGAAGTGGATAGTATTGCGATTCAGTCGTCTGTTCGCAACCTTGCGGATGCTTATACACGCTTTTTCAAAAAACAAAACAGCGCCCCGCGTTTCAAATCTAAGAAGAACAACGTACAATCTTACACCACAAAACAAACAAATGAAAACATTTCCGTAGTAGGAAACAAAATAAAATTGCCAAAACTAGGTCTTATTCGATTTGCTAAAAGTCGTGAAATAACGGGACGTATTGTAAATGCTACAGTTAGACGGAACCCTTCTGGCAGATACTTTGTGTCATTGTTAGTCGAAACAGAAATGCAAGAACTTCCGAAAACACATTCTTACATTGGAATGGATGTGGGACTAAAAGATTTCGCCATTTTGTCAGATGGAACAACCTATAAAAACCCGAAGTTTTTTCGATCATTAGAAGAGAAGTTGGCAAAAGCACAGCGTGTTCTTTCTAGAAGAATGAAAGGATCTTCTCGATGGAATAAACAACGAGTAAAAGTAGCTAGAATTCATGAATACATGACGAATGCTAGAAAAGATTACTTGGACAAAATCTCGATTGAAATCATCAAAAACCACGATGTTATCGGTATAGAGGATTTGCAAGTATCGAATATGTTAAAAAATCATAAGTTAGCAAAAGCAATTAGTGAGGTATCATGGTCACAGTTTCGAACCATGTTGGAATATAAAGCAAAATGGTACGGCAAACAAGTCATTGTCGTATCGAAAACATTTGCTTCAAGCCAATTATGTTCTTGTTGTGGATATCAAAACAAAGACGTTAAAAATCTAAACCTACGTAAATGGGACTGCCCTTCTTGTAGTACACATCATGATAGGGATATTAACGCAAGTATCAATCTAAAGAATGAAGCGATAAGGCTTCTAACCGCAAGGACTGCGGAGATAGCCTAATAAATTAGAGTTCGATAGAACTCTTTACTTAGGAATCCCCCACTTCTAAATGTAGTGAAAGTGGGGGTAGTTCAATAATTCTTTAAATGTTTGGAAGTTTATTCTATTAACAAAAGACCAACTTGGCACAGCTTTTGTATCTGAACCTATTTTGAAAATGATATGAATACTATGTGCATGAAAACCGCATATACTTAAAATAAGCAAAAATCCTAAGATAATAAACCAAGTCATTTTCAATACCTCCTTGCAGTATTTAATATTAAGATATTAAAACTGCTGAGAAAGTGTGCTATTGTCCATAAAAAATATTGAAAAATTGTTGAGGAAACGTTGAGAATGTTGCAATGCTATTGATCGTTGAGGAGATATTTATGCTTTTTCATTTGATATTTATAGAAAAATAAAATAAAAAAGAGAACAGTTGCGTGGACTGTTCTCTTAAGGAGCGGAAGTGCTGAACATTTTCAATGACAATGATTCAAGCATTCCGTTAATAGTATGTGCATATGTTTGAAGTTCATACAAGAAGGTAGCTAAAAAATAGCTACCTTGCCTCAGGGAAAATTCAAGAAAATCAGAGATTCATTATGGATACAGATTGGCTGTTACCAATCTATTCGTATTATTGAAAAGGATTCCGTAAGTTATTCATAAGTTAAAATCTCACTTTATTATAGGTTCAGTGGCTGGCAAAGTAAAAAGAGCACTTTTGTAAAGTGCTCTTTTTAACATGTGTATTAGGAATTGAAAGAGGCATCAATGACAATTTAAAAGGAGATATCTCTATACAACATATGGATGTGCAATGGAAAGGTGACGATAAAAAGAAAAAGAGCAGTTAGATTGAACTAACTGCTCAGCTCCAGGGGAATTGGAGACTTGGTTATTTATAGTTTTGACGGAATTGTGGGGTATTATTCAATAGTAGATGTAAATGATACATTATTAGAAAAGATCAAAAGGTATACATAACTTTTACAGTGTATCAAAAATATTATTTATACCTTTTGAAATGGGGATTTTAGTAGCTTAGTTATACTCCCTAAAGGTGTACCTTTTAATACATAAAAATAAGTATAAATAAATAAAAAATTCCGATTATAAAGGGTGGTTAATATTAATTTCTTTATTAGATACTATTTTAGCAAAAAATAATATGCATTCATTAGAATGGAATTATTTAAATAAAGGAACACATGATGAAGATAGAGAACAAGAATTTGATCAACATGTGGTAAAAGAGATACTAATTCTGTTAAATGAAATAGATAACTCTATTAACAAATAATCACATTCAGGTGTATAGTTTGTTAATATGTGATTTTTTATTAGGAAGGTTCATCTTTAAAAAGTAAAACTAAGTTCATACCTTTTTATAATCTGTAAAATAGAATGCTAGATAACCTACAAAAAAACTAGTGATTTCATGCATACGTACTGAAATCACTGGTTTTTTAGATTGATTGAACATGAAACTACTAATTAAAAAGCAAATAATAGGTTTTAATATCAATCAATAAGTAAAGTAGTGAATACTATGAAAATAAAGAGGAGGTGATTTTTATGGCAGACAGTACAAAAGCATCTGGCTTTAGGGCTCTAGCAAGCTTCATTCAGCCGGTTTTTGCATCGTTCCCTTTAAAACTTATGTTTATGAATGTACAGTTTGACTTAAAGAAGGAATATGAATTACCATCAACGTTTGTTCCAAAATCAGGAGGCGTATATACTGTTAGCGCAAATGCAGCCTTTAACCCTGAAAATTTAACCAAAAATAGCTTAGTAATATTAAGTATTCATGTAAATGATATTCTTGTAGCGACAAATAATGAACTTTTTGTGTCAGGAATGGGGACCTTAATCATAGAGGTAAATACCATTATTCAATTAAAAGCAAAAGACAGGGTAGAAGTTTTCATTTTGGCACTTGATAATGGCCGAGTATTTCCAGCAAGTTCTTCCAGTAGTTTTATGACAAGCTTTCAGGCAATTAGATCTCCATCTCCACTATAATATTATCCAAATAATTAATTTTAGTATTGGTATGTTTTTAGAAGAGTAGAGTTGCAAATGAGCTTAGAGTTTATAAAGGATAAAATCCACCTATCTGTCGGATCACTTATCCTTTATTCGTTATATTAAGATATTTAATAATTGTGTCACAAATATCCCATAAATGTTAATATTATCTATTGTTAGGGGGGATTTATGTTATAATTCACTAGATGAACTATTATTGTTCCTTTCATCTCTTGATGAATGTATACCCTTCCTTAATTTTAAATATGTTCAATTTTATTGGTGAAGAGGAGAGAGATCCCTCTTCTTTTTTCTGTTCATAACATAAGATTTTATATTATGAACAGAAAAAGAACCCTATGGGGTCCTTTTTCCAGGCATATTAACAGTAAGGAGAGTAATGAAGAGCTAATTTCAAATCTTTATTAGGTGAAAGATTTGAAAAATCTTATGTTATTATTTTTACGCATATGTAATATATAGTAAATTGATAATATTTTGACTTACTATTACTAATATTCAATTAAGATAGTTAACACTATTTATATGTTGTTAACCATCATGTTCGGCATGGAATACTTAAAAAATGTAACAAAAAGCTTTTTTGGGAATTTATTGCTGGTGATAAACGATTTAAAAATAAAACTAATCAATAAAGACCCTGTAGAAAATACAGGGGTAATGGATAACATAGCTTCTTATCAACGCAGTAGCATATATTTTTTAAGGGCTCTACTAAGTTTTTTGAAAGATTTAAGAACAAGAAGAAAGTTTTTTATGCTAGAATTCTGGAAACATTAGGATAGAAATTTAATGTTTTCGGAAAAAAAGAATTGACTTCTATATTAGTTGTAACTAGAATGGTTACATAAAGCTGTAATCAATCTAGTTACAACTAATAACTGCTTAAAATAAAAATATGATTTATATATTTAATTAAGAATGGTGGTACACACGTTGCCACCCGGTGTAGAAAGTTACTAATGCATTCAAATTAATGCATAATCCTAACTTTAGTAATTTCTAATACTGGGCAATAATGTGCAACGTTATCTTTTGTTAAAAACCTTGGTTAATCTTTCTTTGGAAATATTAGTTTTTGGGGAATATAGTAAGGTATCTCAAAAAGAACAAGGTATAAAAAGATGTACTTATATAAACCAAAAAGTTAGCTGAGCTGGATAATAAAAATAAAGGTAGGAGATTTAAATGGAGACGAAACAAGATAACCTTATTTACGTATGGGACGCATATTGTGGATGGTGCTATGGCTTTTCAGAAAGTATTAAAGGATTTTACAAAAAACACACTGAAGTACCATTAACAGTTTTATGTGGAGGGTTATTTTTAGATAATTTACCAATGAAAAACTTCTCATATATAGAAGAGGGAAATAAAAGAATTAATCAACTTACAGGTGCAGAATTTGGTCCTTCATATCAAAAATTGGTGGAAGAAGGTACTTTTAAAATGAATTCGAAAGATGCTGCAATTGGTTTTTCGGCATTACGCTCATTAGCGCCAGACCGTTTATTAGAATTCACTTCGGCTATGCAAAAAGCGTTTTATTTTGAGGGACAAAGTCTAAGTGATCCTGAAACATATCGTAAGATCGCAATTGAGCATGGTTTGGACCCTGAACAAGTGCTAGAGCGTTTAAACGCTCAAGAAACACTAATAGATGTCCAAAATGATTTCAATAAAGTTCGACAGCTTGGTGTTAATAGTTATCCTTCATTACTTTTACAAAAGGAGAATCAAATTATTCCTATTGGTGGTGGGGTAATGACGCCAGATAAAATTGAAGCGCGTTTTAAAAATTTATATTAATGAATTTTAAGTTACAGTATATAACATTTAACGTTTTAAAAAAGACTAGAATTGGATGGACTGAAACCTTTTTATAACAGTCGGTTTCAATTTATTTTTAAAAAGAGTCCAATTTTAATTTTACTATCAGCTATAGTAGCAAACATGTTAGCTTACGCAAACCGACATTCATCTCTCGCCTATTTGCTGATGCTATCACACTTTCAGGTAAATTGAAGAGGGAGCTTCTGTCGGAACAAGATAAAAATATGTTAACTAGTAAATAACTTTAACAAAAGGAGAATAACATTCTATGTTTAAAACAATCGATACAAATCAAAAAGATGTGAAATTGACGATGTTTAGTTCAGACGAAAAAAGTTTTATGGTCACTGCAAGCTTAGTTGAGAAATCGGGACATGCATTGTTAATAAACTCAAAATTTACTCAGTCTGATTCGAAAGAAATTGTTGAGTATCTGAAAAAAAACGATTTATCTTTAGATAAAATCTTTCTCATTCATGGGGATCCTGATTACTACTTTGGATTAGAAAGTATTAAAGCAGCTTACCCAGAAGCAATAGCGTATGCTACAGAGTCTACTGTTGAACATATTGTTCATTCTGTCTTAGGTAAATTAAAAGTTTGGAAAGACGCCCTAGGAGAAAACGCACCAAGTAACGTAGTATTACCTCAAGTGTTTAAAGAAAAAGCTATTGATTTTCAAGGGTTAACATTTGAACTAGTAGGCTTAGATCATTACAGAACTAGCTTATTTAATAAAGAGCTAAAATTATTAATTGGTGGTATTGATGTATTTAACGAAATACATGTATTCTTAGCGGATACTAGCTCAAAAGCGGCAATGGAGGCATGGATTGAAAACTTGAAAGTATTACAAGCATTACATGCTGACATAATTGTACCTAGCCATGGATCAATTGAAAAATCTTTAAATAATCAGGCACTTACTGCAACTATGGATTACCTAAGAACTGCGGTTCAAGCTTCTGAGGAAAGTAAAACTTCAAAAGATTTTGTAGCGAAACTTGAAGCAGCATATCCAGGTTATGCAAATAAAGGTGTATTAGAATTAAGTGCAAAAGTTGTAACAAAAGAAATGCCTTGGGGCTAATGCAATGAATAAATATCAAAAACTATTACATGAAACGTATGTGTTAACTGGCGAAGGAAAATTGGATGCGTTCAAAACGTATTTAAGTGAAAATGTATCTTGGACAGAAGCTGCTGGGTTTCCATATGCAGGTACTTATATAGGTCCAGATGAAGTAGTGAAAAATGTACATGAACGCCTTGGCACGGAATGGGATAATTATAGCGCTAAAGATGAAATTTATGCATTTAATAACAATACTGTTATCGTTTATGGAAAATATAGTGGAACATATACAGCTACAGGGAAATCGTTCATAGCAGATTTTTGTCATCTTTATGAATTTGATGAGAACGATAAGGTTAAGAAGTTTATTCAAATTGTGGACAGTGCAACTGTTAATGAGGTATTAAGGTAGAGTTAATTGTTACTAACATATCTTGTATAAGGAGTAGTGTTAGGTTGAACTACTCACCACTTAACGTCCTTACGGACTTTTTGAAGTGGGAGATTCCTGCGAACACCGATGTATCCACCGGTTATCTTAGCAGGCTCTACCCGTAGTCCCTACGGTGAGAACATAAGTATCTTGTACGTTGACGCACCACACTCCCTACTTTAGCTTGGTTTTCGCAACTTCGGCAAGCATGGGGCGATAGAACGTTGAAGATTTTACGGTTGCAACGTTTTTCTGCAACCAACCTCATATCTTCAGTTTTCGAAGAGCAATCTGTACAAGTAAATGATAGCAAACATGTTGGCTTATGCCAACCGACATTCATCTCCCACCTAAAATTGGTGTTTCACACCTTCACATTTTTGAGGAAGGAGTCTTCTGTCGGAAAACGATAAAAAAATTTTCCTGACATTACATTTTGGGGAAGGTTTCTCCTTCTTCAAGCTTTTTATAGAAGAAAACTTATTTAAGTAAAAGAGGTAGGTATATATGAAATTAGAGAAAAATTTAATAGTAATAATTATTTCTGTGTTTATTTTAGGAATTGTGTCGACTTTGATATTTCAAGCTTCCACCGGTAATAACAAAGCTAACTCAATAAAGAGTGAGAATGTTGCCTCAGTATCAAAAGAAGCGACAGAAAATGAAAAGAATAAAAAGATGGTAGTTGATTTCTATAATGAAGTTTTTAATAAACATAATATCGATATTATTCCTAAATATGTAAGTGAAGATTATAAACAACATAATCCTTTTGTTGCTGATGGACGAAAAGCCTTCATGGATTTCTTTAAGGAGGATTTTGTTAAAAATCCTAATTCCTCTGCAGAGATCAAACGTGTAGTAGTAGAAGGAGATACAGTTGCTCTTCATGTACATTCTCGTACTAATTCTCAAGATAAGGGAGTTGCTATAGTGGATATATTTCGTGTAAAAGATGGAAAGATTGTCGAGCACTGGGATGTAATTCAAGAGATTCCAAGTGAGACAGCTAATGATAATACTATGTTTTAGGTAGAAGATATATTTAATGTTTGTTTAATTGTTAGAGCTGTATAGGGTCTAAAGATTTAGATAAGTTATGTATAAGATAAATAAAATGAAGGAGATGTCTTAGGGGTGTTACTAGGACATCTTTTTTTGTTCTTGCTTATCCCTGGAGCATGCTCTTTTTTTCGGTCAGCATTTGTTCACTATGCAGTTTATTGGGATAAAAAGGTTCAAATAGTATCTATAAAATATCGAGCATGGGGCACAGGTCCGGCAGCAAATGCAAGATTCGTTCATGTTGAGCTGTGTGAGACAATTGATGGGAAGTTAAATGTGGACGATTCACTACAATTTAAGGTGCACAATAGTATAGGGAAAACATATTATATTACGATAAATGAAGTTTATGTATATGTAAGATAACTGTATTACTACAGTGAAGTACACTCATAGGAGGTAGTTATGTGTTTGATAAAAATGAAATACAAAAAATAAATGGGATACTTCAAGCTAATGCATTAAATCCAAATTTAATTGGCCCTACACTTCCCCCAATCCCACCATTTACTTTACCAACCGGTCCCACGGGTCCAACAGGAGAGACAGGCCCAACGGGAGGAACGGGCCCAACAGGAGAGACAGGCCCAACGGGAGGAACGGGCCCAACAGGAGGAACGGGTCCAACAGGAGAGACAGGCCCAACGGGAGGAACGGGCCCAACGGGAGGAACGGGTCCAACAGGGATGACGGGTCCGACAGGAGCAGCTGAAGGTTGTCTTTGTGATTGTTGTGTTTTCCCTATGCAAAGTGTCTTACAACAACTTATTGGAGAAACTGTGATTCTTGGCACTATTGCAGACACACCCAACACGCCCCCACTTTTCTTTCTATTTACTATCACTTCCGTGAATGATTTTTTAGTTACAGTTACAGATGGCACCACAACCTTCGTGGTTAATATTTCTGATGTAACAGGGGTAGGCTTTTTACTACCAGGACCACCTATAACATTACTTCCACCCGTCGATGTAGGATGCGAGTGTGAATGTCGTGAACGACCAATTAGACAATTACTGGATGCGTTTATCGGATCTACAGTAAGTCTTTTAGCAAGTAATGGTTCTATTGCAGCAGATTTTAGCGTGGAACAAACAGGACTTGGTATAGTACTAGGGACATTACCTATAAATCCAACTACAACCGTTAGGTTTGCTATTTCAACTTGTAAAATTACAGCTGTGAATATAACCCCTACTACGATTTAGTTCATATCTTTCGGAAGTATCTGTTGCTACTCGATAAGAAAAGCACAGTGGATTCTTCGATTGTTGGAAAGCGCATTGTTTCTAAAGTTAACAATCTACGTTTCTACAATGCTCTATCTTGGCAGGATAAAGAAGTGGCTGTTTTTGTAGATGCAGCTTTAGGGTTTACTATTGATGCGAAAGTAAGTGTAGATAGTTCAATACAATATAAAGTTCACAATAGTAAAGGAAAAACATATTATGTAACAGCAAATGAAGCTTTTGTGTATGTGAAGTAAAATAAGAGCAGTCCTTAATTGGACAGCTCTTATTTTTTATAGGTTAAAGGGGGACACCTGGAATGTGTGGATCATCTGGATACCTTGCAAATTCCAGGTGAAGCACTGTATTTCCTTGCTGAATCACCCCCACAAAGTTAATGCCCCATGTGTTTATTTTGACGGGAAATCCAGGGTCGGCTGGTGTAAAAGGATCGCCCGGAGTCGTCACCATTGCGTACTTCATCGTCCGAACCTCCGTCGTTAACTAGTTCTCAGCAAAAACATCCATAAGAAGGGGATACGTCACGATCGCAAGTATTTTGGTAATGCTGTACCGCTATAGTTACAGTTTGCGGTTCGTCTGTTTGATTAAGTGCAGAAACTTGAATGAAGTCCGTGTTCGTATTACGGAATAAAGGCCTGATGTATAGGTTTGGTAGAGAGGCCCACAATGACATTCAAAGTCGCATTTTTTACGCTTCTTCCGGTAGCACTTATGTGACCGATTTTAATAATAGTTTGACATATTAAGCATGTACCTTCTTTTTAGTACATGTTATGTGAAGAGTGGGAGGCATGATTTGACAGTAATATGGAGTTTGTGTAGATAGTGAGGAGGGAAGAAGTGAATAGAAAAAACCATCTCAAATAGAGACGGTTTTTTAGTGCTATCTTTTTGATGCTCTATATCCTGCAGCTTGTGCTTCAGCTGCTGAACAAAACATTTCTTCAGCATTCGTTTTATCATAAAACTGTTGACCAGGCATATGATAAATCTTTTCGCCTTTACTATTTTTATTACCTTTAATATTACAAGTGCCATTTTGTTCTGATGCTTGATTTGTTTTTTGCTGAGGAATTGCTTCTTTTTGTTTATTTTGATTTTGTTGCTCTTGTTGTTTCTTTAACTCTTGTTGTTTTTGCTGTTCTTCTTGTTGCTTCTGAAGTTCTTGTTGTCTTTTTTGTTCAGCTTCTTGTTTCTTTTGTTCTTCTTGTTGCTTCTGAAGTTCTTGCTGTTTTTTTTGCTCAGTTTCTTCTTTCTTTTTCTCTTCTTCTTTTACTTCCGTTGCTTTTTTTGCTTCCTCTTGCTTCGTAACAGTAGTAGCTTTTTCAGTTTTATCATCATCTGAACCTTTAGCACAAGAACCTATTAAAATAATTAATAAAATAATAATGCCTAAACACCCAAAGCATCCGCACCCTCGGCGTTTTTTTTCTTCGTTCTCATTTGCTGACTTTGCCATTTTTATCCCCCTATGTACTGTAAATTCAAGATTTAGTATATCAGATATCGAAAAGGAATTTTACATAAAGTTTATTGATAAAAGTAACTTTTGTAAGAAACACTATCTCTATGGAGGTGTGTCTATGTTATATGTTTTTCTAATCATAACAGGAGTACTTTACATTTCATGGTATGTCTACAAAAGAAGAAAAGACCGTCATTTATACCAGCTCATCGCGCGTTTTAATAAAGATGAAGAGTTTAAACGTACTTTAGCAATGGGGCTTTATTATCGATTTATGAAGCCGTTAGAAAATGAAAAGTGCTCATCAGTATTTATACGTCAAACACCATTGGAATTTGAAGTATTTGTTGCTGATGTAATTGAAAAGTATTATGGTGGTTCTGCATTAGTTACAGTAGCCACAGGTGATTATGGTGTGGACTTTGAACATACGGTAAACGGTGAATTATATCTTGGCCAAGTGAAGTGTTTGTGTAGCGACATGTCCTATAAAGCAATTGCTCTGGTGCATAGTAACATCGCGAAAAAAGGGGCAAAAGGCGGTTATGTAGTATCAACAGGTGGTTTTTCAAAAAATGCGAAGCACTATGCTGAAGAACTGAATGTGCAGCTAATCGATGGATCAAGATTGGCTGAAATGTATATGGAATCCATTGAGGGACATCCGTTACCTCAATACGTGCTAAACCCTGCTAGTAATTAATCAGCAGGGTCTTTTTTTGTACCTCGTATAAATCATCGACTCTACAATCGAATATTTTTGCTAACTCAAATGCTCTGTCTACTGGAGGATAAGACTTGCCAGTTACATAATTACTTATTTGATTCGGGCTTATATTTAATTGCTGTGCAATCCACTTTCCTTTTAGTGCATTGCTTTTTAATAATTCTCCAATGTTACTTTTCAAAATGATCATTATCATCACCTGTTGAGTTATTCCATCTTGTAAGGTAAATCACCATCCAAATAAAACTTGTAAAAAAATCAAAATTAAATTTGTATAGACAAGAAAAATTCCTTTTTCTAGGTCATATACCTAAATCGAGACCTCGAGGAATACCAAGTGGAATCAGGGACAATAGAAAGGGGGAGGGAGCACATGAGTTGACAATATTCACATTGTAATGAAAAAGACCTCTATTTCACTGTAAAGGAATAGAAGTCTTTTATTCGAATGTTTCTCTTTGTTCAATATTATAATTGCATTTTAGTAACTTTTTTCGTCTTTGGATTTACAGCAAACCATCCTAATGTAGCCGTATGATCGGGATGATCTTCATACACTTGGATAACAAAATTACCATTCTCATCGTCGTTATTATATTGTACTACTAGATCTGCTGAGAAATTAAATTGTCGTCGTACAAGTTCTTCAGCTTCGTGTTTAGTTATTTCACCTGTATCTGCGACTGTCTCTTGCTGTTTCTTAGTTTCTTCTTTTGTTTTTTGTTGTTCTTGTTCCGCTTTTTTCTTTTCTTGCGCAGCTTGTTCTTTTTCTGCTTTCTCTTTTCTTACCTTTTTCTGTTCATCTTCATGTTGTTTCTTCGCTGTAATTGCTTCATTCATTAATGTTGTTGCTTCACTTACAAGTTGTGGTGATTCTTTTCTATCAGCTATTGTTTTGAAAGCTTGATAGGCTTCATCATATTTTTGTTGGCTTAATAAATCTTTCCCCGATTGAATTTCTTTATTTGTTGATTCTGTTTGCTCTTGAGAACTCTTAGCCGTTTTGATGATTTTATCTGCTTGTTCTTTTGCAGATTTGAATATTTTATCATCCGCTTTTTCTTTCGTAACTTTTTCAGCATTTGCAATTGCCACTTCATATTTTTCTTCTTTTAATGCAGTAGCACTGTCTTTCATATCATTTGCTAATCGAATGTATTTCTGAATTTCATCTGTTGATTTATCCTTTGCAGCTTTTTCGAAAGAGTTAACAGCATCTGCATATTCACCTTTTTCTATTGCCTTTTTACCTGAATCAACTTGCTCATCATAAACTTTTGAGCTGCACCCACTTGCTACAATTAACAAACCTAAAACTGTTGCCATAACTTTTTTAACAACAAGTACCCCTTTTGTAATCTGTATTTTAATTTATTTGGATATACATATCAACGAGAGGGACTCTATTCCTTCGAGATATAAAACTGTGAGTATGTTGGAGTATTAAGTCTCTTATAGGTAATGTCGCATGTCAATCAATTTAGGATTCTGAAGTAGCGCCGAAGTGTCTAATTAGTTGTTATTTTCGTTCTGAGGAAAAATGTATTGTAAACTTGATAGCGAGGGGATACCACACACTTTTTATATGATAGCATTATACCAATAACTAAAAGATAAAAAGAAGGTTATACAAAGAAAATAGCTCTGTGTTTGCAGGGCTATTTTTATTTGCAGGAAATTTATAACCATCATGGAATAGTGTCACTAGGAGGTGTTGTTACGGTATGACGGACGAGATTGTTTATTCTGCTATTGAAGTATACAAACGACTAAGAATAAGTGATAGCACCCTTAGAAAGTACATGGAAGTTTTGCAACGAGACAAATTCACCGTAAAGAAGGATAATCGTGGTAGACGTCAATACAAAGGGCATGACGTTTGAGAAGGTAGCGAAGATGATTGCGCATTGATTTGAAATCACCAATCAAAATGTGGAGTCAGATGAATCCGAAGAAACGGACTTAATCCCATTCCACATCCAGCAGTAGCTTTATCAACAATACAGTGTTATGGTGCAAGAGATGAATCAGGGTATGGTAGCGATGGAAGAATGATTAAGCGAGTAGGCGAAGCAAAGTAATGAGGAAATCAAAGAGAGCGTAGAAGCGTGGGATGAAACTCTGATGAAAACACTACGTGAGATGCAGGAATTTCGGGATGAGGTTGTTGCTGCGAAGCAGAAGAAAAATTCGTGGTGGAAGTTTTGGTGACAACAAGGAAATTCCCTTGAGAGAGTAGGATTCTAACTTGCCCTTGCTACCGATAATGATGCGTTATGTTAAACCCACTGAAAAAAGTATATTTTCAATAAAACATTAGGAGGAATGTACTGATGTCTAATGAAGTTTTACCTTTTACAGTAAGACTAGCTACCTCAAAAGATTTTGGGGAGATATCAAATATAAACAAACAAGTCCAGCAGTTACATATAGAAGGAAGACCAGATATATATGCTAAAACTTCAGTTTCTTTGGATCGCAATGCATACGAAACATGGCTTAACGATACAACCATTGAGATATTTGTAGTAGAGGACAATGATAAAGAGATTCTTGCTTACATAATCTTAGATATTAAAGAACCATCCGAAAATCCTAAGTTAGTTGAACGAAAAGTTCTCTTTATACGCAATATTGGTGTAAGTGAAATCTGTCGAGGAACAGGAATAGGAGAAATATTAGTTCAAAAAGCATTTGAGTATGCTAAAGAAATACAAGCAACAAGTGTAGAATTAAATGTTTTAGAATTTAACAAGAAGGCTATACGATTCTACGAAAAACTAGGATTTAAAACACAGAGTCAGCAAATGGAATTTGTATTATCTAACGCTTAAAACTAATTCCTATATCGATAATCATGTAAATGAGCTAATGGTGGTTCTGGTAAAGATTTTTTGCAAACTACGCGCAGGTAGAAAAGTAGAAATGTATACTTTTCTACCTGCATTGTGTTACTTGATAAGTAGAGAAGTGGGAGAAAATCGTAATGGCAGAGTTTTCTTGTCCTCTTTTTTATATTAATCTTTAACATAAAAAGCTTTAGGACTTTGCAGAGATTTTTCTACCTCTGCTGGTGTGAGAATAGGATTGGGAATTGATGGTACTGTCGGAAACATTAGATGATTTTTACGTTACTATGACCTTCAGGATCATTTGGGCAGCAAGGTGGACACAATATATTTTTAGAAAGAAACACTCCTTTCAAAATCCATTTCGACAAAACTATAAAAATATGAAAGCGATCAAATGGATAGTGAAGCAAGAGCTGCCTCGTATCTCTATTGTAGCATTCTACCTTGAATTAAAGTCCGAATAAAATGAATATTCGCTCTAAATGTGAACATGTTTTATATTATAACAATCTAAAAATATGTATTGAATCCTATGCCAATGTAAAACTAACGGAAGAAGAGATCAAACATATCTATCAAACTATATTGCGAGTGAACATTATCAATAAGATTATTGAAAAGAAACATGTGAAATATTTACACAATAAGTTTGCTAAATAATAAGAAACCGAGGAAGACACATGTTATGTTGTAATAGGGTTTATCGGAAGCTCTGTAGTAGCTATTTGCCTTAACATGAAGTATTATAGTTAAAAAGTTATTCCTAAATTTGGTAATAGGAAAATTGATTAGAAGTTTTCTTTAATAATAAAGTCCATTTCAATTGAAATGGACTTTATTATTAAAGAAGTTTAGTTGAATGCGGTTCTATTTTGTTAATAATACATTTTTATTGAACAAAAAACTTGATTAAAGATCGAATTTTCTTAATAATAAGTATAAATTTTATAAAAATGTTATATAATCCCATGGAATAAAATGTATGATATATTTGGATTGTAATATATAAAGTTAAGAGGAGGATTTATCGTGAAAAAGTTTAGAAAAATAATGGGTTTTGCGTTAGTAAGTGGAATGGTAATTAGTGGATTGGGGGGGATTGGTATAACTCAAGTAAATGCCGATAAAATGAAAACGCATTCATATGTAAAGGCACTCCAAGCGGAACCAATTAAAAAAGGGATTGGTGGCCGAGCAATCTTAAATAGTACAGGTTCAGTTTTAACTACCAAAGTAACATTACCAGAAATCAAAAATAGTAATGGAACACTTAAAGCGAAAGGTGGCGAACTTTATATTTATTCTGGTTTTTCTGGTCCGGTGGAATCAGATATTGGATTTTTGTATAGTGAAACATATAATGTTTGGAAACCCTATATGAAAGTAGGTGAAGATAAATACCCTATTTATATTGAGGGGAAAGATGAGTTTACGAACTTGAATGGCTTTAAACCAGGAACTGAAGTCCAACTTACGATTTATAAAAACTTAAATGGCAACACTAGGGCAACCTACTGGGGAACAAACGGAAAAGGCTATACAGGAAGATTAATTTCTGAAATCAAGAATACTAATATTAGTAAAGTTAACAATTGGAAAGCGTTATCTACAATTGCAGTAAAAGATGATAGTCAAACGAAAAATATTAAAGTAAATACCCAATATAGGGCTACATTTAGTGATATTTTAATAGATAACAAACCTATTAATCCTATTAGTAATGCTACTGAATTTGCAAAGATCTATACTAATAATAATAAAGTATCAATTGATATTATTGAGAAAAAGTAGTTTTTAAATTATTAATTAGATATTTATAATCAGTGTATTTATTTTGTATGTCAATTATGTAATATAATTAAAGTAATCCAATACTAAAAAATCAGATTGCAAAAGGACAAACCTACGCAGAAACATGGCGGATGTTTGTCTTTTTTGTTTAAGGAGGAAAAAGTTATTGGGAAATCGTTATTTTTTATCATCAATTCCATATCACTCTAAAGGAGGTTTATCACACATTGTACTTTTTTCTATTGTGGGAAAAGAGTTGTATGTAAAGTGTAAGGCCTATGTTTTTATGCGTATGGAAAAGTTGTAGCTTCAAAGAAAACGAAACTACAATTTTTTATTTTTGTATAATTTTTTTATGGGAGAGGTACTGGGTGAAGATAAAGTATTTTAGTAGATTTGTTTTATTTTAAGTTTACTTCGAATGAAGGGGGGATTTGTTAAATTCACTATGTTGTTCATTTCCTTCTTGATTCATACTTGCTTGATAAGAGGAAAATCCTTTATACGTTTTTCTTTTCCATTGCCACAAACCATTACTTTGATCGAAATCACCATAGTAATGATTGAAATCAAGTTTGTTTCCGGCGTTTTTATTAAAATTATTGCTAATAAAAATACGGCTATTACTTGCATAGATATGGTTATTGGTAATTACATTATTGCGGGTATCATAATTTAATTCGATTTGTCCACTCTCTTGATCTTTTATGTCATTTTTATAAATAATATTGTTCGTGATCGTGTTATTTTCGGCATTTCCTTGCTGGTTGTCATATCCACCAATTGCAATACCGCTCATTATATTATTGGAGATAGTATTGTCCCTAACAGTAATTTGACTTGCACTTTTCCCTGCATGTTCGCTGGCTACTTCAATACCAAGGTCGTTTTCATAGCTTTGATTTTGCTCAATGATAATTTCCTTCCCACCATCCACATAAATACCATCAGTTGAATATTCATTATAACGAGTATTATTGAAAGATGAATTATGATGAACGATATTGTTACGAACAACTCGACTTCGTGCTTGATCTAAAGCAGCTACTGGAGATACTCCTTCATGTCCAATCAGAACAATCCCGATGTTGTTATCATGTACCTTGTTATTGGTAACTTCAAAAGAATCTACATTCCCATTCACAGCAATTGCTTCACTAAGTCCTAATTTTAAATTTGCTACTTCGTTATTATCTAAGACAATATGATTTAAATTATTTTGTGCATAAGATGAAGTTCTATATACAGCAATACCATGTGCGTTACCATTCGTTTCAATGTGATGGATATAATTATTTCTAATCTCGATATTACTCCCTGTTCCGGTAATATAAATACCAATAGGGGTTTCGTTAACTTTCATTGATTTTAAATTGCGAAATTCTAATCCTTTTACCTGAATATAATTTTTATCTTCTATGGTAAATAATCCATCATCCTCTAACTTGACTTTAGAACCATCGAGAATTACCTTTTCATTCTGGTAATTTTGAAAAGTAATCGGTGCTCCTGAGGATCCTGAATGAGTTACATGTACTTTTTGGTTATAAATTCCGCCTCTTATGTAGATTGTGCTTCCTTCTGTGGCGACGTTAGCAGCTTTTTGAATGGTAGCGAAAGGTTGATTTAATGTGCCGGGGTTGAGGTCACTTCCTGCCGGAGATACATAGTAATCTGTTCCAGATGTAACATTGTTATTGGATTGTGCAAAAGTTGGTGTTGGAATTGTAAAAATTAACATACTTAATGAAAGTATCAAGATAAAACAAGAATTTTTTAATGATGGTAATATTGCTTGAAATTTCATCATTTTCCTCCTCCTTTTTTATGCATTCCTTCTCAACTATATAGTTGAAATTGACGATTTATAACTTGTATCAAAAAAATAATTATCTTAGATTTTGGAGAGGGGCTTGTGCACTAATGGTTAGAGAAAAAATGAAAGAAGTACCATAAAATTCTAATAGGCGATAAAGCTGAATTTTTAGCCCTATATGCAACTTAACTGGTGAGCTAGATTACTTGGCTCATGGATTGAATGTATTGGATATAATTAATGGCTAATGAAGCAATCTTTAAAAAACGGCTTCCCTTAAAGCATGGCACCATTATAAAAGGGAATGTATGATAATAAATCCTAAGTACGAATTCAGAATAAAAGGGGATACATGGGGTGTTTTTCGGTGAATTATAGGAGGGTGTAGAGAGTGGTGAAATTTTTTATTTAGGTAGATTTTTTTGTATAGTTATATTTATCTACTACATTATGAATTCAACCTATTAATACAAAGTACACAGCAGTAAAAGTAAAGCATGCATACCATGTCACAGCTAATCAATTATATGTATATATAAGATAATTACAATCAGTAAAATTAAAATCTATATAAGGGTCTGTTTTTACTGATTGTAATTGATTCGCACTATCTAGTGAAAATCTAATTTCCACCAAATTAATATTTTCGAGTATTCTCGAAATGAAAGAACAAACTATAATCTTCATAGGGAGATAAAAAGCTTTTTATTTCTTGACTAATATCTTCTAGATTTCCATATATATTATCTGCGGCTAATTTAACTTCCTCATCAAAATTATACAGCTGTTCATCTACATAATCGAATCCCTCACAGCAATTATTATGTATCAAATCAGATATATATGGTTGTATTTTCAATACATTTTCTTCATTTATCGTAAATTCCTTCCATAACAGTCCCAGTATAATTTTTACGGGTAATTTTTTATCATACGTTCCTTTTATGTTTTTTAATTTAGATACAATATCAACTAACTTATCGTTACTGGATAAAGAAACTTCTATAATTTCATTAGAAGGACTATCTAATGTTTCAATTGTATGGTCAGCCCACTCAATTACTTCAGTTTTTGAAAATAAACCAATTTGTAACCCTATCCTTAAAACCTCAGCTATTACTTTTATATTAACCATATATATAACTCCTTAGAATTTTTGATAATTATATACCACATTAACCTAAACCTCAAAAAGGGTATTGCTGTAGGTAGTAAACACAAGAACTATAAAATCGGGAATCCCTCTACATTGCCATCAAGCTAAAAAATAAAATACCCTAAAATCAGAAAAAATGAGCTGAGTTCTCATAAATAACTGTTGAGATATAAAATTTTCGTTTTGGGGTTATTTCAAAATTTTTTCTTGATGGGCATGGGGTAAACTTAAATGAAAGTGAAAACTAATGCACATGGTTAAGGCCATTTTAGATGAGCTGACCAAGCCTGAGGAAATGATATCGAGCATATGTGGATGGGATAAGGGGAAAATTCTTGGAAAAAGCCTTAAATGACGTAGGTTACATCTACAGTAACCAGGACCCGAAAAGTTGGTTATACATAGGTGAATCCTAATTCACCAAAAGGGAAATCATCTTCATATGTATGTGAAAATAATGTGAAGCTAATTGCATCTGATTATATGATTCATGGGAAAAGGCGTCTTTGGATCTATATCTGGTTCTGTGGTAACCTTATTTGACCTTTCCGGACCGACACCTAGCCTACTTGGAACAGATAACGTTGAATTCATCTATTTTCTCGATAGCTACTATAAATTAGCTTGCTACAAAAATATGTATATATCAAGGGGGAACTTATGGATTTTTGAATAATTCATACGAAAAAATGAAATAATAATAGTATAACACCCCTTGGCTATTGCATTGTATATGCTCAATATAGTAAACGTGAGTCAAACAGTTCAGACAGTTAAGTAATGGTGAATATCGCATCAACGAAATAATTCGTTGGATGGTTGCGCGGAGATTACAATTTATATGTGAAACTGTATTATGCGTATTAAATATTTTTAATAAGGAGAAAAAAATGAAGATAGAAAATATAGCCCGAAAACTAGCTGAACTAACATCTAATTTGTCATCACTTTCGCCAGAGGATGAGGAGTATCTGGAAACCATTCGGCGAATACTTGGTTACAACTTGCGTAATAATCGGCAAAATATATCAGCGTTAATGCTACAAGCTACTGAATTAGAATTTACTCCTTCAAATTCGAAAATTGAGGAGTTTAGGAAGTATGCAGTATCGGAATTATACAAAGAAGATAATTATCTCATTCGGCGAATTGAAGGTGAAGATATAGTACCTGTGGTTGGAGTACAGATGGAAGATATTCGATTGCCGTTCAATCCAATTCAGACGTTCGACGAAATAAGATGGAATCAAAAACGAGATGAACAAATCGGTCCATTTTTGTCCGAGGAGGGTCGTTCTATATGGTTTGACTTTTATTACTACGAAGACAAATTAACAGTTCGTTCTCAAAATGGAAGTATCCCTTACTTTTTGTTTTCAAAAGCAAAGGAATATCTCTGGTTAGATACTTTTGAGAGTACCCAAACCGTTAGTTTGGATTCTGGGTATATTTGGATATTAGGTAAGTTGTTTACGAATGACGCAGGTGATAATGAATATCTTGGTTTTAATATCAAAGGAGGAGATTTTTCCTTAGCAAATAAGAATAAATGGAATGATCAATATTTGGATTTTGAAGGAAGCTTTACAGGAAAACTAACAATCCAGTTAGTGCAATCAGAAAAAAACAATGCTTCTTTTGAAGGCTGCAAGGCAGCGCAAAGTATTGATTTTCAATATCCTAATGAAGTTACATTTGAGTGGGAAAACGGTAAACTGAAAGGTATTACCTCGACTGAAGGGGATTTCACGGGTTATGGAAATAAATTAAAATTCTCAAACTTTACCTTGCCTGCAGAATATCCGCATGGACTAAATCATATTTTTATACCTTGTGAAATTGAGCCAACCACATGGGTTACAGATTTTTCGCAAAGTCGTATTTTTGATGCTAAGGGTAAAGCGGATATCAAAAAAGCCTTCTGGGCATTGCCCGTTGTTAGGGTAAGTAATCCTGCCACGCTTGGTGAACCAGAAAATAATGGCGGGTGGGGACTACAATTATCATCGGAATTATCAACAAAATGGATTGGGTCAGATGAGCAACAACCCAATGCAATACTACATGATACTTTGCTTCTACTTTATCCACAAGCATTATTTCTGTACAGTGAAAAGACTACTATTGATGTTGCTTCTACGAATAAAATCAAACAGGATTTTTCATGTTGGCAAATTTCATCAGAAAATCATGCCCGTATTCCGCTATTGCTGAATTATCAAGACGTGTTTCCTTTGATTTATTATTGTCATGCAATTGAAGGTGAAACTCTGCTTGTAAGTTGTATGGGACAAATCCAACCGGATCGTCCAGTATTTGCGGAAGGTTCACATATTACTATGCAAGATCTGAAAGGATGGGTTATCTTCCAGGATAAGAAGGCAGAAATTAAGATTAACGCTCTGCTCGGCAACGAAGGCGCCCTAAAAAAACCTTTTAAACCCCTTGCCTTGGAAAATGCCCTAATGGTCGTTTCTCAACCAACCGACTTAGTATTGGAAGGTATATTGACTGCAACAAATCATAACAGCATTGAAAAAGGACGAATAACCTTATTACACGGATTACTCCAATGGAAGCCAATCCTTCCCGATCCTTATGTCAGCAATCTTCAAGGAGGGTGGAATATTGACAGACCGAGGACATTTTCCTCGAAAGTTTTTGCTCAAACAAGTTGGGAGCAACCGGACAAGCCAGTCGTCACTTTCAAAGGCGATCTGTCCTTGTTTTTGGGTGTGGGCATCAAACAGTCCCAAAAGCCCACTATCAATTCACTTCCAGTTCAGTTAGATGAAGAAACGCTTGAAAAAATAGAAGAAAACGCAATAAAGGGGAAACGAAGAGAGGAAAAAAATCAAATTGATGGTTTGTTTGACCAAGTTGAAGAAATATTGTCGGGTTGGAAACTGTTAGATGTTTCCACCAATATGGATTTGATTGGCGTTTCGATAAGTCCTTCGCTTATGAGGGGAAGAGATACTTTGCTTGCCACTACAGTATTCGCTAGTGAAGTGTCATTGAACAAAGCTTTTGTGGTCAAGGAAATGGCGGTAAATACCCCATTAAGTGCGGTTCATGCTTTCACTGTGCCGCAGGTGCAGTGGGAGCCTGTACGAACGTTGCCGGAAGACCAAAATACTGCTTTAGGTTGGTTTCCTGAAAATTTAGGCTCGGCGACAGACGGAGGGCCGACACGACTTATAGGATTTAATCAAGAATTAGCCCCTATCATTCCTGATGTTGTGGTTCGGCAAATTCAAAAAAGTTTCACGGATGGAAGCCCTGCTACCGCACTGACGACGCTTTCATTTGGTTTGAAAACCATTTTTCAACTTTCACCGCAAAATAATGCTTCTCGCAACGCAGATTCGTTAGACATTGTGCAGCCAGCCTTCCCGCAAAAAGGGATGCAAGGAGGCATTCAAATTAACTTAATGGCGGAGTCCGGTAATCCGAGACCAAGAAAGGATGATAATCGGTCACCGGGATTTGAAGGTTTTATGGCGCAAACACTCAATGGATACGAATTATTCACGGGTACTGAGTTGGGTATTAGTGTGCTTGGCGCAACCTATCAATCAGATGGGTCCGTTGAATCCCAATTTAATAATGAGTTTTCGCATACAGGTTGCGCTCCATTCGTACCTGTTACCCGATTTAATCTTTCTGGCTATGGAGAATCCAATTTCAGCGAATGGGATAATCCAGAGGGATTAGCTTCCATTGGCAAAGTGCAGTTTAAAATAATGGTAGGTCGTACTGCTTTCGAGGTAGTGAAATTTATATCGAAAATATACCCTTGGGGTTCTAACGTAACCCGCTCTGTTGTCATTGAAAGAAGAAGTGGAGGCGGGATGATACGCAAGGATAGTGGTTGGCAATCGACGCAGGCAGGTATATTTGATTTTAGAACAAAGCAAATACCTAATAATCCTTATCAATTTAGTCCTGGAATTTTTAGAGGCTGCTTCGATTTAAAAAATATCCGCCCCGCCTCAGATAATATTATTAAGTTCAACGATCCTGCTAATGGTAACGACATAGAATTGGCCCCTGTTTATTTCGATGCTAATGTTCAACTTGATGGGCAGGTGGATGGAAGTACTTTCTCCCAAGGTATACTGGGATTCATACAGTTAGAACCTAAACCTGATCCTAAGACGAATCTTCCAATCGAACTTTCAGTAGCTGCTTTGCAAAAACTGATTGTCGACCAAGGTGCGATTGGTGGCCCTATTGATACCATGCTCAACGTAGGTAACTCTGGATTGAGGTTCAGAGCAACTCGATTTGAAGTGGATGTTGCAGATAATGGAGGCACACCTAATTTTATTGGAATAGTTAGGGGGCAGCCTGCTTTACCTAACAACGGCTCATGGTCGGTAATTAAAATGGCAGCACCTGGAAACACTGCCGATCCACAGGAAGCCGTTACCGCTGATGTATCCAGAGGAACGCCGTTGTTTATAGAAAACAAATGGCTTCCACCTTCAGGTAATGTGATGATCGTTGATGGACCCGTCGGATCGTATCGCTTTGCTGATCCTGTTGATTTGTTTGCGCCTCAGCCACGCTTCGACTACGGCTTTATGCAGAATACTGGTTCGCAGGCGTTTCTGTACCGCCGCCCGGTTATTGTACCTGGCACAAACGAAATATCATCAAACTTGAAACCAGCCTTTGCAGATCCCTTTGCTATGCTAACCAGCAAAGGTGTTTTTCCGCCGATTGCCAATGCAGTCGAATTTCCCACTACTAATTACAAGTTACTCATTCAGCCTGGTACAGGGAAATTTCAACTGAATACACCCGTAAATTTGAATAATCTTCGAGCCCCTTTGGTGGTGGTACAAGATGGGTCCGACCAGATTGCAATAGAGTACGACCAATCGCAACTAAAGATTGATTTAAACTTCGATGACTGGAGTGTCGAACTAGACAACTTCTTTATTTGGACTAGTCTACTCGGTATCTCTAAGTTTTCAGGCACACGTTTTAGCTTACGTGCGGGAACTACTCGACAAGCTAAATTGGTAAACGTTCAGTCCCTTCTTAAACCGGAAATACAAGATGCACTTAGTTTCTTACCAGGGATGGGGAGCCCTGAAAATGTGGATGATATTGATTTGGGAATGACGAATGCTAATCATGAAGTAAAGATAAAAACGGAGTTCAGAACAGATAATCTTATTAAAAAACCTTTAGGAGAAAATCTTAGTTTACAACTATTTGGAAATGCTGGGGTTGATTCGCAAATATTCGATCCAAATACGAAGGTATTGAAGACAACTTTTGAAACAAAATTCGGTGCGGAATTGCAAGGCAAAATCGGCAAAATTCATTTCATAACTTATGGTGGTGATATAGAGGTGGGTTTCAGTTCAAATGTCCCATTTTTTCCAGATCTTAATAAGGACAGCATGAAATCCCTTAAAGTTGATGGATATGTAGGTTATGGCGTAGGAGGAAAAATCGGACCTTTTGACGCTGAAGCATATGCAGCAGCCGGCATTGTTTTCGCTGTTGAAAATAACAGTGCAAAGGTTGGTTTTTTAGTAAAGTGTGAGGCAAAAGTAGAAGTTAAAAATATAGTGAATGTCGATATATCCGCCGATTTAAATGGCGTATATAATTTTGGTGCTGGGGAAATTGAAGCTTATGGTGAAGCTGCTATCAATGTTTCCATATTTCTTGTTATTGATATTAATGTTTCTTACCCGTATCAAGCAACGTTAAAACTGTAAAGGAGAATATTATGGCAACTATTCCTTTTAAATTAACTCTTGCTCCCTACCTTCAACGATGGGATGCGAAAACAAATACTTTATCAGTTCATCTTTTGGTTATGCCGAATGGAAACCCGTTTAATCCGCTTGGATTTGGGGCGGATTTTGGTCCCCCATTTGCGGAATGCAACTTGGTTTTTAAAGCATTTATCTCCAAAAATTGGGGACAAATGCCGGGCTTTAGCGAGGTGGACACGACTGAAATCCTAACGCCATCCTTGCCAGCAAATCGTCATGTACTCTTCAACGGGTTGGCGGCTCAATTTAATATCAAAGAAAAAGTAGTTCCCGATCGAGGACAGGAGTTCATGGTACGAAAACATCTGATGAGTACATATACAAACTCATTCGCTTTTGTCACACCAAAAACTAAGCTGGCATCTACTGATGATACCTATGCCTGTTTAGTGAATTGTATGCCGAAAAAGCCTCCCACACCAAAGCTGATTGATGATTCGGTAAGTTGGTCTGAAGTGTTGTCTTTTGCCTTACGCCAGCCAAGACTCGCACGGGAAATAGGAATAGTTTATGAATTAAATGTACAAGTCAATCCAACCGATTTGCTTAAAAATGGTGGCTGGTTGTTCATTAGCCTTGATACTTCAAGTGATTACGGAAACTTTACAAATACCGCTGGCTTTTTGAAGGTGTTTGGAACCCGAATACCTGCGCTCCAATCGGATGTTAGTCGGCAGTTATTTACGCCTGTACTGTTCCCAGTAGTGGATGATCCGACGATAACAGTGCTTCCCGGAAATTTCGATGAAGCCTTTCTGGAAGCAAGCCGTTTCAATGATGGTTTCGCAAAAATTGTTCACGGCGGTCAAGCAAAATACCGGAACCATTTGGAGGAAGAAGGAAACGGCCCAGCACCCATTCGAGAAGAAGGGATTCAACTAGCCTGGGATGATGAAGATATTCTGATTGCTCAAAATCGTCAAATTGGTTGTGAACCCGAAACTATGAGTGTGCCAGCTGAAGCTCCAATGGGTGTAGTTGGCTACCGTATAGATGTGAGGGAAGCAGGAGAAACTGATTGGCATTCATTAAGCAAAGTGACTACCAATCAGTTCCTTTTTGCAGGTATAAACTTTGGTGCTATGACTTGGGAATCAAGAACTGAAGTTTTCCCATCCACTATTCAAGAACAGTTTTGGCTCCCATCCTATTTTACCCGTTGGAAAGGGAGTTCGTTGGTAGTAACCGATCCTGATGATATGCTTTTGATAATGGGAAGAGAACGTGTAAAACCTTTATACTACCAATCGGAAGATGCGAATGAAGTTCCACTTCTATATGGAAAAAAATACGAATTCCGGGTACGTATGGTAGACACAACCAATGGAGGTCCAGTCCTTGATGATCAGCAGTTAATACCTGGCGAATCGTCTGTATGTAATGTTCATTTCAAAAGATTTGTACAACCTGGTCCGGTAAGATGGCCCGAACAAGATCCTAATCCGCAAAATGCGACACTGGACCATTACACGATTAGCAGACCTAGGATAGACTTGCCGCAGGCTTTGTATACTGCTTATCCCAATGTTTATGCGGAGTTATTAGCTATCCAGAAAGGCAACAGAGTTCCTGGCGTTTCCGATGTTACCGACCCCTCAGTGACGGATATTGATACGCCAATCTTATCCATTCGGGTTTTGGTGAAGGTACCTGATTTTGATCCTTATCAATTGGAAAAAGACAATGAGGGGTATGTGGAGTGGTACAAAACAACCCGATTATTTCCCGCAGATTTGAACAGCCCGTATGAGTTGGATTTGAAATTTACGGATTGTGCTTTACTGTCAGATATTGATATAAGCGTACAAACATCTCCGAATCCAGACGGATCTTTACCAATACCAACTGCAAGGGATGTAAAAATAGAGTTAAGGGCAGAAGGAGAAGAAAATTATGACTACTTTGGAAACGAACGTTCCAGGTTAGGAGCTATTTCAACTATTACGTTGCATAAATTAGCCACATCCGAAGTCGATTTTCTATTACCTCAAGCACCGCAGGATATCATCCGTTCTATTTTTTTGCAACCAACAAATTTAGAACAGGAAACCCAACCTACGGCTGTAGTCCTGCAAAACCAATCTCTGCCGGTTCTAGTCCAGCGGCTTGCGGGTGCAGTTGGATTAGTTGCAAATGATACGACTCTATTAATGCCGCCGGGCGAACGGGGCATATTCGGTTGTTCAAAGGGCTTGAAACACTATTTACCAGCAAACAACAGCAGTTTGGTTTTAATGGAGCCGAGTGAACTTGCTAATCAATGGATTAATGTACTTCATTGGGAAATCAATCGGGACTGGACATGGAAGGGTTTTGCAGGCCTCACTTTTAAAGTTGAAAGGCAGATACATCTTAACGGCAACTCGTATAGCGAATCTAGGCATTTGGTTGGAGAGGTCAGGATGATGCACGCTGTGACGCCGCTAATTGCAGAAGAAGAAAGTCCGAATCGAGATAGTAGTCATTTTGTTTTTATTGATGCATTCCAACCACCACTTGGAACGGATGAAAAACCCTATGAAGTTCAGGTTGAATACTTTTTAACAGTTCTGTTTGAAAATGGAGATACATTCGAAGGGGAATATCAAAATCATCTGCCAATTGCAATTCCACCAAGGCAGATACCAAAAGTGATTTCGGCAGGAATAGCGCTTAGTCCATATACTATTGGTGAAGGGTACGCTAGTACCGGTGAAAGGCGAAAAATGCTTTGGCTAGAATTTGAGGAAGCCCCTATAGACAACCGTGATGCCTACTTTGTTCGAGTGCTTACGAAGACAGCCGACCCGATGTTGTTACAACGTTATCAGGCATTATCGGAACCATCTGGCTATGAGCAATGGTCGCTTAATCCTGAATTGATACGAGTTATATCTCCAGGTCAGGCAGATGACTTTGCTGGAATGACTGCAATGCAGCGCCTTATACCTGCGCAAGACTCGGATCGCCATTACCTGGTACCTTTACCACCAGGAACTTATCCGGATTCACCTGAATTATTTGGCTTTTACACGTATGAAATTCGCGTTGGGCATGACAGAGGCACACCTATCAGTCCCTTTTGGAGCACAGCACAAGCAAGGTTTGGATCACCTGTTGTGCTTGATGGTGTCCAACATCCATGCCCTCCACTACGGTGTAATGTGCTTCGCGTAAAAAGTGGAATTCTTGCTTCTGCGGCGTACGCACAAGCCTTTCAACAAGGAACTAACATTCAAGCCTTGCCGCCCAATACTCAAATTTGGTATGTATTGTATGCTCAAATCAACCAGGCCGACGGTAGTACCATGAGAAATGTTGAATTAGATAAGAGATTAGGTCGAATACTTTCGAGGAGAGAAGTAAGGGAAATCCAGAAAATGACAGGTGTTAACATTCAGAGTGCAGGAAATATTTCTTATGCTATAAATCGTCAAGCAAGCCAAAACTTACAAGCCCCTATACAAGGACATACACTTTGGCAACAAAGCGAGATAGTAACTTTACTTGAAAATATTGGTTTACCGGAAGACACTCCATTGAGTATCTTAGGAGTGGAATTGCTTCCAGAGCCGAATGGAAGCTTTACCGATCCACTGGGAGCTGATGTTGGACAAGTAAGAATTCTAAGAACTTCTGCATTGTATCCTGTTGGTAATTTGTGTTGCTAATTGCCGAGATATTGAAAGAGACCTTGCGAGAATAATACCGTCGACTATAGTCGTATAAGGTAATAATTTTAGAATTTTATCGCTAAGTTTATCTGCAATGAATAGGTAACAAACATGTAAAAAACCGGTGATTCTAATGTCGATTGATTTTTTGAGTATAAAAACAATTATACATCAAAGTCCAATCTTATTTTATCTAGCTTGCATTTGGTAGTAATCAAATCCTAATTTCTTGGTGTTGTAAATGAGAAATTAGGATTTTTATTTAGATAATATACATACGGCACATAAGGGTGTTACCTATAAATTGGGTGGGATAGATTATAAGGACCCTCTTGATTATCTAATTATCTCTCGACTAGACGTTAAAAGAATTGTAGTTATCGATGAGATTGTTGACAACGCTGTTAAAAAAGTAAAAGTCTCACTAAAAAATGGACAGTCTGTTGAAATTCCTGTAGAAGCTGATTTCGATATCAAATTTTTAAATGCACAACTAAATAGTTCATGTGTAACTACTGTTTTAATTGGCAGTAACATTTATCAAAAGTTTGAAGTTGTTCTAATTAAAGAAGAACCGAAAGAACCAGATCAACCGACAGATCCAGTTACACCACTAGCTGAAGGAGAAAATAATAATCCAACAACATAATAATTAGATATAATGAATGAAAACATGATAGGATATTCCTGATATTATTTATGGGAGGGGAATAGTTTGAAAGTTTTCTATCATGTTTCAAATGAAAAATTAGAAAAGGGTATGATATTAAGGTCTACGTATGGAGAAACTGTATGCAACGAAGACTTCTTTAAAGGTAATTACGATGGTTATGCACTTTATTTGAAAGAAAAGATATTTGAGGAGGTTAGAGTTGAAGAATTTTCAGTACTACCTTCTCGTATAAAATCAGTTTATTTAGTAACAGATTTAGAAAGCGCGAATAAATATAAAAAAGAGTACGAAAAGAAATATATTTACGAAGTGGAAATTGAAAATGTTGATGATTCTATAAGCGTAGATATGAGTTGGATGGATTTAAGTATGTTTCAACGCTACGAGGTAGTTAAGGAAATGGCGAGGTACTATTATAGTAATAAAAGTGTTAACGACCAATCTTGTGATTGGGGTATATATGAAGGTGCCGAGGGGAAACTTGATTCATTTTGGGAGACCTTGCATGAAGGGAAAGTTACCGTTAAACGTTTGATACCAAGCGAAGAATTATAGATTAACCCAAAGAGAGGCGGACAATCGTCTCTCTTTTTATTTTGAAAGGAGCTGAACCAATGCAAGAAATTCAAGATTTAAAGCAAGAGGTCCAACAAATTAAGTCACATCAAAAGGATATGCAACTTAGAAACACGTACCACTGTCAACGAAAAGGATATTGTAAATATAAATAAGTTTCTAGATAAAATTAGTGCCAATACTACATGGATTCTCCGCATCATCATTGGGGCAATTTTAGCAGGTTTATTAGAATTACTAATGAAAGGTGGCATGTAATATGTCAAAAGATAATATAAAAAAACGATTCCGCAACTGGAAAACATGGGTTGCGTTTTTTCTTTGCTTGGATTTCTGCTTACAAAGTTTGGTGTGCTAGAAGCTAAGAGTTTCTTAGATGAACTAGCACCTTATTTATTATCTGTTGGTATTGCTTTAGGTATTTGGTCAGATCATGAAACAAACTTTGAAAATGAGAATAACAAAGGAGATGTTCAGTAATGGGTAAATATAGTTTACATGGTGGTCACAATAGTATCGTACAAGGTGCAAATTGTGGAAGTAGAAAAGAACATGTAGTGGATCGACAGGTTAAAGATGCAGTTGCAGTTAAATTAAGAACCTTAGGGCATACAGTTTACGATGACACAGACGAGACTGGTAGAACTCAAGTGCAAAATTTAAATAACATCGTTCGTAACTGTAATTCGCATGATATTGATCTTGTTATTTCATTCCACTTAAATGCGTACAACGGAACAGCTGACGGTGTAGAAGTGTGTTATTGGAATCAAAAGGACTAAGCGGTTAAAGCATTCGCACAATTAGCTAAAGATATTGGTTGGAAAAATCGTAGTGCGAAAGAAAGACGTTACGGTGAAAATAGATTACATGTATTAGCTGAAACTAAAGCACCAGCTATTCTTATCTAATTAGGATTCATCGATAATGATGTTGATATGGCTAAATGGGATGTTGATAAAATCGCTAATTCTATCGTTTTTGCTTTAACTAGACAAACAGTTGGAAGTAGCCAACCACCTAATCAAAAACGTAATGTTGTAGAGGTAGGGGGAATCGGAAAAGAAAATTTAGAAGATGTAGTAGGAGCTTTAAATTCACTTAAGATGACTGGTAACTTAAATCTTAAAAGTGATGGGTACATTTACCCTGTAACTGATCCAACTAGTGATGCTCAATTAAAAGGATTCACTGACTATCTAGATAAACGTAATTGGTGGTATGAAGTTAAGTAAAAATAAGAACTGTCAAATGACGGCTTTTTTAATTTAATTTATATTCACTAATTCATTAAATGTAAAATCAGTATTCAAACCGAAAGCGTTTGTACAGTATAAAGTACGCGTCATCGGTTCAATATGTAATACATTTATGTACATGTTGTGGACTATTCCATCACGAAAGTGTGAAGTAAATATTTTCTCATGAGTTTGTTGGGAATGGATAAGTCCACATTCAAGTTATTCCTTCATAGCATCTGAAACAATTGGTTTAGGTATCGTATTCCCACCTATTATGTTACCGATTCTAGCGAATTGCTTCGGCATACTGTCGAACGGTTGCCGCTTCACCATGTCTCCGCCTTAGTATCTGCGGTGTACCTAATTTTAATTTTCTATGATAATTCTCCCGACTCGTGTAATTTGTATACGAGCATACGCTCTTTTGTGAAGTTTAAATTCATTCTAAACATACTGGATAATAAAGGTATTTGCTTCTGTTCTGTATATTTATATGATATGATTTGAGGCGTAATTTAGAATTGAAAGTAGGTTATACATTATGGGTTTGAAAATAAGTTTTATTTGGTAATAGGGATGTAAATCAAAGTTGGTTGCTAGTGTTAACAGCTTATTTACTATTTAAACGTAGGTATTTAATAGATAGCAATATTATATGGAAAATTGAATAAAGTAATAAATGGGTTGTATTCAACTGATTAATGAAACTGTAATAGATTAACATAAAGAAAAGGAATGAAAATAATATTAGGCTTGCTAATATTATTTTTGTTAGGAGGTGGAATGTTTATGTATAATTTAAATTTGGTAAATGCTAAATTTGATAATTCTTTGTTAGAAGTTCCTCAGAAAGCAATGAAATCCTTGTGTAGAGATATTTCTTTACCATGTAATCCAGCTATTATTATTGCTTCTATTTCTACAAGTAACGACAAATCGAATGGTTCTAGAATAAATTTTAATAAAATAAGTATTGTTTCAAATAAATATTCTCAGCAAATTGATATTGTTTTAAAAAATCAACATATTAATATGCAAGAGGACTCAAAAAATGAATTTACTATAAAAGTCCCAGTACTCTATAAGAAAATTGAAGAGGTAATAATTGATTATATAAAGTCAACTAGAAAAGATTCGAATGAATACTTATATAAGGCAATTGAGATAGTACATAAAAATGATGGGTATCGAGTATTGTTAGCTGAATTTGATAAGAAAATTTTTAATTCTTATCAAAGTCCTTTTCTAGAAAAAGTTATTGATTCGTTGAATAGTATTTCTCTGCTAGAAAACTCTGATTATATCAATAGAAAGTTAGTTGAGGAAGGCCGAAAAACATTAGAAAGTTATTTTGTAAAACCATTAGGAGAAGATGTTAAGAGGAATGATACTGATTTATTTGAGATTATTAATAGTATTTCGCTTTTGAAGTATGAAGGTACTGAGAATAATGGACAATTACTTTTTTGTTCCAATAAGGACATTAAGTTAAAGAAGAAATTTATATTAGATAAAGCAATAGAATTGTCAATTTTTAAAGTTAATGCCATTAGGAAATTATTAGAGATATCAGGGGGGAATCTATATATACTCTGCAATGGTTATGAAATATTTGGGATTGGTGAAGTTTTTAAAAGTGACCTAACGGATGATAATTTTTGTATCAAATTTAAAAGTCATGGTAAATGGAACTTGGAGCAGCCTATAGGTAAAAGAATTATGAATGTTTCTTATGGAGTTCCAAGGTTACCTAATTCACCTATTACTCAAGATGAATATAATTCTAAATTTAATACGATTTTTAAAGAATATTCTTCGGATGTAACTTGGAGGATTGTAGAAGCGGCAAGAAAGCAAGAACATGGTACGATGGTAGTTATTACCGATCATGCAAAAAAAGAAACAAGAAGATTATCTAATCAAGCGTTTTTATTTCAAGATAATAAGCAGTTTCCAGTAGAATTCGCGAAAAATTTTACATCTATAGATGGCGCTATTTTGTTAAGTCCTGAGGGGGAATGTCATGCAATAGGTGTAATTCTAGATGGAGAAGCATCTACCGAAGTAGGGGACATTGCAAGAGGTGCACGCTATAATTCGGCATTAAGATATTTAAATCGATGTAAAAAACAGGGGCATAATTGTTTAATTGTAATTGTTTCAGAGGATGGAATGATTAATTTATTTACTAATAAAGACCTTTAAATAAATCTTAATTTATTTTATTAACAAAAGAAAATCTTATATAATTATGATTTGAAAAATAAAGGGTTTTTATTACTATAAGTGAGTCCTAGTATTAATTTTAGTATAAATGTAGAAAAATATGAAAGTAATGAAATAAATGAAAATGTTATTTCTAAGTGTAATGGAAGAAATATAAAAAGTGCTAACAAATTTGCTAACATCTATACAAAATGGATACATTTTTGAAAATGGTGAGAGTGAGAGTATGTTGGATATTGTCCTACCTGCCCTTAACAAAGAAGAATGTACTTCAAGCTTTGAAAAATATCACTTATTTTTATCAAGTAAAGAATAAAGAGATATAGAGCGTGTACAAAATGGTAAGATGATCGGCATGCGTGAAACGGTTTTAGAACGAGTCAACTATATTCAAGAAATACGAAAAGGTGTAGAGAAGCTGAATTCGTGGGATAAGCAGCTTATTGAGTTAGCTTATCTAGGGAAGAGAATCCTAGTTGGGTAAAAATATGTAGGTTATTGAATATGTCTCAGCCGGATTACTATAGGAAGAGGAATAAAGCTTTGTGTGAGCTTGCTTATAAGCTGGGAATAGAGGTAGAAGAATGAGAACCGCTTACTGTAGCGGTTTTTTATTTTTATTATATATTTAATTATAACGATTTAAAGAAGCTGCTGTCTTTGGGATAGCAGTTCTTTTATTAGGAGGAAATTTATGTGGGAAAAGTTGTGAGAGAATATTTTTCACCAAGTAAACAATATAAAGCTCAAATAATAAAACGAAAAGATGGTTTGTATACAACGGAAGTTTATAGGTGGATGGAGGATTGTGGATATGAGTTTTGGAGTTCTATGTCGCAAGGGCTGTCTTTAATAGATTGTGAGGAACAAGCGGAGGTGGTGGCTGTTGAATAGTTGAAGGTTTATTCTGGGGAGCGTTTTTAGTAATTTATTAAGAATATTATGTATGTCAGGACGTAGTATAGGAGTCTAGGAAAGAAAATTAGTTTAAATAAAAGATAACCACTTGTTCTCACGGGTGGTTATCTTTTATTTAAAGTTATAGTGAGTTCGGTGAAGTAGTAGAAGCTACTTCTGATAGAGTAGTATTTTGGATGTTTATAGATTCTAATATACTAACTGCCTCTGTTTGAATATCACTATTTAGAGCAGAAAGGATTCTGGTGCAAGAAATCTAGTAAACTTGGACATACTGATACTACTAAACTAAAAAGGACGTGTATCGGTATGAAAAAACCAGTAGAATTCAAATGGAAACATTATCAGCCTGATATTATTTTATTAACCGTGAGATGGTACCTACGGTACAGCCTCAGTTTTCGTGATTTGGTGGAAACGATGGAAGAACGCGGACTATCTATTGCTCATACAACCGTCATGCGTTGGGTACATCAATACGGACCTGAATTAGATGAACGAGTACGGCGTCATCTTCAGTCAACCAATGATTTTCCTGGAGAGTCGATGAAACCTATGTGAAAGTCAAAGGTCAATGGCTGTATCTGTATCGTGCCGTTGATTCAGAAGGGAATACCATTGATTTTTATCTAAGTGAATCAAGGGAGAACCAAGCAGCCAAGCGCTTTTTTAAGAAAGCCTTGGCTTTTTCGCATGTTTCTAAGCCTCGTGTAATAACTGTAGACAAGAATCCAGCTTATCCCATCGCTATCTAAGAGTTAAAAGAAGAAAGGCATCAAACTAAGACAAGTGAAATATCTCAACAATATCGTAGAGCAGGATCATCGCTTCATTAAAAAACGAATTCGCCCGATGCTTGGGTTAAAGTCCTTGCGAACTGCTAAACGAATTATTGCAGGGATAGAGGCTATGCACATGATTAAAAAAGGACAGACTCTCCAAAGGGAAAAGTCTGTCCAAAATCAAAAAGAATTTATTCATAAATTGTTTGGAATAGCTTCATAAGCTAGCAATTTAAAGGGAATTGACATTCTATGTTTCTATCGGGTATTTTTTGCACCAGAACCAAAAAAGACACCATAAGGTGCTTTCCTCCGACTTGAACCATCTTAATTTTAATAATGGGTATGCTTGCCCATCCCCTCGAATAAGGGGAATAACCAAAAAAGTGTAAAAATATATAAAAGTTTGTTGCCATGTTTCAAATTTGGTTTAGTTGTATTTTTAACATGATGTATAAATATCTAATGAATTAAGCTAATTCCACTATTTTGGGGACTTTGTAAAAACATCCATAATACCTTGGTTATATTTTCTTTGTAGTTATTTTCGTAAATTAGTTATGAAGATGATATAATTTCTTTATGCAAAACACAATACTAAGGTGGTAGTTATGAGATATTCAGAAATTGCGGAGAGTTTAAATTTATATATTACTAAACATCATAAAGATGATAAGTTATCGTATATAACACATTATTTACAAACATACGGACATCCTGCTGCTGATTACTATGCAGATGTAGCTTTAAAATATATCCCAGATAATATTGATTTAAATAATATTATTTGGGATATACCATTCCCAAATGTAGAAAATCCTAAGTTTACATTCATCGATTTATTTGCTGGAATTGGTGGAACTAGAATTGCGTTCGAAAATTTAGGAGGAAAATGTGTTTTTTCTTCTGAAATAGATTCTTTTGCAAAGCAATCATACCAATTTAACTATGGTGAGGTTCCATTTGGAGATATAACACAAATAAATGAACAGTCTATCCCCGACCATGATGTGTTAGTAGGTGGGTTTCCATGCCAAGCGTTTTCTATAGCTGGAAAACGTGGTGGATTTGATGACACAAGAGGAACTTTATTTTTTGAAATTGCTCGTATTCTACGAGAAAAAAGACCTAAAGCCTTTTTCTTAGAAAACGTAAAAGGGTTGTTAAGTCATGATAGAGGTAGAACTATAAATGTTATTTTAAATACATTAAGGGAAGATTTAGGTTATTTTGTTCCTGATCCAGAAATAGTTAATGCTGCTGACTTTGGAGTTCCTCAAAAGCGAGATAGGGTATATATTGTTGGATTTAGAAGAGACCTAAATATTAATGAATTTAAGTACCCAACTCCTTTGAACTATAAAACATCGTTCATTGATGTTAGGGAAGAAAATGTAGTTTCATCTAAGTATTATTTATCAGAATCTCTACTTGAAACGCTTAGGAACCATCGTTTCAGACATGCATCTGCTGGAAATGGATTTGGATATGAAGTCATTGATGATGAAAGTATAGCAAACGCAATCGTGACTGGTGGTATGGGA
Source organism: Bacillus cereus group sp. BceL062 (assembly GCF_051780025.1). NCBI lineage: Bacteria > Bacillati > Bacillota > Bacilli > Caryophanales > Bacillaceae > Bacillus > Bacillus cereus group sp. BceL062. Next base: position 72,499 of record NZ_JBPWGY010000006.1, on the reverse strand, counting down.
AGAGAACGAAATCTTATTGTAGACAAAAGATTAAAGGACCTTACCCCTGTTACCCATATAAAAGGTGAAATTAATAAAGAAGGAATTAGACGTATGACACCAAGGGAATGGGCTCGTTTGCAAGGATTTCCAGACAAATTTGAAATAAGGGTTTCTGATACCCAGGCTTATAAACAATTTGGAAATTCGGTTGCTGTACCAGCAGTTCAAGCAACAGGAAAAGAAGTGATCCAAAGGTTACTTAAAAATAGAACTCTAGAAGGAATTGACCATGAAAATATGGAGATTTCAGAGCAACAAACTTCTAGTGATAATTCGGGGGAGATTGGATTGGTTACACTTAACAGGGGCGAATGGAGCGAAGTTTATACAGTTTTAAAGTTATTAGCAGACGGTAAATTATATGCTGCTGATTCAGATTTAAATAAGATGGAAAGTATTTATTATCCTTTAATTAAAATTTTACGTTCTGAACTTCTAAATAAAAAATTAACTAATTATGAATACCTCTATGAGGAGACAATTGATTGTCCTGAAGACTTTAAAATCCGCATTGTACATGGAGATACAAGCGAAACGCTTTTAGAATTATCTGTTGAAGAATTTAAAAATAAATCTTTACAACTTTTAAAAGATATACAAGAAGGTCAGGGAAGATCATTTCCTGTAAGTCTTGATGTTGAAAGATTTTTACAATCAATTTATATTTCTAAAATGAGTGAAAGCTCAGACAAAAAGCGTGATATAACTCTTGTTGTTCATGATTTAGTAACTGGATTTGAACCTGAACTAGGATTTAGTATTAAATCAAAATTAGGCAGTGCTGCAACACTTTTAAATGCATCAGGAGCTACAAATTTTACATTTAAATTTACAGGACAAGCTCCGTTATCAGATGAGGAAATAGCAAGAATTAATAATACCTATAGTAGTACTTACGAAAGAATCATAGAACTAGAAAAAATGGGATACCAACTTGAATGTGATAAACTAGAAAATAATATTTTTAAATCTAACTTACAGATGATGGATAGTTCCTTCCCATTTGTTATTTCAGAACTACTGAAATATTACTATAAAAGAGAATGTAGTTCCTCAATGGAAGATATGATGCAACATATTGAACATATAAATCCTTGCAGATTTGATACAACAAATACACATCCATTTTATCGTTATAAAATGAAAAACTTTTTAGTAGATGTAGCATTAGGAATGAAACCAAACGAAATCTGGCATGGTATCTATGATGCTAACGGAGGATATATTGTTGTCAAAAAGGATGGAGAACTAGTTTGCTACCACGTTTATAACAGAAATGAATTCCAAGATTATCTGTTAAAAAACACAAGGTTTGAAGCCGCTTCACGTTCAAAACATGATTTTGGATATGTTTATAAAGATGGTAATAACCTATTAATGAAATTAAACCTTCAAATTCGTTTCAAATAATTTCTGGGACCAATTTTTTACAAATTGGTCCTTTTTGTTTCAAAAAATCCATTTTTGGTTCAAATGCCAAAATGGGGTTCAGCCGAGATACTTGTAAAAATAGGTCATAGAGATACATCTTTTCCCAGGCGTAGGTTTTATGTTAGTACGTTGGCGGGACACTAAATAAGGAAAGGTGAAAAAGTATGGAGTCTGAAATTAGAAATTGGATTTTAGAAATGAATAAGCACGGTATTTCAAACGAACATATAGAATTGATGAAAGATCGCGTGATGCAAAGCAAGAGTGATTATGAGTTTTATTATGATAAAGTAAGTGAAAGTAAAAAAACTGTTTGTGTTGATGTAAATAAAATTATAGGGATTGGTACGGATGTGACTCCCTATAAAAAATCAATTTACACATTGTTCTTTTCTGTATTTTCACGACGTACTGGAATACAAAGGAAAAAAATCATGGAAAATTTAGATAGCCTTATAACCAATGGTCTCCAATACCAACACGATTTTTATGAAAATGAAATGACAAGGAATCCCCCTGAATTCGATTATTACCTAGATGATGACGTTTATTTTACCGTTATTGATGGAACACATAGAACGGTGAGTGCAATAATGTTTGGAGCTCCTAAGATGAGAGGGCGCGTGACTACCTATAAGAAAAATATAGATAAATATAATAATTATTTAATACATAAAGATTCTGTGCGGAAGTGGAAAGAACTAAATAAAAAACTTAAGTCTATTTCTATAATTATTCATAATGAGACAGATATATCTATAGATAGATTCGATGACAAGTATCAAATTCGATTAAAAGAGTTTCCTAATGAAAATCTGTATTTAAATTTTTATTCACCTATCGTCATAATTGATAATCAAAGTATGGTAGATGCAAAAAGGATTGAAAAAGAAAGAGAAAAAGTAGATATCTTGATTCATAAGTTGCGACAAATAGATGATTGTTTATTTTCAAATTCAAAAAAACTAGGGATACTACCCTTACCATTATGTTTAAAGAAAAAAATAAAATTCCGTTTAGGAAGTAGATTGTTAGAGAAACTATATAAAAATAATCAAAGCTTAAAGATGTAACAGACTTTTCGTTTCAAAGGTACAATGTTTTGATATGGTGTCCCTCAAGAGATAAATAATGCTAACTCAGGTACTTATAGATAGGCTTAATCAAGTTTTGTATTCACGGGAGGTATGAAAGTATGAACCTTGTGAGGTAATTTATTTTCTTAATAAAACCTTTTCACTGTAAAAATAGGTCATAGAGATACATTTTTTTCAGACGTTGTTTTTCGGAGATGTTTGTATTTGAAAATATGAAACATTACAACTATTAAACTTGCTGTAAAAAAAATAAAGAGCAATACTAGTGATGAATTTAGTATTGCTCTTTATGGTTATTTAATTACCAGTACCTAAAATCGATTCTGGTGCAAGAAATCTAGTAAACTTGGACATACTGATACTACTAAACTAAAAAGGACGTGTATCGGTATGAAAAAACCAGTAGAATTCAAATGGAAACATTATCAGCCTGATATTATTTTATTAACCGTGAGATGGTACCTACGGTACAGCCTCAGTTTTCGTGATTTGGTGGAAATGATGGAGGAACGAGGTTTATCCATTTCTCATACAACGATTATGCGTTGGGTTCATCAGTATGGTCCTGAATTGGACAAACGGATTCGACGTTACCTCAAACATACAAATGACTCTTGGAGAGTCGATGAAACATATATCAAAGTAAAAGAGCAATGAATGTACCTGTATCGTGCTGTTGATTCGAAAGGAAACACAATCGATTTTTGCCTAAGCAAAACAAGAAATCAGAAGGCTGCAAAGCGCTTTTTCAAGAAAGCTTTGCAGTCTTTTCATGTCTCAAAGCCTCGTGTTATAACAGTCGATAAGAATCCAGCTTATCCTATAGCAATTGAACAGTTGAAAAAAGAAAAAAGCATACCTGATGGTATGCAACTTAGACAACAAAAGTACTTGAATAACATAGTAGAACAAGATCATCGCTTTATAAAGAAGCGAATTCGTTCTATGCTAGGGTTTAAATCTTTTGACACAGCTACATCCATTCTTTCGGGAGTAGAAGCCATGCATATGATTAAAAAAGAACAGATTGATTTACAGGACCAGTTTGTCCAAAATCAGAAAGAATTCATCCATCAATTGTTTGGACTTGCAGCATAAGATACGATTCCGTTAGGAATATATGCGCTTTATTCTCTTTTATTTTATTTTTGCACCAGAACCTCTTTTATATGTTTATAGAATTAATTATGCGATGAAATTATGTATAGTAGAGCTGTCTCATTAACATATATAATACATATAAGGTATGAGCTTATAACAAGTTATAAAGAAGGTGGTGATGTTTTATGTTGGGATTTTTTAAACGAAAAAAGCAAGATAAACTTCCAAACGAAGATAAATTCACGAGATTCGCAAGAAAGAAAGAGGAGATGTTGCAAGAAGCGCGAAAGCTGATTTCTAATTTTTATTTCGATTTTGAATATGTAAGTGAAAATCTACAACATGCTCTATGTATTGATCGACAGTCTAGAAAAATAGCCTTTGTCCAACTAGCTAACACCAACAAAGAGCCTGAGATATTAGCTTTAAACAATTTAGATGCATTAGGTATAAGCTATGATTCACGTGAAATAGGTATAGAACGGTTTTCATATTTTAGTCTTGAAGATCAGTATAAACCAGAAGAGTGCGCTAAAAGCATCGAACCAACAACAATGTCCACCATGTATGTGATTTCTCTATATTTTAGACATACTGTAGAGTATGTAGATAAGAAAGAGATTGTCATTCCCTTTTATAATAAGGAAACGTCCGAGTTTAGTTATTTAGAAAAGCACGAGGAATTAAAGAACATCTATCAGTTTCTAGTTAATTGTTTAATTGAAGACGAAAAAGCAACAAGACAAGAGGCAAGAATTACTGAACTAAAATCTATCATTGATGGGTTAGAGGAAAAAAGGGAAAGAGCTTTGAAGAAACAGAACCGTTTGAAAGATAATAGATTGACATTGACTAGGTTATTATTTGAATTGAAAGAGTATATCCCTTTCTCCCTTCATCAAGATATCGGATATTATGTAGATACACACAAAATAGATTTGTGTATAAAAGGGTTTAGGAACGAAATATTATATATAGGTTGTAACTACGAAGCATTTGAACCTACAGAAAATCCAGAAATAATTATTTTAGTAACTCGAATAATCGAGTTGAATATTCGAGATTATGGATATAACGAAGTATGTGTTATACCTTGTCAATCGGATATAGAAGAACTATCGATAACAACGGATACTAGCATACAACAACAAATTGTACGGGAAGTACTTCATCATATGGACTTGTGTATGGAGATTTTTAGTAGAACATGTGAATTCAGAACTTTTTATAACAATACACTGTTTATTAACTACGACAGTAAGGATATCCTTTATTATCTAAAAACAAATGATATTAAATGGGATAAAGAAAAGCTTCCATCTTTAGAGTTTTTAATCGGAAACGAAGCCGTGAATATCGCATTTGTACCATCTGACCACAAAATCGAATACATTTCCCTAGAGAATTTAGGGGAACTTTGGAATGTAGTTATTCAATACGCTTTAAAAATGGAATATTACTCAGAAGACATGCAAGAAGCTTTATTATTAAGTAAAGCTCATTCATATGAGAACGGGGCTCTTTCAATTTACAATGTAAAAATACCAAATTCCTTACCCTATGATCTAATAGATAGAATTCAATATGCATTCTTTATTCACACAGGATCATTGATGACAAAACTTGAAATGATTGAAAACCCTGAGGGGATTGCGTGTCAGGATGAGGATAGTGGGGGTATGCCGCAAGCGGTTGTCGATTGGATTAGTGAGTTGAAATCACAACCACATACACTTTTTGAAGTATTCGATTTTCGACATATAAATGAAGAATTCTATGTCTTTATGGATAATAAATTGTATGTGGCAAGCCGTAAAAATTTCACTTCGGATAAAGAATATCGCTTACCTGAAGAACCTTGGATGGCAAACCTTACAAAACGTTCACTTCGCATAAAAGGGGGATATATGTCACTTGGTGAATATCACTATAACTCCTGTCATGAAGAGTTTGTATCAAATATAAGAACGTATTTGACCACTTTAGATCAGATGCAACTAAAGCAGATGGAACCTTGGGAACAGGCTCTTTTAATTACACCTGCCATTCAAACGCTATTCGAACGATTTTATAAAAAGAAAGTAAAGCCTGATATGTATGCAACATATTTAGATGACATTTTAGATCAAACGCTTAATATAGATGAAGAAATTGAAACTTTCATCCAATTTCTTATAAAAAGAAAGTATCTTGAGGGAGATGAATTTTTAGTAGGTGTTTTTGTACGAGAACAAGTTGTAAAGCTAGCAATACATGATTTCTCAGTAACCTTCCTTCAACATAATGGAGTTCATTTCGAGAATGTTGGTGATATGACCTTAACGGGTTGCTTACAGAAGTTCCATACTTTAGATTTTGCAATGGTAGAGAATCGTGAAGATGTAGCAAATTTCATGTGCTTCTTAATAAAAAATGACAAACTCACTGTAAATGGTACATATCAAGATTTGTATGAAAATCTATATAACATGTTAATACAAGAGGGTGAAGAGCAAACGTTGCAAGATTATGAATCTTATTTATTAGCTGAGGATGAAAATATACAATCTGTGACACTTGAAAGAATTGATCAAATGGATGGATACCAGTTTGAAGAATTTGTAGCACAGCTGTTTCAAGATATGGGCTATAAAACAGAGGTTACTAGTAGTTCAGGAGACTACGGCATTGATGTCATTGCTAGAAGAAAAGGATTGTCTATTGGAATTCAAGCAAAGAGATATAGTGATAAGGTCCCTAATAAAGCAGTGCAAGAGGTGATTGCTGGAATCGCTTATTACAATTTAGACCAAGGGATGGTCATTACAAATAATTTTTATACAAAACAAGCACAAAATCAGGCGAAGGGTACCAACGTGTTGTTATGGGACCGAGATATGTTGCAGCGTAAACTTTATGGGTTATACGGAAAGATAGATAATCTCCATAAAAATGAATAATCATATAGAAATCATGAAAACTGCTTTAAATGATTTTAAGAAAAAGGAATAAATAAAATAGCTCAAATTAATTATCAATCTACAATGCACAATGGAATTGAAATTACTACCATTAAATCTTTTTTGAAACAAAAAGATTTTGAAGTTTTATCTCAAATTTATAAAAATGGACTTATTCGTGATTGGGGTATAACTCAAAGCCCACAGAAGATAAAACAGTGGGATAAGATTCAAAGAGGAGATGTCGCGCTCTTTTCAGCTAATAAACAAATTTTTGTTTCTGCTACGATTACATATAAAATGCATAATCTAGAGTTAGCAAAGCATCTATGGGGAGAGACAGAGAATGGCGAAAGCTGGGAATATATTTATTTTTTAGATGAAGTAAAGAATCAATCTATTAGTTTAAGTATTTTCAATAGATTGTTAAATTATGGAGAAGGAAATTTAATACAGGGTTTTAGAGTGTTAGATCAAGAAAAGAGTAACATAATTATGGAGGCATTTGATTTCCATAGTGCTCTCTATACACCAACAAGCACAAAAGAGGAAATAAAGCAGAATATAAAAGATGTGATAAGTGGTCTGGAGCATAGTGCTTCTTTGGATAGTGAAATTAAAGGTAAAGCAAGAAAAGAGCAAGGGATATTACGAGGTTATTTGTTTGCTAATAAAAAGACATGTAGATGCGAGATTTGTGGGGAAGAATTCCCGATAGATTTACTTGTAGCAGCTCATATTAAAAAAAGGGCGTTGTGTACTCTAGAAGAGAAGCTAGATATAGAACATGTTGCTATTCCTATGTGTAAGTTTGGCTGTGATGAATTATTTGAAAGAGGATATATATCTATTTTAGATGGGGAAATTGTTAGTCTCGTAGAAACAGAGCAGTTACCTCAATCAGTAAATAAATATATCGCTAATATTGAAGGGAAGTCTTGCTTAAATTGGAATTCGAATAATGCAAAGTATTTTGAATGGCATTTTAGTCATCATAGAGGTGTATGATACTTAGCTAGTAATGCTTAAGTTGCAAATTATTGAAATTCTATTGAAATATGTACGGGGAATTATTTAGGAAATAAAAAGACAAATTTTAAAGTAAGGTAAAACTGTAGAATGAAGCTGAATAATCAATCGTAGAAATATTATATAACGAAGTATCCACTGATTGATAAACTATAATTATGATTATGTTGTTGTTTGTGATTCTAAGCATAGGATTAATTTACGAAGAAGTAAGCATGGGACAACAGTAATCGTCAAATATATATTTATAGAGATATGAGAGAGCCTATTTTATTTTAGAAATGAAGATGATAATGGTGAAATAAAAGAATTTAAAACCATTCCACTATTAGAAGATTTAGAGTTACAAAAACAAGAAAGAGCTAAAAGAAAAAGGACTTTGAGGAAAAGTTAGCAGCATTAAAAGCATAGACAAAGAGACTTTATGAAAAGCTTGATAAAGTGAAGAAGAATAAAAAAGATAAGTGATGCGAAGAAATCCAGATTGCTATTTCACACAGGAGGTAATGCTACTAATGAAAAAGGGAGCGGCACTAATATTAATAGCATTGTTATTAACAGCATGTGATTCAAAAAATGTTGTGACTAAAGAACAAGTCAAAGAAATTAATGTAAAAGAGTACATACCGCAATCAGTTGGAACTATAATTACAATCAGTACTTATAAACCTGAAAATGGTAAAGAAGGAATAAAACAAATTGATAAAGTAACTAATGTTGAAAAAAGTGGAGAATGGAATAGGGTGTATAAAGACCGGTGCAGTTATTTCGATGATAAATCAATCGATCCCGTATGTGTTGATAGTGGAGTTGAAGCTACAAACAAAGTGTTGATGTCGAAAGCCGGAGACATGGAAATTAACACCGATTATATACAATGGCAAATAAAATCTAAAGAATTCCAATTTTGGGTTTCTGGTACAAAAAAGAAGATTTCAACTCCGGCTGGAGATTTTGAGGATTGTATCGAAATTACGCAACAAAACAAAGACTCAGATACTAAATTCCTACATTATTATGCAAAAGGGATAGGGAAAATCCAAACATATATGTTAGAGGGTTCGAAAAAGAGATTAATATCTGAGTTAACAGATATAGAAATACCTAAAAAAAGTAATGAAAAAAACACATCTGCTCAAAATAACGAAGTAAATAAGAAAGAAGAAAATGAACCTACAAACACGCAAGCTGAGATTACAACAAAACATCCTTCTTCTGAAAATGAACCATATTCTAATGGTAAATATGGATTTGAAATTGATTTACCGGAGCATTGGAAACAACATATTAGCATCCGAAAAGAACAACCAGCACAAGATAAGGAAGAATCATTTACACTTGTATACGATCTGGGTAAAGGATTAAGTTCACCTATTGTTACTATTCTAAAAGAAACGAATGTAGGAGATATAACTGAAACCATTAACAAGAATAAAGAAGTAGGGATGTATTTCTTGGACCAATCGCCAGAGTATCTTTACTTTTTCATTACACCAATGGATCCGTCCGCAGAATTAATGCAACCAGGAAATGAAAAACAATTGAGTGACTTGCAGAAAATCATTTCTGAAGAAGTGCCAAATGTTATGCAATCGTTCAAACTTAAGAAGACTAAGTGATGATCTATCATCACTTAGTCTTTTTTGAGTTCTTGTGTAAAGGAAATAGTACTCCCGAAACAGTTAAAGAATCTTTAATGTACAAATCAAATAATAAACAACTAGTTTACAAACTATTGACAACAGAAGACTTGCGAAGCTTCTATGCGTCAGTCAGTTGCATCAAAAGAGGATTAGACTCACGATATACAAAACTTACCGTAGTGGGTGATGTGAATCGAAGTGGGTCGATAGTACTAGCGGCAACACCACAGCTTAAAGCACAAGGCGTCAAGAAAATATCAAGGCTTTATATTGATGTTTTTTTGGTTCTGGTGCAAAGATAAAATAAAAGAGAATATAGCGCATATATTTCGAGCAGAATTGTATTTTATGCTGTTAGCCCAAACAATTGATGGATGAATTCTTTCTGATTTTGAACAGACTGATCCCGTAAATCAATCTGTTCTTTTTTAATCATATGCATAGCTTCTACTCCTGCAAGAATGGATGTAGCTGTGCCAAAAGACTTGAACCCTAACATAGAACGCACACGTTTCTTAATAAAACGATGATCTTGTTCCACTATATTATTGAGATATCTAACTTGTCTTAGCTTGATGCCTTCAGGCATATGTTTTTCTTCTTTCAACGCTTGAATTGCTACAGGATAGGCAGGGTTCTTATCTACTGTTATCACGCGAGGTTTAGAAACGTACGAAAAAGCCAGGGCTTTCTTGAAAAAGAACTTGGCGGCTTGTTTATCTCTTGATTTACTTAGATGAAAATCAATGGTATTCCCTTTTGAATCAACGGCACGATATAAATACATCCATTGCCCTTTTACTTTAATATAGGTTTCATCGACTCTCCATGAATCATTGGTTGATTTTAGATGATGTCGTACCTTCTCTTCTAATTGAGGTCCATATTGATGAACCCAGCGCATAATCGTTGTGTGAGAAATGGATAATCCTCTTTCCTCCATCATTTCCACCAGGTTACGGAAACTCAAATTGTATCGTAGGTACCACCTTACTGTTAATAAGATTAGTTCAGGCTGATAATGTTTCCACTTGAATAGGTTTTGCTTTTCCATACTGATCACGTCCTTTTTAGAGTACTAGTATCAGTATGTCCAAGTTTCAGAGATTAGTTACATAAATCTTATAGTTTTTGCACCAGAACCTAATTCTTCTGTTTAGCAAGGTTTATAACTATTTATCTTAGTTTAATAATTCATAACCAGAAGTATCAATCTATAAATGAATCTGGGAGCAGCTTACACTAAAATGGTTAAAATACAGTGGATATAGAGGGGATTTTTTGGCACTTAATAGTATGAAAATTAAAAAAATCAAATTGGATAATTGGATGTCGTTTGATCATGCTGGCATCGAAATTGATATAGATAATCATTTTGTAATTATAGGCCCTAATAATGTTGGTAAATCAAACTTATTAAGGTATTTGCTTGAATTAACAGAATTATATACTGGAGTTTTCATTAACTCTGAAACAGACACAAGGTGGAAAGGCTTGGTTGTCACCAGAGATAAACGATGGCAATTCGATGCAAATAATATCGTTAAAGCAGATATGCTTATTGAGTATAAGTCTACCAAAAAGATACAATATCGGTGGATTTCAATAGTACATGATAAAAATAAGACAGATTATTTTATGTCTAAAAGTTACCTGAAAAATTGTTCCGTACCAAAAAAATTCCAGAATAAAAATAATTTAATAACTTTCCTTTTTATTAAAAGGATTCTGCAATCAATAACATACTTAACAACCGATAGAAATCCTTATCAAATGAATAATAAAAATAACTCTAACAAATTTGATGGAAATACTACTTTTAATATGTTAGATTGGCTATTTCATAATGATGATTACAGTATAACGCAGGAGTTTTTGGACAAATTCGATAGATGGATGAACATTTTGTTTGGTGAGAAAATGCAATTTTATAGCATAAGGGATGATATTAGTAAGATTATAGTTGAAACTCCATCTGGTCAGCATAATTATGAGCTGAAAAATATGGGTTCTGGCGTAGCACAAGCACTTATGTTATTAACTCTTTGTTTTTATTCTAAAGTACAAAAAAAAGATTTAATTATTTTGATAGAGGAACCAGAAACTAATTTACATGCACGCGCATTAGCAAACCTATATAGGATATTAGAAGGTGAATTTTCATATTTTCAAACGATTATTACTACTCATTCACACATTTTATTAGATAAAAATTATAGTAAGTGGTCAATTGCAAGAGTCATGCGAAATAAACAAGGAATATCATCCATACAAACTGGTATAACGGAAAAAGATAGATATGAGATTTTAGATGATTTAGGTGTCAAAGCATCACATTTATTATTGAGTAACCTTACAATTTGGGTAGAGGGACCCAGTGATATTTACTATATAAGAAACTGGATTAATAAATTGGGTTATAAGGGAGTATTGGAAGAGGATATTCATTATTCATTTGCAATGTATGGTGGATCTAACATAAAAAATCATAGTATAGGTTTAAGTGAATCGCGAGTAGATGAATTAGTTAAAATAATAAACTTCAGTCAGTATGCAATAGTAGTATTTGATAAGGATAATAGAAATGATAAAAATAAGAAAGAAGGTATTCAAAGAATTATAAATGAGGCTGATCAAAATGAAAATATTATGCTATGGGAAACTGACGGCAAAGAAATAGAGAATTATGTACCCAAAGGTCTAATGCTAAAGGTTCTCAAACTTAAAGGTATTAAGAGTGAAAACCACTCAAAAGTAAGTGTAGCTCCACTAAAGGAGATTCACGGTAAGTTCAAAAACGACATTGGTTTTCAAGTGTATTTTAGTGATATGTATGAATTAGACAAAAATGATCTAAACGAAGTTATTTCACAAAGAGTTAAGTGTAAGAACTGTTCTTCATACACTTATTATAGGTGTGCTAAATGTAAAGATAAAAGAGAGGAAGAGAGTGAAAATTTAAGGAAAGAAATAATAAATAAAATACAGGATAAAATGGTCCAGAAGAAAGTGGAAATATCTAAGAATATTGGGGAGAGGTGGAATTCGAGCTATAGGCCCAAAAAACTAGTAGCAAAAATTCAGGAAGTGGTAGATTTTATTAAAAAAGCAAATTGTAACTAATTTTTGTTAAATAGTTTATTAATGAACTATTTTCGTACAATAGTACTGCTTAATTTAGTGAATACATCTTCTACAGGTTATTCCTAGAATAGGGTGCATACATGGCCATGATCACACTCTAAGTATTATCAGTAGGTATTACGCAGTTCAACGATACTATTCAATAGAAGAATGATATTCAACAATCGGCGCTATTTTTGAAAAAAACTTAGATTTTCAAACGCTTTTTTGTTCTACTTTTAAGTACAGTGAAGTATCTTATATCGAAATTAAGCAACTATATTTTAACCCCGTCCTAAATTTAGAACGGGGTTATGCATGTTTTTGGTTTTAAAATTAAATAACTTTATTGTTTTTTTTAAGATGGCTGTTCTTAAGTCTTTTTCCTCTAATGTTGCGACAGCTTCTATAGTCGTTCTGTCTGGAAAACAAACCATATCTTTCAATTCCCCTGGATGTATTCCTGTTGCCAGTACCATTTTTGCAGGACCTAATACAGTTTGGTCTGCAAAAGATAGCGCCGATAATGTGGTGCTGAACAAGAAGTATTTGGAACTAAATTATTGATGATTAGGACTCTTTGAGATGTTTATTCAGAATCAAACAAATCAGCTATCTGATTATAAATATATACTTTGTTTAACCACCATGCTTGTTTAGTCATGTAGTAGTCAGAATATAAATCTGTTTGATCATCCGGACGATTAATCCATTTAATTTTTGCGGGTAATTTGTCAGAGTACGGACTACCTTCATAATATGCTGTTTCGCTAGCTGACAGTTTACTGAACAACTTATCCTGCAAAGAAGAATTGATAAATTTTGTCGTTCTTTTTTTGGGAGTCCATTTAATCTCAACACCTGTTTTAATCTTATGAATTGTATCTTCCCAAACTTTATGAACTGAAGTTTCAATATCTTCATCAGGCATTTCCCAAAATTTCGCACCTTTAAGCGTTAAAACGTCTCCATCGTTTTCAAAAACAACTATCAAAAATTTAGTATCTTGCAGAAACTCTCTTAATTCCGATTCTTTCCATGTTTCTTCGATAACTTCATCAAATTTGTATTCTAAAATTTTAAATTCTTCTTTGAGCTCCTTCTTCCCCTTATAGACAACCACGGTCTTAGGTTTAATATTAGCTTTCGTAATTTCTTGACCAAAATCATCCTTTTTCGCACCTTTAATACCCAGCATATGCTTTATGATTTCTGGATTAGTTGATTTCGTATTATCTTTAACATTAAATTCCCTAGCTAAATCAGCACGTTTTCTACCAATATATGGTTCTATCTTGTCGAGTATGATGTCCAATAACGATTGATTTTGCAGGTCTAATGGATTAGTAACAATAGCTGGCGAAGGCTTTCTTCCTAATACATAAGTCCTGTATAAATAGGTCATATACCCACCTTTTAAAGAGTATGCCCTTTGTTTTGCTTGAATATCGGAAAAAGGTTGATCTCGAAAAGATTCTGCGGCTGTTTTTCCTTTCGTACACGGAGATAGATACGTAGTGAGACGCTCAGACAATTCATGTGCTCGTCCTTGCTTAATATAATCGTCGATGATATGCCAATCTTGTTTGATGATGGCGAAGTCTACAGGATTTTTCATCATTTCATATAAAGCAACATCTGTAATAATGAAGTCATCCTTATTTGTTTCAGGTTTCCATCTATAAAAAGCAAGTTCAATACTGTTGTTTTTGTGTAAGAAGTGGCTTGTTTCAAATGGTTCTTTTACTACTTCCATATAGTTGATAATATTTAAAACTAATCGCTCTTTTGCGCTTAACGTACCATTTTTATTCTCTTTGATTGGGGTGGCTTTTAATTCAACACCAGCACTACGCATATCTGGTTCGCTATCGCTATCTTTTTCTTTACCAAACCAAGTCTCCCACGCATCACCAGCACCGGATTTGTGCGCCCCAGTAAGAGATTGATTATTATTAATTTCTCTAAGGCTCTTTCCAATAGCTTCTAGCCCATGACTATGGACTTCAGCTTTAGTTTTATATAGTTCATCTGTCATTTTTTCATCCCCTAATTTAAAAATCAACATGAAGATCCATCGTTAACTTTATTGTACCTATTATTTGATCTCTTTTGAAATATAATTTATAATAAGTCATCGAAATAACGAAATACTATATTAAGAGGTGAATGGGGTAGTTAAAAAACTTTCCTTTTATGTTGTATTAATAATCCCTAACGGAACTTACCGGTGAAGTTCTTTGCTTTATAACAACGTGTAAAATCAAAAATAACAAGATGAAGAAGTGGCTTGATAATTTCTGCCATGATTTAAATAATGGTTGGCTAGGTATTTTTTTAACTAACCCTTCGTTCGAAATCGGCCTTAGCGAGGTGGCGATATAATTCAACTTCGTGTAGATGAAGTATTAAAAGAAAGAAATATGACGCAAAGGGTAGAGAAAATGCATACGTGTATCCATAATATGTGATTCGTGAAAATGGATAGATTGGGTGATAAGAAATATAGGATAAGAGGAAAAAGCCTTATGCCTATTAAACTAATAAGATAGCTTTAGCCTAAAGTTAGAAAGAATAGGCTAAAGGATCTTAAATTGATAACATAAAGATAGAAAAATGCTGCTTGTAAAAAGCCTTTCAGACAGGGGTATGTTTATAAGTTGAAATATCCACTTGAAACAAGGTTTTACCTAAATAAGAGGAACTACTCCTAAAGATAGAAGTACCTACAAATTTCAAAAGATTTCCTTGAGTATACCAAGAAGCAAAATATATTTATGATAAAATATAGAAAAAGATGATTAAGAGGGGACAATCAAAGTGAAACCAACAATTTATGATGTTGCGGAAAAAGCAGGTGTATCAATAGCGACTGTATCCAAGGTAATTAATCAAACTGGGCGTATTAGTGAAAAAACAATAAACAAAGTAAATAAAGTAATGGATGAATTAGATTACCAACCAAGTAGTGTAGCAGCAGCGTTAACAGGTAAAAAAACATATACGATTGGGGTACTTGTCCCAGATATCTCAAACCCTTTTTTTGCTGAAGTAGCAAGAGCTTTTGAAAATAGTGCACGAGAATCAGGGTATACACTCATTTTATGTAGTACAGACCATCAAACAAAACGTGAGCATGAATACATTGATTTATTATTTAAAAAGCAAGTAGATGGCATAATTATTGCAACGGAGCTAAATGATTATAAACTTGTAAAAAAAATCGTGAATCGAGATTTACCACTTGTATTATTTACCGTTGATCATCCTTCCATCACGACTCATGTTGTGACAACTGATGATATGAGGGGAGGCTATCTAGTTGGAAGTTATCTAACGCAGAAAGGCCATACATCTTTAACGATTATGATGGAGAAGGATAGAAAAAGTAGCTTAGGGAGATTGAATGGTTTCAAACAAGCTCTTACGGATTCAGGTATTTCGTTAGATGATGATGCTATCATTAGTTGCTATTCTACTGTGGAAGATAGTAAACGTGCTAGTAAAGAATTACTTAGTTTGCCTAACAGACCTACCGCTGTTTTTGCTTGTACAGATTTAATTGCTATATGCCTTATGAATGAAGCAAGAAAACAAGGGCTTTCAATTCCTGAAGATTTATCAATTATCGGATTTGATAATACTATTTATGCTGAGATTGCAGATCCAGGGTTAACAACAATTGAACAGCCAATTACACAAATGGCAGCCTGTACGTTTGAACAACTCTTAAAAACGATGGAAATGAAAGAACATGCTAAGCAAAAAATTACAATTATTCCTCAGTTAGTAGAGAGGTCCTCAGTAAAGGATATTACATGAAAACTTTTTTAATAGCCTACTTGAATGTAACGAAAAGAAGGTCATCGTAACCATGTGCAGTTATGATGACCTTCTTTTTATTTAGAGTTTATACTGAGAATTGCTCTCCGCTTTTCGTATTTAAATCCTGTTTCATCTCATTTTCCTTTGGAATAGTAAGGAAATGAGTTAAAAATGCGCCAAAGAAGTACAAGCCAGCAAAGATCCACATTACGCCGCCTACACCTAATGGACTGATGAAAGCAGTTACTACTAATGGTCCAACGAAAGCTGATAATCCTGAACCTAAATTTAAGACAGACATCGCGGCTCCTTTATTTTCAGGAGCTAAAGATGGTACTAAAGCTGTAAGAGGTACATAACCGGCAAGTGTTGCTCCATAGCAACAGGCAACAAATAATATTGCCCAATAATTATGTCCTACCATTTGTGGTACATAATAGAGTGCAAGAGTTACAATTCCGCAACCGACTCCTCCGAACCATTTAATCGTATTTACCCAACCAAATTTGTCACCAACAATACCAAAAATAATATTGAACACCATATTTACAAAGAAGAGAGTACCCCAAATTTGTAGCCATTCAGTCATCGTAAAATTATATTTCATCATATAAGTAGGCAGGAAAACAACAAATCCAAACTGAGCGGCTGAATTTATAATTTTGACAATACCACCTATACCAACTTTAGGATTTTCAAATGCGATGGTAATGCCTTTTAGTAATTCACTTGATTTGTTATAGCTTACGGTTTGTGCTTTAAATTTGTCCTTATTTACAACAATTGAGAATAATCCCCCGACGACAACAAAAATTAAGGCGCTCCATAAAGTAGCGATTTCCCCGATTTTAGGAACCATATAGCTAGAATAGAAGGCCCCGATAACACTAAGTCCAAGCTGGAATACGAACCAGAACCAACCAACTGCTCTTGAAAGCATTTGTTGAGGAGTACTGTAAGATACCCAAACTAAGAAAGAATAAGCAAATAAGGGATAACCAAATCCTCGTAGAGCGTAGCAAAGTAATATAACGGGATAATTCATATGTTGAATTCCTATACCGATGAACCCAATGGAGCCTAAAATGAATGATACTAAACCAAACGTCATTACTTTTCTTGGTCCCCACATTTGTACAAATACCCCCGAAAACCAGGAAGAAGCAGATACAGTAATTCCGTAAATCGTAAACAGAAAAGCAGCGTGTTCTAGCGTTAAGCCATTCTCAACGAGATAAGGGGATAACCATCCTTGTTCTAAACCATCCCCAATCATAAAAACAATAATCCCTATGTATCCCCAAGTTAAATTAGAAGGGATACCAATCTTGTCCATAAATGTTTTGTTTGAACCAATTGCGTTCATTCTCCCACCACCGATAAATTATTTTTGGTTAAGCGCTTAATTCTTTTTGATAAAAAAAGTATACGCTTACATTATGAGGTCGTCAATGAAATTTTTTGACAATTTACAACTTTCTTTCATAGGGGGCAATCTATTTACTTATCGGACACTAAAATAATTGTGAGTATGAAAAGAAGGGAATACCTTATAGATGGGAGTTTACTATTTAAAAGGCTTAGTATTCTTTGTTATATCAGTATTTTAAAAGAATATATTTGTAGATTTTTGATTATTTGTTTCTAATTATTACTTTGTATATGGATGTAGTACGTTTACTTACGAAATTTGAAATTCGGATGAAAAGAAAAGTATTCAAAAAAATAAAAATGTTTTCAATTTAGAATCAAGTGTGTATAATGAAGAAAAATAGGGAAAGCGCTTAACTAAATTTGATGTGCTAAACCTTATAGACTTCCATTTTGTTTCTTAAATTTAAATAAAGAGGGAGAAATCATATGAATGTTGTAACGATTGGGATTATTGGTGCTGGACGAATTGGGAAACTGCATGTTGATAATTTGCAGCTTATGCCACAAGTAAAAATTAAAGCGGTTTCAGATGTAGTGATTAGTCATTTAGAAAAGTGGGCTGAGGATAAAGGGATTTCCACTCTGACAACTAACTATCAGGATTTATTAGCAGATCCAGAAATTGATGCTGTCTTTATATGTTCACCAACAAATACACATGCGCAAATTATTAAAGAAGCGGCTCTTGCGAAAAAACATATTTTCTGCGAAAAGCCAGTTAGTTTCTCGGTAGAAGAAACATTAGATGCATTAGAAGTAGTAAAAGAACAAGGAGTATCTCTTCAAGTAGGTTTTAACCGCCGTTTCGATCCTAACTTCAGAAAAGTCTATGATCTTATTCAACAAGGAGAAGTGGGACACCCACATATTTTAAAAATTACGTCTAGAGATCCACAACCGCCAAGTATAGAATATGTTCGTTCTTCAGGTGGATTGTTTATGGATATGATGATACATGATTTTGATATGGCTAGGTATGTGATGAATAGTGAAGTTGTCGAAGTATTTGCATATGGTACAACATTAATTGATCCATCCATTCAGGAAGTAAATGATGTTGATACAGCAATTGTCACATTGAAATTTGCGAATGGAGCTTTAGGGGTAATTGATAATAGCCGCCAAGCTGTTTATGGATATGACCAGCGTCTTGAGGTGTTTGGTGAAAAAGGAGCGGTCGCTGCTGATAATTGTTGCCCAACAACTGTGCAAGTGTCAAAAACAGAAGGTGTTGTAAAAGATAAGCCGCTTTATTTCTTCTTAGAGCGCTATACACAGGCTTACATTGAAGAAGTAACACAATTTACAAAGTCAATTATAGAAGGACAAGCTGTTATTTGCAGTGGTAATGATGGGCTACAAGCAGAACGAATTGCGAAGGCTGCGAAGGAATCATTACTAACAGGAAAACCTGTTCAAATTGAACATAAACAGCCTGCATTAAATCAATAAAGAGAGCGCTTACTTCTAGAAAATTAAAGAGTAGTGAATCGTATGGTCATAAAAATTTTTTAACCATATCATTTACCTTTACATAATGCACGGGAGGTAGTAACAATGAATCCACTTATTTTTAAAGAAGATTGTCCATTAGATCTAATTGCAGTTGGACGTTTATGCGTTGATTTAAATGCCAATGAAACACAACGTCCTATGGAAGAAACAAGAACATTTACTAAGTATGTGGGGGGATCTCCTGCGAATATTGCGATTGGTGCGGCGCGTCTTGGCTTACAAACAGGATTTATCGGTAAAGTGTCCGATGATCAAATGGGCCGCTTTATTACAGGATACTTAAAGGATAACAATATTAATACGGATCAGATATGTATTGATTGCACTGGTGCAGTGACAGGTTTAGCTTTCACAGAAATTAAAAGCCCTGAAGATTGCAGTATTTTAATGTACCGCGACAATGTCGCAGATTTAAATCTTGATCCAACAGAAGTTTCTGAGGACTATATTAAACAATCAAAAGCTCTCTTAATTTCAGGAACAGCTTTAGCGAAAAGTCCTTCTCGCGAGGCGGTATTTTTAGCGCTAGAATATGCGCGTAAGCATGATGTAGTCGTATTTTTTGATGTTGATTACCGCCCGTATACATGGCAGTCAGAAGCTGAAACGGCTGTGTATTACAATCTAGCGGCTGAAAAATCTGATGTCATTATTGGAACGCGTGAAGAGTTCGATATGATGGAAAAACTATTAAACTATGAACAATCTAATGACCAAGTTACGGCTGAAAGATGGTTTTCTCATCATGCGAAAATCGTCGTAATTAAGCACGGCGGGGATGGTTCAATCGCTTATACGAGAGACGGTCAATCACACCGAGGCGGTATCTTTAAAACAAAGGTATTAAAGACGTTTGGCGCTGGTGACTCGTATGCTTCTGCGTTTATTTATGGCCTAATGCAAGGGCTTGAGATTCCTCAAGCGATGCGATTAGGTGGCGCTTCTGCTTCAATCGTTATTTCTAAACATAGCTGTTCGGATGCAATGCCAACAAGGACAGAGATTTCTGCATTCATGGAAACGGCTGAGGAAATTGTATAGAAACATCATAAATGAGTAATCAAGTAAGTGCGTATCTTATGTACGCTTCTACATTACATAAAAGGGAGAGAATGAATATGACAGTACAAATAGCACAAATTGTAAAAAACTACATTGGCGGCGAATGGGTAGAATCTTCTTCAACGAAGATGGAAGCCGTATATAATCCTGCAACAGGAGAAGTAATCGCTCAAGTACCACTTTCAACAAAATTAGATGTTGAACAAGCTGTACAAGCAGCGAATGAAGCGTTTAAATCTTGGTCTAAAACCGCTGTGCCAAAACGTGCTCGTATTCTATTTAAATATCAACAATTATTAGTAGATAACTGGGAAGAGTTAGCGAAACTTATTACGATTGAAAACGGAAAAAGTTATAACGAAGCTTACGGTGAAGTTCTTCGTGGTATTGAGTGCGTAGAGTTTGCAGCGGGTGCACCTACATTAATGATGGGAAAACAGCTTCCTGATATTGCGACAGGTATTGAGTCTGGTATGTATCGTTACCCAATTGGTGTTATAGGCGGGATTACACCTTTTAACTTCCCAATGATGGTTCCATGCTGGATGTTCCCACTTGCAATTGCTTGCGGTAATACATTTGTGTTAAAACCTTCAGAGCGTACACCACTTCTAGCAGCAAAATTAGCTGAATTAGCTGAAGAAGCTGGTTTACCTAAAGGTGTATTAAATATAGTAAATGGCGCTCACGATGTAGTAAACGGTCTTCTTGAACACAAATTAGTGAAGGCGATCTCATTTGTAGGTTCCCAGCCAGTTGCAGAATATGTATACAAAAAAGGAACAGAAAACTTAAAACGCGTTCAAGCATTAGCAGGTGCGAAAAACCATTCCATTGTATTAAATGATGCAAATCTTGAACTAGCAACAAAGCAAATTATTAGTGCTGCATTTGGTTCAGCTGGTGAGCGTTGTATGGCTGCTTCTGTTGTTACAGTAGAAGAAGAAATTGCAGATCAATTAGTTGGAAGACTCGTAGAAGAAGCAAATAAAATTGTAATCGGAAATGGTCTTGATGAAGATGTATTTTTAGGACCAGTTATTCGTGATAACCATAAAGAGCGCACAATTGGTTACATCGATTCAGGTGTAGAGCAGGGTGCTACATTAGTTCGTGATGGACGCGAAGATACAGCTGTAAAAGGAGCTGGTTACTTCGTTGGTCCAACAATTTTTGACCATGTTACAAAAGAAATGAAAATCTGGCAAGATGAGATTTTTGCTCCTGTTTTATCAATTGTTCGTGTGAAATCATTAGATGAAGCGATTGAAATTGCGAATGAGTCTCGCTTTGCAAATGGAGCTTGCATCTATACGGATAGCGGGGCAAGTGTACGTCAATTCCGTGAAACAATTGAATCAGGCATGTTAGGTGTGAATGTTGGGGTACCAGCGCCAATGGCATTCTTCCCGTTCTCTGGCTGGAAAGACTCTTTCTATGGTGATCTTCATGCGAATGGTACTGACGGCGTTGAGTTTTATACAAGAAAGAAAATGCTTACATCTCGTTGGGAAAAGTAATCATTAAGAGAGAAGTAGAATCTCCTAGTTGCTTGTAAGCGAAAGTAACAGAAGTAGTAAAACATAAGAAGGAAGTATTAGGAGTCTATCAAATTCCTGATACTCCTTTTTCATATGCAGAATGACTGATAGAGATAGAAAGGAGCAAACAATATGCAAACTGTTAGAATGACAACGGCGCAAGCTTTGGTGAAATTTTTGAATCAGCAATACGTAGAGTTTGATGGAAAGCAACAAAAGTTTATTAAGGGAATCTTTACGATTTTTGGTCATGGAAATGTAGTTGGCCTAGGTCAAGCTTTAGAAGAAGACGCAGGGGAATTAGAAGTATATCAAGGGAGAAATGAACAAGGAATGGCAAATGCTGCGATGGCCTTTGCAAAACAAAAACATAGAAAACAAATTATGGCATGTACTTCTTCTGTTGGTCCTGGATCAGCAAATATGATTACTTCTGCTGCAACAGCTTCTGCAAATAATATTCCCGTTTTACTACTTCCAGGTGATGTATTTGCAACGAGGCAGCCTGATCCTGTTCTTCAACAAATTGAACAAACGCATGACTTATCTATTTCTACGAATGATGCTTTTCGTGCGGTAAGTAAGTATTGGGACCGGGTGAACCGTCCTGAACAATTGATGACAGCTATGATTCAAACCATGCGTGTTTTAACGAATCCGGCAGATACAGGAGCTGTAACAATTTGTTTACCACAAGATGTCCAAGGGGAAGCTTGGGATTTTCCAAGTTACTTCTTCCAAAAGCGTGTTCATCGTATTGAACGTCGTCTACCTACAAAAGCCAGTGTAGCGGATGCGGTGGAAATGATTAAGAAAAAGAAAAAGCCAATTATGATTTGCGGTGGTGGTGTACGGTACGCAGAAGCGGCAGAGGAACTGAAACAGTTTGCTGAGGCATTCCGCATTCCATTTGGAGAAACGCAAGCTGGGAAAAGCGCGATAGAAAGCAATCATCCATATAATCTTGGCGGCATTGGGGTAACTGGGAATTTAGCAGCTAATACAATTGCAAAGGAAGCGGATGTTGTTATTGGAATCGGGACGAGATTTACTGATTTTACAACGGCATCTAAGCAATTGTTCCAAAATAAAGAGGTTGAGTTTTTAAATATCAACATTTCAGAATTCCATGCGAATAAGCTTGATGCATTAAAGATGATAGCAGATGCAAAAGAAGCACTTCTTGCCCTAATAGATGAACTGCAAGCAATTGAGTATCAATCTAGTTACACAGTAGAAATTGATGATGCAAAAGAGGCGTGGGAAAAAGAATTAGCACGTCTACATAATGTTTGCTTTACAGATCAAGATTTTAAACCAGAAGTTGAAGGTCATTTCGATGAGAATTTAAATGAGTATGTAGACGCACTTGGTACACAATTAACACAGACCGCAGTCATTGGACAAATCAATACATTACTTGATGAAGATGCAATTATCGTTGGTGCGGCAGGAAGTCTTCCGGGTGATTTACAAAGAATGTGGGCAGCAAATAAACCTAATACCTATCACATGGAGTATGGTTACTCTTGCATGGGTTATGAGGTTGCTGGCGCACTGGGTGCAAAGCTAGCTGAACCATCGAAGGAAGTATATGCAATGGTAGGGGATGGCAGTTACCAAATGCTTCATTCTGAGCTTGTCACAAGTCTTCAAGAAAACAAAAAAATTAACGTCTTATTGTTTGATAACTCTGGATTTGGCTGCATTAATAACTTACAAATGGGCAACGGAATGGGGAGCTTTGGAACAGAGTTTCGCTACCGAAACCAGCAAACTCGTAAATTAGACGGGGCAATTATGAAAATTGATTTTGCAGCTAGCGCGGCTGGATATGGCGTAAAAACGTATCGCGTTACATCGATAGAACAATTACAGGAAGCGCTTATAGATGCGAAAAAACAAACAGTTTCTACATTGATTGATATTAAAGTATTACCAAAAACAATGACAAATGGATACGATTCATGGTGGCATGTAGGTGTTGCAGAAGTATCTAATAGTCCAAGTGTACAAGCAGCGTATGAGAGTAAAGTAAGTAACTTGCAAAAGGCAAGATCTTATTAGATTAGGGCACAAAGAGAGCTGTTTATCTACATGCATATTGTTTAGGGAGCTCTCTTTTTAACGAACAGATAGGAGAATTTAGCGAAACTCTATAACATTTAGCGAAGAGGAGAGACAAGGGGATGTTCAAAGAAAACACGATTAAACTTGGAATTGCACCAATTGCTTGGACAAATGATGATATGCCAGAGTTAGGAGCAGAAAATACGTTTGAACAATGTATTAGTGAGATGGCACTAGCTGGATTTAATGGAAGTGAAGTAGGTAATAAATATCCGAGAAATACAGTTGTATTGAAAAAATCATTGGAATTACGAAACCTGGAGATTGCTAGCGCATGGTTTAGTATGTTCTTGACAACGAAGCCGCTTGAAGAGACGGTACAAGCATTTATTAAACATAGAGATTTCTTGCATGAAATGGGTGCAAAAGTCATCGTTGTATCAGAGCAAGGGCATAGTATTCAAGGTTTAATGGATGTACCGCTATTTCAAAACAAGCCTATTTTTACAGAAGAAGAGTGGGATAAACTCGCGGATGGGTTACATCACCTCGGTAAATTAGCTCAGGAAAAGGGGCTACATATTGTATACCATCATCATATGGGTACGGGTGTTCAAACAACGGCAGAAATTGAAAAGTTAATGGATATGACTGATCCAAAGCTTGTATCACTGCTTTTTGATACAGGTCATCTAGTTTTTTCAGGAGAAGAGCCGCTTTATGTTTTGAAAAAATATTTACCTCGTATTAAACATGTACATTTAAAAGATATTCGCCAGGAAGTAGTAGATGCTGTGAAGGAAAAAGATTTAAGCTTCTTACAGGCAGTGAAGAATGGTGCATTTACAGTTCCCGGGGATGGCGTAATTGTATTTGATGAAGTGTTTACTATTCTTGCAAACTCTGAATATAAGGGGTGGTTTGTGGTAGAAGCAGAGCAAGACCCAGCTTTAGCGAATCCTTTTGAATACGCATTAAAAGCCCGAAAATTTATTCAAGAAAAAGCAGGTCTGTAATTTAAGCATTTTAAGATTATCCCTAAGTAAATGGTATGGTAATCAACATGTCTTCTTACAAAAGGGGTAAAAAGAGGTGACGGTTGGTTTTACATTTAATAAATAATATTGAAATAGGGGAGTATGTAATGCCATTAGTTCAAATGAAAGATATTTTAATTAAAGCAAATCAAGAGAATTATGGGGTTGGAGCTTTTAGTGTCGCTAATATGGAAATGGTAATGGGAGCTATTAAAGCAGCTGAAGAGTTAAGTTCACCGCTTATTCTACAAATTGCGGAAGTTCGTTTGAATCATTCGCCAATTCATATGATTGGTCCTTTGATGGTAGCTGCGGCGAAAAAAGCGACTGTCCCAGTAGCAGTTCACTTTGATCACGGTATGACATTTGAAAAGATTCAAGAGACATTAGAAATTGGTTTTAGTTCGGTTATGTTTGATGGCTCTCACTATCCGTTAGAGGAAAATATACAAAAGACAAAAGAAATTGTAGAACTTGCGAAACAGTACGGTGCGACGGTAGAGGCTGAGATTGGCAGAGTTGGTGGTAGTGAGGACGGATCAGAAGATATTGAGATGTTGCTGACAAGCACTACAGAAGCAAAACGATTTGCAGAAGAAACGGACGTAGATGCGTTAGCTGTTGCAATTGGAAATGCGCATGGTATGTACAATGGAAATCCTGATTTACGATTAGACCGCTTGCAAGAAATTAATGAGGTAGTTCGTATTCCACTCGTATTACATGGTGGATCTGGCATTAGCCCAGAGAATTTTAAGCAATGTATTCAACATGGTGTTCGAAAAATTAATGTAGCAACAGCGACGTTTCAGAATGTAATTGCTGCGGTTAACACTGCCGTTCTAAATACTCCGTATTCAGATTACTTTACATACCACCAGGATGTTATTAGGGCCGCATACGAAAACGTTAAAAATCATATGCGTATATTCGGAAGTGAAAACAAAGCATAACCAGAAAAGCTTTCTTCATTAAATAATAGAAGGAACTCATAATTTAGTTAGCTGACAAAGATAGAGAATGATAGAGTAGCCATTAATTAAAAGGGGGAGAAAGCCGTGTTAGGAAAATTAGCTGAATTAAATGAAGGGTATAATGTATTAACAGAAATGAACGGTCAATGCAGTGATATGTTAATGGATATAGGCATATATAAGATGTCTAATGGAAAAGAAGAGTTGCTATTTGATAATAAGAATGAAACGGCAGTACTTTTACTAGAAGGGGCAATACGTTTAGAGTGGGATGGAATGGAAAAAGTTATTCAAAGGCAGTCTGTTTTTGAAGAAAACCCTTGGTGTTTACATGTGGCTAAAAATGTGAAGGTTACAATTACTGCTCTTTCAGATAGTGAAGTGCTTGTCCAAAAAACAGATAATGACCAAGAATTTGCGTCAAAGTTGTATACTCCAAATGAGTGTCAAAGTGTTGTAGCTGGAGATGGAGTATGGGAGGGAACAGCGCAACGTGTAATTCGTACAATTTTTGACTATAATAATGCAGCATATTCTAACATGGTAGTAGGAGAAGTTATTTCTTATCCAGGACGATGGTCGAGTTACCCACCGCATCACCATGATCAACCGGAGGTATATTATTATCGCTTTAACAAGCCACAGGGATTTGGATGTGCGATGGTAGGTGAGGATGCTTATCGCGTTGTACATAATAGTTTTATTACAATTCCAGGTGAGCTAGACCACCCGCAAGCAACGGCACCTGGATATGCAATGTATTTTTGTTGGATGATTCGACATCTTGAGAATAATCCATGGAATGATCGCATCATGGAGGAAGAACACAAGTGGTTATTAGAACCAAATGCGAAAATTTGGCCAGAAAAAGAATAGCTGAAAATAAAGGTTCTGGACAAAAACGATGTCACTTGCAATTGTTTTTGCTCAGAACCATTAATTTTTTGTCAATGTAGGCAGGCTCTTATGTGAGGTAACGTAAGAGCCTGTTTAAATGTACTACCTTTTTTTATGTACAATAAGAAATGATATAGACAGGGAGAGAAAATCCATGTCCACTAAATTAGTAAATTTACGTATTGATTTTGCTTTTAAAAAGTTCTTTGGAACGAAAGGAAATGAGGAAGTTTTAAAGAAGAAAAGTAATTCGGGATAAAAAGGGCTTGTTCATTTTAGTTTAGGAAAAATTAAGATTTACTTATTATTACTTTAACTATTTAAAGTGAAACCTTAAGAGAAAGTTTAGATAAAATAAAATTTCGCGTTATAACATAATAATGTAATTTTTATTTGAATAACAAAAAATCTTATAAAAAGGGTACTAGTAATTATTATGGAGCGTGGAATTTATTGAGTACTACAGGAGGGTTTCATGAGTAAAATAATAGTATTATTAAGGAGTCTAGATACAAAACTAATTTTAATTTTATGTATGTTTTGTATTATTAGTACCGCTGCAATTTATAGTAGTCAACAAACTGGTCAGTATGGAAGCACAAACTTTGCATTGCAGCAAGGTAGGAACTATATAATTGGTTTTGTACTGTTAATATTTGTTGCAAGTATTGATTGGGATCAATGGCAAAAGTTATCTTGGGCATTGTATATTGTTGGTTCTGTGGCAATTGTTATATTAAAAATACTACCGGAGTCAACCTTTACTCCCGTTAAATTAGGAGCAAAAAGATGGTTTCAATTTCCTGTTATCGGTCAAATTCAACCGTCGGAGTTTTTCAAAATTGCACTAATTATATTTGTCGCCAATTTAGTAGTGAATCATAACGCCAAATATTTGATTCGGACATATAAAACTGATTTCATATTGGTCGGAAAAATTATGTTAGTTTCAATTCCTCCTATTGCTTTAGTATACAGTCAACCAGATACAGGTATGGTGTTCTTATACGCAGCATCTATTGCATGTATTTTATTTATGTCAGGGATTCAAAAGAAATTAATTGCATTTTGTACAGTCATCCCGGTAACTATATTATCTACATTAATATTTATATATGTAAAATATCCAGATTTTTTCTTTAAAGAATTAGTTACTAGGTTAAAACCGCACCAACAATCACGCATTATAGGTTGGCTAAATCCAGCTGAAAATGCAGATCAAGGATATCAAACGCAACAATCTCTTTTAGCTGTTGGAAGTGGTGAATTACATGGAAAAGGGTTAGGTCAAGGTAGTGTATATATTCCTGAAAAACATACTGATTTTATTTTTGCTACTATCGCTGAAGAAGGTGGATTTATAATAGCAGCTATCGTTGTATTGGTCTTGTTACTTCTTATATATCGAATAACTATAATTGCTTATTCAGCAGAGAATCTGTTTGGTACATTATTATGTGCTGGGACAAGTAGTGTTTTAACACTACAAATCTTCCAAAACATTGGTATGATTGTTGGGATAATGCCAGTAAAAGGAATTGCACTACCTTTTTTATCATATGGAGGGAGTTCGCTATTTTCAAATATGATAATGATGGGGCTTATTTTATCGGTGCATAAAAATTATAAAAAATACATGTTTCAAGTTAATTAAAAGTTAAAAATGTGTAGGGGTGTTTTTGAAAATTTTAATTTTTGGAAATAAAAAGAAATAAGATATAGTCTGGCTAAAAAACTAGAGGACACTAATTCATTAAAGCAGCCATAAAAGTTGTTTTAAGAATTGGTGTACTCTTTATTTTGAAAAAGGAGATGGGGAAAACATGAGCCATGATTCCTCTTTCCGAACAGCATATGAAGCTCGAGAGAAACTACTTCTAGATGAACAAGCAAAGCTAGCGAATGCAGAACAAGAGGGTATGGAAAAAGGTATTGAGCAAGGTAAGATGCAAATGATTCGAGGGATACATGAAATTGGTGTACCGCTTGAAACTATTGCAAAAGCAAGTAAGTTAAGTCTGAAGGAAATAGAGCGTATCTTGAAGTTAAAATAAAAATATATGTGTCTACAGAACTCATGAGTAGAAAAAATTAGACGTTCATTATCATATTACGTCTAATCGTAAAGCATTGCTGAAGATTTTAACAGTGCTTTTTCTCAATCAACTAATTATATAGAAAAGTTGAAAGAAGAACGTGAATAGTCCGAAACAAATATGTTCCGGACTAGGGGTTCGATATTTTATCCATTTTATTCAACATTTTTTAAGGATTAAGAGGCTGAATTTTCTGATTTCCAAAGCAAGAAAAATGTATTTCGTTAATCAATAGATACCCCACTAGAGACAATCGGTTTTGTTGGTGCTGGCGTATCTCCACCATTAAACGAAGAGTTTTGTGATACATTTAAACTAATCATGCTACATGCTAATGCACTTACTACTACCATACTCAATAACGCTTTTTTTATTTTTTTCATTACTTTAACGCTCCTTTTCTCAAATGTTTCTTATCAGCATTATTACTAATATAGAAATATTTGCTCGCTTTAACATGATTATTTGCCTCGTAAAATTGGAGTGCTAAAATCTCTGCATATTCTTTTACACAATCCCACATGTCCTCTTTTTCAAAATAAGAAATTGCATCAGTAACTACTTTTTCTAATTTAATTCTAGGTAGTTCTGTGATTAGTTCATTTAAAACTGCGAAACGATGCTTATATTCCTCATTTCCTGATTCATTTGTATACTTTATTCCTTGCTTGATATATGCTTTTGCTGTTTCAACGCCTTCTAATTTATAATATGCTCTTGCTAAGACAAATAATGCTTTAAAATGGTTCGGTATAGTATTTATAATTTCAGAACTCTGTCTAATCGCCAATGGATATAAATCTTGAATGTTATATAACCAGCCTAAATTGGATCGTACTCGTAATAATAATTGTTCTTCATCATACTTCTTAAAAACATCAATAACCGTATTGAGACATTCTTCCGCTCTTTCAAATTCTCTTAAATCTATACAAGCCAGTCCATATACATTGTCGCATAAAGCAATATTAATTTCATAGCCTCCATGATTCCGGTATATTTCTTTGGCTTTTACTACATGTTGAATCGCTTCAAATGGTTGATAAGATTGATAACAGTAAGTTGAAAATCTATACTCAAACTCGGCCTTTTCTACTTCATCAGGTATATCAATTAAAAGTTCTTCTGCCTTTTCATAGTGTGTTTTCGCTTCAGTATAATTTGCTAAAATTGTAGAGTGGACTGCTTTAAAGAAATAATAATAGTAAGCTAAAAATGAAAATTCCTCTTTGATATTAGGGAGTTTTTCTATTTGATTAAAAGAATCTTTTGTAATACTCATTCCATCTACCAAGACTTTATATCTAAAATTCAGTAGGGAATAATAGAATGATACATATTGGTCTGTTTCTATTTCCTTTAAACGTTCTTTTACTTGTAGATATGTCTGTTTTGCTTCTTTTACATGATATAAACGAATTTCTTCATACCATTCATGTAATAATTCCATCAATTGCTTATTACTTTTTTCTTGAACAGTCATAATATCCCCCATTTCTCTGTAAAGGCTTATTCTGATAATAACAGGAAATAGATACATTAAATTTAACTACGATTTTTTTCATTAATATACAGAATATTCTGTATATTAATGATGTCCATGCTTTTAAATTTGAAAAAGTATAGTTAAGACAATACAAGTTTCGTTAATGCTTTTTTTGTTTTATTAACTGTTGTCTATTGAATACTTCTTATAAGAGGTGGCGTAGCACTATAGTAGAAAAAGAGAGGCTTATACTGTTATGGTATTGAGAAATATATAGGGCTTATTAAGCTTCAAGGGATTCCTCGAAAATAAATAGAAGTATATCCATATCTATTTACATTGAAGAGGGAGCATTAGTTTATGATAAGTTTTGGGATTAATTTACGCCATATTATTAGTTATACACAAGAGAGTAGGAATCTTAATAATATACGGATTTTAAGTAAGTTCGGTATAAGATTATTTGATATATATGGAGAACCATTACCTGTATCAGATGTTTATCGAGAATTAGTAACGGCATTAAAACGCCAAGACATAAATACGCAAAGATATATATTAAGTCGTTTACAAGGTTAGAAAAACCGATATTATGCTGCGTTTTTTATACATATGTTCTATTCGATAAACCAAGAAGCTATCATCAAAGGTTTGTGAAATTTTATTTTCTTAAATCGATTGAATTACGTAGTAATATTTAAAAATTATTTAATTGGGTACTATAGTTTGTATCACCATGAAATGTATAAACCTCGTCTATATCAATAAAAATAGAATAAAGAATGTGTAATGAAGTACCCATCCAATTATTATGTGTATCACAATTGGATGGGTACTTTTTTACTTATTTCAAAATAGGGACAAAGCTAAATGCAACGGATAGTTGTCAAAACGCGAGTGTACAAATATAACAAATGAAATTTCTATTCATAAGTGTGGTTCTTCTATTTAATCAAGGATGATTTAATACTTTCTTAGTTTTGGTTAAGGAAATTTATATACTTAAAGTAGAGGGGGGAATTTTTAATGAAGGGGGAGGAGAATTTGAAAATTTTCAACTCAGTTGCTCCTGCGCAAACAAAAACCGAAGATTTACCATTCGATATTTCGTGGATGACTGATTGGATTGTAGACTGGCTTGGTTCTTTGTTTAATGGCGGCAGTGATGTAATAAAAGATGGGGGAAATAAAGTAGATGGTGCAGTTCATGCGAGTGTGCCTGCATTTTTTGATGTTATTTTCCTTATTCTTTCTGTAGTAATTTTAATTTCATTATTAGTTTTTGGAGCTTCTTTATGGTTTAAACATATAAAGTGGAAAAAAAGATCTATATATTTTGGAGTAGGTTCGTTTATTCTCATTCTATTAATAAGGATTCTACCAGTGTTAATGTTGACAACACGTTCTTTTGATTTTCAAACCTTTATGAGTAATATGGTGGGCTTAATTACTTCTATAATTTTAGGGACAGCTGTATTAATGTTTTTAATATCTCTAGCATTAGGTATGCTTTATAAGAAATTTGAACATCCCAAATATGGAAAATGGAGTTCAAGTTTGAGATATAGTTCGATTTTTATATTTGTAATGACATTGTTAGTACCGGCCTTACTGCGACATTTATAATCTTGGTTTATATAAGGGGAAGGAGGAATAAATTAAAAAGGTTTTTGTTGTACGAGATTTTGGCAAAGGGGGGGGGGGGGTACTAGTGACTACGTTTATTGTAATGGTAAGTATTTTCTTGATTTTATTCGTAATTGGCCCCAAAGCGACTAAGAGAAAAGAAGAAAGAGATAGAATAGAAAAAGAAAATAAGGAGAAAATGAAGTCTTTGGAGGAAGTAAAGATTGATTTTGATATTAATGGAACCAGAGTAAGATTACATAAGAAGCCTAAGTTAAAGAAAAGTATATATAAAATAAAGAGTGATAGATAACTCGTCAATAGTAACTGTCAGCTAGAAATGAAGATACGGCGTTGTAATGGAGGAAAGATCACAGAAAAATGATTAATCTTTTTTATAAAAAATTACGGATTCTAAAATGAAAACCCACACATTTTGATTAAACTTCTTCAAAGAGTCTGGGTTTCTTCTATCTTATAAAATTAATATTTGTAGCAATCTAATATATATTGAAAACGCAGAGGTCATTCTTTCAAATTCATTAAAATAGCTTAATTATAAACACAACTAGAATTAAAACACAAAATATGAGTTTATAGTTCATAAATAGATACTAAATACAAAATAACGAAGAATCCATAATTTACTGGAATCTTCGTTATTGATTTTTTACTTGCTAATCCATTTAGAGATAACAGGATAATGGAAATCTTTTCCTTTTAATACATGTAAAATTCCTTTAAGAGGCCCGAAAACTAATAAAATAATTAGGATTATATAAAATGGGGCTGTCCACAATATCATTGACATATTACTTGCATTCATATCGGAATGGAACATAGAAAACATTAAAATTCTCATTACAAAATTATTCCAAATCAATACAATTATCCAAGTGAATAGCTGATAAACAGCTGTTTCAATAGCAATTATACGAAGTTCTTTTGATTTGAATATGAAATAAAAAATTAAGGGTATATAAAAAATTGTAATGCTAAAAAAAATGAGAATGATGAAAGATAATAAAGTAACAGTATGCATCATCAATTTTAGTTTTTTTTCATGAGATAAGTTCACTTAAACTCCTCCTATATGTAAATTTTGTTCTCTTAAAGTTAACGATAATTCATTATAACACGCCAACTAATGTTACAAAATATATTGTTTTTGTTGTGTTTTGTTACATTTTTTATTTGGAAATATGAAATATCCTAACTGTTGAATTTACTGTAACAAAATACGGTATCAAAAATAATCCGCAACAGTATTATTAAAATACCTTTTTGTTACACGATAATGGAGATAAAATACAAATTATAAGTCAAAATTACATGTATCCCAGCTGAACACCGTATAGAGAGTGTATCAAACAAATAAGGTTAATAGGAAAGAGTTCAAAAAACATGTTGAAGACGGCACAATAACAAACTTCCTCAATTAAGATATTTATTTTCTTTTAAAGATCTATTGTAGGTTATTTAAAATGAAAAACAAAAAGAACTTGTAGGAATCCCTACAAGTTCTTTTTCAGCCAATGTATAAAAGGTGAATCAAACTATCTCATTACTCGTAACATGGAAACCATCTTACATATGGCTTGATTTCATTATATAGCAAATCTCAACATATTTAATTTTAATGTTTGAATATTATAACAGTTCAGGAAATGGTATCTTTTGAAGTGTTGAAATACTCCTGAAGAAATAAATAATTCTAATTATAAAGGGCAGTTAATATTAAATTGTTTTTGGCAAAGGTTTTGATAATTATAAATCTAGCATTTCTATTTTTGAGGCGTTTCATTTACAGGAGATAGATAATAACATAATTTTCTCAATAAGGAATTTTCTTCTTTTAATATAAAATTTTCACAATTCATGGTATATCTGTATTACGGGAACCTTTTCGGTTGACTAGGGAGAAAGATTATAAAAATGATATGGGAGGAACAAAAAATGTCATTGAAAAAAAAATTAGGTGTTGGAGTGGTTTCAGCCGCTCTTGGTTTATCTTTAATTGGTGGGGGAACATATGCATATTTTAGCGATCAAGTGGTGACAAATAATTCATTTGCTGCAGGTACATTGGATTTAGCTATGCAACCAACTACTTCACTTAACTTAGAAAATTTAAAACCTGGGGACAAAATATTAAAGAAATTCAATTTAATAAATAGTGGTACATTAGATATTAAAGATCTCATGATGAAAATAGACTATACTGTAAACGATTTAAAACAAAATAACACTACAGAAGATTTCGGTAAACATATTAAAGTACAATTTCTTTGGGATTGGGATCCTGAAAAAAGCCCTGTATACGAGACAACTCTTGCAGAACTAAAATTACAAAGCCCAGAGATTGCCTCCAAAAAAGTATTTCATCCAAAGTGGACTGAAACAGGGGGATTAAAACCTGGGAAAATGGATTGGTTTTGGATAAAGTTTATATTTGAAGACAACGGCACAGATCAAAACGTGTTCCAAGGGGATAGTATTGCATTAAAAATGGAGTTCCAAGCCAATCAAACAGATGGACAAGAAAGATAAATTTAAGAACAGATTACTTGGAAAAAGTAAAACTGAGTTTATGCCTTTTAATAATTTAAAAGAATGATTACTACATATCTATACCAAAAGCCATTGATATCAGCATTTACGCATGATATCAATGGCTTTTGTAAGTTTAACATTTTGTATGTTTTGTAAAACCAACATTTAATTTATAAATAGTAAACATGTTTAAGAAAAAAAGGGAAAATAAAAGTACCCCCTGACTTTTCTACAAATGAGATGGCAGCAAGCTATAAAAACTTATGTTTAACTTCCTTTTTAATTATTAAAATACCCTTTTAACATGCTTTTTGAGAAACGATTTGGATACAAAGCAACAAGCATTTCATAAGGGCTTCCTTTCCAATAGCGTTTTAAGGGTGTCCATAACTTTTGTTTTATCAGCCATCTTTGATTAAATACTTTTAATAGCTGTTTCTCGTTTAGTTTTTCTTTCTCTTCAATAGTCCACCTTAATGCTTCTAATGCTTTACTTCTAGACCAAAAGCCAACAGGCGTAACTTTAAATTCCCATTCTTTAAAACGTCCTTGATATAAGTCATTAATCATTTTAAATGGACTATTCCCCCACATTAATTGACATGTAGACGCTAATCTGTGAGTCTTTAGCCACTTTATATTGTATACAATCAGTAATTGTTCGGGAGTTAATTTTTCTTTTTCTTCAATAGTCCATTTCAATGCTTCTAATGCTTTTTCTTTTGTCCAGAAGTTATTGGGCGTCATAAGAAATTCCCATTCTTTAAAACGACTGGGGTACAGATCGTTAATCATTGCAAAAGGACTGCTATTCCAATACATCGCCAGGGGGGCACCGAGTTTCTTTCGTTCTAACCATCTTTTACCATATACCCGTAAGAGCTTTTCTTTTGATAACTTTTCTTTTTCTTCAATCAGCCATTTCAAAATGGTTAATGCCTTTTCTTTCGTCCAAAAATTTAAAGGAGTCATACCAAACTCCCATTCTTTAAACTCACTTGGATATAAATCATTTATCGCTTTAAAAGGACTACTTTCGTATCTATGTTTGAGTAAGCCTCGTAGTTTATATTTTACAAGTAATTGAGTGTTCCACTTTTTTCTGATGTCTTCCTTATTCCATTTTAAAATACTATGTAATAAATATGTGATTACTCTGCGGGCCTGTTTATTATCCATATCTTCTTTCCAAGTATTCGGAGGGAATCGTTTCCTTTTTCCATCCAATATTTCTTGATAAATTTCTTCTATCGCAACGGCTTTCATTGACAATATATAAATCCTCCTACATTTGTATTTATATTTATACAGTATTAGCGTTTTAATTAATATATCTATATTAATTAATTTACATGGAAGTATCATTAAAAACAATACATAGTTTGTTTTTTCTTAAAAATCTAATTATTAAACAAATGTATATTTGTTTAAATTTTCTAATTTTTGGTATATACTTAATTAGAATCACTATATCTGTATATTAAGAGTACATTTGTATGGAGAAGCTTAACAAAAGCGATATCATTCGCACTGTTCCGCAAAATGGTTTCTTTGGACATCCCAAAGGACTATTTACTTTATTCTTTACAGAATTTTGGGAGCGATTTTCTTACTATGGAATGAGAGCAATATCACTTTACTATATGTATTATTCCATTTCAAAAGGTGGCCTAGGGATGGATCATGCTACAGCTGCATCCATTATGGCTATCTATGGTTCGTTAGTTTACATGTCTGGAATTATTGGTGGGTGGATTGCAGATCGCCTATTAGGTTCAAGCAGAACAATATTTTGGGGTGGCGTTTTAATTATGATCGGTCATCTCATATTAGCTCTACCAGGAACGGTTAGCACGTTATTTATCTCAATGGTATTTTTATTACTTGGAACAGGGTTATTAAAACCGAATGTATCTAGTATTGTTGGTGATTTATATAGTGAATCAGATACTCGTCGTGATTCAGGTTTCAGTATTTTCTATATGGGTATTAATTTAGGGGCACTATTATCTCCGTTTGTGATAGGAACACTTGGTCAAAAGTATAACTTTCACCTTGAGAACGGTCATAAGGCTCAAAGAACTGAGAGTTTTAGATATCAGGTACAAAATTATGATTTAAATACGTTACAACTTTATAGTGCAGATGAAGATTTCCGTATGAGATTGATTAAACATGGATAAATATATTAGTAGGGTTAGGTGAAAAAGCCTAGCGCTTATTTTAGGAGGATATTGCATAAATGGAACGGGTTATACAAGAGTTTTTTTCTCCAAGTAAAAACTATAAGGTTCAAATCATTAAAAGAAAGGATGGTCTATATACAACAGAAGCTTATAGGTGGATGGAGGATTGTGGATATGAATTTTGGAGTTATATATCACAAGGATTGACTTTGATAGATAGTGAGGAACATGCGCAAAAGATTGCTATGGAACAACTAATAGAATGTTCAAGAGAGAGTTTAAAAAATACTTAATTATATTTGTAAAATTTTAAAGGAGTATGATGTTTTATTCTTAGTGAAAGAACACAAATCTTTTGTAAGTGAACCTAGTAGTATTAATTTCTAGATTCATATACTTTTATGAAAATGCATGCAGTAAATTTTGTTTAATCTTATTTATTTTATAGGAATTATGAGGTCTACTAAACGTAGGTGCAAAATGTACCAATTGAAAAAGAGTGCATTGCAAAAAAAAGGAATCCGTCAAGGATTCCTTTTTTGTTTTTTTAAATGAAGCAACGTTCTAATTGTCTCTTTCTTTTTTATGAATGAACTACCACCTTATAAACTTAAAATTTATTTTTGGAAAATTGCCATATTCCTGTAACAAAACAAAGGTATGTTATGTGTGAAAAATATAAAGAGAAAGAAGGAAAAGTTGTGAAAAAATTTTTGCCAATTGTTGCGTTATTAGGCATGATGAGTTTTGGAGTACAGGAAATGAATGTAAGAGCTGATACTTATCACAAGAGCGATTCAAAAATTAGTTATTGGGATTCAAAAAGGAAGGGTACTAATTTCATGAATAGTACGTCATTACCTGAAAACTATAAAAGTGCAAGAGAAGCAAATGTTGAATATGTTCGTTTAGCACCTGATAAATGGGCAAAAGATAAAGATTTTCTATTTGAGGATAAACCAGATACTTCCGGAAAGGATTTTCTGATAGGTAATGCAGATAACTATCAGGGATTAGTAAAGGAGGATCTAGAAAAATTAAAAGCGGATTTAGATGCTGCCCAATCGCAAGGAATGAAAGTTGTCCTTACAATGTTATCTTTACCTGGTGATCGATGGCGTCAATTTAATAATAACAAGAATGACGACAGAATATGGGAAGAAGAGAAGTATCAAGAACAAGCAAGTCAATTTTGGAAGGACCTTGCTCTCGAACTAAAAGATCACCCCGCGGTGGTTGGTTATAATATTATAAATGAACCACATCCAGAAACAGCTAAAAATAATAGATATAATGATTTTTGGACGGAAGATTACGAGAAATGGTATGCAAAAGTGAAGGGAACGACAGCGGATTTAAACAGATTCTATCAAAAGGTGATTAATTCCATACGTGAAGTAGACCAAGAAACACCGGTTATTTTAGATTCGGGTTTATATGCTACTCCATGGGCCTTTAAATATTTAAAACCAGTAAATGATAAAAAAACACTATACGCATTTCATATGTATGAACCATATGAATTAACGAGCCAAGGTGAAAAACAAAACAAGGAATATCAATATCCAGGATTAGTAAAAGTAGGAGATTTAGAGAAACCTGTAATGTGGAATAAACAAGGATTAGAGAAATTTTTGAAGCCAATCCAACAATGGTCTAAGAAAAACCATGTACCATCTAATCGAATTATTGCAGAGGAGTTTGGAATTAACCGTACTGTTCCAGGAGCTAGCCAATACATGCAAGATCTTATTTCTATCTTCAACCAAAAAGGTTGGCATAAATCATTCTATGCATTCCGTGAAGACACATGGACGGGAATGAATTATGAATTGGGAACAGGAAAAATAAAATGGGACGAAGAGGGTAAACCGATACGCCTAGATAATTCACTCTGGGATGTAATTAAAAAAGATTTACAGGGGTATAAATAGTTTAGAATATTTGGCTTACGGACTAAATAAAGTACCCATCTCTTCATTTTATCATTTTTGTCAAGAAGACGCCTTCCTCAAGGAACGCGAAGTGAGTAGTTGGGAGGTGAATTGGCTTCGGACAAGGGATGGTAGTAAGCCATCTTAATTGTTCGACATACATAAATTGTTACTTCACCAACTATCGAATGTATATTACAAATTTCTTTTAAACCAAATTTTTCATTACAAACTAAGTTTTAAAATAATAAAAAGGGTCATTTTCTTGATCCTTTTTATATTATGTTTAAGACCCAGAACATCTTACATAGCCGGAACATGATATAAAAAAGGGAGGCATAATTAAACTCTTGCTAACTTATTCATCTGAATATTAAATTGCATCAAGTACCATCTGTAAAAGTTGATTGTTTACTAGGATAAAATGGTATTTAAAAAGATTGTGTGAATTTATAATTTTCAAGACCTAAAATGAAAAGGCTAAAATAAATTAAAGGACATTACATATTTTGTATAATTAATATGTAATGTCCTTTCTTATGTACCTAAAGCACACATTACTTTAGGTACATTTATTCATAATTCTCTTCTTTTAAACAAATTTCGATGAATGCAAAAATATTCTTTGTCTCAATAGCACGCCTTCCCCAGTCATGGTAATAGTATAAAACTTGTCCTGAAAATCCAACTTCAGATGGATCTGTATCAATGCAAAGGTAATCTCCGCCACCATTTTCTGCAATTGGAATCCACTTAGAATTCCAAAGAGCTGGTTTAAGCTCTTTTTCAATATCTAGTTCTAAAGAGTTTGATTACGGAAATGATAAAAAACAGATTATAAAAGTAGGTGACGTATTATGCATGAATTAGGAACAAGAGAAGATGTTAAACAATTTGTAAATGAATATATTTTGACGTCTGCCGAGGTACTAGAGTTACTAAATATAACTCGTTCTAGATTAAATCAATTGGTTAAAACAGAAAGACTGATTCCTTTAAAACAAGTAACGATTGTTTCTTTGTATTGGAAACCAGATGTAGAAAAATTAGGTGAAGAACTAAATGTGTTAAGAAAGAAATATTATCCAGAATAGCAACGTTGAAGGGATATGAATTTTGATGAATAATGGGAGGTACGAGGAATTTCAAAATCTTATCGTTTGTAAAATTGTTACTGTGTTTTCCCAGGTTCAATTAGCAAATTTACAGTAAGTGCTTATTACAATTTTGTAGCAACTGAAAATCTCATTTTTAAAGTAAAAAACCATGTTGTTAAATTTCCTTTCAAAATGGTTTTTTACTATTTTTATGTAAAGCTGGTTTCAAGGTTACAGATTTTGAAGTAAAAGATTATTTATTTACATCTGGCAATAGCATCTGCTAAACTAATTAATTCCTCCATAGTAATCTTTCCCCGTAACTTATCTTTTATGACTTTCTCCATTTCCTTTGTAACAGTCAATCCCTCAATTGCTAAGGTCGCCTTTGCTGCTTCAAAAGCTTTTTGCAGCTCTTCCTCATTTTTAAACATAATTTAGATCCCCTCTTTCAATTTGAATCTATTTTTAATTGTTATTTTTGCTTACTAAACCTAAAAATATATATAAATAAGTTGAATGGGGGTTGCGCCATTACAACTTTATGAGAATAAACGGGATTTAATATCTAATCATTAAAAGGATCAAGCTATTTATAAAGAATCTAAAACAGAGATATCTAGTATGGAATTATATTATGAGAACAGAGCATATCAAGTTGAAAAGGATGTATCTATGGATTTGCTTTTCCAGTACGTAAAATACAGGGTACTACATGTTTTTTGTATGGTCGTAAATGTAAGAAGAATAAATCATTTGTTAATAAGTGGGGATTTCTAGTGATTCATTACTTTCAAATGATAAAACAAGCACCCATTCGAGTGCTTGTTTTATCACGATTTAGGATTTTCCTCATAACCATGATTTCTATGACTAGGATTTATTCCATCCCTATTTGAGTTTTACTTACTGCTAACTTTTGACCATCTTTTTCAATGAAACTAACGGTGAAATTAGCTCCTGTGCCACCTTTTGCATTTTTACTCCAACTAGCAGTATACGTTTTTATATTTTTACTTGTAGAATCAGATTTGATGTCAGGTTCGCCATATTTAGCAACTAGATCCTCGTATTTATCTCCGCCTTCACCAGTTACAGGATCACCAGTTTTGATGGTATCCACATCGGCAACCGTTATCTTCTTTTTATCGTCCTTTTTCGTTTCTTGTTTTTGGTCTTGTTTTGCTTCTTTCTTAGCCTCTTGTTTTTGTTCATCTTTCTTTTCTGTAGAAGTTTTGTTTGACGAATCATTACAAGCAACTAGACTCATCGCTAAAGCACTTCCTAATGCAATGGTACTCAACTTTTT
The DNA here is from genome assembly GCF_051780025.1 of Bacillus cereus group sp. BceL062. NCBI lineage: Bacteria > Bacillati > Bacillota > Bacilli > Caryophanales > Bacillaceae > Bacillus > Bacillus cereus group sp. BceL062. The sequence goes on along the minus strand of NZ_JBPWGY010000006.1, from coordinate 31,452 downwards.
GAACATGTTTAATTCCTCCATTTTGAAAAATTGTAAAATTCCACAGATGATTATACCAAATTAAGGTAAATGGTGATGTCGTATTCTGTCGAGATAAGAAAAAAACAATAACGCAAGTTCTACCGTTCACTCTAATTGGTAACGAACCATTATTTGAAGTGTATTGGAAATGTTACTATATATCGTTTTTTTCTAAATGTTAAAATATAAAAAAGGGGGGTTTCACATGGGAGATGTAATCGGTGATGTATTAGGAGGACTCTTTATGTCCATCCCTTCAAAAAGGGAAAAAGTCATTCGTAAAAATTTTAAGCGTTTGGAAAAAGAAGTGTGGTTTAAAGAAATAGAGCAAAAATATGGTAGGTTAATGGTTTTTAACCATTCTATTAGAGATTTTGTAGCAAATGAGAACCTAGAGGATACCTTAAAGGATGTTGAGAAAACTCATACATTTCTTCATGAATTAGAAAAACTACTGCAGCAAGAAAAGATTTAATTGACGTAGTAGTGAAGGAATGTTTTATCCGTAAAGGATACTTCAAGCGTAGAAGTCTAAGGATATAGGTTTAGATGAAACAAGAAATCAATTATATGAAAAATTGCTTTATTGAGTGATATATTCAGCTCTTGGAGAATTATTTCTTGTTTAGTGGATAGACTGATTCAATTTGCATGAACATCGTCAAATAGTACAAATCAAAAAGGGAAAATTGTTTTGTGAAGTTGGAAGTGAAAATCATTGTCTATTTTTTGAGCGATTTAAAATAACGTCAAGTTCTTACGTAATATATTAGAAGCTTGGTACTGATCCTTACAAAGAAAAGACACCAAAGGCGCCTTTCTCCGTATGGAACCATCTTAAGTTTAATGTTATGGATAAGATTCCTAATCAAAATGATTGTTGCAATTTAATATATTTTGAATACATGGCTGTGTGCATTCTTATGACAAATAGATTGTGCACTATCATGCAAGTTAGTATATTATTAGTAATCATTTTCATCTGAGTTACTATTATAACTAGAATTATAAGAAGGACTATCATACCTAGAGGAATCTTCATTTTTGTAACTAGAAGTGCTGTTATAATTGGAGTTACTATATGAACTTTCAGAACTTGAACTATTAGAAGAGTTATAATAGCTAGAGGAACTGTAGTCGTCATAGTAGTCGTTAAAATCATCTTCATCATCCAAATCAGAATTTACAACTTTATTTGTATTTGCTTTCTTTCCAACTGATTGAACTCTATAAGACGCACTCCTTTTTTTATTTTGTTTTCTTTTTCCATTTTCTTTAGATTGCAACGGAGGTGTATACGTTATTGGTATTACTCTAGATAATCCCCTTACAAATAATCGAACAATACATACTAAAATCCACATGCAAATAATAAATACAAAGACATAAAGAGCAATGTTGTAAATCATATTGTTTATTGTATCTATCATCGCACCCTTTGAAATATTAAACATAAAATCAATCACCGCCATTTCTCTATAAGTTTTAAATTAAAAACGCAATATAAAGATAAATAGAATTATATATTATTTTTTCCATTTTTTATATAAAAAATATGAATTTGTTACCGCAGAATGGAAGGCTTTAGAGAATGTGGTTTGCAAAATAACATACGGAAGATCATTGGAAAAGTGGCATCTGTAATAAAAGAATTTGTAAAAGGACAATAGTTCAGGTTCGTATATAAGTTTTTATCTTGAATATCAAACTTACTGAAGAAGGAAGAGTTTATGTTAAATAAAGTTTATATTTTCAATCACCTTAGTCTCATTTTTCCAGTGTGAAAAGGAAAATTTTATTTTCATTTAACGCCAATACTTTCAACCTCTTCTCATTTTTAGTAGGGGTTATTTTGTTTGCGTTTTATACAGTACTCTTTACTACATCCTGAATTAATTTGTATAGCAGAGCATTTATCTCAACGTTTATAATACATATTAAGTATTAGCGTATATGTAAACTGTGCAGGGGGGTGTGGGGATTTTTTAAACGGAAAAAGCCAGATAAATTGTCGAAAGAAGAAAGAATTGAAATATATTTTAAAGAGAAAGAGGATGTTCTTCGGAAATCAAGAGAGGTATTATCAGATTTTTAGTTTGACTTCGAATTTGTAAGTGAAGATTTGCAGCATGTACTTTTTCTAGATAAATTGTCTAGAAAAATAGAGTATATACAACTTTCTAATGCAGAAAAAGAACCTGAGATAATAGAATTAAAGAGAATGAATGGGTTTGGTATACGCTATGATTCACAACAACTAGGTATTTATCGGGATATAAATTACGGTTTAAATATTCCGTATGCTGAAGAAAAATCTGTTCAAAGTCTTGAACCATCAAAAATGTTCACCATGTTTTTAATTTCTATTTATTTTATACTCTCTTCTGATTGTATAAATGAAGATGAGAGAGTTATTCCATTCTATGACAAGGAGAAGAGCAGATTCTACAAAATTATGAATCCAATCTCTTAGCTGATGTGGAAGATTATGAATCAGTAACAATAGAAGTCATAGATGCAATGGATAGATATCAGTTTGAAGAGTTTGTTGCACAGTTATTTCAAAATATGGGCTATAAGACAGAGGTAACGAGTAGTTCGGGAGATTATGGTATAGATGTTATTGCGAGAAGAAAAGGGTTAAATATTGGCATACAGGCAAAGCGGTATAGTGATAAAGTACCAAACAAGGCCGTACAAGAGGTTATTGCTGGAATTGCGTTCTACAATTTAGGTCGGGGTTTAGTTATCACAAATAATTATTACACGAAACAGGCACAAAATCAGGCGAAGAGTACCAATGTACTGTTATGGGACCGTGATATACTGCAGCAAAAACTTCGGGAAGTATACGGAGATATGAAAAATCTTGACAAACGAGAATAGTGGATGGTCATTAGATATGTTGAAATTAATTGAAATCAAGAAATAAGCTAAAAAAATCCGAAACTAGTAGATCTTACCCCTGAGGAGGAAACGAATATTCGAAAAAATACTGAGTTCGATATGCTGTATAAGAGTAACCCCGTTTTGTATGAAAAATAGAAAGAACAGACTACTGAAATAGTCTGTTCTTAAATAAATGATACAATTGTAGAGCTTTTACACTAGAATCAATTATTCGCAGGTCGTAGTACTATGACATTTATTATTTTGAAATTTTTTGCACCCATTTAGAATGACCAATAAATGGGGACAGAATATATTGATTATTCGTATATATAAACCTTGTACACTAATTTTCTTTCGGAAGTACAATTGAACTGTAATCAAATAGTAAATCACTATGAAATTAACAATTGGTAACCAAATTCGATAGTATGGATCCACTAAAAGAGGACTGAACATGTTCATGCCAACTAGTATGTGCGTAATACCCACAATTGCTGGGAATAGGAATACGAAGAATAACTCTTTATAAATCGATTTTGTTAACAATTCCCGACGAACACCGATTTTATGAAGCATTTGATAACGCGTTCTATCTTTTGATGCGCCAGACAAAACTTTCAACATTAGACAACTTGCCATCATTGCTAAGAACGCAATTCCAACGAAGAAGCCCATAAACATAAGTCCGCTGAATAGACCATGAATGTCATTGTATAGTTGATACTTACTATTTAATGCTTCAGACTTCGAGTTTTTTCCATTTTCTTAAGTATGAATTATAAGCATCTGTTTTCCCAGCAAACACGATATAATAGTGAGGGATACCGCTACATGCCCATCAACTTAAGAAAAATAACTGTCCCAAAAACGATAAAAGGAACAAATGAATTTACTCCTTTTTTACTTGAATTCCACATGACATTTAGTATCAATGATTCCAAAAGCAACTTTACATGGGAACGGATTTTTTCCTGTTGAAGCAGCACGCATACATGAAAGTACCCAATAATCCAATTCTAAAGGTAAACGGAATACTTGGATACTACTATCATCGTTTTTTACTGTTACGATTGGTGTATTTACCCTAGTTGTAGTGAAACCGTCAGTTGTTATCATTGCTACTGCATCATTATTATGAAAACCAGCGCTTAAAACCTCGTAAATTATTCCATCATTCTCATTGATAATCATAGGTATATTTAAATAGGGATAGTTATTTATATCATTATGAATAACTGTTCTTGCTGCGTTCTTTCTTATCTGATTCCCTTGCATTTTATACACTCCTTTATAACAATACAAACGTTTAAATCTATTCTATTTTACATCCAGTATATCCGAAAATTGTAGTGTCAACTTATTATAAAAAGCATCCGTACATATGATAGCGCTATTTAGCGAATCTATATCGATGATGGTCATATAGTTAGTAAGTAAATAGCCGTCTTCATAATATGTAATTAGTATTTCTTCTTCGGACAATAAGGAACATAAAAGCATGTTCTTAATCAGTTCTTTTTCTTCAGAGGTTAAAATGGGAGATGCTACTTTATTTTTCTCTTTGATTATTTCACGAATTCCGGCGAATCGCGCCCATTTTACCATTCCTAGGCCTTGTTGCATATTAGCGTTGTTCATGCTTTGTGTCCCCCTAACAGTGTGTTTCTGTATCTTGCTGTTGCATTATTTGTATACGAAATTCCTCTTAATATGCTATTTTCTCCAAATTTTGTGCGTATTTCATCCGTTACTTTCGTTAGCTTTATTTCTTGTTCTCTTTGCGTGACATTATCAAAAAGTAAAATTTGTTCTTCTCCTTCTTGAAGTAGGTTTGTTAAGGATATGGTTGTGCTACGAATGGTTTCGCCAGTATCTTGCTGATTTGAACTATCTCATTTTTACTTCGTTTAGAAGAAGGAATTCCTAAGTAAAGAGATCTATCGAACTCTAATTTATTAGGCTAGTTCCACAGTCCTTGCGGTTAGAAGCCTTATCGTTGCTTTCTTTAGAAGGAGTCATCTTGGTTAAAATGATAAAAAATGTGAAAATCGACATCTAAGATGACCCTATTCAGTAGGATTAAATAATTGTACATTGTAATTCTTTTAAAAAACAAAAGAACATTCGTTCTTATTATACACGAACATTCGTTCTTTTATAAAGAGGTTTTAAAAATTTCTTAAAATTATTTTTTTTGTTAAGGAGAATATGTAACAAAGGGGGAAAATCCCTAACAATAAAAAAGTAGTGGAGAGATAATGTTATTGATATAGCATATTTAAGAAACATAGCTTTAGGGATTTTTAAATGTTTTATGAGTTCAGGAGTTGATAGATATGATTCATATAGATATTGATATGTTGATTTATCAAAGAGTTCAACAGTTCTTTAGGTCCAAATTATACATAAAGGAAAGATAATATTTTGTTCTGATGAAGAACAAAAGTTCAATTTTGAAATGCAGGCTTTAAAAATGTATTTAAAATTGAATGAGGAATAATAAATCAACGGAGCAACTTCCAGTGAATTCATAAAAGATGCACTAAGAGAAGGTCTATTTACGTATGTCTAAAATATAGAATTTTACTTAAAGATTGTGAAAAAGTGTCTTTTTATTTTCTCAACTGTTGAATTGCTATAGAACAAGAACTCTTCCTATAGCAATTCATGAGTTTAGAGGAGAGAAAAGTATATAAATAATTAAAGTTAAATATTATAATAATATAGTGAAATATGACCTCTGTTTCATTAAGAAATGTGTATGTTCTGAATTGAAATTTAAGATGTATGAAATAGCCACTTGTATATTGAACGGCGTTGAAGTTACGCAAGTAATGAAAGCCAACTTAACTTATAGGTGAAATCTACTTAAAATGAAGTTAGGTTTATACATAAGTTATTTGGAAGTGCGTCATAATCTGTCATTAAATAGGCTTTATTGGGTCTATATTTCTATCAAATGTTTTTTGCAACTGAACCCTTTTTTAATTTGCTTCAAGCCAATTGTAAGAAGAAAAATGAAAAGTGGTTTCATGGGTTTGTTGGTTTTCTATCTTTTTCAGTTTTTTTACTTCGTTTTGACGCTTAAGAGTATTCTCTCTAATACGGTCTACAAGATTATTAGCGAAAAATGCAGGTTCGTATTCAATTACTTCGCCTTGGGATAAATACTTTTTGACGTTCATAGCATGTTTACCTATTGCATTTAATACATCTACCTTGTGGAATGTTGTAATTCCAGCTTCTGCAAGTATTTTCTTCACAACATTAATTGCCTTTAGATCGGGACAGATCCCAACTTGTTCAAGGATAGGATTTAATAAGGCATAATTATTTTTTTGTAAAACAATATTATTTTTAAGTTCTTCTATTGGTTCTTCATCTATTTTTGATTTAGAAGATTTATTTGGGTTTGTATCATTCTCGTTGGGATAAATCTCACTAAGGTCAAGATAACTAGAATAAATATTATTAGGATGTACTTTTTCCTCCCCTAGGGGTGGAGTTTTCTCCTCACTAAGGGGTGTATTTTTTCCACCACTAGGTACTGGAATTTCTCCTTCCCTAGTACTGGAATTTTTCTTATCTACTTTTTTTACACCGTATTTATCTATAGCAGTAGCTATACACTCTTCTAATGTTTTTAATGGTTCTTTCTTCTTTTTCTTACGCATCTTAACATGTTTGTAGTATTCTTTTTCACCTAGGAAATGTGCTAATGACGCTCCACTAGGATCGGGTTCATTCAAGTAGATTCGATTAGCGCCTCCATCTACTGATTCTGTGGATACAAGTTCTTCAGCTATAAGCTCTTCCATGAACTTCGTAACAGTTTTGTTTGAAATATTTAATGAGAATTCGATTTCTTGATTATCTAAAATACAATAAATATCACCTTTTTCATCTACGAAGGCAGGCGTGTCGTTTCCGTTATCAACTGAAATTTGTGTTGTATATATAGATAAATTAAATCGATCTCTTATTAACATGTATAGTAATTTCGCACCGATACTTAAATTCTCACGATATTGTTTTTTCCAAATGAAAACTTTAGGTAGTTTGTAGAACTCTTCATTTGGTATATCTTTTATATTAATTCTCTTTTTTAACATAAAAAAGCCTCCAGATTCATTGGTAGTATAATAGTTTGCAAAGGACAAAAGATTAAAAAGGTAAAGAGTAGTATTTTTGTATTATTAAAGATGATAGATTTTCATAATAGAACAAATACAAATTGAAATATTATTTTACGCATTCCAATTTTAGACTCAAAACGAAAATGTAAGTGTTCTTACTTTTAAATTTTGTCCTAGGCTCGATGTGGCGAACATCGCAGCATATTTTTTAGGTTAATTTCTATGAAATATCTCAAAAAGGTATTGACAAATCAAATTTAATGATGTTTGTTTTTCTTGGTTTTATCATACAAGGGACAAATAGCGATTGCAATCACCTTTTTTACAAATACTAACTTTAGTTATTTAATGACAAAAATGTTATTTTCACTAAAAAACAATATTAACTTTGTTAATCTAGTGTTTATTCAACAAAATAGGATATATTTTTATTTGTTACATGAATGAAATATGTCGATAATGTCATTTATCTGAAAGATAGGAAAATTAAGTGAGATATGGTTTTTGTAATTAAGTAGGGGCTAAAGCTCCTACTTTTCTTGTGTTTTTAAAGTTTACAATTTTTTTCTGAAATGAAGTGGTGCTTTTGATAAAATTACTAGCATTTTTTAAATCAATTGTTTATGTTACCTACATTAAGAAAACATTAGGAGGAATTATTTTTGAAAAGCCTTAATATTACTATTTATACAATTAACAGTGCAGAAGGAGAAAGGGTTGCAGAAAAATTAGCCAAGTACGATTTAATGGCGACAAATAAACATATTGTACGAGATCGTTTTACTTTTACTGAGTTCAAAGCTTTGTTAGCGTTAACAGACAACGGTTTAGATGACTTATTAACTCAACGTGGTAGTACAATTGATTTTCTTACTGAACAAGGGATTGATCTTGATGACTTAACGTTACGTGAAGCATACAATGTCATTCTTCAAAATCCGAAGTTGCTAAAAACAACTATCTTGACAGACTGGAACAGGATTGCATTTGGGCTAAACGGTACGAAGATGTTCCTTCCACGACATTTAAGAAAGCAAGAACAACGGAAGATGTACTTAAAGCCAGAAGCACAAATCGAGTACGAGGAAGCTAGTTGAATATAAAAGTTACTAATCATGTGTAGTAATTTGAAAAAAATTTCGACTTAACTGAAATATTTTAGTGTATTCCTAATACTAGTAGGGTTAAAGATATAATTAATCACTTTGTTAGTTATACAACATTACATATATTAAGAATTCATAAGGGAGAAGTTAAGTGTGAAGATTAGTATGGCGAATTCTTGAAGAATATACCAAGTTTTTAGAAACAATTGCAATATTGTTTTGCATTGTATTGTCAATAAAGATTTTAACCAATCCTTAGTATGTGAAGGTTTTCTAATTATCTATACAGAATTGAAATCATTACCTAATAGGAAGTATTAGGTCTTTATTATTGGCAGGGTAAGCTGAATGAGTTACGAACGAATGTTAGAAAATATTTCAATGGTAAAAGAACATATGGTACTTCGGGACATATTAAGTGTAGTAACGAACTTGCTGTGATTGAGGGATTGACTAATGTAGTAAGTAGACTGTAATTACATACTTGATTATTAAGACATATTTAGCATTTGTTCGCAATTTTCAATGCATATTTGAAGTTATTAATCAGAGTAATAGAGCGTAAAGGACCTGTTTTGATTGGATGAGAATTGACTTATCGAATCAGTGGTCTTTTTTTATTTTTAGTGGATTCTACTGTATTCCTTTATAAAAATATAATCTAATCTATTAAAAAAACAAAAAACTATGTGATAAAGGATTTTTTAAATGACAAATATACTAAAAGAAATTTATGTAAATAACGAACTAGATGTACTAGTAGACACTAATACGGAGGTGTTAGAAGCAGCAAAACTAATGAAGAGACTAAAATCTCATATTAGCGAATTCTCCTACAATTTAAAATCTAGTGGAATGCAGGAGAAGGAAATTGTTTGTGGTGGACAGATTCAGAGTATTGTAAACATGAATAATCTAAGTGATACTGCGGGTGCTAATATTGTCTATGTAACACTTAATGATGGTTTTGGTGAGCTATTAATTGTGGTACCAGTAACTTTATGGCAGAAACTCAGTGCGAAAAAAGGTGATGTTGTAATTGCGAGTGGGAAAATGTTTGCCTTAAAAAGAGATTGTAAATTCAAATCAAGGGCAAATACAGATATTATTGTTTCACATGGATTTGAACCTTTTCGTGTGTTAGTGAGAGAAATTAAATTATTACCAGAATAAAGCGTTGGGTAACGTCTTATTGATTTAATGAAAATTACAAGTGTACAATTTTCTTCTGACCTATTGACTTTTTGTTCTCAAATGGTTTTGTTTGTACATGCAAAAAAATATAACGTCGAATCCTCTTAAAGCGACTCAAAATAAGAGGTAAGATGAGGTGGGCTGATGCACTTCATAAAATACAGTCTGTAGTCTTAAAGAATTCAAAAGGAATATGAACAGATTGACAACAGAAGAATTAGGACCGGTAGAAGGTAGTGTTCTGGATGCAGTACCAGATGTAGTTGTTCCTCACGTATCTGGTTTTCTAGTTAGAGGAATTATACATTAGATTGCATTACATTAAAAACAAAAGAAGATTTCTTAAACACTAATGAACACCTCTTAACTAGAGTGGATTTTCATATTTTTGAAATTGCAGATAGCGAACGCTATATAAATCGAGTAACAAATAACTAAGCAAACTAAGACAATACAGGAGGATTTTTAACTATGCAAAAAACATTAGCTAAAGAATACATTGAATCTGTAGCAAAGGCTTTATTAGAAACATCTCCAAGAGAGGTAATAGAATTTAAAACAGTATTAAATTCACACCCACAAGGTAATGAAACTCATGCAGGGATAAACGAAGTAATTTCTCGTATTTTCACTGATCCATTATTGACAGAACTCTTATCTATTGTAGGAATTGAATCTGAAGAGAAAACAATACAAGAACCAATTCTTGCTAGCTTATTAGCTTCTCAAATTTCAACTCAACAACTTTCTAAACAAATTCGTGAACAAGTAGCGAAAGTAGATATGGATTCTTCAGTAATGATTCCTTACATGAAATTAGAACCAAAGGCTAATCTTGCAGCTTTCATCAAGGAACAAGCTGCTTTCAAAAAACTTGTAGAAGACATAAAGGCTCAATCCGAAGTGAATACCAAAGAAGATTTTGCTGCAAATATTAAAAATCAAGTAGAACAACAAAGACCTGCTAAGACTACTGAGGGAAAAATAAAAAGTATCCTTGATGAAGTTGTTAACGAAATTATTGAAGACGGAGCTGCTAGTCAAACAGTTTGCTTAGACCCTAGTGGAATTAAGGTTTACGAAATTCTATTTTCTTCTGTTTTCTATAAAAAGGCAAATATGTTAGGTTTTAAAGAGTCTGTAGAGTACAAGCACGAATACACAGCATATATCCTAAGTGAACTTGCTACTTATTTAGTTGAAGAAGAAGGCTTTAAACTATCCTTTGAGGTGGTAGAAGATAAGGTAGTAGCAGGTTTAGCTTAATAGCCTGGTATTAAAGAGAATATAAGATGGAAAAGGCTACCCTTGTTTTCTGGAAATAGTGTAGTAGACAAATGGTAAAAACAGTGCGGTACAGAAAAAAATAGACATATCAGTTCTCTTCATTTAGGAGCGCTCAATAAAGTAGATTAAGTTTAACCTTGAACTAACAATAGGAAGTGGTTAATTTAGTCGTGCATTTTAATCTATACGGAGGTGTACGACTATGGCCATTCCAGTTATACAAAATCTTGTGGCTGCAAGTAAATATCCAATCAAAGCTCCTTATTCTATGAACGCAGAGTATATTACAGTGCATAATACATATAATGATGCTCCTGCAAAAAACGAAATAAATTACATGATTGGAAATAACAATGAGGTTTCATTTCATTTTGCAGTAGATGATATTGAAGTTATTCAGGGTATTCCAGTTAATCGTAATGCTTGGCATTGTGGAGATGGCAGTGGGAATGGAAACCGAAAATCTATCGGTGTTGAAATCTGTTACTCGTTGTCTGGTGGTCCAAGATACGAAAAAGCTGAAAGTTTAGCAATTAAATTCGTCGCTCAACTGTTACGAGAACGCGGATGGGGAATTGATCGTGTGCGTACTCATAAGAGTTGGACAGAGATTGGTGTTCGAAATGGTAATTCTAGAGCAGTTAAGAATTGTCCACACCGTATCTTAGATGAAGGGCGCTGGAATAGTTTCTTAGCAGCAGTCCAAGCTGAACTTACTGGTACGGGTGCAACTATAGCACCACCAGTAACTCAACCGCCATCTTCAGATGGTATTGGTGTTGTTGAGATTCTTGTTCCAGAACTTAATGTAAGGGAATTTGCTAGCTTTGATTCACGAGTTGTTAAGACAGTGAAAAAAGGTGAAATGTATCAAACTTGGGGACTATCTAATGGTCTATACAATGTTGGAGGAAACCAGTGGGTGTCAGCAGGTCCTGCTTATGTTAAGTTTACTCCTGCAGGAAGTTCTAATGGAAATCCAGAAAATCTAGCGGGAAAACGTGATCCAATTGGGAAAATTACAACTACTGCAAATCTAAACGTTCGTACACAATCTTCTACAGATGGGGATATTATTCGTACTATTCCTAATGGAGAAACGTGGAATATCTACGATATTAGTGGTGGATGGGCGAGAGTGCATGATGGTTGGGTTTCTCTAACTTATGCAAATCTAACAAGATATTAATTTCCAAAAAAGTAGGCACATGTTGTGTCTGCTTTTTTATTTAGATAATTTAAAAGTTATTATTGACTTTATTTGATCATAGGGTTTTATTAATAATCTAGCAAAAATATTTAAGATTAAATTAATAGATTTTAGGATGGTCTTCGCTGTGAGGAAGAAGAACCTAGTATTCGATACTAGATTAGGGGAGTGGTAGGAGCCCTTAATCTAAATATAAAAAGTAAATACCGGAAAATAAAAGAGAAGTACTTATGATTTTAAATATTATTTCTTCTCCGCTTAGCTGTTAGAACGCTTATCTTACACACACAGAGTTACAGGTTCAAGTTCGTCATTTTAAAAAATTATAGTTCTATAGCTCTGCATAGCCTATGCGGTAGCACGGATTAAAATACCGTTTGGGTCGTTTGTTTTTAATAAAACGAAAAGGAGTTTGATATTAGTTGAAAACATTTTTAAGCAACTTAGTCCCAAGGGTTTATAAGACTAGAAATACAATAATTATTTATTGGCTAGGTTATGAATTAGTACTAGGTAACTAATGTAACGATAATACTACAGATAGATATACTAATGGTCGAAGAGGATTCCTAGCTAGGTTGGTAGTAGTTGGTAAGGTTTACGCGATTTTGTAACCTGTTCTTTCTGGTAACTTATGATTATTCTCTCACTCGTACTATTAACAGATTAGATATATTTAAAATACTATATACACCTAATGTAAAGAGTTTACTTGTGTAGAAAAAACTACGTGGGAAAGCTCTTTTTTTACCTTGATTTTTAATTTTTAAGTGCTTACATTTTGAGAGGAGTTATTTATTAACAACTCATAAAAGCAGTTTGACGTTGTTTCATTAAAAACATTTTACTATAACATGAAATGTTTAAGGAGTACTTCTATTTTCATAAATCATGACACTACTAATGATAATCATATTTTAATAGAAATATGTAGGTATTTCTTTCAAAAAGATAGTAAATAAACTATCAGCAGTCTCCTTTTAATAAACTTATAGAGAAAAATAGGGAAGAAATGCAATCTTCACGTGTCATAAATAGAAGTAAAGTTTTTATACAGGATTTTAAAGAAAAGTAAAATCTCCACTAAATCGGCTGTATTTCTGTTGTTAAAACAGCTTCATGACTATGTGGCAAATGAAACATTTTTACCAAATTAATTAAACATTAGTTGGAGGTAATTTATTATGCATCAAATTATTACAATTACGGGTCGCTTAACTAGTGATCCTGAGAGTAATACGTATGGTGAAAAGACAGTTTGTCGTTTTGCTGTAGCAGTAGATGATGGGTATGGAGATAAAAAAACTACTGATTTCTTTAATGTATCTGTTTGGGGGAAAATGGGTGAAAAGGTACAAAGATACCAAAAGAAAGGTTCTGTTGTGCAAGTAATCGGTAAAATGAAATCTTCTAAGAAGGATAAAACTACGTACTGGGAATTACGCGCAAATAACATTGTATTTTTTACCTTTGATAATAATAGTAATCAACAACAAAATAACTTTGAAATGTTCACTGGTGACATAAATATCAGTGATGATGATTTACCATTTTAAAGTAGGTTATTTATTGGTGGAGGTGATTATATGAGTGATCAGAGAAGGTTACGGTCGGAGTTAAAACAAGGGCTCCATCAATTTACGATGACCCTTTATAATTCTTATAGACAAACTTTATCGCATGAAAAATCTGTAGAACAAATATCCAACTGCTTAATAGAAGAGTATGAATATTTAACTAAACAAGTTATGAAACAAGAAAAAACTTTTAATCTTGGAAGCCTTGTTGAAAAGGTGGAAAAACGTGCTAAGGATGAAAAGGACCCCGTAAAACAGTTTGAGTTGTATGAAGATGTGGAAATTCTATTGCGTGCACAGGAACTTGTTACAAAATACGAAACGGGGAAGGGTAATAAATGAATATTGCAAAATTAATGTCTACAATTAATAAGTCTTGGTTTTGATAATAGAATGTTTTGTCGATTAAAAGATGATATGGCCCATTTCATATCAACAAAGAAAGATAAATTTATTATGGATTATAAAAATTTTTTTACTCAGTCACAAAACATTAAAAATTGATTTAATACAGTACTTCCTATAAGAGAGTCCAATACCTTTAAAAATAGATTATTTCTATTTAATAGATGTAAACTTTGTTTTTGGAGGATTTGATTATATTCAATTTAGGGGTGAACAATTAAAGGATAAAGATATTGTTGTTATTGTTAGTCAGCAAACATATAAATTGTTCCTACCAATAGTTTCTCATCTTTATTCTACGCGCATTCATAATACACTCAATGAAGTAGATTCATACTTTCCTATGTTAGACAGTTCGGAATGGTCAACTAAAATACATTCCTGCTATAAAAGAGTGAGGATTACGACCATTCGTTCAGTATATATTTTTTGAAAGGAAGGGTTAGCTATGCTAAAGAATCGTTCATGTTCATGGTGTGATAGCACCGGTATTACGGAGAAAGGATTTTGCTGTATGTGTAAAGGGAAAGGGTATATGGAAGTAATTGATCAAGCAGTGTTTGCTGCAAAACAACAACCTAACTTATCATGTCTTATCCGCGCTATTTCTAAGCATACGACTCCGGAGCAATTTTCAAACATCATGAATGATTGTTAAGTCTTAGCCAATTAGTTCAAGAGCTCCTTGAAAGAGGCTCCCTTTTTTAGAGTTAATACCCTTAACTAAAGTAAGGAGAAAGGTAAATGTACTAGGGTTAAGATGTTTGTAAGTCACTTGTTTGGTTTATATATGTATACAAGTTTAAATTTACCAGTTAATCATGATTATAAGGAACATGAAAGGGTCTAACCTGGCTTCCTAAAATTATTAACAACAGCAATATTAACAACCGCTACATTGAAATCCCTCGCTTAATACTCTAAAGAGATGTTTGAAAGAGGGATTTCAAATTAGGGGATGAAGCTGTATTAGAGGATATAGTTTATAAGTTAATAGAAGCTTACGAGCAATTAAAAATTCCTACTAGCCTTGAGAAAATTAGTGGATTTAAAAATTGTGGAACTTGGATATGTGGTTAAGGTAAATTATGATAATTGTATGCACCAATGAGTGAAAGCTAAATAGCAACAATAATAGAACTTCTTTACTCTCCCTTAAGGACATGATTTTGCAAATGTGATTTAAGTTGGGAGAAGAAAAAGTAGGATATGGCTCTAATCTCTGTAATTCGTTATGGTGATTAAGTACCATATCTTCTTTTTTGGGGTGTTGCATATGTTTAAAGATGTTTTAATGGATAATAAGGGGGCATTAATTCGAATTATCGTCTTTGTACTAGCTTGGTTGAATCAGTATTTGACTTCTAAAGGCTATCAACCTTTACCTGTATTAGGTGAAGCAGAAGTTGCTGCTGTTGTTACATTTATCGCATCAGTGCTGACATTGATAAATGATAACAAGGTAACGTCAAAGACAAAAGAACTTAAGGAATAATGTCATCTTGTAAGACGGGCTTAAATGCTCGTCTTATTTTTTTACCGACTTATTGACGTTTTCAAATTAACTGCTTACGTTTCTATTGAGAGTTGTGAAGAAAATTTAATAGAAAATCAATTAGATAGAAAATATTTTTGTATAACCGAAAGGGGAAGCTCAAGATGATAATTACAGAACATGCCGTCAGGAGGTATAAGCAACGTGTTGGAAAAAGAACTGCTTCTAAGAAACGTGTTGTAATACAAATTAATCGAGATCTTGCTCGTGATGTAAAATACCGCAAACCTTCTAAGGTTAAGAATCATTATATATTAGTAACATCTAGATACCAAGCTGTTTGTTACAAATCTAGAGTTGTTACTATCACTGGTCTGAAAGAGGATGTTACCAACTACAAGTATACCACTCGTTGTGATCAGGAGTTGGGTCTAGTTGCATAAGTGTAGTAAGAAACAAATGGCGAATATGAGAATGCAGCAATTTGTAAATTATGTAAAGAGATTCAGCTTTATAAGAATACTCAAGGAAGGGCCTAGAAATAAGAAACCAGAAAGAAAAGCAAACGGCTGGGAATGTCGTTTAGAAAAATAGAGATTTAAAACCCGGGATTACTTAATGGTAAAAGATAAAAAAGCTATAAATACACGTTTTAAAAAATAATTATTAATCCTAAGTATTTGTTTTTACATATACATTTGAAGCGTTTTGAGAAAATTGCCCCCACTGCGTTATTTCGTTTTGATGAAAAATATTTACTTTATTTATCTAGTGAGATTATTCAATCAAGAAATAAGAAAAATCCAAGAGGAAAATGAAAAGATAAATTAGTGAGAATGTTTAGAAAGATGACAATGATTTCATTGAATGTTTATGTAAAGTTAATTGGTATCTTAAAATGGAGTATGGCAAAATTATTAGAGTGTAATGCATATGTTTTTATATCTTAGGGGTGAAAAATTTGAATTCAGCAAACTTGGGTTGGTTTATTTTATCTCAAACAATTTTGGGAATTGGCAGTTATGCAATTATGTGCGCTATATTCTGTTTAAGGTTCCATCGAAACATTACGATAATTTCTCTACTTTCATTTTTGACTAGTATTATTAATTACTCCATCTACTTTAATAAACAAGAAGGTATTGGTTATTTAGTACCGATTATAGGAATGCTGATAACTTTCCTTTATTTAGCTGCTATAGAGAAGCTTTCTATTATTTGGGCACTTGTAGTGACTGTTGCAGGAGGTGTCATTATACCTCTTATTATTCAAATTATGATCATATTTGCTTCACTTGGATTTTTTAGTCCTTCTGAATTGAAAGAGCATATTTGGAGGAATTATGCAATGGATATTACATCTGGTTTTAGCTATGCTTTATTAGCATTTGTTCTTTATTCTCAAGAGTGGACTTTTAAATTTGATTTCGAAAAAATACGTTTTAAATATGAGAAATATATAGTGATAGGAATTTCTCTTGTTGCGGCAATTGTTCTACCTGCTTCAATGTTTATGACACATGTAAAAGGTACTGATTTGAATTTAATATTTTTAACTATTAGCTCAACTTTAGTATTTATTCTACTTTTAATATTTTCCATAAGAAAAGAACGGACAGAAAAACAGTTTGACAAAACAATTAAGGAGGTAAAAACGAATGCTCAAAAAAATGATGTTTAATCTTTCAATGGCTGCAACTAAGATGTCTATTACTAGTAGTATTTCTTGGTGGTGGGAATAAATAATTAATGAAGAGGGCAGGCATCTTTATGATGATGGCTTTCTTTTTATAAATAATAATCAGATTTATTTGTAAATAAATAAAATGTCATAGAATCTTCATTCTAATTTAATTAGTTTTTTTATGTATAATATGGGAAAATTAAGTTGTACCAGTAATTATATCCATGGGATAATTTTACAATAAATGTAAGAGCGAATGTCTATCTAAAAAAGATGTCCATGTGCTTATAATTTTTAGACAAGGTTCAGTTGGAAGAGTAGTAGGTTTTAATAATATTACTGAAAGAAGCCGAATTCACCATACTTATTCATATAACAAGGGAGTAGCAAATAAAATGTCAAACAAAGATAAATCAAATATATTTGAAAAAACATTTGGTGAACTACTAGTAAACAACAAAGAAGAGAATGATGCGGTGATTTATCAATCGAGAGATAAATTAGAAGAGGTCTTGTTAAGAGCAGAAGGGAAAAAAATCTTATCGCATGAAGATAGGGAAAAATCAACTGAGGGGTATATTTCTCCTTCCATTAAAGATGAAAAGTTGGAAGAGTTTGTAGGTGAAATGCCATTACCTCCTATTAATAGAGAACAAGAATCAAGGGCTGTATCTATTGGTTTACAAGAAATTCGGGAAATGAAGGAGTATATGCTGTATATTCATCGTTATATGATTAATGAATTTAATCGAATTTATGCTTCATTTCCAATTCTGTTTGCAAAAGACTTTGAAGATAAATTCGGCACTGCTCATAAGGAATTAGCCACAATAATGGAAGATATCGAGCGTTTCATTATTGGAGATATTTATAATGTAGAGGCAGTGAAAAATGATTTTAAACTCGTTCAAACCCTCGAAGGAAAGCGGCTGTCAATCCTCTATGATTTTTTAGAATATCAAAATAATAAAAAATTACAATAAACACTTGTAAAATCAAGTGTAAGTGCTTATATTCTGTTTGGACATTTTATATTATGGTGTAAATAATTTTTAAGGTAAAACAACTGTTACAAATTTTGCATAGGGATGAGGTAGTTTATATGGAGAACAAACAAATCGTATCATATAATGCACAATCAAGAGGTCATAAGACAAAGGGGAATACATATAAAGAACGTTACGTCGAGAATACATGCCCGGAGTGTCAAAATCCTCGTGCATATAAAGATGAATGGAAAACAAGGATTAAGTATACATGCTTAAAGCGTGCTTGCCGTCATCAGTGGTTCGAAAAGAAAGAGTTTCCTGAAGTTAAAGAATAAAAATAATGTATAAAGAGTCCGTTCTTTTAGGAGGGCTCTTTTTTATTTTACTTCTCTATAAAAACTTCTAACCTTCTCACTACTGTAACAACAGAAATATAATAATGAGAGGACTTGATTCAAAATGAAAACAAAAATTAAAAAGGGAAAAATAATACAGAACTGTTTAAAAGTCACGGCAGCAACCGTAGTGGCTAGCGGTGTAGGATTTCAATTTTATGAGATTCAAGAGTTAAACAAAGAAGTGAAATCCTTAGAGAAAAACCATAAACAAACTGTCCTAGAATTAAAAACCGCGAATGAAAACAACAAAGTATTAGAAGAACAAAAAAAACAAATTGCAGCTAATACAGAACAGCTTTCTATTGAATTAGAAGAAATAAAAAATGAAAACGAAGCTATTAATGAGGGGAAACATCAGTCTCAAGAAGAGAATCAGAAACTTCAAGCAGAGAATGCAGATTTAGCTAAGCAATTGCGCGAAGCGAAGGAATCTGCCAGGCCAGTGATGCCTGAAAAAACATCATCAGACAAATCTGATCCTCCTACTGCTAAAGATACTAGTGTTTCTAGAACGATTATGGGGATTGGTACTGCTTATACATTAAACGAGCCAGGAGTTACAGGTATAACAGCTTCAGGTAAGACAATACAACCAGGTATGATTGCAATGGATCGCTCGGTTCCAATGGGAACAAGAGTAAGAATTACATGTGATTCTTATCCATATATTAACGGAATTTACACTGTCGAAGATCGAGGTGGTGCTATAAAAGGAAACATAGTAGACATTTATATGACAGATGCTGACAGAATGAATGACTTTGGACGAAGAGATATCAAGATAGAATTTCTTAACTAGTTGATGATATGGATATCATTGGGCACGGTTGCTGAGAAAATCAGGAGAACATTAGAAGGAAAAGCAATTTTGGTATAACTATTATTTAAGTAAACAAACTGAAAGAAGTACAATGAATAGCGTAATACTTTATATTAAGAAAAATAGAATTAAAAAAGTTTTATAAAAATGGCCCATGGTATTATTTGATGGGCCATTTTTATGCATTCCTCAAAGAACGCGAAGAAAGTAGGAGAAGATGAGTTTGTTTCGGACAAGAGATGACAGGAGCCATATTAATTTTTCCACATACATAAAGTGGCACTATATACCGAATGTATGTTTGGTGTATAATAGACCTATATCGAAATGGAGGTGAAAGAAATGAGGCGCAATAAAGTATCTAAATTTTGTATCTAACCAAATTAAGCACAGGCACTGGTAACTAATAAAATAGTTGGCTATTTACATGTTATATTCAATCACTTTCTATTCTCTTTGGGATAACGTATACAAAGATACAGGGAAAGATTTGACATATGGTATATGCTTTCACAAACTTTCTGCCATGAAGAAAGTGTTTATTTTGCAAAAAGAAGTGGATAGTATTGCGATTCAGTCGTCTATTTGCAACATTGCGGATGCAAATACACTTTTTTTCAAAAACTAAACAGTATCCTGGGTTTCAAATCTAATAAGAACGAAGGAATCTTCTCATTAAAATAAACAGCTAGTATAGGTAGCTAGAATTCATTAATATATGGAAAATTATTTGGACAAAGTCTCAAATTAAAGAATGAAGCGATAAGGTTTCTAACCGCATGGACTGTGAAGATGGTCTAATAAATTAGAATTCCAGAGAAATCTTTATTTAGGAATTTTCTCTTCTAAACGAAGTGAAAGTGTAGGCAGTTGAGTATAGTATGTAATATAAATAGGAAGGAAAACGTTTTTCGACTAAATGAAATAAAAGTCTATACATCAGAAGAATTGAAAGATAAAATGGAACTTGACCTAAACCAACATTTAAAACAGGTAGTTGAAATGCCGAGTATGCTAGGTGTTTCACTAAGAATGAATTATGAAAGTATTGCTTCTATTTCAGATTGGTATGTAAATAAGAAAAAGCTATCGATTATATTGGCAGAAATACTGAATTAATTAGATTTTTTCTATACGATGACGTACTTAAATGTAGGATTAAATTCATTCGTGGCAAATATGTCGTGAAAGATGATTGAAGTGTGTAAACATTTATAAGTATGCTTTCAATCTTGAATAGGTAGGGCAGAATTTTAGGAATACGACAAAAGTGAGAAAATGAAGCACAATGTAGAATTACTCCAAGTTTTAAAAGAGGATTTAAGCAGAAAAGTTAATGTACATGTAGTTATAAAAAGTGTTTCACGTATAAAGGTTAAAAAATAATATGAGGAATTTGGACGATACTTACAAGATTGAACGTTACTCGTAAGTAGTACCTTTTACAGACATTAATTGCATTATGTACAAAAAAAATTATGGAAAGATAAATGAATTCACTGCTTAATTTCGCCTTCTAACAGGGGATTTTTTGCGTTGTTTTCAAACATTTCGCACTTAAAAGACCTGTGGGAGGGAGAAAATTGTACAGATTATTATTACTTGAAGATGAAGTTGAAATCGGTAGCACACTTGAAATGATTTTAAGAAGCGAAAATTATCATATTGATTGGTTTACTACTGGTGATGAAGCAGTCAATGCTGCTGTATCTAATGATTATGACTTAATGATATTAGATGTCATGTTAAAGAAAACAGTGGGAGAGTTAAATACTCGTATTTCAAATGGCCTTGAAGTTGCAAGGTTAGTGAATCAAAAAAAGAAAATTCCATATTTACTCCTGACATCAAGAAGCGAACCGCTAGATATTATGCAAGGCTTAGATATGGGAGCAGAAGACTATATAACAAAACCATATGACTTAACGGTGTTGCTTGCGAGAATCCGAACAGTTTTAAGAAGAAGTTGTGGTAACGATATTTCTAACGGAGGAATTACTCGATGCGGTAATATTGAGATTAATTTATTAACGCACAAAGTAATTGTTGAGGGTAAGCATGTTCATTTAACTAAACAACTTTTCGAATTATTACATTACTTCATCATTCATAAGGGACAAATTATTTCTAAAGAAGAATTATATAAAAATATTTGGGGATATGATCCTTCAGAACTTCAAGAAACAAATACTCTGGAAGTAAATATCCGTAGGTTAAGAAATTCACTTGATGTTGATATAATCAAAACAGTTCGAGGTAAGGGTTATGTTCTTGAAGTCTCTAGTTGCTAGAAGGATAAAAAATAATAAATTACATATGAAGATAATGGCGGTGGCAGTCATTGCTGTTACCTTAATTACAATACCCATTCAGCTACTATTTTTTGTTTCTGTTGTTTTAAAAAATGGGGAAGAAGCGTTTAGTCATATCAAGTACAGGGTGATTCAGATTGAAAATGAAGCGTGGAGAATTGGCGGGGTTGATAAGATACATCAGGAATTTTTTGATGGAATTCTATTGAAAGGTGAAGAAATAAAAGTTTCATCTGCAGCAAAAAACACTGAATACACTTTCTACATTAAACAAAACGAAGAAGCAATAAGTAGTGTAGATAAATACTTTGCAGCCTTTTTAATAGAAACTTTAGTTAAAAGACATCAAAAAGAAATAAATAAATTAGGTAACATATCAATTCGTAACGATGAAACAAACGGCCTTTATTATATGACTTATAAGCATACTTTTAAACATGGAGATAATAATGAAACAATTATAGTAAAAAGAAACGTAACACCAATTGTTATAAAGCTAATAGAGAAATATCAAAAAGAATTTTTTATTTACTTATTGTATTTCATTATTGCTATAAGTATATTTATCTATTTTGGGCTGGGCCTAGTATTTCGCTTCTTTGGGAAAGCTCTTGAAAAATCATTTGTGGAGTTAAAAGAAAAGGATTACAAGGCTAGAATAGACATAAAGGAAAGTTATGGAAAAGAAATAAGCAATGTTCAGCATCAAATCAATGATATTCTCGAGCAAATGCAAAATAATATTGAAGTTAATATAGAGTCCATGCAGGATGTTTCACATGAGGTAAACAATAAGTTAACCTCAATTAAACAATCTATTGATGTGCTACGATTTTACGGAACAAATAATAAACTAATTGTAGAACAAAAATTAAAGTCAATAGATGATAATATTGAACAAATTACAAAAGTTATGTCTACATTTCTCGATCTTGCAAAATTAGACCGGGGAATTTATATGGATGCTGCAAAATCTCGGGATGTAAAAGAAATGATTGAGAATTACCTACAATATATAAAAAAGGTTTTTCCTGATTTTGATTTTATTGGTAAATATGATGTAAGCTCGCCAATTATTCATTTTAATAAAGAACATTTTGTATTAGCCTTAAATCCTATCATTGAAAATGCAGTTAGGTATTCATTGCATAGTAATGAGATAGTCATTCATATTCGAGAAGGTAAGTATTCAAACTATGTATATATTGATATTATTAATTGGGGTATTCAAATTGAAAAAGAGGAAATCCCACAGTTATTTAATAGATATTACAGAGGGAAGAATATTGAAAATTCAATGAAAGGGTTCGGAATGGGTTTAACAATATCCAAAAAAGTGATGCATTTATATAAGGGGAAAATTCATGTAAAGAGTTATGAAGATGGCAAAAACATTTTTACATTAATCATACCCTTGCATCAGGAATCGAGAGGTGATACCTAATGGGAAATAAGATTAGGAAATTTCTCAATAATTTTGTGAAACGTGATAAACTACGTGTGCAAGTAGTTTTATTAACCCTTATACTTGTTCTTGTTTCAGCAATACCAGTCAATTTATTTTCTATTTATAATGAGCTACAACTAACAACTCAAAGAGAATTTGAATCTATGTTTTCCAGGGTAGAGAAAATACAGGACAAAATAGTTTCTTCAGGAATAGGTGCATCACAGGAACTTGATTCTGAGTTCTTTAAGCAGATTAGCTATCCAGGTGAATCAATGAAAATTCGCATGGGTGAACAAGGAGCACAAGATTATCATTATGCAGCTGAGTATGAACAGAATGATAAATTTGGTATGTTTGAAGCTCAAATACTGACCTTATTCGTCCCAACCTTTTTTGATTCTATTAAAGCACATATGAAATCACTAGATGCTACTGCTGATAAAGATAGTTATAGTTTTTATATTGATGAAAAAAATAAAGCATATGGTGAGATTTTACATTCTTTTAAACATAAAGGTCATTATGACACGATAATCATAAAAAAAGATATAACACCTAATTTGAAGATGCAAATGGTTAATAGCATGGAAAACTTCTTATATATGTTCATTTGGTTTTTCTTCTTTTCAGTTGTGTCAGTATTAGTATGTTTAAAATTTATTTTTAAACCATTACAAAGTGCAATCGATTCAAGTTTTGAAAATGTAGTAGATAATAATTATCAAACAAGGATTGAAGATCCTTTGTATGGAGAAGAAATATCAAAAATTGTTCATCGTTTTAATGCAGTATTAGACAGGATGCATGAGCTTGTCCAAAACAATCTTAATTCCATGCAAGATGTATCGCATGAGATAAAGACATATCTTACGGCAATCAAACAATCTGTTGATGTTATTAAAATATATGGAAAAAGTGATGATAAACTAGTTGCTGAAAAACTAAATGCTATTGAAGATAATATAATTAGAGGAACGGCCATTATATCAACTACGCTGGAACTAGCCCGTTTGAAACAAATCCCAAATATTGATAGTGCCAATTACTATGACGTGAAATATTTAGTAAATTTCTTGTTAAGATTTAAGCAAGAAACCTATCCGAGTTTTATTTTTGAGACAGACTATGATTCTGAAGAAGTTGAGATATTTATAGACAGGAACCATTTTTTCTTAATGATGAATCCAATTCTTGATAATGCTGTTAAGTATTCAATGAATTCAAATATAGTTAAAATAGATACTATTTCTAAAAGAACTGATAATATGGTATATATTTCTATCACCAATACGGGGGTTGTTATTGATCAAAAAGAGATTCCTTTTCTCTTCGATCGTTATTATCGTGGGAAAAATTTGGGGAATTCAAAACAAGGATCTGGTTTAGGCTTGACCATAGCTAAAGAAGTAATGAATCTGTATAAAGGTCGAATAACTGTTCATGGCACAGCAGATGGAGTAACATCTTTTATATTAAGTTTTCCAAAGGCCATTAGAAGAGAAGACTCAGGAAATTTATCCTGAGTCTTTTTATTTTGATGGTGAGAAATAATAATTATATAGATACATTAATCTTAGGTGGCAAAGTATTTGTTGGAGTAATTTGAAAAATGATTTTTTGGGATTATAACTAGGGGCTGGACTATTTCTACCCCAATCTACTTCAAACTTGCTGTACATTCAAACAATAGAGATTGAATGTATTCATCTTGTGGAACTTTAACGCTCGTATTTTTTTAAGTGGGCTAAGATATACTCCATTTTTGCAGTTGAGTCATTTGAATTTTGTTTGCGTTGGTACTCTGCAATTTCTTGGAATAGACTTTCTTCAAGAGCTTGAATGTCATCTCTATTATAGTTCATTATTTCATCCATCTCCAATGTATATATGAGGTTGAGCAAGTCATCAATTTTCTCTTCATCTACTATAAGTCTGTAGAATTCTTCAAGAGATAAATCTACCCCTATATTACCACGGTAAATCTTCAAGCAACCACACCTCCCTTATGTAAGTCTACAAATACCTAACATAGACAGCATCTCTGAAATCATTGTATCTCTTACTTTTTGTATCTCTTAATTTATAGATGAAACTGATTTTATAGGAAGTGTCTTATTTCTTTACTTTACCGGTACTATAAAAGATTTTACGCTAACTAATCGTGTAGATAGGTTCTATCTCAGTCCTATATTTTTTTATTTTCTCAAAAAGAGTTTCAATTCACTCAATTCTTCTGTATTTTCTTTTTAGAGAGTTTTTAAGAAGAGAATTTTTAAATCTTAATTCAAAACGGTTATATCGTCGTTATCTGTCATTTCTATAACTTTTCACCTCAAACGTTAATAAATTTAAGCACAATAATTCCTTCCTGGACTAACTTATTTTAAGAATTTGAACCATTAGAAATGAGGGTGTAAAGTATTATCTAAAATATTTAAAGGTGAGTTAGCTCAATTTAGCATTTATAAGA
Source organism: Bacillus cereus group sp. BceL062 (assembly GCF_051780025.1). Taxonomy (NCBI): domain Bacteria; kingdom Bacillati; phylum Bacillota; class Bacilli; order Caryophanales; family Bacillaceae; genus Bacillus; species Bacillus cereus group sp. BceL062. The sequence continues at coordinate 6,006 of NZ_JBPWGY010000006.1, read as the reverse complement.
AAAGGTACCTTTTAGCTTTTTAGCAAATGTGGTATAAAGGAAGATGGAGTGCTTGAGGGAGGAATTAGTCATGAATAAGCAAGAAGCGATAGAGATCATTAAGAATTCTTTTTATCATTTAATGTTCGAAGAAAATGTTAAAGTGGGTTCAATTAATGTTCTTTTGTATTTTCCATCTATAGGCATAGCAGTGTTAGAACCTAATAAAGATCGAAGACACTTACTTACAGAGGATAATATTGAAGATATGGATGAGCTCTATATTAAAAAAGAATTAAAAGCTAAACCCATTTATTTAGATTTTGAAAACGATGAATTCAATATTGGATTTGTTATCAATGACATACTGTTGGAGGCAAGATTTGCACCAGCAGAGAATTTTTTGGAGAGTAGAGGTACCTAAGAGAAGGGGGGTAATTATTACATAACTCTTTTTGAAAGTCTCAAAATTTAATTATTGAGTCCTATTATAGGAGTATAAGACTTATCTTTCTTGATATGTACCTCACTATAAATGAACTATACTTGAAAGAAAGAGACGTATTTACGTCTCTCTTTTATTTTGAGGAAAATATAAGGTTTGTGAATTTCTGGTATAACTCTAAGTTAGAATGTAACGTTTTAAAATCAAAAAGAGCTTGTTCCTCTTAATTATTAAATTGAAAAGTTAGGCGAACAAGTTAATTTACTAGAAGAAAGCACAGTGTTTTATAATCAAGTCCAACAGAGTGTGTTGTAATAAAATGTTTAGGTAATAGGTTTAAATATTTTACTTATTGTGAAATTAAAATAGTGGACACAGTAAAGAAGACTATGCTTCAAAAGGATTAAGAAAATTTGTATTCATAGAGTTTTTCCCTTTTTTAGAACATCTTAAAATTAAAGAGAGAAAAGAAATTTAAATTTTTATTTATTTGGTAAAAAATATCAAAATTTTGTTTTAATTTCTTATTATTTTTTATATAATAAGAACATCAGTTCGTAAATGGTAGAAAAATCATAAACTAACAGAACAAGAGGGAATAGGAAAATGAGAGAAATGAGATATGGGTTATCGGGATATTTAGCACCGGATGGTATTTTCTATGAATGTGATTACGGTAAGCATAGCGAACTTGCCAATGAGCTTATTGAAAAATATAAAATAAAAAATAAAACGAACTATAACGAAATTGCAACTAGAGGAGAATTTTTAAAATTTGGCACATATCCTTGGTCAAGTAAAGAGGGGTGTAGTGGTTGCCACGTTTTTAAAAGTCTATTCCACCCATTATCTAATAAGCAATCTATATGGATAAATGAGAATTTGGATAAACTTACTGACAAGCAACGTTCTGAATTGAATAGATTACTTGATCAAGAAGAGCTCATAAGAAATAAATTAGCTATGGAGAGTAAGAAAGATGTGGAAAAAATACAGATTTCATATAGAGTGGGTACAAGATTATCAGCTGTCGGTGTTTAACGCTAACATTTTTATTAATTTTACTTAAATAGATAAAAAGTATTAATTAAATAGTTATTGATGCGGTCGTCTGAGTTAATAAATTTAGGGAAATGACAGCCTAGAAATACTAGGTTTAATCAAAAGGAAATTAAATTGTGGGGATAAGAACAATTAGAAAAGGAATTTGACTTATACTTTTCAGTTGATAACACTTGCTTGTTTAAAGCACATTAACTTTGTGTATTGAAGTGACTTTGAGGTTTCGAAATAAAATGTAACCGTAATGGATAACAAACTCATTTTGGTGCAGTTACTAAAATTTTTGAATTCGATGAAGAAGTTTATGTTCCAACATAGCATAAATAACATATAGACGTGTATTTGACGTGGTACTATAAGAGCATCATATAAAAAGAAAACACGTCAATTAAAAACATATTATGGTTAATCTAATGATATTAATTATTTCAGGTGTATACAGTAGATGCCAGATGATACCTTCTCAAGATACGAGGTATTTGGGGATTTTTTAAGAATCTATTAAATGATTCCAATCTACATATCGATTAATTATGCTGGTGATGATGTATTTCTTTCGTATCTTACAATAGTGTATAACCTGTTTATAGGATTTGAGCTAAATCCTTAATATAGTATTACAATTCTTTGTATAAATGCAGGCCGTTGAGTTTGCGGACACGATCATATTCAAGGTAATTTTGGAAAAGAAGATATTTAATTTCATATGAATATAATTGGTTGCCCGAATTATTATTCTAATTACCTTAAAAAAATGTAATACCAGAAGGGATGAAAAATGAATGCAAACCATTTGGTATTAAAGCATTTTATAATTTGTGCATAATAAAAAACCACGATTACTCGTAGTTTTCTTTTTTACTAACTTTAATCTTAACACTTTCAATTTCTTTCTCTAGATAATCAAAGTTTTGAGTGACTTTGTTTTCTAAGCTAGTGAAATTGAATTGTACCTCTTTTAATGTTGTAGCAATACCTTCAAGCTGTTGGGTGTTCTTTTCTAAGTTTACGAATAATTCTCTTTCACGATTGTCAGAGCGAAGCCGATCTTCCGCTATCATTTTATAATGGTCTTCACGCTGTTCTTTCATGTTTTCATTCATAGAGGTGATTTGTTCCTTGTGACTATCACTAACACTACGAACATATCCCATAACCTTTATGGACATAAAGATAACAAATAGCATGATAATCGCAAAGAGAACCATAAAAGGTTTATCACCCTCAGTAATGCTAACAAAAATCTTTTCGATAATGCCAATTTCATTCGGAGTCATGCAGCGACTACCTCCTTATCTGGAGCTAAATTTGTAATCCGTCGCAGTAGTTCATCATGGGACAAGGTTTGCACATGAAACTTCACCTGCTTTTTTCGGTACGAACTCCTTTTAGTACGCCCTTAAGGCGTTTTGCTTTATTCTCGTCACTATATAAAGACAAATGTTTATCTGTGCAATGTAAAAATAAAAGAATTAATCAAGCTTGGATTAGAATAGTTCATAAAAAGGATAATAGTAGTTACCCGTAGACTATGTTTGAGGGGAAATTTAGAGGAAGTATCTGTTTTGTTATTGTTGATTTTAAAATTAATAATTTGCATCAAGCAATAATTGTGTGATTCAATTGATGAACTTTCCAATCAGTTTAAATTCGTCTGTTAGGAATAGGTTGTCTTAAATGGGAATAGTTATTTCGGGATATCTATGTTTTCTTTGTAGAAAACATAGATAATTTCTATACCCGGATTTAAAATCTGTGATGTTTGTTGTTGGTTTATTCATATACGTGAAGGTAAGAAGGGTCTAATTGCTTCAAAAATCAAGTAATATTGGTACGTATTTTTTATTCAAACCATTCAATCGTATCTTCACATTGTTTTACTGTTGCTTCGTAATCAATCTCGCTCATCTTTTGTTCTTCTTCTATTAATGAAGAAATAGATTTTACCAATTGTTTAGCTAGTAAATTGTCGGAGTTTTTGAGTCGATACAATAATCGAACCTTGTTTTGAAAAGAATAGTTCGCCCATTCGTCTTCTCCGATATATATATTAACTTGTGGTTTATCTGAATTATTGTTTTCAATGTATTCGATCATTTTTTAAGCGCTCCAATTGCTATATTCACTTGCTGGATCTTCATGAGCATAAGAACCACAAACGGGGCAACCTTTTGTATCTCGCTCATCAATTACATACTCGATTACGTACTCTTGGGAACAGTTTAAGCATTCTACCCACTTTTCTGAAAATTCATATTCTTTTCTTTGACTTTTCAATTTTTATCACCTCTCTTACACGTATACAACAACCTTTAGTAATGTATATTGTCAAATTCTTGTTTGGACAATTCCTAACTGTAGTTCATGTTTAGTATTGATTTTTTAATAAAGGAAAGGTTGTAATAAGTTATTGTAGAGAGGTGGTGTTGAAAATGAATTATATGAAGAAGATTGATGAAGCGATTGAGTTATTCAAAAATTTAATTAGTGCAACTACAAATGAAGCAAAGTCAGCTGTTCTTGCAACTAACCAGGACAACGAGATTGCTGATAAACTTTTAGTTCTTTTAAAGAATAAAACGTTATATCTTCCAGCTCTGACTTTATTGCCGTCTATTACTAAGAATGACAGCAATAAACGTTTAAGGAATTATGTTAGCTTTGTTAATGCTATTGATAAGTTAGAAGGCAAAGAGCTAAATGCATATGTCTTTGATTACGTACTTCGTCATATTGATGAGGAAGAATTGAAAATGTACAAAGCTATTTTAACGAATGCTGACTTAGTACCAGTTGTTAAAGAACCAGTGGATGAGACTGTGTTAGAAGAAAAAATTGAAGAAGAAGTGACTCAAGGAGAAAAGGTTCAAGAAGACGTTGAGTCAGCATAATTCTATATTTATGAAAAAACAAGCTGATAAGAGTTTCGGCTTGTTTTTTTATCTTGACTTTCTTCTAAAAAAGGTTATGTTACAAACGCTCCTGTGAGAGAAGCAAGACGTGAGACCAAAATGAATAATCAAATGATTGTCCTTGCTCTAATGGTTATGGATGAAATTGTAAATTTAAAAAATCCTCACAGAAAAAACAATTATGAATCTAATTATGAAAAACAAGTTATTAATGATATTGGAATTCGGCAAAATGAGTAGGGTTCAAGTGAGCAGGTGAGCGTTTCTTAAATTCGAATAGGAGGCATTTTTCTCTTTAAAAGCGTGATATAGTCTCAATTTGTGTAGTGAAATGTGGCTACACGTAATGGTGCGGGTTAGATGTAGTGAATCTACCTCAAGATAGTGGAATCCGTAAAGATTCTATATGAAGTAAAATTTGTAATGTTTTGCTACAAAGAAGTGTCTTGCTACGTGGCCAACAATCAACAGATTATTAGCTACGACCTGACATCCAAAATAAACAATCAGTTTATGAGGTTCATATTATTAAAAATAATTTAAGTAGTTTTGGAGAGAGAGACTTTTCTTCGAATTCATAGCTAAAATGGCATATTTGAGGGAAGTTTCTGGAGCAGGAGATAAGTACTATGCTCAAATGGTAAATGGAGAGAGAGGAAGAAATGAAATATGAAGAAATTTATTGAGTCATTAAAAAAAGAAATAAAAGAAATTCTTGACTGCTGCAAGCAACCTTTATGGAAATTAAGATATTTCTTTTATGGATGGGCATTGGGGGGAGTTATAGGTACGGCTTATTTTTACAAAATTGGTGAGATAGATGAATATGGAGTGCTTCTTCGTATAACCGCAGCCATAATTTTGTTTCTTCTCCCATTGGCTTATGGAGAGAAAAATGAGGTAGGATCTGGTTGAATCTATTGTTTAATGTTAATTCTGATATCAAGACAATGGAATCATTTATGTAACAAAAGCTGATTTGTGAGGCAGGCAAAGAAGTACTGTAGTTGAACTATAACAAGATAAAAGAATTTCCAGGCCATCTTTATATACATGCATTGGGATTGAAAAGATTCCAAGAAAGAAAAATGGCATCTTTGTTAAGAAACAAAGAGTAATTCTATACCGCAGTGGTGCATATGCACATTACTTGGAAGGTTTTTGAATTTTTAAATGCGTGTTTAATGGGTGACCTAAAAAGGAAATAAAAAGAATATATGATGCAGAAAAATATCATCACTTTAATTTGCATAGGTTTAGTTGCTGATGGAAAAGGGAAGAGAACCCTTCTTACTGGGATAATATTGTCGACGTTATCCAGTCGAGAGCTCGTGGTTTAGAAGATTGAGTGTTATATAGCAATAGCTTATATATAATGTAGCGTTCATCATATGATTTGAATCCTCATATGTGCTTGTTATGTTATTTACTCCTTTTTACTTCTCTCTCTTCTTGGGGGGCCTCTAATTAGAGGTCCCTATTTTTTTGCTAAAATTGGAAAGACCTGTGGTGTGATGTCAAGTAGGTATTTTAGTACTTGAACTATTAAATCTAGTATTACAGCTTAAAAAAGGCAATAGGAAACTAGACCATCAACTAATTGTAAAT